>FMVK01000022.1 GCA_900102065.1 Lachnospiraceae bacterium XPB1003 | reverse complement strand
TCAAGAGTTCCTCAGTCCATCGAAGAAATGTAAGGAACCCCATTCGGTCGTTACTAAACTTAAACACTCTTCTGGATAGCTCAAATCCCCTCCAGTCAAACGCTCTACAGAAATGTGTCTGTGATCCAACATCAACCCCAACAATCAGTGTATCTGCCGTTACTTGCTTAAGTCTGTCATTCTGTGTTAAATTCATTTTGAGAAACCTCCGGTTAGCATAAGATGTTTTTTCATCCGCCAAGATGAACACCTTTATCTTACTTTGAGGTTTCTTTTTATTCAATTAGCGTTATTTCTGAATTACAGGAATGCTCCTATCAAATGCTTTTTAATGTGATTTGTTATGGAACATATCGTCTTTGACTTCATGGGTGTAATCCTGCTCCACATTCGAACGCCCTGATAAGAATACAGAATCACATTCACTATCTCATCAGCATCCACATCTCGGAATTCCCCACGCTCGATTCCATATAAAACAAGTTCTTTCCATTTCCTTTCCGCATTACGATTAAGCCTCTCCATCACATCAGAATCCACCGTTTCAGCATACTCATAAATGGCAACGCTTAAAGAATCTTCAGGATGTTTCATCTCTTCTTCCATCAAATCCAAAGCCCTAAATAGAATCTCTTTTGCAGAAAAATCTTCTTCGATCTCAGCATGAAAATCCATGGCACTGTTTTCCGCGATTCTTTCAAGCAAAGCCTCAAAGAGTTTATCCGTACCGGAAAAATGACTGTAAAGTCCTCCCCTGCTCATGCCTGTGACTTCACAGACATCCTTCATGGTCACCTGCTTAAAACCCTTCTTTGCAAAAAGTACATATGACGCATCTATAATCGATTCTCTCGTTTTCTCTCTCTTTCCCGGCATTATGAGTTTCTCCTTTTCGACATACGTGTCTATTTTTATATTTTAGACACACGTGTCGAATTTGTCAACCCAAACATATAAAAAGAGCCCCAAATGCCATCCGGCGTCTACGGCTCACGAAATGTGCAATTGGGAACAAGCCCCGATTGCACCTACGCTTTCGAAAGGAGGGCGCAGGTCTCAACGTCATTTCCTGTGGTTAAAAACTTCCCATTGCTCTGTAAAATGCAATCGTCTCCTCAGAAGAACAAGCAGATATGTACAAAGCCTCTGCACCGGCTTTTCCGGCTTCATCTTTTCCTGCTTCAAATAGTTTTCTGCCAATGCCTTGTCCTCTACACGCAGAAGATACCTGCATCATATTTTGACTACGATTCACGAAAGATAAAACGGCTCCCTCAAAATCAGGAAGAAACGGTACTAAACGCAGGAATTAGTTTTGAAGAAATGGAATAACGCCCTTGTAATCTTGAAGAAACGGTACTATAATCTATTTGTGATTTTGAAGAAATGGAACAACACTGTTTTGAGGAGCTGAAATGTTCAAAAGAAAAGCCCTAGAAAAGCTAAAAAATTGGAAAGAAAAAAAGGCACCAAAGTATTCTGTGCTTTTGGAGGGGGCCAGGCGTGTTGGAAAATCGACAATTGCCGAAGAATTTGCAAAGCAGGAGTATAGGTCATATATAAAAGTGGATTTTGCCAACATAACACAGGATGTCCTTGATGTGTTCGATGATATAGCAAATCCGGACATTTTCTTTCTTAGATTGCAAACTGCAACGGGGATAACATTATATAAAAGAGAATCCGTCATTATATTTGATGAGATACAACTTATGCCAAAAGTACGTCAGGCTATAAAATACCTGGTTGCGGACGGAAGATATGACTATATTGAGACCGGTTCTCTGATCAGTATAAAAAAGAATGTCAAGGATATAGTGCTTCCATCTGAGGAAATGAAAATACAGATATATCCGATGGATTACGAAGAATTTATGTGGGCCATTGGAAATGATACTTATGGCGTATTGCGGGATTTATATAAGCTTGGAAAGCCGGTTGGAAATTCCTTAAACAGAAAGCTGATGCGGGATTTCAGAATTTATATGGCGGTAGGTGGAATGCCCCAGGCTGTAGAAGCATATGTGGAAGGCAGGAATTTTTCAGAAATCGATGAAGTAAAGAGAGAAATCATAGATTTATATAAAGACGATTTCTTCAAAATTGATGATACCGGACTGATCGGAAGAATGTATGATTCTGTTCCAACGCAGTTGGCAACGGATAAAAGAAGCTATGTTATTTCGGCAGCTACGGGCAAAAAAAAGATTGATAAGGATTTAGAACGTTTACATGATTTGCGGGATTCAAAGGCGGTATTAGCCTGCCATAATGTACTTAATCCGAGCATTACATTACCTCAAACGAGAGATGATGATACGTTCAAGCTCTATTTGGCTGATACAGGGTTATTTACTACCATGATTTTCAAATCGTCGGGAAAGACGGATGAAAACATTTATACGAAATTGTTAAGTGATTCGCTTCCTGCAAATTTGGGATATTTATACGAAAATGCAGTTGCTCAGATAATCGCCGGATCGGATATAGATCTTTATTATCATACATGGGAGAAAGAAAACAGTTCTCACTATTATGAGGTTGACTTTTTGCTTGCTTCAAAAACAAAGATAGTTCCGATTGAAGTTAAGTCATCCGGAATTGGCAAGCATGAATCAATTACAGAATTTCAGAAAAAGTATTCAAAGCATGTTGCGAAGGAAATATTGCTATCACAAAAAGATATAGGCAACCGTGAAATGTTGAAATTATATCCAATATACATGTTACCATTTTTAATTGAGGACCTGTGAAAGGATAGGTAATATCTTTCAGGATAACTTACGATGGGAAAATATCTATGAATGATTTTGAGATTAGAGAAGTGCATATAGAAGATGCAGAGAGATTAGTTGAGATATATTCATATTATGTGCTAAATACGGCCGTATCATTTGAATATGATGTTCCAAGTGTTGATGAATTCAAAGAGAGGATTTGCCATACTAAAGAAAAATACCCTTATCTGGTCTGCTTAAAGGATAACAGAATAATCGGTTATGTATATGCAGGCCCATATAGCACGAGGGAAGCATATTCCTGGACCGTTAGCACCTCAATCTATATTGATAAAGAATATCGTAGATGCGGAGCGGGTTCTATGCTTTATAAAGCCTTGGAAGAAGAATTAAAGAAACGAGGGATTGTTAATCTTCTTGCAGGTGTAGCATATATTGATGAAGAGGATGAGTATCTTTCCCATGATAGTTACAAGTTTCATTTACGTGAAGGATATTCGGAGGTTGCCCATATGGTATCTGTCGGGAAAAAGTTCGACAGATGGTACGATCTTATGTGGTTTCAAAAGAAGGTGTGAAGATGATCAATATAATAGAATGCGATGATTATGAAGCTGCAAAGAATCTTATTCTTGATTATTCCAAAATTAAAGGAGCTGAAGCCTGCTTTGTTTCGCTTGATAAAGAACTGTCTGATCTGAAAGGCTTTTATAAAGGCGGAGCCTTACTTCTTGGCTATGAGAATGAAAAGCCTATAGCAACTATAGCCATTAAGAAGATTAATGATGATATGGCCGAGGCTAAGAGATTATATATAAAACCTGAATATAGAGGTAAGGGATATGCCAGGCAAATGCTTGATGCAATGCTCGATAAGTGCCGGGAATTAAAGTTTAAAGAGGTTAGATTTACCACAAAACCCGAAGTTATGAGCATAGGATATGCTCTATATAAGAAAATCGGTTTTGAGGAACTTGAGAACAATGAAGGAACAGTATTAATGCGAATGATGTTGGACACTTTGAACTAATATATTTCAGCATGACGGACTAAGACAGATTGGAGTTTGATAGAGGTATTGGTATGAAAGTATTTATTGTATATTGCCATCCTTCAAAAGATAGTTTTACGAATGATGTATATAAATCTTTTGAACGAGGTTTAAGAGATGCAGGTCATGAGATTTTAATATCTGATTTATATGAAATGGATTTTAAAACAGATATAAGTGAAGAAGAATATTTACGAGAAACCTATTACAGGATTGATGGGATAAAATCAGAAGATGTCTTGATCGAACAGGAAAAAATACAGAACAGTGATGCAATTGTATTTATATATCCTGTATTTTGGACAGAAGCACCCGCAAAGCTTGTGGGTTGGTTTGATCGGATTTGGACAACAGGATTTGCTTATAAGCCAGATCCTACTATGAAGGTTCTTGAAAAAGCATTATTTATAGTTTGTGCGGGAAAATCAATGAAATCTCTCATTGAAACAGGGGAAAAGAGTGCTATGGAAACAGTAATGTTGGGAGATAGAATTCGTAATAGAGCAAAAGAGAAAGAAATGGTTATTTTTGATAGTATGACGCATTGGAATGAAGAAGCACGAAGTGAAAATATTGCTCGACATCTTTCCAAGGCGTATGAAATGGGTATAAAATTTTGAGACACTCAAAACTTCCGGGTTGTCGTGCCGATGTGTTAGTGCGTTATATCGGAACTATATTTCAGGATAAACTGCCATCGGGTTCACATATTTCATAGTTCATTTTATTCCTGATTAAGCAGGCTACTGTCCTTCCTGTTCCAGTTTGGCAACAGTATCTTCAAGAATCACTTTGCGTAGTTCTGTGAGCCATTCCGAGAATGACACCGTATCGAAAGCATATGTCTTATTAAGCTCGTACTCATTTTCTGACCATGTACTTAACGGTGATTCATTATGCTGGATCAAAGCCTCAAGTTTATCCAACGCCTTATATAGTTTGGCTTCAGCCGTCTCCTGTGCATCCATTTCCCTGTACAGAGCAGAGATGTTGGCAGATATTTCCTTCGGGAGCGATCTGACCCATTGATCTAATAATGTATCTTCTGTTTCTCGGTCTGCATCAGTCTTAATAAAGGTCGGAATGTCACCCGTAAAGCACTCTCCAAGGTCGTGAATAAGACACATATTAACAACTTTATCCATATCAAGATCCGGAAACTCGTGTCTCAGGAGCGAAGCCATAAGTGATACTCTCCAACTGTGTTCAGCCACGCTTTCCGTTCTTCCGTTCGTGGTTGTACAATGCCTTGGCGTGTCTTTAAGTCTTTCGGCTACATGTAATATTTCCAAGTATTCTCTTGCATTCATATTCGTTATATCCCCATTCCCCTTAGTGTGTATAAAACTGTTTATTAAATCAACTGTTTTCTCTATCCTTATACACTCTTGAACCGGTCGCACCTGTCTGACCCTGATACTTACCGCAGTACGGATTAAGCGCTACGTCATCCATCTCCGCAAATACAAGCTGACCAACTCTTCTGCCGGCTTTCAATTCAATTGCGCATCTGTTGGCGTTATACAATTCCAATGTGATCTCTCCCTTAAATCCCGGATCGACCCAGCCGGCATTCTGGATAAACAGCCCCATTCTGCCAAGAGAACTTCTTCCTTCAACAAAAGCGGTCAGATTATCCGGCAGCTCGAAATATTCCATCGTCGTAGCAAGAACAAATTGTCCCGGCATGATCAGATATGTATCGGTAGTGATGGTTTTATAATTGATCTCTTTTTCGAGAGTGATAACACTTGATGGAGAATCATCAACGACACTGAAAGTGTTTCCCAAACGGATATCCACACTGGCAGGCTGGATCTGTTCGTCCGTTACTGGCTCGATCGTCAGTGTCTTCTCTTTAAGCATTTTCATTATCGTCTTATCTGAAAGTATCATGCTCGTTCTCCTAGGGTTTTCGATTAATTATCCTGGAATTTAAGTCTCATCCATTATCAGCCATTGATCCATTCCGGATCCCGCATCATCATTAGGGCGTACTCTGAACCCAAATTTTTCATAAAATGGTTCTTTTCCTTTAGCTGAATTCAAAGTCAGTTTAACTTTATACCCGGGTTTCATTCCGTCTTTCAGTTTGCTGATACTTGCTTCAACCAGTTTGCGGCCTATTCCCTGTCCTTGATATTTCGGATCAACAATAACATCTGACAAGAAAGCGATATACCCTCCATCCCAAAGCAATCTAACAACTCCAATAGCTTTTTCATCATCACGAACACATTGAATCATATAGGCTTTCTCTATACATGCCCTGGCTTGTTCAATGGGAAACTCAACCCATCCAACCATTTTACGCAATTCCATATATTCTT
>FMVK01000020.1 GCA_900102065.1 Lachnospiraceae bacterium XPB1003 | reverse complement strand
AGCATTCTTTGCTACCTTTTCTCATACGCTCAATACCACGACTTTTCCTCGCAGCATCTATGAGTGTTTTGCAATCTCCACCTGTATGGCGATTGCGGAGGGCCTTCCTCCATCTCCAGAAGAACACTGCTACATTTCTCAGAAAATATAGCATTCAGGACGCACTGTGTGCTAAACTATTTTTATCCATTTCGGATACCTCCTTGATGTAATTTTTGCAGTTGGCGAACCTGCACTAATTATACTCTTGGAGGTTTTTTCTTGAAGCTAAAGCTTTTTGGGAACACACCTGCATAGCAGGTGGTTTATTTTTATGCCGATACAAAAAAGCGGGTTTGAGATTTCTCACAAACCCGCTCATAGAAAATTTTTATCGTATGTTAATCAAACATCCCAAGTGACATCCAGTCATATTCATAATTTCCTGACATATCCATCATTACAGATGTTTCAGGATCATAAATTCTTACAACATACCAGTTGTTTTCAATGTCATCCGGATTCCAATCCTCAGCTTCACCATAAGGATTTGAACTCCATATACCACCGTCATTCATATAGACCTCATCGAAGCTGTCACGGGCATATTCCTCAGAAACCATATAAACATTAAAGCACATAACGCCTCTTTCATCTTCCTTAAAGGCATTTAATGTATAAAGCTCTCTTCCTGTGCAGGGATTACCTTCCTTATCAAGGAATTCCGTATCGGGATCCATGATCTCAAATCCCTCTTTTTCAAATATGCCGGCCAGTTTCTTAAGAATAGGTGTATTCCTGTAATCATAAGTCTTGCTGTAAGGTCTTCCGGAATCACTGTAAACTACATCATCGGGGATCTCAAAATTCTCTTTCCCGTAATTTTCAAGACTTTCTTCTTCCGTCATATCAAGAAGTATGTTACCGGGAACGGAAACAGGTGCTCCTACTTTATCCTCATCCTGATCCACCGCAACCACTGTTTCTGTTGCGGAAGCCTGTTCGTTTACTGCTACAGTCTCTTCGGTATCCGCATCGGTGCTGCTATCCTTTTCGCTCCTGTTCTGAGCTCTGGAGGACAAAGCTATCGTGGTTCCCAGCGCAAATACTATCACCACACCGGCTACTATCCTTGATACTTTCTTATATCCTTTTATATTCTCAATCCTCATTCTAATCTCCTTACCGTTATAATTATCGCCGGCAAATGCTGCATAGATGCCACGATTATCTGTCCCTCGCTCGGTGGCATGCTTAACCATCGAGCGGCAATACTCTTTTTTGATCCCGGCACCCATTCGGTCTATCACAGCCTCATCGCATCGCATTTCAAGATCAGCACACAGTCTGCCAAAGCCCACCCAGATGAAAGGGTTGAACCAATATACACAGACCATAAGTACACCTACGATCCTTGTAATATGATCCATCTTTTTTATATGCATGCGTTCATGCTGAAGTATGTATGCTTCTTCCTGCTTCGTCAATCCGGACTGCATATAAATCCTGGGCTTAATGAGTCCCAGTACAAAAGATGTATCTACAATATCCGATGTGTAATACTTTCCACCGGGAGCAAGTCTTGCAGTCTTTAAGATACTCATCATCCTGACGGTCTTTACAGTCAGATATGTCATGATTACGATCACACCTGCAAGCCAGATAAAAGCTATGATGGTATGCGGATCCGAAAAAGCATTTGAAAATCCGTTTGACGTAACTGCCCCCGCTGCATTATTGACGAGCTTAGGAGCAGCCCCCGGATTCCTTGCGGGAAGTACAGCATCTGCCACCTTGTTAATTGTATTATCAGCATCATCAGACAGTTTTGTTATATTCATCACGCTGAAGATCGTATCGAAATTCAACGGACAGATCAGACGGATCCCCGGGATAAGCCAGAATAAACAGGTCACCCTTTTGGGAAGCCTGTTAAAACACTTCCTCAGGATAAGTACCACGACGATCGCTATGCTGCCATAGATGCTCATTTGTAATATATTTTGAAATATATCAGCCATAAAATGCTTTCTTTATCAGAACACTGCCTATTGTTCATCCTTCATGTGTGTCTCGATCAAGTTGATCAGTTCATCCGCTTCCTTTTTGCTAAGCTTACCGTTACCAAGAAAAGCATTTACAAAAGCAGGAAGCGAACCGCCAAAACTTCTTTTGACAACATGTTCGCTCTCCTTTGACAATACTTCTTCTCGGGATACGACAACAGTCACGACCGAATCAACATTCTTAACTATGTTCTTATCGCAAAGTTTCTTCAACATCGTATAAGTAGTGGATTTCTTCCAGGATAATCTGCTGTCACACAATTTAACAAGCTGGCCTGATTCGACCGGTTCGTTATCCCATATGATGTCCATCATCCTGTATTCACTTTCACTAAGCAGTATGTCCGACATGATGTATTAAATATCCTCCTTTCGGCACAGAATAATCGGTTTATAGCTATAGACCATCTTTAGTCTATAACTATAGACCAAATCTGTCAACACTTTACATAATTATTTTTAAGTTAATTTTCCCAAAATATTTTTTTCTTCCGAATATTGCACTTATAACAGGCTTATTGTGCCTGCTCTTTAAAGAATTCTATCTCCTCACCGAGCGGTCCGTAACAGAAAGCCATTCTTGCATAGAATTCCGGCTCTGACTTTATGATGATATCTTTGGGTTCGATAAACACTTCGTATCCTGCAGTTTTAACTTTATCAATGATCTCGTCAACATTATCCGTAGCAAAAGCAATATGACGTAATGCGCCCTTTGTCTTGATGCCCTCTCCGTTGTTAAAGATCTCAAGCATGCCGTTACCGAAATCGATCATTATCCCATCAGGCCATTCCCTGACTGTCGAAAAGCCTAAAAGATCGATATAAAAAGCTTTCGCTTTTTCAAATTCTTCTTCGGTTCCGCATTTTAATGAAATATGATGTAATCCTTTAATCATTATGAACTCCTTATAATTAATCATTTGATCAAAACTTTACTGCAGCCGGTTTACGGCTTCATAATATACTTAATTTACAGCAACGCATATTTTATCATAAAAAACCTTTGTTCCCGAAACACTTTACATGCTTTCCCACTGATAGCATGCACCAATACATTATGTTAGAATAATTTAAGCAAGATATCTCCGTTCATCAAAAACAAGCATTCGATAACGAGCATTATCCCGTCGAATGATCAACAATATATCTTATCCGGCGATATAAAACTTATATACAGAGAATCAGTTATATGAACACATCCGACGCTAACCAAAATCAGAAGATCAGAAAAATATATGACATACATTGCCCTTCATGCGGTGCACCGGCTAATTATGATATCAGGCACCATATATATAATTGCAGTTATTGCGGGCAGCCCGTCGGAATAGCACGCGCAAAAAATGATCATAAGGGTTTCCGCGAAATCCATAAGCAGAAACTGAACAAAGATATAAAGAACTTCACGCTTCAAAAAGCTCACTGTACAGGTTGCGGCGCAGAGATCATTTTTGATAAGGGCGATGCAGTGGCAAATTGTTCTTTTTGCGGCAGATCACTTGTAAGACGTGCATTTGTAAATGCATTCAATATGCCCGAACTGATCATTCCCTTTTCAATAACGGATGATGAAGCCAAAAATATCCTATCCGAATGGTGCGATAAAAACAAATCTAAGAAAGAAGCCCGGGCCATACGTGAAAAGATCAACGATCTGACCGGATGTTATCTTCCATACGAGCTGGTCAGAGGTCCTGTAGAATGCTCGGTATTTCGAATAGACGGCGGAAGTATATACGATTGCAGCGGTTTTGTTGACAGTGTGTTTGTTAATTGCTCAAAAAAACTGGACAACCAGCTCCTTGACGGAATGGAACCCTTCGACCTTGAAGAACTTGTAGAATTTGATTTCTCTTATATCGCCGGACATCGCGTGAAGATCGGCGACATCTCCGATGACGAACTTGTCAGGCGCATTAATGTTGAAGTTGGTGAGGATTACAAACCCGCGATCCGTAAAAAACTGGAAACCAAAGCGGTAGAAGTCAATGCGAAATCCGACGATATGCTTAGAATGCCTGTCCTTCTTCCGGTTTATTATCTTACTTTTGACGGATATATTGCAGCAGTGAACGGACAGACCGGAAAAGTCAGTGTTCGAGCCTGTAAGGATTCAAAATATCTGCTTCTCCCCTGGTGGCTCAAAGCCATCCTGGCTACCGTTGCAGGATCCTTAAGCGTAGCTCTGGGCATGTTTATTTTCGGTGCCGAAAAAGATCTTATAATCGAAGCAACACTCTGCCTGGCTTTAATTTTTATATTCATTTTCTTTACAGCATACAGCCAGCAAAAAGAAGATACATTCGGTTTGGAAAAATACCGCAAGATATTTACCTCAAAGGGAGGCCCTTACATACGCGCGGAAAACAAGCTGGTTCAGTCGAAGAATGAAATAAAAAAGCCCGTGATCCCGCCGATATTCTTTATGAATATCAATGGGTATCGTGTACCTGTTGAGATCAGATTCACTACTCCACTCAGGGTATTAAGAGCTTTTGCTATCACTTTTGGCGTGGTATTTTTACCCGTTATCTTCGCTCTGCTCATAAACGGTTTTGATCTTGGAAGGCTCAATCTTGGCGGTTCAGCCGTATGGTTTTGCATATCGGTCCCGCTCTCCCCCGTATTACTTGTTAAATACGGAAGGATGGATATCTATGATAATCCATGGATATATCTGATCGATGAAAAAGGAAAAAAGAAACTGTACAGACAGAAGCGCAATCCGATCCAAAAGGAGGACATAAAAGAATTTCTTGAGGTATTCTTCACTCCGCCTCTTCTTTGGGTATCGCTTGTCATGATATTGTTATTCTGCACTATGGTCTATCTGACAGCTTTCGGATTTATTGAGTAAGCGCAGGCCTATCTCATATAACTCTAAAATCATCCATTATTTGTATAATTTGACCTTATGACCCGAAGCCGCTTCGAAATTATATTTAACAATTCCGAGATCCACACTTGTATAAGGTCCGCCTTTAGAAATGATCTTAGGCACATCTCCCTGAAGTTCTATGGTAAATTTCTGCTGATTAAGAGCTGTCGGCGCCTGCATTGCCGCCTTCATGCCTTCCTTAAACCAGTCAGGCATCTCAGATTCGGGAACCGTACACAGCTTGGCAGCAGGCTTGGATTTATGGGCACTTCCGTTATTAACACCGTAACCTATAGCGATCACTCCCAGTAACTTCTCTCCGCTTTTAACTTCAGCTTTACACTTTCCCTTACTGAAAGATCCTCCAACCCAGCATGAATTAAGTCCCATCATCTGTGCTTCCAGTACCAGCTTCTCTCCGTAATAGCCGCATGCTTCTTCATAGTCATTCACTGATGTATTGCCTACGATCGCAATATAATCAGATACTCCCTTGAATCTTCCGAAATGAACCAAAAATCCGGCAAAGCACTCAGGATCGTCGCAAAAGAGCTGGAAATGAAGCCCGCTCTCCTCATTCACCGATGCAATAAGCTGCTCAAGCTTGAGTTTAGTCTGATCATCGATGGGTCTATCATTATAGTGTCTTACGCTGTGACGATTAATGATCGCTTCTTTTATATCCATAACAAACTCCTCTTTCAGACCGACAACCGGTCACTCAAAAATATTATTGATCCAATTGATTCTCCTGTTGATACAAGTCTTTACAATATCACTTTTCAGCGCAGCCTCATATCCGTGACAGGTTTTCTTTTCCTCATGAAGTTCAACCTTAACACCATCAGCTGACAATTTATCAGCAAATTCCACACCTTCATCGTGAAGGCAATCATATTCAGCCACTTCAATATAGGTATCGGGGAAGAACCCTAAATTCTCTATTTCCGAAGCAGAGGCGTATTTGGCCCGTTCCGCATCCTTATTCTCCAGGTACATATTCCAAAATATCTTCGCGCATTTTGAATCAAATATCGGAGTATCATTAAACCGAGACATGGATCCGGTCTTCATTCTTTTATCCAAAGCCGGATATATCAACATAGTCCCTTTTGGGAGCGTCTGTTTTCTATCATTTAACATCGCAGTTACAGCAGCGGTAATATTTCCTCCCGCACTGTCTCCTGTGATGATGATCTTATCTTTGTTGATACTCAGCCTGTCAGCATTCTTTAATACCCAAAGATATGTTTTATAGCAATCTGCTATTGCGACAGGATATTTATGCTTCGGCAACAGTCGATAATCAGGCATGACAACCTTACAGTTTGCTCGCTTTGCATACCACTTGGCGATCTGATAATGCGATTGCATTGCGCTCATTAAAAAGCCGCCTCCGTGATAGAAAATGATACAGGGCAATGAGGCGCTGCATTCCTTAGGTTCTATTACCACAGTTGAGATCTTATCTCCCTTGTATCCGGGAGTCATGTACCTTTTAACGGTAACCTCCCTGTCTGATCTGCATTTATTCAGTTTATTACCGATGTTGACCAGCGGATAAAGGCGTCCCACCATGGATCCGCTAAATACAGTCAGACATTTTAACTCTTTGTCTATGTCGTATTTCATTTTAGTTCACCCTCCCACTGTATTAATCCTTAAATATAAAAAGACACTCACCCGAAAAAAATCTTTTCCAAGCAAGTGTCTTGATCATTGATTAACAGTCACCTCTTATCCGATCAGCCAATCGTACATCTCCTGATATTTGGATGCAGATACATGCCAGGAGAAATCTTCAGCCATCGCACGGTCTATCATCTTATTCCACTCGCGTCGCTTATCATAATATATCTTCTCTGCGTATCTGATAGTTGCAAGCATCTCATGTGCATTATAATTCATGAAAGAGAATCCGGTTCCGGTGCTGTTGAACTCGTTATAAGGCATCACCGTATCCTTTAAACCGCCTGTCTCTCTGACGATGGGTATCGTTCCGTAACGAAGAGCCATAAGCTGCGAAAGTCCACAGGGTTCGAACAGACTTGGCATAAGGAATGCATCACATGCTGCATATATCCTGTGAGAAAGCTCTTCGGAATAGCATATATTTGCAGAGACTTTATTGCCGTACTTCCATTCAAAATGTCGGAACATGTTCTCGTAACGCTCTTCGCCTGTTCCCAGTACAACTATCTGCACAGCATCCTGACAAAGCTCATCCATGATATAGGCGATGAGATCAAATCCCTTCTGATCCGTAAGTCTGGATACCACGCCTATCATCATGATATGATCATCCTCTTCAAGATTCATCTGTTTCTGAAGAGCACGCTTATTCTTTATCTTCTCTTTACGGAAATTCCTGGCATCATACTTATACTCTATATACTTATCCGCCGCAGGATTGTACTCATCATAATCAATCCCGTTCAATATACCTCTGAGGCTGTCAGACCTTGCACGGAGCAGTCCGTCGAGACCTTCACCGTAGAAAGGCGTCTTGATCTCTTCCGCATAAGTCTGGCTGACGGTTGTGATCGCATCTGCATAAACAAGTCCGCCCTTTAACAGATTTGCATCCTTATATGCCTCGAGCTTATCAGGTGTAAAGTAACTTGCGGGAATACCCGTGATATCTTGAACCACAGGAACATCCCATTTTCCCTGAAACTTGAGATTATGAATAGTCATAACAGACTTCATCCTCGAAAACATAGGATTATCCGCAAACCGCTCTCTGAGATAAACAGGTACCAGTCCCGTCTGCCAATCATGACAGTGGATCAGATCCGGCTCGAATCCAAGCAAAGGAATAGCCGAAAGAGCCGCCTTGGAGAAAAATGCGAACTTTACTATATCATCATAGACATTACCGCTGTAAGGCTTAAAACCGCCAAACATCATTTCATTATCGATGAAATAATATTTTACGCCGTCAACCTCAGCTTCAAGAATGCCAACATATTCATTATTCCAGTGGAAATCCATGTAGAAGTGTGTCTTATATTTCATCAGGTCTTTCATTTCCTGACTCATACACATATACTTCGGCATCATGACCCTGATGTCAAAATATCTCTTATCAACACATTTCGGGAGCGATCCAACCACATCGGCAAGGCCTCCCGTCTTGATAAAAGGAACACCCTCGGATGCGATAAAAAGAATATTCTTCATATGCCACTACCCTCCGTTATACTGTTTGTAACCACTTACAAAACATAATATTATTATATAATAACGGGATATTTAATTAAAGATGTCTGAAATTGATTTTGCCCGTTGACGCATCCATCGAATCAATAATAGCAAGAGAATGAAGATTAACGCCTGATTCTCTGAGCTTCTTTCCGCCATCCTGGAAGCCCTTCTCTATGGCTATGCCAACGCCCTCTATTGTAGCTCCGGATTCCTTGATGATCTCAATAAGTCCCTCAATGGCGCAGCCGTTGGCAAGGAAATCATCTATTACAAGGATATGATCCTCGGGTGAGAGATACTTTTTGGAAACAATAACATCATATTCCCTTCCGTGAGTAAAAGAACGGATCTTTGTGGAATATACGCTTCCGTCCAGATTGATGGACTGAGACTTTTTGGCAAAAACAACAGGCACATTATCAAAATACTGAGCGGCTACAGCTGCGATGGCGATACCTGATGCTTCAATAGTAAGGATCTTGGTTATCTTCCTGTCAGAAAAAAGCCTCTTTAATTCCTTACCCATCTCATTAAAGAGACCAATATCCATCTGGTGGTTCAAAAAAGAATCAACCTTAAGCACATTGCCCTCTTTAACTGTTCCGTCTTTAGCGATACGATTCTCAAGAAGTTCCATTTATTTTTCTCCTCCGCAAAGAATGTTTTCTCTGCCTAAATCATCTTTCTTCTCTGAAATAAGGAAGTCCCAAAGCTGCAGGGGGCTGTTTATCCCTGCTGTTCCTGAGACTGGTAACTATAAGCACTATGATCGTAACTACATAAGGCAGCATCTTGAATATCTCCTGTGAGCCTCTTGTAAGCCCGGGGATATAGAGATACATCCAATACAGTACGCCGAATAGATATGCTCCCCAGATTGCATTGATGCTTTTCCAGGTTGTGAATATAACAAGCGCAACAGCAAGCCAGCCGAGCGTCTCTATGGATCCGTCATTTGCCCATGTTCCCTTTATATAATCCATAACGTAATAAACGCCACCAAATCCCGATATACCGGCACCTATACATATGGCAAGATATTTATTCTTTGTGACATTGATACCTGCGGCATCAGCTGCAGCAGGATTCTCACCTATGGTCCTGAGATTGAGGCCTCTCCTGGTATGATTTAAAAAGTAGTGAATGATAACAGCCGCGATAACAGCAAGATAAACCATAAAGCCGTATGAGAAAAAGATCCTGCCTACGACACCGGCTTTCGAAAGAGGCGTTACAGCCTTAAAAGCAGCACTGGTAAACGGTACGGCTATCTGCTCGAATCTTCCCGCAAGAGTATTGAGAGAACCTCCGAAGAAATTAGCCACTCCCGATCCGAATATCGTAAGTGTAAGTCCCGTCACATTCTGATTTGCTTTAAGAGTGATCGTCAGAAATGCATATATTAGTCCGCCTAAAGCCGATGCGATAAACGCACTCAGGAGCGCGATGATCACACATAACAGTTTATTGGGAGTATCGGTACTTCCCTCGTAAATAAATACAGATGCCAGCGACGCTATTCCTCCGAGATACATGATCCCCGGAACACCCAGATTTAAATTGCCGGCTTTTTCGGTGATTATCTCACCTATACATCCGAACATTATGACAGTTCCGAAAGCAACGGCACCGAGTAATAGCTGAATAAGAGACGTAGCCATTATGCTTCCTCCTTTGCATGTTTTCTGAATACCAGACGATAATTGATGAAGAATTCGCTGGCAAGAATGAAGAACAGGATTATTCCGATTATCATGTCGGATGCATAATCATTAAGCTTGCACTTGGATGCGATCTCTGTCGCACCGCTTCCTAAAAATGCAAGGAGAAGCGCGATCAAAAGCATATAGAATGAATTGAACTTGGCAAGCCATGCAACGATTATGGCAGTGAAACCTCTTCCGCCTGCCGTGGATGTAGAGATCGTATGTGAAGCTCCGCTTACCGCAAGGAATCCGGCTATACCGCATATAGCACCCGATAAAAGCATAGTACGGATAATGACCTTGGAAACATTGATACCCGCATATCTCGCGGTATTCTCAGAGTCGCCTACAACAGCGATCTCATAACCGTGTTTCGTATATTTAAGATAGATCCACATAAGGATAGCTAAAGTAATGACCATAATGATATTGAGAGTATACTTCTGCCCGAATATCTCCGGAAACCATCCCGCCTGAGTATTTGAATTAATGATACCAACCGTATTGGAACCCTTGGGATTTTCCCATTTTGATACGAAGAAGCTTGTAAGCTGGATAGCCACATAGTTCATCATAAGCGTAAAGAGTGTCTCATTGGTATTCCACTTAGCCTTGAATATGGCAGGCAGTAATGCCCAAAGAGCACCGGCAACAGCACTCAGAACAAACATGATCAGAAGAAGCGGGATTGCAGGAAGCTTATTCAGATTTATCATGCATGCCGCCGAAACTATACCGCCTATAAGGATCTGTCCCTCGGCTCCGATATTCCAGAATTTCATTTTGAATGCCGGAGCAAGCCCGATAGCAACACAGGCAAGCATCATCATTTCCCTGATGGTAGAAAAAGATCTTCTGGTGCTTCCGAAAGCTCCCTGAAACATTGTCTCATAAACGACCAGTGGATTAAGTCCCGTGATCATATTGATCAATATTCCGCAAACTATAAGCGCTACGATAACGGATGCTATCCTGACAGCTATCTTTGAGCCTGACTTCATACCGTCTCTTTTTACAACACGTACAAAAGGATCTTTAACTGCGGAATTATCACTCATCTGCCTTACCTCCCTCAGTCTCATCCTTATAATCGATCTTAGTCATCATCAAACCTATATTTCCCTTGTTAAAATCTTTATTATCTCCGTCAGGCTTATATTCCAGAACGCCGTTTATCCTTCCGTCACATAAGACAATGATACGATCACATAAAGCAACCATAACATCCAGATCTTCTCCGACAAATATTACAGCCGATCCCTTTTTCTTTTGTTCATTAAGAAGATGGTAGATCGTATAAGAAGTATTGATATCAAGACCTCTTACGGCATAAGCAGTCATCAGAACAGTAGGTGATGCTGCGATCTCTCTGCCCACAAGTACTTTTTGAACATTACCTCCCGAAAGATTCTTTACGGGCGTTGATATGCTGGGAGTGACCACTTCAAGCTCATCTTTTATCTTCTCCGCAAGCATTCTGGGCTTCTTAACATTTGCAAATATATGGCCGTTGGAACGATAATCCTTAAGCATCATATTCTCTGTCATGCCCATGGATCCCACAAGTCCCATTCCGAGACGATCCTCCGGTACAAACGAAAGCCTGATGCCAAGGTCCCTTATCTCTCTGGGAGTCTTTCCTACAAGTTGGTCTCCGTCTATGCTCTCATCCCTTGCATGAGGCTGATAATAAATGATACTGGATCCTTTTTCGTTTTTCTGAAGTCCCGCTATCGATTCCAGCAGTTCCTTCTGACCGCTTCCCGATATGCCTGCTATACCGAGGATCTCACCCCCGTATACATCAAAATTGATATCCTTTAATACTTTGATACCTTCGGGATTGATACAGTTGAGATTTCTTACTTCCAGCAACAGTTCTTTATTCTCAATGACAGGCCTCTCTATATTGAGTTCGACTTTCTTACCGACCATCATCTCCGTAAGAGAACTCTCGGTGGCCTCGGAAGTATTGACCGTACCGATATACTGACCACGTCTCAGTATTGCAACGCGATCACTTATGGAAAGAACTTCATGAAGCTTATGAGTGATTATGATAACGGTCTTGCCGTTCTTCTTCATATTCCTGATAACGTCAAAAAGCCTGTCCGTCTCCTGAGGAGTAAGAACGGCAGTAGGCTCATCAAGTATGAGTATGTCCGCGCCTCTGTAGAGGACCTTAACGATCTCTAAAGTCTGCTTTTCGGATACGCTCATGTCATATACTTTTTTATCAGGGTCTATAACGAATCCGTATTTATCGCAGATCTCTTTTATCTGAGCTGCGATCTTCTTTCGATCAAGCTTAGCCTTGGCATCGATACCAAGGATCATATTCTCCGATGCCGTGAATACGTCCACAAGCTTAAAATGCTGATGTACCATTCCGATCCCCAGCTCATATGCATCCCTGGGGTCTCTTATTGTCACGGGTTTTCCGTTAAGGATGATCTCACCCTCGTCCGGAAAATAAATTCCGGATAACATATTCATAAGGGATGTCTTTCCGCTGCCGTTTTCTCCAAGCAGTGCCAGGATCTCACCCTTTTCAATCTTCATTGACACATGGTCATTGGACGTAACAGAGCCAAAAGTCTTAGTCACGTTCCTCAGTTCAATCACTGTTTCACTCATTTTGCTCTCTCTCAGGAATAATGCTTGTCATTTAAGATATACACACCTAATTTACCACATCGGCAGACAAAATGCGATACTTGCAGACACATCATTTGGCAATAAAAACAGCCGGAGCAGATTCCCGCCCCGGCCGTTTGGATCATCTAAGATCCAAGTCACAGAATTTACTGATCATTCAGCTGTAAGCTCTGTGATACCGTCGATTCTGAGGTAGAATGAAGGTGCTGCACGAAGCTCTGACTCGTGGAAGTAACCGTCGGAAACAGCCTCTGCGTCATCATTCTCGAAATCACCGTCCATATCTATAAGAGCAGAATCAACCTTTGCTCCGTCAACAGTGAAAGTATCAGTATCAAATACATGAAGTGAACCATCCTTGATGGCAGCGATAGCTTCATCAACCTTCTCCTGTGTTCCTGCTGCGCAAGACTCACCGAGAGTTGTAATGGCAACGGCATCTTCAGTGTATCCCTTAGCCCAGTCTGTAGGGATCTTCTCGCCGTTTACGATATCCTTGAATGCCTCTGTGTAGTATACAGACCAGTTGTTTGTTGCAGATGTAAGAGCAGCTGTGGGAGCCACACCTAACATATCTACGTTGTATCCTACAGAGTAAACAGGCTTTCCGGCATCATGTGCAGACTGAACAGCTGTGGGAGCACCTGTTGAATCGGCATGCTGACCGATAACAACACATCCGTCTGCCATAAGTGAATTAGCAGCCTCACCTTCAGCTGCGATATCAAACCAGGAATTTGTATAGATAACTTCCATAGATACCTTTTCGTAAACACTCTTTACTCCAAGGTAGAATGCTGTATAACCGGAAACAACCTCTGCGTAAGGATAAGCACCTACATAACCGATCATAACATTTCCGTCAGCATCATAGTTCTCATCGCTCAGTTCGCCTGCATCAACAAGCTCAGCGATCTTCATACCTGCAACGATACCTGAAATGTAACGTGCTTCGTAGATATTTGTAAATGCGTTGGAGAAATTATCGAGTCCGCTCATTGCAGCGGTGTCACCTGTCATTGAAACAAACTGTACATCAGGCTCTTCCTCAGCAGCCTGCTGCATAAATGACTGATGACCGTAGCTGTTAGAAAATACAGCTGTGCATCCCTGATCAACAAGATCGATAGCCGCATCATAGCAGCTCTCATCTTCGGGGATTGAATATTTCCAGAGAATGTTGTCAGCAGGGATACCTACTGCCTCTGCAGCCTTCTTTACGCCATCGATATGAGCGTAAGTGTATCCTTCATTTTCATCGCCGACAAGTATAACACCGATCTTTACTTCCGATGCGTCACCTGTAACGCCTTCAGCAGGAGCAACATCTGCATCTCCGCTCTCTGTTGCTGTTGCCTGTGCATCGCCCTCTCCGTTTGCGGGTGAGGGAGCAGGCTCATTGGTGCATGCAGTAAGTGAAAGGGCTGTGATTGCCGCAACTGCCATGCTTACGATCTTCTTCTTCATAGTTTCCTCCTTTGTACGATCCGTCTGATACGGATAACTGTGTATGAAAACTATTGCAGAATATACCAAATCTTAGAAGATGTAAATATTAATATTGCACAAAAGCCGAATTTACTGTCTGCTTTCGGAATCTTTTTCGTGGCGTTTCTTTTTAAGTTCGTACATAAGCCGGTCAGCTTCCTTGATATAATCCTGCAGCTTATCGTCCTTGTCCGGATCTGTCAGCACATAGCCGCAGCTTACGGAAATACTGTACTGACTGCCCTCTTCGGAATTCACCCTGTCAAGATAAGACATTATGGATGACTGAACGGCATTCGCCTTCTCTTCGGATGCTTTAGGCGCTATCACTACAAATTCATCACCGCCATAGCGGATAGGAAGCCAGCCTTCCTCAATGCTGCTCTTAATAGCCTCGGTGACTTTAAGTATCGCATTATCTCCCTGTATATGACCATAGACGTCATTGATCTTCTTCATATAATTGATATCTATGAACATGATCATTATCCTGCTGTGATCGGAATGACTCGCCTCAAAAAGCGGCACTGCCTTCTTCTCATAACAGAATCTGTTGAACAATCCGGTCATCGGATCCTTGTCATAAAGTTCGGTAAGCTCCGAATTAACTGCATTGAGTCTCAGATTGGTACGAAGCTGGAGCATTCCATGCCTTATCTTCTCATTGTAATAGAACAGCGAATAGCCGTTATCCAAAAGCTGTGCCGTACCTGTGGCGATCGTATAGCCGTAATTATGCTCGCCGTCATGAAGAGGTATGAAAAAGAAGGTATTCTGTTCTCCGTCCTTCTTAACATATCCCGGCACGAGATTATCTTTATCGGCAGGCGGGAGCTGTTCGATCCTGCCTCCGACAAGTGCCACCAGCGTATCCTGCATATCTTCATATACTCCCTTGATCGCCTTATCCAGCTCAGGTTCCATGGATTCCAGATACGCTCTGTTGATCGTGATATAAAAATCTTCTCCTTCGTAACGGTGTTCCTTCGCGTAATGTGCTTCAAGCGCCGCCTTTAACGAAGCATAGTCCTTTGCTCCGGAGATCATGATGAAAAGGATTCTCTCGATTCCGTCAATGTAGTTTGTATTAAGTACATTGTGGTAAGACTGCTTGCAATATTCATCACGAACTTTTCTGTAATCTAAATTGCCGGGGCATCCGCAGCTTTCCGCGATCACAGGCTCAGAGTCGATCAATAAAGGTTCGGGATAAGCATTTGGATTATCCACACGCTCCATCAAAGTCTGTATGGCCACCTTTCCAATCTGTTCATAATTAAGAGAAACAGTAGTTATGGAAGGGAAATAAAGCTGTCCGGACATAATGTTATCAAAACCCGTTACTATTACGTCCTTACCTACTTCATAGCCCATTCTGAAAAGTTGCGTTGCTGCAGCAAGAGCCATTATGTCATTGGCACATACATATGCGTCGGGCAATCCCTTTTCGGAAGCAACAGTCCCTTTGATAACCTCGATCGTCGGAGAATTGGACCAGTTTGCAAAGAAAATATCTTCCTGATCCAGTGTAAGGCCGTGACTTTCAAGCTCATCACGTACAGCACTCAGTCTGGCCGCGCTGTCCACATGTCCTCTGGAACCGCCTATAAATACGATACGCTTTACGCCATGAACCTCGATCAGGTGCTTAATAAGGCCTCTCATACCTATATCGTTTTTGATACCGATATATGAAGTTCCCTCGATGTCCATACCGATACTGACTACAGGGACTCCCTTTTTCTTGGCTTCAATAGCCAACTTGACCGCAGTCTCATCGGAATTCAGGAAATTGGAGAAAATGACTATTCCGTCATAGTCTTCCATTCGGGCAAGTTTATAAATATTAAGCTCGCCTCTTTTTACATCATCCTGATCGGAATATGTCGCATAGCTTAAGAATACATAAATATCATGATCACTTAAGGCTGCGCTCTCCTTCATTCCTTTCAAAGCCTGAATAAGGGTTTCGGTGCTCCAGCCGTTTGCAAAGACTGCGATCCTCTTTTTCATAAACAGATAAGCTCCTTATCGATTATTTTTCGTAATCAAAACACATTCTTGTCTGCATATAAGGTCTAACATAAGTATCAGCCACTTTCACATGTTCGGGATGAACCGAATATCCCTTAAGCGATGCTTCATCTTCATAAGACGCATCAAGCATCAGATCTCCGTTGGAGGAAGCAAGCCCTTCCGTTATAACCTTTATATCGATCATTCCGGGGATCCTGCCTGCCAGTCCTTCAAGATTTTCTTTTACTCCCGCCTTGATCTTCGCTGCATCAGCCGCGAACTCATCCTTGATCTTCCAAACGATCACATGTCTTACCATAATCAAGCTCCTCCGTAATTATTATCTTTAAAACTCACTATCATCTCGTTCGTAAGGCTCATGTCCTCGAACTTTTCCTCTATCTCACTCCTGTTTACCCAGACAGCTTCGGACAATTCATCCGGATCCATCTTTATCGTGCTGTCTCCTTCAACTTCACAGTAAAATCCGAGCAGCAGATCCTGATCAAATCCCCATGGTTGGCTTTTGTAATACCTGATATTCTTTACCCTGATCCCTGCTTCCTCCATGACTTCGCGTCTGACCGTATCCTCCGGAGTCTCACCGATCTCACAAAAACCCGCAACCAGCGCATGCCCTTTATATTCCCGGCCTCGGTATCTGGTCATAAGTATATCATCACCTTTTGTAACACCTATTATCACAGCAGGCATTATCTTGGGATAAACCGTATAATTACAGTCGGGACATACTACAGAACGTTCCTTTTCTCCAAAGCCCATCTTCGCACCGCATCTTCCGCAGAACCGATTGTCCATATACCATTTGTAAAGCTGCCATCCCGTGGCCCCTGCAAATCTCAGTTCCTTTGATGCGGATCTCCTGAGTACGGAAAGTTTCTCATACGAATAACCGGATCTTCCCGCTATCTCTGCTCTGTCCTTAAGGACCGTATAATATCCGACTCCCGCTATCCTGAACAGAAAAACACTCTCTTCGCCACACTCAAGCGGATATTCCGGCACGTCCGAAGTGCCATCCTCAAAAGTTTTTAAAAATACTGTTTTATCCTTATATCCGTAAAGCAGCAGTCTGTCTCCTTTTGCGGGAACAGACCGCTCATATGTTATATCAAGTTTTCCCTCACCGATATCCTGTATCATGTCATCCCCTGTTTTACTTCCAAACCTGTTCGGCCGCTTTTATTATTCCTCAACAGCTGTAAGATCAACCAGATGTGCCTCTATCTCTGCCCTGGATTCTTCGCTTCCGTCTCCGCAGAAGAGATTGTAGATGACTGCATGGTCATATATCGCACGCCACGAAGAAGTTGAATCCGCAGTAACACATATATACTGTCCGCCGTCATCTGCCTCAAAGTAGCTCACAGCACAGTTTCCGGATTCTTTTATAAATCCCGTCTTAGCCGCTACCACAACGCCCGGCATATATCTGTCCTCGATCCTCCTGAGGAACCAGTTGGATATCTCGATGCCGTCAGGATGCTCCGGTGTCGCGGAAGTCATCATCTTATGCTCGGAAAGTGCGTCGTAGCATCGCACATCCTCAAGTGCCGCTTTCATTATCATTGCGATATCTTTGACCGTACACTTGTTATTTTCATCAAAGATTCCAACAGGATTGGCAAAATGAGCCGTTGATGACAGTCCGAGTTCCGATACCTTTTCATTCATACGGTCAACAAACTCATCAACACTGCCGCAGGAGTAATAAGCAAGTCCAAGCGCCGCATCTCCGCCGGACGGAAGTATGGTACCGTAGAAAAGTTCACCGACCGGCACCTTTTCGCCCACGTCATAACATACTGCAGAGCATCCGTTTGAGAATACAAAATTAGTTATATCCTGCGTGATCTCAAAAGTATCTTCCATATCCGCATCATTCTCATTTAAGATCTCCGATGCTGTAAGAACAGTAAGCACCTTAGTCATTGATGCAGGATAGATTATTGAATCTGCATCCCTTTGCGCAACCACATGTCCCGTCTTCATATCTATCAGGACCACATGCTTGCTCACAACATTCTCCGCAGGAACACCCTTGGTATCATCATCCGCATATGTCGTATAACCCTGATAAAAAGGTGCAGCAAGCTTGTCATTGTATGCATGCAAAGCTTCATTTGCGGATACGATCCTGTCTGTAAATGCGCCTATGCGCCTTGCATATTCCGAATCATATGTAACAGGCTGAGCCTCATTTCCCGAAACCTGCGCCGCACTGTCCCCGGATACAGGATCCAAAGCGCCGTCGGATACGGTTGTCTGAGCATCCTCCGATACAGGCGTCGTACCGCCACCCGCTCCGGGATCGGTAACATTCTTCGAATGTCCGAAGATCCGTACTCCCACCAGAATCAAAACCACAACAACTACTATTGCGATAATGATAAAAAGTGCTGCCTGTTGTCTCTTTTTTCTGCGTAACCGCCTGTTTCTTCTGCTTCTCCTGTGCTTTCTTCTCTTATGTCCGTCAAGCCCCGTATAGTCGTTAGTGTAATTGCCCATATATAAAAACTCACTTAGAAAATTCGTTTGATCAAAAAAACAAACGTGATTTTATTACTTAAAATCACCCCAAAAATTATGTCAACTTATTTTACCATGTGACGGTTTTAAAGAAAAGTCACAGCTTCATATTATTATCAAGCATGACTTTGAGCGTATGTTGTCGCTCTGTTTCATCATAGATCTCATCAAGCCCGGTCAATGCCGCAAAAGGCATAAACTGAGCCGATCTCTGATACATGCTCATATGCCCCCTGCGTGAAACCGGCGCCTGCATGGTAAGCATATCTTCATATCCGATCTTCTTATCTTCATCTGCCATGGCTCGATTATAGCAAACATACGTTCTGCATTCAATTTGAAGACGCAGTATCCTCTCATTTGCGGATATGTGAAGTTTTTATATTAAAGTTGTATAATCAATCATTATGGAGGTAGAAAAAATGGATATCAAAAAGACTATTGATGATGTTGTTGCAAAAGTAAAAAATGATCCGGATCTTCTCAAAAAATTCCAGGACGATCCCGTAAAGACGATCGAAAGTCTCTCCGGCATCGATATCCCCGACGGAATGGAAGATAAGATCGTTGCCGGCGTAAAGAGTGCGCTTTCCGGCAATACAGCATCCGGGCTCATCGATAAAGTTAAAAATCTGCTCTGATCTATATTTAAAATGAGCAAGCCGTTCGCATCGGAAACTATACTGCGAACGGCTTTTTCTTATCAAACATCCTGAATAACGCCTGTTCAAAAGGGAATGCAGCGCCATTACGGTTTTAATGCTAACCCCAAACTATTTCTTTCCGGCCAACCTAAATCCCCCCTTACCTAAATTCAGTCAAAGAAATACCCCCAAGATCTTTAGCTGCAATATTATAAATTTATTATTTTATTTCTTGTCACCGTCATCCTCACCAAGAGAAAGATCGCCGACAGTAATGTTCGAATCCTTATCAACGGTTATGGGACCGGAGACATCCACTGCCTGTTCGTAATCCGGCGCAGTTCCTTCCTCGAAGATATATCCGGTAGGCGCAGACAGATAGATACCGTCATCTTCAAGTCTGATCCTTATGATATCTCCAAAATAAACTTCATAAAGATCCTCTTCTCTCTCAAGCTTTACCGAAAAGCTTTCATTTCCTTTTTCATTTTTTGCGGTAACAGTCACTTCATGAGAAGCTTTATCGTAAGATGTCTCAATCCTGTCATACAGTATATCCGTAAAATACTGACCGTCGTAAGTCGTAAGTACAGTACTGCCGTTATCGATCTCCACGATGCAAAGACCATATATAGACATGCCGGTTCCCGTTCCTTCACATTCCGCGATCACATACTCATCCTCTCCGTCACCGTCAACATCGTATTTCTTTATATAAGGACCATATACCCCCGTAGCTATCTCGACGGGAATCTTTTTATCTCCGTCATGAATTACCGATTCAAGAGTATCCTCATCGGTCTCTATATACAGTTCCTGATCAGTATCGGCATCACCTGCGTCAGCAGCTTCTGTTGTTTCTGTATCAATATCCGCATCATTCTCTGAAACTTCACTTGTCGTATCTGTAGGTAAAGCAGCATCACCTTCCGTAAATTTGACATCAATATCCGTATCAATATCGGTGTTGACATCAACACCTTTGCATCCGCCAAGAATGCAAGCCATACATACTGCCGTTATAAGTTTCTTCTTCATTCTCTCCTGTTCCTCCCGGTTAAAAATTTATAGTCTCATCAGATAAGCTCACCGGAAAAATCCGGTCTCATCCCGTAACTTTATTCTTACCGGTTTTCTTGGATATATAGAGATTATCATCCGCACGTTTCACAACGTCGTCTCCATCATCTGATACAGCGCATCCGAGGCTTATGGTGATATGAGCTCCAAAATCCCATTCCTGAGCTTCGAAAATCTTTCTTACATGCTCTGCGATATTAACAACTAAAGGCAATGATCTGGAATAAATAACAAGGACAAATTCTTCACCGCCGTATCTGAAGGGCTGTATATCAGGGCTCTTCATATCCATCAGTATCTGTCCCAAACGAACCAATACTTCATCCCCCTTCTGATGGCCATAGGTATCATTAACCTTTTTAAAATTATCGATATCAATCATTATGATACCGTATGCACGCTTGTTTTTATTCATTTCAAGGTTAAAAGCACCTCTGGACCCGATACCTGTAAGGCCATCCAGCCTGCTCTTCTTGATGAATGCCCAAACGAAAGCTACTGACCAAATAAGAAACACAGCAAGTGCGGCATATATCAAAAATCTGGTCCTTTGCCTTTTTTTAAGCTCATAACTTTCTTTGATATGCTCGTAAGAATCATTTATTATGCCATTCAAAAGATTCGTATATCTCGTCCCCTGATATTTGGCAGAACTGTCATATGAGTTTTCAAGCATGGCGATTATCTCGCGATACTCGTCAGTTTCTGCCACCCCAAGCTTATCCTTCACGTACATAATAGTCTGAACTTCCCATTGATTGTAACCGTATGTCTCGCACTGTTCGACATAGTTTCTGAGTAATCCGGTTACATCCTCCCCTTTTTCCAACGAAAGATATATACGGGTTTCCAAGTATGGAAGAACAAAGTCCCTGGCCATGATAGATGCATATTCGGTCTGATCGAATAATTCAGAGCCATCCAGCTCATCAAGTAATTCTTCAGCCTCATCATATCGTCCCTGATAAAAACGGATCTTTGCCAGATTGACCTTATCGATACCGCGATAGGAGTCGGTATAATAATCATACGGCGCCCCATCCATTATCTTTTCCGCCAAAAGGATCTGCTCAGCCGCCTGATCGTAATTTCCGTCTTTTGCATCAAGCATCCCCTTGAAGCGCTCAAGATAACTCCTAACCTGAGGGCTTTGTAAATTATCAACATCCATATTTGCAAGTACTCTGTCAACAACCTCACGTGCAAGATCGTAATTATTGTTAACAACATAGAACATCGCAAGATCAAGCTCAAGATTCACCGTATAATCGACATCTGAACTCTGCTCCAGATAATAGATAGCGTAGCCGAAACATCTGGCATAATTGGCATAATCATCCCTGAATTTATATATATTGCTGGCTCTTTCATAAACCATCCCATAGTCTTCGGGATAAAGATACTTATTATCCATCCACATTTGCATGGTACTTAACTGTTCATCGATGGTTTCCGGATCGTAGTTCAACTGACTTTCGACATACTCTCTGACTTCTTTATGATTTTTCTTTAACCGGTAACGGGAATAGAGCGTATAAAAAAACTGAGCCCCTCCAAAGAAAAGGACTACAGCTGCAAGACATGTAAGAAGACGAACAAATATATTTTTATTCATCGTATCCCCCACCCAAATGTGATATATATATCATCTAAATTTTACCATAATCAGCCGGCGCAGGCATCCCTGTCTCGTTTTTCCATATCCGGATATGATCCGGGCTGTATCAGAACTGTTTCCCGATAGCGATCAGCACCGTAAACGGACTGATAAAGAAAGAAATGATCAAAAGAACCGATATGATCAGCATAAGTACATTTCCCTTTTGCTTCACAAGTCCGACTATACCCATGATCAGCGGCACCGGATTATATGCAAGCTGAAAGATGACAAGTCCCATCCCCCACAACGCAGACAGGAAATTAGAAGCCACGCCATGCTCATAAGTTCCGAAGAATGCATAAGCAAGCATCAAAACAATGAAAATGATCTGAATGATCAATACGATCCCTAAAGCAATAGTTAAACCTGTCCCGTTTTTCTTCATGATGGTTCCGTCACCCTTTCCAAATAAGCTAACACAATACCTTTATTATATCACTTGACAAAAACCTGATATACAACCATAGTTGAAGGGCTGAAAAAAATGAGGGGAGCCTAAAATGGAATTTGTTATTTCACATTTAAAGAAGAGCTACGGCAAACATGAAGTTTTACAGGACTGTGATCATACCTTTGAGGCAGGAAAGATCTACGGTCTTCTCGGAAGGAACGGAGCCGGCAAGACAACTCTTTTCAATTGCATAAACAGCGATATAGACAGCAACGGCGGAGAGTTCTTTTTCCGTGACGGTGATAAAAAAGAAAACATAGATTCCGGTGATATAGGCTATGTTCTTTCCACGCCTACTGTCCCCGACTTTTTAACCGGCAGGGAATTTCTTCGCTTTTTTATGGATATCCATTCGGACAAATTAAAAAATCCAAGATCGATCGATGAATATATGGATTATGTAAAGATCCCCGAAGATACCAGGGATCGTCTCATGAAGGACTATTCCCACGGAACCAAAAACAAGATGCAAATGCTTCTGAACATCATCGCAGGTCCGAAACTTATGCTCCTTGATGAGCCGTTAACTTCGCTTGATGTTGTTGTAGCAGAAGAAATGAAAGACATTTTAAGGGAACAGAAGTCAGGAAGAGTCATCATCTTCTCCACCCATCTCCTGGATATTGCTCTTGATCTATGCGACGAGATAATACTCTTAAATCACGGCCGACTTGAGCCAGTCGATAAAGAAAACCTTGGAGACGAAGCTTTTAAGATTAAGATAATTGAGGCACTTAAAGATGCGGACAACACTTGATTCCCTCAGAATAATCCTGAGCCTTAAAAATACTGTAAATATAAATTCTATACTTCACGGTTTAAGAAGCCTCCCCATAATTGGGAAGTATATTTCCGAAAAAATCTACAGCATAAGATTTATAAAGATCATCGCCTTTATCATTTCGATCCAAAAAGAGATACTTAAGGCGTTTTTGGGCAAGCTTGGCATAGTTCTGTTCCTGGCTCTGGTTTCCGTACCTGTCAGCACTTTTACTAACCACACCGCAGCCACAACCTTTCTCTACGGATTTGTTTATTTTTCTCTGATCTTTGCCTTCTTCCATAATATCTTCGGTTCCACTGTGGAAGGTAATTATGCAGTTCTGATGATGGGTATGGATCCGAAAAAATATGTCCTCGCCAGACTCCTGTACAAGACCGCAAGCATCCTGATCGGTTATACGCTTTTCTCCATTCCTGCGGCTATAATCGTGAAGGTTCCCTGGTATATCGCACTCTTACTTCCGCTCTCAGCCGTCGGCTATATGGTGGGACGTCTCGGACTTCAGATGCTTTATTTTTCCGCAAGACAGTCAGGCGAAAAGACCGTTTCTATCGAAGGAAACACCGCGATCATAACGATCCTCGTGTTGATCATTATCTTTGGAGGTGCAGCTGTATCACCATGGGTAATATATTATGATATGCTCATTGTCTGCGAGATCGCTGTAGCCATAGGAGTCATTGCGGCTCCTGTCGGACTTTTCCTGATCAGGAAATTCCCCTATGGTCTATACAGAACTGCTCTTTATGCCGAGCATACGAAGACCGAGATTTCGAAAGATAAATGTAAGAAAGCTAACAGAGGCTACAAAGAATATAAGATCTCAGAGATCAAGACCAATGATAAAGTCGAGTCACGATCCAAAGGATTTAAGTATCTCAACGACCTGTTTATAAAAAGACACGGCAGCGTACTTTACGGCAGGATGATGATGACCATAGCAATAGGTGCTGTTTTAATCACTCTTGCATCAATCTTCCTTCATTATGAGATAAAAGAATCCGAACTGCCGAGCCAAAGTACCTTGCGCTTTCTTTTTTCAAGACACCCGGGCATATTCTTATTCATGCTTTTTGTGATAAATTCCGGTGCACACATGGCGCAGGCCATGTTTTCCAATTGTGACTCCGCCATGCTGATGTACGGATTTTACAAGGATCCGGGCGCCATCAGGAAAATGTATAACATAAGATGTCTGAGTGCCATCAGATTAAATATCCTCCCCGCTCTCATGATGGCAGTATTTGCGGTCATTACCCTTGCTCTGACCGGTGGCGAGGATTACGCAGGGCAATACAGTTTTACTGTCCTTGAGATCATTACGGCAGTTGCCTTTTTTTCGATCCGTCATATGACCCTTTATTATATCCTGCAGCCATATACAAGCGACTTTTTGTTAAAGTCGTACGTGTATGCGTTCATTACATTTATAAGCGGAACGTTCTTCTTTATCCTGATCTTTGTTCCCATAAATGCAAAATGGCTCACCCTGATCGGGTTCGCCATTCTGATATCCTATTACCTCGCTTCAAATCTGATCATATACAGATTCGGTCCCAAAACATTCAGGATAAAATAAGCTCTTTATCAATGCGGGGATCTATCTGATCCCTGCGAACTCATATCCCGCACCTTCTACAGCGGCCTTAAGAATGCTTTCATCTATGGCAGCATTTGCAGAAAGTGTTACAAGGTTCTTCTCATGATCTGCGATGACATTTGTTACGCCATCAATCTTTTCAAGCGCTTCCTTTACATGCGCCTCGCAGTGTGCACACATCATTCCTTTTACAGTAAGTTCCATTTCTTTTTTATCCTCCTTTATATTGTTAGTATTATCATTACTTTTATTTTTAACCACTCTGTCCTTACTTCCGTCATGTACATCAAAAAGATTCAGTCTTAAGGCATTGGAAACAACAAAAAAGCTTGATACGCTCATGGCTGCGGCACCGAACATGGGATTGAGTGTCCATCCGAAAATCGGAATGAACACTCCCGCCGCAAGGGGTATACCTATGAGATTATATGCAAATGCCCAGAACAGATTCTGATGAATATTCCTAAGAGTCGCTCTGCTTAGTCTGACAGCAGCTGCCACATCCGAAAGCCTGCTCTTTACAAGAACAACATCAGCCGCATCTATTGCAACATCATTTCCGGCCCCGATTGCGATGCCCATATCGGAAACAGTTAAAGCAGGCGCATCATTAATACCGTCGCCCACCATGGCTACTTTCCCCTTCTTCTGCAGTTCCTTAATGGCTTCCGCTTTCCCATCAGGTTTAACGCCGGCGACGAATTCATCAATACCTGCTTCTCCGGCAATGGCAGATGCAGTCTTTTCATTATCTCCGGTGATCATCACAACATCCAGGCCCATCCGTTTCAGCGCAGCAACAGCCTCTTTCGAATCTTCTTTGATCACATCTGCAACGGATATCATACCTGCAAACTTACCCCCCTTGGAGAAGAAAAGAGGCGTCTCTCCACGGCACGCAAGCTCATCGGATAGATCCAGGAAACTTTTATCCACCTTCGCATTCTTACAGATCATTTCCCGGCTACCGGCCATTGCTTCCATTCCGTCTGTCACGGCAGTTATACCGGCGCCCGGAAGTGCGGTAAATCTTTCCGTCTCCGATGCCGTAACTCCGATATCACTGCAATGCTCCGTAACAGCCTTCGCAAGAGGATGTTCCGATTTGACTTCCAGTGAATATGCAAGTGAAAGAAGTTCTTTTTCATCCACTCCCTGTGCCGGATATACTCCCTTTACTCTGGGTTTTCCTTCAGTTACTGTACCGGTCTTATCCAGAGCAATGATGCCAACCTTGCCTGTTGCCTCTAAAGAAGCGGCAGTCTTGAACATGATCCCCTGCTTGGCACCGACTCCGTTTCCTACCATGACAGCAACCGGAGTCGCAAGGCCGAGGGCACATGGGCAGCTTATCACAAGAACCGATATAGCCCTGGCAAGCGCAAATGCCACACTCTGCCCCGCTATCATCCATGCGATAAAAGTAATGGTTGCTATGGCGATGACCACCGGTACAAAGATCCCCGATACCTTATCGGCAATTTTTGCTATAGGAGCTTTGGTGGCTGCCGCATCACTGACCATTCTGATGATCTGCGAAAGTGTTGTATCATTTCCGACTCTTTTTGCCTCACAGATCAGATATCCGCTTTCGTTTATCGTAGCTGCCGATACTGCATCTCCCGGATTCTTCTCGACAGGTATGCTCTCTCCGGTAAGTGCAGACTCATTGACCGCACTGTTTCCGTCAACTACCACTCCGTCAACAGGGATACTGCTTCCCGGTTTTAAGACAAATCTGTCACCTATACTTAATTCATCGACAGAGATCTCTTTCTCCCTGCCGTCTTCCAATATCACCGCTGTCTTGGGCGCAAGCTTCATCAGTTCTTTCAATGCATTGGTTGTTCGCCCCTTGGATATCGACTCCAGCAGTTTTCCGACAGTGATCAGTGTCAGTATCATGGCGGCAGACTCAAAATAGAATTCATCCATAAGAGCCATAACACGATCCGAATCTCCGGCCGCCTCAGCAACTGTCATTGCAAAAAGAGCATATATACTGTAAGCAAAGGAAACAGCAGAGCCTAATGCCACCAGGGTATCCATATTCGGAGCCTTATGGAACAATGCCTTGGATCCGCTTATAAAAAATCGCTGATTGATAACCATAATGCTTGCGGCAAGTAACAGCTCATATAAGCCAATGGCGATATGATTTCCGTCCATAAATGGAGGTAAAGGGAAACTCATAAGCATATGCCCCATGGATACATACATAAGCGGTAAAAGAAGACATATTGATGCTATCAGCCGCTTTCTGATCCCTGGAGTCTCCGTATCCTTCAGTTCTTCTTCGTAATTCTTCATACTACTCTTATCAGACGACCCGCCATCTTTGAGCGTAGCACCATATCCCGCATCAACAACAGCCTTTATGACCGTCCCCGGATCAGCGTTACCTTCTATTCCCATTGAATTGGTCAGAAGACTCACGGCGCAGGTATCAACTCCCGGCACCGACAAAACAGCCTTCTCAACTCTTGCCTGACAGGCAGCGCAGCTCATTCCCGTAACACTGTATTGTGTCATATCTATACTCCAACAAATTAAACTACAATGCTCATTTCATAAGTTTCTGTAATACCGTAACCAGCTCATCGATCACGTCTTCGTCTCCCTTGCGGATATTGTCCGCAACGCAGGTCTTAACATGGTTGGACAACAGAACCTTGTTAAAGCTGTTTAAAGCGCTGGTGATAGCGGATACCTGAATAAGAATATCCGTGCAGTAATCTCCGTTCTCCAGCATATTTTCCACGCCTCTGACCTGTCCCTCGATACGCTTAAGGCGGTTCATCAGATCCTTGAATTCCTTCTCATCGCGTTCCTTATGCTTTCCGGAATGACAGCAGCACTCTTTACATTCATCATTTGTACTCTTCATATGATCTGTGTTCCCTTTCCGTCTCGGATTATACCCCCCGTGGGTATATTATAAATATATACCCCTCAGGGGTATATGTCAATCATAAAAAAACAGGCATAAAAAAACGACTGCCGTGTGATAAAACTCACAGCAGTCGCTGCCATCCATAACGAATTCAGTTTTTTGTCAGACATGACTAAAATGAATTCTAATAACTTCATTTTTATCTATAAAATAAGGTGTTTTCTAAATCCGCCGTTGTCACAATGGCCTTCAGATAAACAAGTCTGACCATCATAATCTTTATCGATAACCCAAACCATACGATCATGTTTACTGGAATCCAATAAATGTGAAATTATTGCCACATTCGGTTCACCATCCAACTCGAAATCAATTTTGTAATAAGTCTCCGTCCCCGGCTTCTCTTTTACATTAAAGTAATTATGATTAAGGATATTATAATTAACTGTGTACTCATATTCAGCATGGTTTTCATATTGATCCCAGTCACGTAATACTTCATAAAATTCTTTCGATCTTTCTCCGGATTCATTTACTATCTCTTTCAAACCAATCTCATCTATGCACGTTACACCTGTAACCTTTATCTCGCCGTCATCAGATCTTATTATTACAAAGACCTTTCGGAATAGCATAAATTCACGACAAACAAATACCACGATCACGACAACAAATAACCTGATTACAGCAAAAAGAACCGGATGTTTTACTCTAGTATTTTTTTTCATAAATATATCCAATCAACTATATTTTTTATAACCACTACTCCACAACTCTGAATCCGTAGAGATCCTCGCTGATGGTAGTAAGCTTAAAATCGTCAAGTACCGCATCCATAAAGAAATCATCAATATTGTGGAACCACTTACCGTTAAAGCATACCGTGCACTCGCCGCCCTCCAAAACCGATTCAAGCTTCTGTTCCTCATCGCCGTACAGGAACGTTACCTTATGCGGTTCCTTAAGCAGATAGTACAGATCATAAAGATCAAAAGTATCTTTATCAAATTCTATAAGCTTATACAGATCGTCGATCAGCCACTTCATGATGCTCAGATTTCCAAAAAATGCATTTGCACGTATCCTCTGGGCCAGGAATCTCTTTGCGAAAAGATATAGATTTACAGCTTCTTCTGTATTTCCCTGTGACGATCTTATCCTTGCAAGTCTGGTAAAAACCTCCGGCACAGGCGCAAAAAGGTTGGTCATACCCTTAACTTTCGGATACAGATCCTCTATGATCTGCTCATATTTCTTCTGATCCTTTTCAACGTAATAACCGTTTTTATACATATCAGCCACTTTGTACGTGGCAACCAGATCGCCTTTGGCCATCATTTTAGAGAAATACTCAAAGGCTTTCTTATAATCTTTTTCACCTGTTCGTCCATAGTACCAGATATATCCCAGGCACTCATATGCCGGATCATAATCATATGAAGCCGCCATCTCATAATATTTAAGAGCCAGATCAAAGCGCTTTATCTCATAATAATATCCGCCCAGCTGCATCATAGTACCGGGATCGTGTTCCTCATCGATAAGGAACTTCAATGCTTCGGTATACACGAAGACCTCTTCATCCGAAGGCTTACCACTATCATCAAATGACATGACGATCTGTCTTGCTTCTTTAACAGTCATAACAGTCCCCCCTTTCATGATCAATACTTGCATCTTAATGTATGCAAACATGCTATAAGATCACTGGATCAGATCACTTAATAAGCTCACTTTATGATCTCAACGATCTCTCCAATGTACATGTCGTGAGCAGCATCTCCCGAATAAAATCTCGATGCTATCTCAGGCAGCATATTCTCAGTCTTAAGCTCCTGCTTAAAAAGCTTCCTGCATACAAATGTAACCTCAGCCTCATCAAAGGTCATTGACTGAGGCAGTTCCTTTGCAGTCAGCCCGGATTTGTTCATCTTATCTATATCACGTCCCGACTTTGAGCCCATAACACTGAGTACATTTCTGTATTCATCGGGATAAAAGCTTACTGTAAAGTATTCATTATCATCCATGAATTCATGAGTGTAGCGTGATGTCCTGACATATACTGTTGCAACAGACTTTCCCCAGATCGTTCCGAGTCCGCCCCAGCTGACAGTCATTGTATTGAACTTATCCTTGTTTCCTGCTGTGAGCAGAGCCCACTTCTTATCAAATACGCTAAATACATCTGTGGTAAATTCCATTTATATATTCCTCTCTATACTTTCTTATATATTTTGCACAAAAGAACAAGTATTTAAGCCTTCTATGCAATTGGTTAATAAGTTACAAACAATGATAAGCAATAAATAATGGGCAAAAACTATGTCATTTCAGGTACAATGCATATGTGTTTTCAGTCTGAAGGGTACACTAAAGATAACGTCATCCTTTTTTATGAAGGCGAATCTGTGTCCCATTCTTCCCTATGGCTGCTAACCTCTCATGTCTAACAGGATCTTACTCCCGTAGGAGTGTCCTAAATTCCTTCGTCCAGCCTACCCATAGTGGGGTGCC
>FMVK01000039.1 GCA_900102065.1 Lachnospiraceae bacterium XPB1003 | reverse complement strand
ATGCTTTAACAATGCTCCTCTACCAATGTATTGCTACATTCCTAAGCTTCGGTGTCGTGTTTCAGCCCCGGACATTTTCGGCGCAGAACCTCTCGACTAGTGAGCTATTACGCACTCTTTGAATGTGTGGCTGCTTCTGAGCCAACATCCTAGTTGTCTATGAAATCCCACATCCTTTTCCACTTAACACGTACTTTGGGACCTTAGCTGTAGGTCTGGGCTGTTTCCCTTTTGACTACCCAACTTATCTCGTGTAGTCTGACTCCTGTACATCATCTTAACGGCATTCGGAGTTTGATATTCTTTGGTAGACTTTGACGCCCCCTAGGAAATTCAGTGCTCTACCTCCGTAAGACTAATACAAGGCTAGCCCTAAAGCTATTTCGAGGAGAACCAGCTATCTCCGGGTTCGATTGGAATTTCTCCCCTACCCACAGTTCATGCCCACCCTTTTCAACGGATGTGGCTTCGGACCTCCAATGCCTTTTACAGCATCTTCATCCTGACCATGGGTAGATCACCCGGTTTCGGGTCTGCGTTCGATGACTTTGTCGCCCTATTCAGACTTGGTATCCCTTCGGCTCCGGACCTTAAGTCCTTAACCTCGCCACCGGCCGCAACTCGCCGGACCGTTCTACAAAAAGTACGCGGTCGCACTTCTTTTAGATAGTGCTTCCACCGCTTGTAAACACAAGGTTTCAGGTTCTCTTTCACTCCCCTCCCGGGGTCCTTTTCACCTTTCCTTCACAGTACTATGCTCTATCGGTCACTGAGTAGTATTTAGCCTTAGGGAGTGGTCTCCCCATCTTCCATCAAGGTTCCACGTGTCTCGATGTACTCTGGATACTGCTGTCTCTTCTCAAATTTCGCTTACACGTCTCTCACGTTCTTTGGATGGTCTTTCCAGGGCCATTCAGCTATCCTTGAAGATAACGTTTGCAGTCCGAACCCCACAGTGCACGCACCATGGTTTGGGCTCTTCCGATTTCGCTCGCCGCTACTTTCGGAATCGATGTTTCTTTCTCTTCCTCCGCCTACTTAGATGTTTCAGTTCAGCGGGTTCCCTCCTTAACGTTATGTATTGGCGTTAAGGTGACAGAGGTTTGCTCTGCCGGGTTTCCCCATTCAGAAATCTGCGGGTCACAGGATATGTGCTCCTCGCCGCAGCTTATCGCAGCTTATCACGTCTTTCGTCGGCTCTCAGTGCCAAGGCATCCACCTTGTGCTCTTTCTTGCTTGACCTGACCTCTTTCCCCGCGGGAGCAGGTACTCGATTTCTACGCACATAGCGTTGTGCGC
>FMVK01000018.1 GCA_900102065.1 Lachnospiraceae bacterium XPB1003 | reverse complement strand
CAAGAGTTCCTCAGTCCATCGAAGAAATGTAAGGAACCCCATTCGGTCGTTACTAAACTTAAACACTCTTCTGGATAGCTCAAATCCCCTCCAGTCAAACGCTCTACAGAAATGTGTCTGTGATCCAACATCAACCCCAACAATCAGTGTATCTGCCGTTACTTGCTTAAGTCTGTCATTCTGTGTTAAATTCATTTTGAGAAACCTCCGGTTAGCATAAGATGTTTTTTCATCCGCCAAGATGAACACCTTTATCTTACTTTGAGGTTTCTTTTTATTCAATTAGCGTTATTTCTGAATTACAGGAATGCTCCTATATAACTTCAGTTCTTTGTATTCTTTAGTCTGCCTAAGTCAGTAATATAACAGCAGACTTTTATTACAACAGGCATTCAGTACATCAGCCTTTTTTCTCCAGTTCCGTGGATATCCTGGTTAACAATCCCCTGTCTGCCGGCAGCCACCCCACGGTTTCAAGACTGTCTGCATCCAGCCACCTGGCATCCTCATGTTCAAGAAGCATAAGTTGCCCATCCGATACCGTTGCCCAATAGCAGAACATATGGAGATGAAAATCCGGATAATCATGATCGATGATATCGATGAGATCATGGACTGCGATGGTCACCCCCAGTTCTTCTCTTATCTCCCGGATAAGAGCCTCTTCGGGTGATTCATTCTCTTCTATCTTCCCACCCGGGAACTCCCAGCCATCCTTATATTCGCCGTATCCGCGCTGGGTGGCAAAGACTTTACTTTTCCGATTCAGATCATCGCAGATAACTGCTGCGACTACATTAACTGTCTTCATATCGATCCTACAGGTCCTGACAATAAGTTACTCTGTGACCGACCTGTTTTGCTTTTTCAGCCAGCTCCTCAAACACATCCATTGTGCATACATAAGTAACATAGCTGTCGCTGTCGATATCCAATACTGCAAGGACATATCCGTCCTCTTCCCAGTGTTCATTGATAGCAGCAGCCCAATCTGGAATATATCCGTCCTTGTCGAATGAAATGTCATCAACGGTAAGGCCTTCCGGAAGGATATCTTTAAGCTCTTCAATGAAATCCTCCAACTCGTCTTTAAAGTCAAACTCAATTATCTTATCCGCTGCGATCATCTCATCTATGATGCCCAGCCATCTGATATCATCTGTCTCGTCTGCGTCTATACAGCGTTCTTCAAAGATATCTTCATGTTCCCTGTAATACTCATCGGGTGAATCTATCATTCCCCGGTTATATTCAGGGATACCTAATATCTCAGCGATCTCTCTGTAGATGCTTTGTATCTCTTTATCCTTGTCCTCTTCTGACTGTTCCGTCATTTTCTTCTTAAAGCCATCAAAAAGTCCCATGTATGCTCCTTTTTAATTTATCATGTCTGGTCGTACAGCTGCTTCATGGCAGCCAACTCATCCTTAAATCTTTCCACTACTTCCTTAGGTCCCAGGATCTTCACCTTTGATCCCAGCGCAAATATCCATCCCAGGAACTGATCACTCATGGCAACCTCAACAGAAGTCTCTGACCAGCCTTCCCTATCTGTTGAATAAATGGGTATATCTCTTCCGAATCGGTCGATGAACACGCCAACCAGATCATTTTCAAAGCTGATCCTAACCTTTGTCGGTTTACCGCCAAACATTCCAAAGCTCATCTTGGCATATCTGGCCAGATCGAATGCCTTAAAAGCATCTTTACCGGTTCGTCTGTCCTCAAGGACCTGAATGCTTTTTAACTTATCCACGCGGAAATGTTTGATACGTTCAGCAGCATCGTCATATGCTATCAGATAATAATTCTCATCATCCCAGGTTAGCGCCCAGGGACTAACCACATACAGAGTATCCTTTCTCCGGACCAGCTTCTTTTCTTCGTTCCATTTCATGTATTCGAAGCTTATCTTCTTATTCTCTGCAATGGCGCGATGTATATCATCAACGAAATAGTAGATACTCTCGTTCATGGTCTTAACTCTGCCATGAACAACCACCTGTCGCCTTAGCTGTGCAGCTTCATATACGCTTGCCATATTTGTAAGCTTCTTGATGAGCTCCGAGGATTTCTTCTCGGTTATAAATTTGGAAGACTGGATCGAATCGACCAAAAGCTTTAACTCAGCGATCTCAAAAGACTTGTTGCCTACATGATAATAAAAATTGCGTCCGACCTTCTCGCCGATCACTTCTATCCCAAGGACTTCCAGCGCCTGCAGATCGTCATACAGACTTTTGCGGTCCGCTGTTACGCCATAGGCTTCAAGCGCCTCCTTTATCTCCGGCATTGTTATCATATGCTCGTCGTCCGTTTTCTCAAGCATGATACGGCTCAGATAATAGAGTTTTAATTTCTGATTGGTCCCCTTAGGCATGTCGATCCACTCCTTCCCGGATTACTCTTAAAAATCCACCAGGTATATTCCGATGGATATCTTTCTGAAAGGCCCTCCGGTCACATTCTCATTTACCCTGGCTGTAAGAAATTTACCGGCATCCATCAGTCTGGCAAATACCACATTATCCTTTTCGGGTATATAACCCAGTTTTCTTTTCTTCTCATCAAATATCAGGATGGAATTCTCATCAAAGCGGTCATCCGGATCCCTTTGAAGTATCAGAGAGTCACCCTCTTTGATCTCATCAAAAACCGACTCATCTTTAACCTGCGTGGTTCCTGCGATATATGAATCAAATAATAATATTTCCTGTCTGAGGGGCTTGATTACCTCCCCCAGCGGCATATCGCTTATGAGGGAGACCATATTCTCTTTCCCGACAGTCAGTTCATTTGCCATATGATCCTTGTACCTCCCTCACTTAACATCTCATCCAGTGTCTTTTTCAGCGCTTCAAGATACTGCTCATAGTCATCGTGCTCAGCCGCAAGCTCATCTCTGTAAGCCTGCTTCTTATCCTCATCCGAAAGCAGCTCGCCGTAGATATAAGGCTTAGAGGTGATTATCTCATTGATCTTGTCTTCAAGACGCTCGATGCGTTTGTCCAGATCATCGAGATTCAGTTCGAATCCGCCGTCTCCAAGCTTTTCCAGCAGATTATTAACAAGAACCTCAAGATTTTCCAGCTCATCCACATCCGTATGCTGATAAGCTTTTTCGATCCTGCCCCAAAGTTTCTTCAGCGTATCATTCTCCTCCGTCTTCCTGTTGATATCGGGATGGATAAGCTTAACAAGCCTTCTGTATATCTTCTTAGCCTGAAAAAGACTGTATTCACTGAGGTTGCCGGCATTCCTGGCTGCTTTTGTCTGCGCCAGCATTTCATCAAGCTGCAAATAATAGAGATTCATCTCTTTATCGATCTCGGCATTCATCCTTACCGCATCAATGGGAAGGCCACGGTTTAATCGCCTTCTGCAGTAGCTGATGGCCTTTTTTGTCTTGATGCATTCGACTTTCAATTCGAAGTTCTCATTGATCATATCTCCGAATTCCTGTGTGAATGCGGTCAGATAAGAGCCGGCCTCTCTGAAAAGCCTGTCACGCTTTAGCAAAAGCTCCTCTAACTGAACATATTTTTTATCATCACATTCAAAAATCTCGATAGCAAAGTTTTCAGTTTCTTTCATACCCTTACCTCCACGTCAAAATCAATATATACGTTACTGACTACTGACTATAGGATATGTCATGGTATGTCCAATAAAAACGGCTCTATCGCATTTTGGAGAGCAATTTTAGAGAAAAATCAATCTTTTACTTCATGGAATATACCTTCAAACTCTCCCGGAACATCACTTCCCCATGTCGTAAAATCATACTGTGGATCCGTAAGGCATTTCACAATTATATGGAATTCAAGCTCATCCGGAGTCTCTCCGTCCAAAGGTTCCACCGTAACCTCGAAGACAGAGCCGTCATCATCCCCCCATGCAATACCACATTCCATTGGATCTGAACTCTTACCGTCCCAGGGAACATCCAGCGACAGAGAAGAAGGTGAATCATCATCCTCAAAGAAGTTAAAGTAACTTCCCATATAATAGGACGGTGTAAACTGTATATATGCATCATTGTAATAATATCTGCACGTTCTGTACCAGATAGTACCGGCATTCTCTGCCGTAAAGCCTTCTTCACCGCCAACGTTGTAAAGCACATAATAACCGTCAGGAACTTCACTGAAGATATCTTCGGAAATGAATATCCATGACCGACACGCTTCCGTCATATCCGATAAGGAAGCGCCCGGAAGATAGAGCAGGAATTCATCGGCATCCTCAAATCCATAGGGTGTCGAATATACATATCTGACCTCGTCGATGATCTCTTCGCTGTTTACTTCCGCATCATCATCAACATTTAATTCCAGCAGCTTCATGGAATAAACAAACGGAACGTCAGTAGCTTCGGGCTCTGAAAATCTTCCCGAGAAATTGCAGATGTAAACCGTTCCGTTAGAATATCCGTTACCGGTATCTCCCATATCCGAATCGTGGAAGATTCCCGAAAACGAACCATCTTCCGAAATCTCAATATCGGTGGACCATCCGCCCGCACCGCTAGAGAACGTAAAGCATGACGGTATATCAGAGAAAGAAAGATCACCCTCACTCTCTTCCATAAGCCAACAGAAAGAATTGGAAGATATCTTGTCATTCTCTCCGCAGGCGATCTCAAGAACTGCGATAAGGCTGTCATCATCTTTATCCGCAAGCTCTATATGAAGGAACTCATCTGCGGAAACATAATATGCTGTTCCGCCGCTTTGCATGAATTCATAAGTAACAGCATAATTCTCTTCAAGCTCTTTTATGAATTCATCAGCTTTCATCTTTTCGACTTCACCGGTAAAGAATGCGCTCAGATCACCCTCAAGTCTGATAAAGCTCATATCGTCATCGACAGTATAGTCAACTGAATCATCATCCCACTTAGCTTCAAAAACCACATAAGCATCGAGATCGGTGCATTCGGCAGTATATCTGCCTGCATGTAACAGTTCCGCCTCGTCACCGCCGTTACCCAGATGATCTCCATAGGTTGTACCAAAGTAAGCCAGTGCTTCTTTCTTCAGGACTCCAAGGCCTTCTTCATCTTCTTTATCCTCTTTATCCTTATCTGAGTCCTTATCATCTTTGTCTTTCTTATCTTTGTCATCGTCCTCTTTATGTGATTCTGTCTTCAATCCCGGGATGCTCAGCGCACATCCGGGCAGTGCCACTACGCTCACTGCCATGATCCCGGTCAATACTGCTTTTATAAGTTTTGTTTTCATGATAATTCTCCGTTTTTTTGTACTGCGGATATCGCAGAAATAATACCAATATATTATATATTATTATGTAAATAAAGAAAAACCCGCCTGTGGCATCCCCCAGGCAGGAAATTCTCTTCTATATCGTCAGATCTTTATTCTCTTTTTTTGTAGGATCATTCACTGTATATTCAGATTTTTTATGCATCCTTTTCTATGCAGTCATATAACTGCTTTACAATCTCGGCCTTTTCATATCCCTTACCTATAAAAACCACCTGATTGAGCCTGTCACCGTATGTATCATCCCAATCATCCTTTATATCGGGATAGTCATTAACAAGCTGATCCAGCTCATCCTCGGTCCAGGCCGATACCCATTCGGACAGTTCCGTAACAGAAGCATTTCTTCCTGCCTGTTCAAAAAGCTGTACGTGCTTCCAGTCATCCGAAAACCAGATATATCCTTTAGTACGGATCAGAACCTCGGGATAATCATCTACAAACCTGTTGAAGGCTTCGCGGTTAAAGGGTTTTCTTTCCTCGAATACAAAAGATGAGATGCCGTATTCATCCACGCATGCCTTTTCATCATCATGCTCGCAGTTATTTAGAGCTCTCTGCACGGCACTGTAGGCTTCAACCTCTTCAAAGTCAAAATCTTCACGGTCCAGTATCACTTCAAGATCGACATCACCGTTTACACATTGGATCATCTCAGCTTCCTGTTGCAGACCTCTGAGTCCTGTCTTAACTTCTTCAAGCTGCTCTGCAGTCAAAAGATCAGTCTTATTTAAGATCATGATATTGCAAAATTCGATCTGATCCATGATGAGGTTGATCACATCCCCATCCTCCGCATCTTCATCAGACACGAGATCATGAAGAAATTCTCTGTAGATCCTGTCAACATCCACCACCGATACAACACTCTTAAGATAGACTCTTGTATCCTCCGTCATTTCCTCATAATTGACAAAAGCTCCTGCTATGGATGACGGCTCGCTGATACCCGATGCCTCAACAAAAATAGCCTCTATGCTTTTATCCGCCGACAGCCTTTCGATCTCGGTCATGAATTCATCACGCAACGTGCAGCATATACATCCATTCTGCATTTCAACCATTTCAACCTGAGTGACACGATTTCCGGTCTTATCCAATATAGATGCATCTATATTGATGCTTCCCATATCATTTACGATAAGTGCGATCTTCCTTTTTTCCTGTTTTAAGATATTCTGCATCAGTGTTGTCTTTCCCGAGCCAAGGTATCCGGTTATGATAACAATAGGAACTTCTCTTGTAGACATATGATCTCTCCTAAAATAAAAATTGCAACTCAGTTGCATATTATATGCACCGGTTGCAATCTTGTCAACGAAATCTGCAACAAATTTGCAAATTCAGTTTTTAGCTTTATTCCTGCACTTATTACACTTTCCTATGATAACGGTCTGAGCCGGATCGATGTCTATCCCATACTCGGAAAGGACCTTTTTCCCAAAGGAAGACGCAAATGGTTTCTCAAGATGAAATATCTTCCCGCATTCACTGCACTGGGCATGCATATGCTCGTCGCAATGTTCATGCTCTGAAGAATACTGGTAGTACCATGAATCCTGATTGGGTTCCTTGAACTTAAGCAGTTCCCCCGTCTCACACATGCGGTCGAGATTCCTGTATATCGTTGTTTTGTTGATCCCCTCGGTCAGTTTGTTTACAGCTTCAAAAATCTCCTTTGCCGTAAATCTCTGTTCCGGATGTTTCATAAGAAAAGAAACTATGCCGTCTCTCGCCTTAGTCCTGTATACGTTTTTCATGCACACTTCCACTCATTAAACTGATAAATTATCCCATCAGGCAGAACCTATTAATCACCGGTCTCCGCGGACTCATCCGTCGATAATCCACGTTCCTTAAGTACATCTTCCAACTTCTGCATATTTACAAGCCTGTCTCTGTCATCTTCGCTGTAACTTTCTCCCTCATAATAAGACAGGTCTCTTAATATCCCGTCAGAGGTCAACAATATACTAAAGCGGAAATCTCTTTCCTCACCCCCTGCTCTGTAGAAATTAAACGCACCCTTATAAGCTCCGGTATCACTCAAGTATACTAATATATCATCAACCAGTTCATCACGCTCCGGATAGTCATGCCCCTCTGCATAATAGAATCTGGCATAATAGTCGTCCGCAGCATTCTGTTCGATATACTCCTCATCGGATACAGGCTCCACATACCACATACCATTAAAAACATATCCGACGCTTATCTCATCACATTCAATATACTCCGCAAGCTTATCCTCATAAAATTTATCAACGGCATCTTCATGGAGCAGATCCGGATAATTACTGATAAGTCTTCCTTCACTGTCTTCCTTTATGAATATATTTTGCCCGGGAAATTTCTCTGATCTTACAACGATCGTAGAAGGATCAATAGTATCTAAAAGTTCCCTGTCATGCTTTACATAAGTAAAATCATCATCGGGATAATATTCCTCCATGGTCTCTATCCACGCTTCCTGCTCCGGAAGGATCGCATCTTCCTCAGCACATGCAGTCAGCAGGAACATGCCTGCTCCGAGAGCTGTAAACAGCATTAAGGTTTTGCCCGTCTCTTTATACATCTTCAAACATCCATCTAACCAAACTGATTCTTTAAGTGCAATCCATAACTATCGGATTGATACCCTTTCCTTTAATTTCTGCTTGTTCTCATACATATTTCTGTCAGCACGGTCAAAAATATCAGTCACGAGGCTGTCCTCTCCCGGGATATATTCTGACACGCCTGCCGCAAGAACAGGTCCCGAGCCGTTCTTTTGATTTTCCAGAACCACATTATGCAGCTTATCAACCAGGACTTTCCTTTCAATATAATCATCTGCCCTTAAAAATACAACAAATTCATCTCCGCCCACTCTGAACACGGGACTATTGCTGAATATGTCTTTAAGCAGATTTGCCGATGCCTTGATATATTCATCACCCGCAACATGGCCTTCAGTATCATTTATCTTTTTCAGGTTGTTCGCGTCTGCCACGAGCAATGCAAAAGGCAGATAATCCATACCGTTATCGATATTAGCCTGAACCGATCTCTCGAGCTCCTTATAGGCGGTTTTATTCTTAACTCCCGTCAGTTCGTCACGCCTTGCCAGCTTCTTTTCGTTATTAAGAACTCTTAAAGCATTTTTCTCCTTTGCGATTTCATCATTAATATTCTCAACGCAGAGGATAAAGTGAGCATTGTCGCTGGCTTTCCGGGCCAAGAGTCTGTAATATCCGGTCTGCCCATCCTGAATAAGGCGATAGTCAATAGATGTGCCCTTTTTTCTCTCAAAGGCAGAGATCAGATTATCCTTATTGATAAAATCAGCAACCGCATCCCTGTCATTCTTGTGAACTATCTTCTCTATATTATTTACCGCTTCCCCGAAGAAATCATCTCCGATCTGTCGGATCCTGAGCTTGCCCTGACGATCATTGCTTTCATAGGAAATATAGTCGCCGCCCTTCATATCAACATAGTAGAGCTCATCATAGTTGTATGCCAGACTTTCGGCAATCTGAGTAAATGTAACGCTATTCTTCTGATTTTCCAGTCTTACCGATTCTGCAGTAATCTCTTCGTCGATATCTTTTACAAAAAGCAGGAAGTGTTTTCCCTTGTCTGCCATCATGACAGTAAAACGAAAAAATCTTGCAGTTCCGCCAACCATTATTCTGTACTTGTATGAGAATGACTTCTTTCCCTGAAGATTCTTAAGCATGGTCTTTTTATAATAAAGACTCTTAGCAAATTCCACATCATCGGGATGGGCATACCTTACCACATTAGCTCTGGTCTCTTTATAAAAATCCTTACCTTCAGAAGGTACATTCAGGGAAGCATATTCTTTGCTGGCAGAATATTCTCTGAATTCTCCTGTCTTTATATCAATGTAATAGATAGCTTCATAATCTGCCGCAAGGCTTCTTGCTATATTATCATAAGTTGCTATTTCCTGTTTTTCCCCCTCCTGGACAAAAGAATGGATCACAGCTGTACCGATCAGAAGACCTATAGCATAATAAGGCATAAAAGCATCAACTATCTGAAGGATCTGAAAGACTTCTATTATCAGGCATGACAGCGCAACCGCAACATATCTGGTCTTCTCTTTCCCGGTTGCCTTAGAAGCATTAATAAGAAGATAGAGAGAAGTAACAAAATAGATCACACCCTGAAGCATATATGCAATATGTCTCCCTGATTCGGCAACATACTCATGATGCTCGTTAAAGGAAAAAATAACAGGATGGAAACGATTTACCATGAGATAGATCAGGCCCGCGATGAACATAACCCATACTGTACAAAGAAGTATCCTGCTTTTGCGATGCCTTTTATCCAGGTAAGCTGCTATATACCTTAACCACATGAGCAGCGACATGAACATAAAGATAAAATAGAAAACCGTAACAGAATAAAGGAAGGGAAACAATGCATCCACATCATGATGCTCGTAAAGTATCCCCCAAAGAATATCACTTATATAATACAGAGTAACAACCCAAAGAAAACTCCTGTATCTTGATACCTCATCCTGGTTGCGGTTGAACAACACGTCAGTGTTCTTTTGAAACTTTAACGGTAATCTGTTTATTAATAAATGAAGAATAAGCGCCAGCAATCCAGTGCTTGAATAACTCATTTTTTTCAGTCCCCCATCAGAAAAAATGTCTCTTCTATATGTTATTGGCTCTTATATATGATATGACATGAAACATTAAAAATCATTAAATATCTAAAAAAATTATATTGAAATCATAGAAAAATATCCAGTTTTGAGGTAAAAATCATAAAATCACGCGATCCTAATCCGGATCACACCCGATAATGCCCAAAACCTCATCCGGGACATAAGAATACTGTCCCATTTCCGCTTCCAGTGCTTTCATTTTATCGTTGCAACTGCCAAGCTGCTCTCTCTTTCCCTCAGCCCTGTATACCTTTGACATAAAGGCCAGATGGCAATATTCACCTACTTTGTAGAGATCCTCATCCCCTTCCTCCGGATTGGAAGACAGAGCAATCCTGGTATTATAATGATCCACTACTTCTTCGTAGCTTTTTCCCGCAATATCATATCCTGTATGCTCTGCCGCGGCTGTTCTTCTTTCTCTTGCATATCCAAATGAATTGAACATATCAACCGTTGTAAAAATAAGGGCAACAACAAGAACGGCGATTATCAGATTCATTATAAGGATCCCGATCCCATTACTTTTCATTATTTATGATCTCCTCAAGCTTTACCGCCTTTTGATTTTCGGATAATGATAAAAATTCCTCATATGCATCATCATCCATCTCAAAATAAACCTTTACGGCAGTCCTTAATTCATTTTCAATGTCTCTGTAATAAACGGAATACTTTTCAGAACCAGTACCATCCTTCCAAACATCATACACTTCATAAAAATCGTCTATCTGAATCCCCAGATTGTTGCAATAAGATGACACGGCATCCCGCTCTTCTTCTCCCCGAGGCAGGTAAACAATACCTTCCATAAGTTCGATACAATCACAGTAATTATCCGCGATATATATTAAGCCCTTCATATCCCGGTATTCATCATCACCGGAGTTAATGATCTCCTGCGTATGCATTAATCTTACGCATTCTATATATTCTCCCTGCTCAAGCAGTTCATCTATACGGGTCAGATTCTCTTTCGGTGTAGCAAGCTTTGTTTTTGAAGAAGCATCATCATGATCCGTATAATTAAATGAAGTGATAATCCCGGTTGCAATGATGAGCAATATAAGCACTACGATAACCGCCGCTCTGTTTCCCAAGCCCTTTGAATCCCCGGCTTTATCAAGCACTCTTCTTCCGGTTTCATCAAAACGCTTATTATATCGTTGCATGTTTTTCTCATGCATAACCGCAAAGGGATTGTCAGCACCGCAAAATCGACACTTTGCATCTTCGGGTCCCAATCGTTTCCCGCATTTCTTACATTTCATTGATCTCTACCTCAAGCATTCCTACAGTGACGCCCTGGTCTTTTAAGAGTTCCTCTTTTCTCTTATTTCTCTCCCTGTTATCTCTGAAGCCGTCAAACCAGACCATTGCAACAGCCAGAACAGTGATCACCAGTATAACTATGAAACCGATGAAAACAGTGTTCAATACACTTTTTTTCATCTTATCCATGCTCTTAGGCCCATACTCCTCAAGGTCAAGCCTGGTTTCCTCAAGCTTGTCCATGTATGCATTCTCATCCGCTTCCGGAGTTGCCGTACCGCAAAAGGGACACCTTCGCAAGCTGTCTTCATAAGCCGCTCCGCAACTCTCGCATATTATAGTCTTACTCATAAATCCTGATCCTCTGAAGAAATTACAGGTGCATCAATGTCGGCCGCTTTCTCTATACTTTGATCGATCTTATCGAAGATCACGGCATAATCAGGTAATTCGCTTCTTATCTCGGCCGCTCTTTCTTCCATACAGTCGTATGTACCTGTATCCCCTGTCTTTTCATATACATACTTAAGAAAAAGAATATCCGCATACTCACCGATCATATAGAGATCTTTATCATCAGCAGGAATCTCTGCTCCGCCGCGAATGGGATGAGAAAACCTGGCCATCACTCCATAGTTTTCCATGTCTAAACTCGAGATCAGGACATCCGTCCCGATGGAGCTCTCCCGTATGTACGAAAATCGTAATTTATCAACTGTCGATACGATAAGCCCCATAAGGATTATCACCAATAATATGTTGATCACAACGGAAATACCCAAAAACTTATCTTTATTCACCAAGGATCACCTCCTCGATATAAGCATTCCTTTCATTCTCAGAGCCGTTAAAGTATGCTTCCCTGCCATGTTCATCGAGGCCTAAATATATTTCAAGGATAGCATCAGCCTTATCTTTCATATCGTAGATATACTCTCTGTACGGATCTTCATCTATATAACTCTGTTTCAATTCATACATATCGTAAAAATAATCTATCTTGTTACTGCACTCTCTGATGTCCATATCCTGTGAATAGATCTTCGCTTCCGGTCCGTTTAAGCAGACATTCTGAATACTTGATACCATAGCTTCATATTCTTTTGCACATTCATACATTAATTTGAGATCATCATATGGCTCTTTATATTCAGCAATCTTTTGTGCTTCCATAAACGCAAAAAAACCGGTATAGTCGCCGGCATCAAGATATCCCATTATCTTTTGAGAATACTCTTCATAATTCTTTACTGATCTTCTCTGTAATGCATCACTTTTGAAAAAATATGCATTCTCATTTATCACGGCGACTATGATGATACCAATTAACAGAAGTACCATTACGACCACATTCAGTACGAGCGGTGTATTTTTGGATACGACAGCATCCGCTTCGGCTTTGATCTTCTTACTTTTTCCTTTGTATTTCTTCAGATCCGCCCTGTGCGATGCATTCTCTGTGAGTGTTCTTCCGCAATAAGGGCACTTGCCTTCGGTAAATCCGATCTCCGCTCCGCAACTTACACATTTCATTGTTCTTTACAAAATCCCTTCTTTTTTTACATTCCAGACCGGATAATTCTGCATATCGATACGTATCTCTTTTTTTGTCGCTTTGTCCCTAGCCCCAAGCACTCGATACTCCCGACCTCTGTCTCCCACGATAAAAACATCGTTATCATATACTTCATATACTTCGCCCGGATACCTTTCAGCTGTTAATATATCACCGTAATCCAGTTCCAAAAATTCTTCCTTAGTCATACTTTACCTGTTCTCCTTCATGATCATTACACTTCAAACACGGCCTTTGCTTTTTCCATTTCCGAATCAGAGAATGCACATAGCTTCACATCCACATCATGATCCGGATGATCCTTAACAAATTTCTTATAAGCCCTGATGCACTGCTTGGCTGACACCTCTACGGCATTTGTAAGTTTCCCGCCGAATATGCCAGAACTTATCAAAGGAAATGAAATACTGTGATAATCATTTTCCTTAAGCACCATCAGCGAATTGTAATATGCCAGATAAAGCTCCTCAAAGGCTCTCGGGGTAATCCCAAAATCAGGTCCCACAGCATGGATCACAGCTTTTGCATTTTTCAGATTGAACGAAGAAGTGATAACCGCATCTCCGTCTTTTAAAGGCGTATGGTACGCTCTGCAGGCTCTTGCCAGTTCCTTTGATCCGGCTTTGGAGAAGATCACACCGCAGATCCCACCGCCTTCTCTGAGACTTCTGTTTGCCGCATTAACGATCGCATCCACATTCTGATCTGCACATGATCCGTGGATCAATTCAATCTTGCTCATCTAATCCTCCCCCACTAATTTTACGGTTCTGTACTCATGACCTGTCGCCGGCAGGAATTTCGTCAGCACATCTTCCGTCTTCATCTTAAGACTGGATGTACAAACACATGGATGACATCCAAGAGACTCTCCCTTCAGCACATCCTCATCTATCAAAAGCTGCACCGCATGTTCACTGTCATTCATGAGCCCCATTATGCTGACCGCTCCCGGTTCAATATCCAGATATTTCAACATATCCTCAGGATCAGCAAAAGACAGTCTCGATGAATTAATCTGTGCCGAAAGCTCCTTTGTTTTGAATTTCTTATCTCCGGGCATCATAAGAAGATAAAAATCTGTTTTCTGTCTGTTGCAAAGAAACAGATTCTTGCAGATGACCACATCAAGAACCGCATCTATCTCGTTACATGCTTCCATATTGCTTGCCGGCTCATGATCAGTCCTTAGATACTCTATGCCCAGTTTATCAAGATAATCATAGGTTCTGATCTCACGCGGGAGTCTCCCCTCAATATTTTCCGGTCTTCCTTTAAATAATTCCATTTCTGTCACTTCCTAATTTAATAACAAAAAGATGCCCTGAAGCATACCGTCAGGACATCTTTAATATCATTTGATCATACAAGTGTTTTTGCTCTGTTAGCTATATTCTGTTTGAAATTAATGACCTCATGATTATACTCTTCATCCATAAGAGTGGAACGAATAAGAAAGTCCGCCGTTGCCTTATTATTTGCAAAAGGGATATCGTAGACCTGCGCTATTCTCATGAGTGCCTTTACATCCGGATCATGGGGTGCTGCAGTAAGCGGGTCAGAGAAAAAGATCACGAAATCGATCTTACCTTCTACGATCTTAGCTCCGATCTGCTGATCACCACCTAACGGGCCCGAATTATATCCTCTGACAGGAAGATCCGTTGCATCCGTGATCATACGTGCCGTCGTTCCGGTACCGCATAAAAAATGCTTCTTCAGGGTTTCGGAATTATCCTTACACCACTGTATAAGCTCTGCCTTCTTCCCATCATGGGCAATCAGAGCGATGTTCTTCTGTTTTCCGATCGTTAACGTAATAGTATCTGTCATAGTTTTGCACCTCCGAACTGAACTAAGCCATTATACCATAATCAGTCGGCGCTCGGCATCCTTGCCTCGCTGTCCCCTCCTGATTACGGCAAAACATCCTTGTTATACCATAATCAGTCGGCTAATTCTGTTCTTCGAAGAATTCGATTATCAGCCCGTTCACATCAATACCGGTCAGGCCCTCGTCATACCAGGAATGGTGACCGTCCTTAACCATGACCGACCAAACCTTATGGCCTTCAGTATCTCCATACTTTGTGATAGTAGAGTTCTTACCGATACTTTCATCCACGCACTGACTGATGCCGTTTGAATTAGCCCAGTATTGCATAACATCCTCTATTCCGGGATCATAAGCATAAGTTGCACTGCCATCAAGAGCCTTGGGAACCACATCATCTTTTTCTCCCGATATCTGCAATACCCCTACCTGATTGGAATCATATCTTCTGTCCCATACAGACTTGGGCATTTTACCGCAGACACTGGCCACAGCTGAAAAAACATCCTGTGCATCCATAGCAAGTCTGTGCATCATGAATGCGCCGTTACTAAAACCTGCCGCATATGTCCTGTCCTTATCGAATCCATACTCATCCTGAAGGTATTCGGTCAGAGAAACTATAAATCCCACATCATCATTCTCATTTTCCGAGATGCCGGAGTTCCATCCGTTTGCCGTAGTCGGATCCGTAGAATCAGGGGCACCGGTCACATATACTACAGCATAGCCCTTAGGAACGGCATCCTCTTCTATATGAACCTCGCTCTTCATTACAGATGCCGACTGTCCATAGCCGTGAAGCATCACTATCAACGGTGCGCCTTCTGTCTCTTCCGGGAGTTCCAGGATGAAATCATGTCCCACGCCATCGTAAGAACATGTATAAGTATTATCTCCTGTCTCAGTCAGATCCTCGAGAGGCTTTCTCTCAACCGGATTAAAAACAGGTCCCTGTGTTGTTTCTTCGGTTACAGCATCTGTTGCCCCTGATCCGCTTACACTCTCTGTTGCGGTATCTGTAGCGACTCCCGCCTGTTCTCCGGCAGATCCGGAACCGTCCTGAGGTACACCGCTTTTGCTGCAGCCGGCAAGAACCATACAACCAATGAACGTTGCAGCCACCCTGGCGAATCTGTTCATTTTCATCTTTACAATCCTCCCGAAATAAGAAACCGATCAGTTTATCTGTTTACTTCTTTTTGCCCGTATTCTTTTTTGCTACAGTCTTTTTAACTGCAGCCTTTTTTGCTGCCGGCTTTTTAACTGCAGCTTTCTTAACAGAAACTTTTTTACCCGAAGCTTTGTTAGCCGTAGCTTTTGTTGCCGAAGCTTTCTTGGCCGTAGTTTTCTTAGCCGCAGCCTTTTTTTCGGTCCTTTCTTTTCTGTGTGGCACAGCCTTCACAGACACTTCGCCCTTTTTCTGGCGTTTCTTCATATCAGCCCTGATAAGGTCAAGCATATATCCGCGCTTATTTTCAAGTGTCTCGAGATACTCAACCACGTCCGCATCGGTATTCTTATTAAGCGTGAAACCGAAGTGCATGCAGTTTTCCTTCATGTAACCTTTGATATACTCGTAATTATTCATGATCCACCCACCTCCATCATGTACGCGTCACAATTTGACCTTATATAATTATATTACTCCACTCTGAGCCTGTCTATTATGCTTCTCTTACTGAGCCTGTTGAAGGCGATCACAGGTATCATGATTATCAGCACCAGAATTAGAGGAAGACAGCAGATCTCAGGCATAAGAGTAAACCTCCATACAAACATTCCGAGTTCATCAGCCAGGAATCGTATTGCAGTTACATTCAGTATCGATGATAAGATCAGTGATACGATCATAGTCCACAGGAAATATGTAAAGCCTTCCTTCATGAGCTTATGCTTTAACTGTACACCGGTCATTCCCACCGCTTCAAGAACAGCAAGTTCTCTGCTTCTGACGATGATCGACGTTACCATAGTGTTAGCAAAATTCATAAGACCGATAAGGCCCAGTATGACTGCGAGAACCACTCCCACCATTCCTATAGTATCGCTTAATGATTTATATTCCGCGATAACACTTTCCTTTGAAGTATAAGACATATCCGGTTCTTCGGAAGAAGTATAATCCTTGATCCATCCCTCAAATGCTGCCTCCTTATCATCCTCCACATCAACCAGTGTTCTCATGGCGCCTTTGTCTCCTTCCAATGACAGATATTCGCTCTCGGGAAGGATATAATCGAGCTCAATAAATTCCGACAACCTGTAGATCATCGCCTGAGGGATATCCACAACCGCATAAACTTCATATTCTTTTACAGGCGCATCATCATAACTTGTATATGTTGTCACGCCGGCTGTATTTATGGGTTCCTCAACTAATTTTGCATACTTAGGATCATGACTTCTTATCTGTACCTTATCTCCGGGTTCAACGATATCTGCATAATACCTGCCATCCGATGTCCATCTTGTTGCCAGAACATAATCTCCGGAATTAAACTTCTCCCAATCGATCGTATCCGTCCCGTCAATCGTTTTGACCACCTTAAGCTTACTTACGGCAAATTCTCCCATTCCGTATGTATTGCCTGCCATAGTCTTTGATCTTCTGAAATCATTCATGCAGTCGTCATAACTGTAATTAATATCCGTATACCAATTATTCACGCATTCCTTTACTGCTTCATCTGTAAAAAACTTATCTTCAATCTGCTCCCAGTTCTCATCAGAGAATTCCTGCCAAAAAGTAGATATATAAATATTCCCGAGATCAGTCACGCCCGGCTGCGACTTTATCTTTTCGAGCAGATCCTCATCAACCGAATCTGTTTCATGAAAAGAAGCTGCCATACTGTCAAGTGACGCATCCTGAATACTGAAATCCGCCACCACATCACTCTTAACAAATTCGTTCACATCGAATCCGCTGACCAGGCCTATCACTCCGTTGAGGATGATAAGAGCTAAAGATAACGATAGAATAACGATCGTATGCTTTCCGCCTTTCTTACGGGAATTCTCAGAACCATCTGTATACCTGAGCACCTCAATCGGTGATACCTTAGATGCCTTTCTGCAGGGTCTTCCGGCACTGATGATCACAGTGAGATAAGAGAAAAGAGCTGCTCCGGCAAGAAAGAGGATATTAAAATGAACGCTCCCCTTGTCAACAGTCATAGTAGCCATATGATCAGAGATAAAGGGCAGTATGCATGATCCTACGCCAACGCCCATAAGCAGGCCTACAGGTATACCTATCAGAGAGATGATATTAGCTCTCTTCATCACTATCTTCTTAAGTTGCTTTCCCGTAGTACCGATAGTTTTAAGAAGGCCGTACTCCTGCATATCAGAGATGATATTGATATCAAAGATATTGTAAATGATCAGATATCCGGCAACGAAAAATGTGATCAGCATAAGTCCGCATACGACAGCCATGGACAGATCAATATCATATCCCGCATATGCATAATTGATCCCATAATCAACATCCTGCCTGAGACCTGTTCTGTCTATCAATGCAATAATGCTCTCTTCCACATTGAAGTTGTTTTTAAAATCCATATTCACGCTCATCCAGCCCGCATATGAATTATCTTCACGCTCCGGATAAGTTATCATCCTGACAGGTGCCAGCTTTTCCTGAAGTTCCTTCGATACAAGAGCGGCCTGGGCCATTGCTAACCTGTCACCTCTGTAATACCCGCTAAGGACGAATTCTTTGGAGACCACCTCACCGTCTATCAGAAGATCCGCCTTAAATGTACTTCCGACCACTGCCGGAACCCCAAGTTTCTCAAGGACCAGATCACTGGTCGCTATCTCATTTTCCTTCTCGGGAAGTCTTCCCACTTCCGGATAACAAAAGCACTTCTTCGCATTCTGTTCCTCAGAGTAATAAACCTCCGTAGGAAGCTTATTTAACCTGTCATCAGACAGATATCCCACAATGATACAGTAAGATATGTCCTTTATACCTTTATCACCTTTAACCTGTTCGTACTCAGGCATGGACATATACTTAAGGCCCGCATGATAAGAAGTACCTATCTCCCTCATTGTTGCGATCTGCGTTTCTTCTATAAGGCTTCCACCGACAGTGAAAAGCGAAGAAAACAGAAGTGTTGTAAGTATCACAGCTCCGATCAAAACAATGTATTTCTTAATATTTGACTTGATCCCGCTAAACGCAAGATCCGATATCACCTTTTTGTTATTAACTTTACGCATTGCTCATTTCCTCTTTATCAAACAATATGTCCGTCTTCTATCCTGATGGTCCTGTCAGCCATCTGTGCTATCTCATCATTATGAGTGATCATCACGATGGTCTGGTTAAACTTCTTTCCGGTAGTCCCCAAAAGTCCCAGTACATCAAGACTTGTCTTGCTGTCCAGATTTCCTGTAGGTTCATCGGCGAGAATGATAGCCGGCTTTGATGCAAGAGCTCTTGCTATGGCCACTCTCTGCTGCTGTCCACCGGAAAGCTTTGCAGGGATAGTATCCAGTTTATTTTCAAGTCCCAGTGTATCAATAACATTCTTTACAAAAGCCTTGTCGACCTTCTTTCCGTCAAGTCTGATGGGAAGAGTGATATTGTCATATACACTGATGGAGGGAACCAGATTGAAGCTCTGAAAGATAAATCCGATCTTTCTGCGTCTGAAGATACAGAGCTTATCTCCTTTTAATCCGGAGATATCTTTATCATCTATGATCACCTTGCCCGATGTGGGATTATCAAGTCCTCCAAGCATATGAAGCAATGTCGACTTGCCGCTGCCACTGGTTCCTATGATGCTGACGAACTCGCCTCTCTCAACCTGAAGGCTCACATCATCCAATGCCTTCACGAGAGTCTCACCCTCGCCGTAATATTTCTTTAAATGTTTTGCAACCAAAATACTCATTTCAAACCTCCAAATACCAAACCGATAATCCGGTCTTAATCAACTGTCCTAATACTAACAGATACTTCTTTCCAGATCCTTTCTCAAATCTCTCACTTTTGAAAGAATTAAAAAAGGGGCCTATTCTCATATAAGAACAGTTCCCTTATTAATTGTTGTATTACTTACTTTCTCAGATACAGGATAAACTCTCCGCCTTTTCTCTTATCGTTAGAAACAACCTTGATATAACCGTCTTCCTTCGAAAGTATCTCTCTGGTCAGATAAAGCCCTATCCCGACACCATCATCCTGCTGAACTTCACTTCCTCTAAAGAACCTGCCGAATATTTTTGTCGCATCTTCCTCCGAAATCCCACTTCCCTCATCGATCACATGGATGGCAGCATACATTTCTGTCTCCGTAAGAGCCACCTCGATCCTGCCGCATTCCGGAGAATACTTGACTGCATTATCCAGCACATTGATCAGTGCTTCTAATGTCCACTTCATATCAAATGAAGCAGTGACCGGATCTTTATCTTCCCGATCAGATGTGACAAAAGACAATCCCTTCTTCTCCGCCTTAGGTTTTACGGCAGCAATGCCTGACTTAACAAGTTCATTAATACTTGATGGACCTGCTACGACTTCCAGTGTACCGCTTTCAAGTCTTGAGAGTTTAGTCAGAGAATCGATCAAAAACTCCAGGCGTTCATTCTGCCTTGCTATCTCTTCGGCATACTTTTTTATCTTAACAACAGAAGCCTCATTTTCATGTTCACGAAGATTATCAACTTCCTCACACATAAGCTCTGTGTACATCCTGATATTGGTCATCGGAGTCTTCGTCTGATGAGAGATATCCGAAATAAACTGTTCAAGTCTGTGTCTCTCGGCTTCAAGATTCTGATTGGAAAGAACCGATGTCCCCAGAAAATCTTTCCACTTGGATTCAAGTCTTGAAAGTTTTGACTCATCATAATTGCTTTCCGTGAAGGTGCCGTTCATGGCATCGTCAAGCATCTGATCCAATCTTTCAACAATCTTATTCGAAAACAATTAAACTATCCCCTCACTCAAATCTGTATCCCTGTCCGTAAACAGTATTAATATGTTTCCCGCCGCCTTTGCCTTCAATCTTGCTCCTAAGACGATTGACCGTAACAGACAGTGCATTTTCCTCAACATACTCTCCGCTGTCGCCCCAGATCCTCTCTATTAAAATATCTCTGGTAAGGAGCAATCCTTTATTGTCCAGAAATACTTTCAAAAGCTTCTGTTCATTGACACTGAGAAACAGTTCTTCTTCACCCTTCCTGAAGGAAAGTTTTTCAAAATCGAAGAGCATATCATCGATCTCATATATAGCGGTCTTTTCCCTTGTGACCTCCAAAGCACCGTCACTTAAGTCTGCCTTACCCGATATACGACTACGACGCACCAATGCATTTACTCTGGCTCTTAGAACCGCAAGGCTGAAAGGTTTAGTCAGAAAATCATCAGCCCCCATAGTAAGTCCCGTCACTTCATCCATCTCCAGATCATTAGCCGTAAGGATAAGGACAGGAACGTTGCTTCTTTCTCTTACATATTTAAGATAATCATAGCCGATGCCATCGGGCAGATTGAGGTCAAGAATTATAAGACTTAACTCATTGCCATATCTGTCAAAACCTGCCTTGGCATTTTCTATCTTTATTTCTTTATAAAAGCTGTCTGCCTGATCTCCGAGAGAAATAGCTATCCCCTCGCTCAGTGATCTGTCATCTTCTACAATCTGAATTACCAAATCAATTTTCCTCGCACGCCCATCCCGATCGCATCATCTAATATGGCAAATATACTGCCACATAAAAAAGCATAATGATGAAATTATATCATCATTATGCTCTTCTATTAAAATATCTTATCAAAGCTTTATAAAAAACAGCTGTTCTTCCGTACCGCCGGATCTAAAGGAAGAAGTGAACTCATCAGTTTCTCATCAATATCAGATATGCCTCTATACGATGTGCCACGAACATAGCGAGTAAAAAAATAGCTATAGGAGGGATAATGATCCAGGTCTCTGTTACCCCGCCGGCAAAGAGAAAGACTGAAGCCACTATACCGGCAACGATCAATCCTATCACGATATCGCTTTTCTTTATCACAGGTATCCATCTTCCGTCTACATAACGGAATAAATATTCCCTGTATGTTGAATGAAATCTCTGCATCCTGTAAATATATACACTGGCTATTGTCAGATCATGCTCATCGCTTACTACGTAGGGTTTATTCACAAAATTAACTACAAGCTGTAATATTCTGAGCAGTACAAATACTACAAAAAATACAAGATATAAAGTCATCAGCGCTTTCGAATCCATTTACTTTTCCTCGCCCTTTTATATAAATCGTTTATGTAATTCAAATTGTACATAAAAAAATATTTTTTATCTACCACTCCGACATTGCATTTTTGCAAACTGTTGTTGACATAAGCGTTTACACGAAAAAAAGTCCGCCAACCGGCGAGCCTTTTTTACACTAAGTCTATTTCAGAGCTGCTGCATTATTTTGAGCATCTCAGCTATCCTTGTTACCTTACGCCTGTTTTTCCGCTCTTATCATGAACATAGGCGTATTTCCATAGATACACTTTTCCTTGTCATCCCAGAGATCCTCGATGATATCTCTGTCATAACTAACATTATCGAAACCGATGCCAAGTAAGATCCCTGCATCCCAGTCCGGACGGATGACATCCTTCAGTTCATTGTCCCATACTTCATTCTCATCCGGAGAATGCTTTTTTAAGCGCTCACGAAGAGCTTCCTCATCACCGTCGTATACGTTCCCTGAAAAATCCGAGCCGTATTTCTTCATACATTCAATATATCTGCGTACGGATTCATCATGTTCCGAGTATCCGTATCTGCTCAGATGCCAGTTCGCATCAAATATAAGCAGAACTCCGCCCGGCTTGAGCACTCGCTTCCACTGACTGTAGACAACCTTATGATATCTTAATGTATGCGTCACATTTCTGCTTATGATAAGGTCAAAGCTATTGTCTGCAAATTCCAGTTCGTGACAGTCCATGAGTCTGAAATCTATAGAAAGCCCCAATCGTTTTGCTCTTTCCCTCGCAAAAGATAGCATTAGTTCACTACCGTCTATTCCCGTAACATGATGCCCCTCCTGTGCCATGATACAGGAAAAGAAGCCCGGGCCGCATCCGCAATCCAGGATCTTCAGTACTCCCTTAGTATTAACCTGACCAAGGATCTGTTTTTTCCATGCTTCGGATCTAAAGCTGCTTATCTCATCATCGATTATCCTGTTGTAATTCTCAGCTCCACGGGTCCAGAGTTCATTTATCTTCTCCTGTTCTTTATTCATGCTGTTACTCCTTTATCCCTCTTTCTTAATATATAATAGTAGATAGCCATCTCAGCTGCAGTCAGGAACCATGTGATGGGATATGACATTGCTACAGTCCTTACATCCGGCCGGAGCGGTACCTGAGTCAATAAAATGATGCTCCTGACAATCGTTATATTCAAAAGTATTATCAAAGTGGGCGGAAGAGCTTTCCCCGCCCCTTTAATACTGTCCCCATATACCTGCAGGACAACATAAAGGAAGTAAAAAGGAAATGTAGTACGTATGATCCTGTTTCCAAGGGCAATAACCTGTGCGTCATCCTTGGCGAAGATCATAAAAGCAATATCGCCTCCAAAGATCAACAGCCACCCTGTTATCACAGTAAGTACCATTCCCATTAAAAGACAAACCAAAGTTCCCCTGGCTGCTCTCTCCGGTTTGCCCGCGCCGAGATTCTGTCCCACAAAAGTAGTAACAGCCTGTCCGATGGCAACAATAGGAAGATAGATCGGAAGCTCCACTTTATAATATGCCGTGAATGCCGCTATCGCATCGGTTCCAATCTTGTTGATGCAATACAGAGCAATAACATTGGATAGAGCGATGACCAGCGTCTGTAAACCTGACGGGATACCTACTTTAAGTATCTGTAACAGGATATCTCTGTGGATAGCGATCTCTTTAAATTCAATGCGATAATCCTCGCTGATACGTGAAAAAAGATATATCACAGTGCAGACCGCAGCTGCCCCCTGGGAAAAGAAAGTCGCCCATGCAACTCCGTTTACACCTTTACCAAGAACAACTATAAAAAATGCATCCATGATCACATTGGTTATACCGCCAATGATCTGGAATACAAGCGGAACAAAGGATTCTCCCATTCCCCGCATGACTCCGGCGCCCATATTGTAGCTGATTATAAACATGGAGCTGAAAAAATATATTCTCAGATATCCGACAGCGCTGTCTACGATCTCAGCCGGCGTTCCCAAAGCGTTAATGAAAGCAGGTGCAAACAGATAACCTGCCGTAAAAACCAAAACACCGCTGATGATGCACAGTGCTGCAGAAGTATGAAGTATCCTTCGTACTCTTTCTTTGTCCCCGGAGCCGAATGCGATGGCCACAGCAACAGTCGCACCGACAGAGAGTCCTCCGAACAGTCCCACAAGACATGTAACCATCATGGTGCTGGCACCAACCGCGGCAGATTCGTTTATCCCGAGAAACTGCCCGATAAACATCAGGTCTGCCGTATTATACAGCTGTTGGATAAGACTTGATCCAAGAAGCGGCAGCGCAAATGCAATTATCTGTTTTACTATAGCCCCTTCTGTCAGGTCGATCCTTTTTTGATCTTTCATATTGTTATCCTCTTATTCGGTCAGATTGAGGATCGCGGCATTAACAAGCCGCTTTGTATATTCATTCTCGGGATGTTCATATAGCTTTCCTACTTCTCCCTGTTCCACGATCTCACCGTCCTGAAGAACAAAAGCCCTGTCGCAAAAATCGCGTACAAGCTTAATATCATGACTGATAAACAAAAGAGCCATATTCATCTCATTCCTTAACTTCGTAAGAAGCTCTATCAGCTGATCCTGGACCTCAGCATCCAAAGCACTGGTTATCTCGTCGCAAAGAAGGAGCCTGGGTCTTATCAGTATCGCTCTGGCTATGGCTGCTCGTTGTGCCTCTCCACCGCTAACTTCAAAAACAAACTTATTCTTATAGCTAAGAGGGAGACCCACCATTTCCATAGCTTCATCAACTCTTTTTTCCTGCTCATCCCGTGTCATTCCGGACAGATAACAAAGGCCTTCACGTATGCCCTTCCCCAGCTTCATCCTGGGGCTGAAAGAATTCATGGGATTCTGGAATACCATCTGCATCGTATCTCTGGCATTTTTGTTACAACGGGGTAAAGTCAGATCATAGCCGTCATATCTAACCGTACCTGAAGTGGGTGTGACAAATCCTGCCACAATATTGACTATAGTAGTCTTGCCGCTTCCACTCTCTCCTATAATGCCGACACATTCGCCCTCTTCAACCGAAAAACTCACATCATTCAGAGCTCTGAATAAACGATCGTTTTTTTCGATGAATGTTTTATTAAGATTTTCAACCTGCAGCAGCGGCAATGATATCTCCTCCACTTTCAGTTAATTCACCGTTACGCAAGAACCCTGTTCTGTCAGCCAGAGCCCGCGCAACTGCCATGTTATGAGTCACCAAAAGAACCGCCAGATCGTCATTCTCAACGATCTCTTTTAACTGCCTGATGAATTCAGCCTGACTGGTAACATCCAGAGCACTGGTAGGTTCATCCGCAAGAAGAAGGGTTGCTTTATTTGAAAGAGCCATAGCGACAGCAACACGCTGACACATGCCACCGCTTAGCTCATGGGGATAAGAATCCCATACCCTTTCCGGATCCGAAAAATGCAGCCTGGAAAGCAGTTCCATACCTTTTATCTTTGCATCCCTTTTGCTGATCCGCTCATTCACACTCATGACTTCCGTCATCTGGTTTCCTATGGTAAATAAAGGATCAAATGAACTGTCCGGATGCTGTGATATGGCAGCAAGTTCTCTGCCTAAAACAGTCTTTAAATACGGCGTATACTTACCGTTTTCGAAAATAGGATTTCCGGAAAGACTGATAGTACCGGATGTGATCTTACCGTTTCTCCCGATCATACCGCTTATAGCATTAAGGATCGTACTCTTACCGCATCCGCTCTTTCCGATAATGCTGTAAACCTCACCATTATCAACCGTAAAGGAAATATCCCTTACGGTTGTAATGTTTTCATATTCTATTGTGAGATTTCTAACCTCTAACATATTCCGACTTAGTCCAGATCTACATTCGCATCAAGATAGTAGTAGTTGGAAGGACAGGGCTTGTAACCGCTCACTCTGTCACTTGTGATATATGTGTTGGTTCCGTTGCAGTATACGATAAAGCTGTTGTCATCAAGAAGTATCTGCTCCATCTTGAATACCAGTTCGTTTCTCTTCTCTTCACCGAATGTCTTGTGGAGCTCGTCTGCAAGCTTATCTATCTCCGGATTGGAATATCCACCGTAGTTTGCACTGCCGTCTGTAACAACATCCTGATCAAAGAAGTAGCTTGCATTTCCGGTAGGTGTCATATACTTTCCGCTAAGACTCATATCCCAGTTAACGCCGTTGTATGTCTCGAATGAATCAAGATTAAGATAGCTCTCTGTTCTCATCTCTATACCGACTGAACGAAGGTCTGAAGCAAGAACATCGCAAAAATCCGTGCTGGCATTATCGGTTACTGCCATAACAAGTGATATGGGAGTTCCGTTCATCTCACGGATACCGTCTCCATCTGTATCTACGTATCCGGCATCATCCAATACTTCCGCAGCCTTTTCAAGATTCTGTTCCTTGATGTGGATATCAAGCTTGGAATTGTCTCCATATGTAAGAGTCGCAGGATAGATACCCCAGTTTGCTCTCTTTGTTCCGTTGCTTATAGTCTCATATCCTTCACGATCAACAGACCAGGCAATAGCTTCACGGATAGCACCGTCATTGGCAAAATCACTGTCGTTGTAATTGAACATGATCTTTTCCGCACGTGATGTATCAATTGAAAGTACGTTATATCCTGTACTCTCGTTACATACAAGAACAGCGCTGCTTGTTCCGTCACAGATATCAAGCTCTCCGTTCTGCATAGCCATGACCATGGCATCGTCATCGCCAAATGTTATAAGGTGTGCTTCGTCGATCTTGACATCTCCACCCCAGTAGTTCTCATTTTTGGTTAAGACCATCTCAACTTCCGGTGTGAACTGTTCTATAACAAAGGGGCCTGTGCAATGAGATGCATTCTCATAATCTTCGGATTCACCAACGTAATATACAGTAAGAAGAGGATCGCAGAGTGAATAAATAAATGTAGGATCCTCAAAGGGTGTTACAAGTGTAAGATCCTGACCGTCAGCAGACATGCTTGCAACATTAAGAGTTGACTCACTGCGGTTGTTTATCCCAAGAGTACGATTAAAGCAATCCACAACAGACTGAGCGGTCATCTTCTCTCCGTTTGAGAAATATACATCATCACGAAGATGGAATACCCATGTTACTCCGTCTGTAGGCTCTTCATAGCTTTCTACAAGAGTGGGAACAGCATTGTAAGCATCATCCAGCTTAAAGAGGGTCTCTGCTATTCCTGCGAAGGAAAGAAACCATCCGTTCCAGTCAACAGCGGGATCCAGGTTGGTAGCACCAAACATACCCGCAGATGATCCGGCATGAAGGATCTTCTTTTCTCCTGCCATCTCTGTTGCAGACGTCTCTTTTTCGCTTCCCTCAGTTGTTTCAGGAGCTGTAGCGGATGTTCCTGTCGCCGTATTACCACTGCATCCGGATAAAAGACATGCAGTCACGGCAAGTACAATGCCTTTTTTAAGTACATCGATTCTTTTCATAATTTTTCTCCTTTATTTTTCATGGAAAGATCCACGTTTATCGTAATAATTCCGGGCACAGTCACTGCAGATATTGAATAAGAAAACTACTACAAGCAGTGCAATACCCGGTATCACTATCAGCGAAGGGTTAGTCTGCATGAAGCGCCTTGATTCACTCATCATGGCGCCCCACTCAGCAGTAGGTCTTGCTCCTCCGAGTCCAAGATATGAAAGACCTGCCATATTAAGAACGACATTGCCTATATCAAGTGCCGCCGTAACCAAAAGAGGCGGAAACATATTAGGCAGTATGTATTTGATCAGAATGCTGAAATGCCCGGCTCCACACATTTTGGCGGCGCGAACAAAATTATTATTCCTGAGATTAAGAACAAGCGATCTGGAATATCTCGCATATGTGGTCCAATATACCAGTATCAGCGCGATCATCCCGTTTCCCTTTCCGGGGCCAAGGATACCTGCGATAGCTACAGCCAGAACAAATCCCGGAAAAGCCTGAAAAACAGTGATGATCCTGGTGATAACGGAATCCACCGCTCCACCGCTGTATCCGGCGATCATTCCCATGAGCGATCCAAAGGCAAATACTACCGCAACAACGATCATAGATGAGTAAACAGTCTGCTGACCACCTGCAATGATCCTGCACATTATGCATCGTCCAAGCTGATCGGTGCCCAAAGGATATCCGTCTTCACCGGCATGTTTAAAGGCATCCGAAAGATTCGTGGCATAAGGATCGTGCCCCAGAAAAAACTGTCCCACGAACAGGAATATGAGCAGGAAAAGGAGAAATGCCAGAGATATATAACAGGCGATCTTGTTCTTCTTTTTGGGCATACAGTGTCTTCTCCTTACGAAATCCTTGGATCCAGTTTTCTTCCGATGATATCAACAACAGAATTAACAAGCAGATATAAAGCGGCCATCCATGCCGCATAAGCCTGTATGAAGGGATAGTCTCTGGATGTAACAGCCGATACTGCCAGAGCTCCGACCCCCTTCACGGAAAAGATAGATTCCGTTATGGCCGATCCTCCGAGCAAACCTCCTACAGATATTCCAAGGAGCGTAATTACAGGAACCATACAATTCTTAAGGACATGTTTCCAAAGTATCCTGCTACGGCTGATGCCTCTGCTATAGAGTGAATAGACATAGGGTGAACATAGCTGTTCCAGTGCTATCGCACGGATCTGTCTTATATACCATGAGGAAAGTGTTACTCCCGTCACAAGCGCAGGAAGTATAAAGCCTCGTATCCCCGGTTCCGCCATTACTTTAAAGAGCTTCCACTGAATGCATGCATAATACAGAACTATCAATGAAATAAAGAATGAAGGAACTGACGAAAAGAAATATGAATAAACACGCATCAACGAATCCAAAACTCCGTCCGGATGATATGCGCACATTATTCCTATAGGAAGGGAGATCACCAAAGTGATCAAAAGAGATAAAAATGCCAGGACCAGTGTGTTTGGTAATGCCGCAAGCATCATATCCGTGATATCTTCGCCGGTCCTGTAGGATCTGCCGAAATCAAGTCTGCAGACATTTTTCATCCAGTCCAGATACTGTTCCAAAAAGGAACGGTTCAATCCCATTTCTTCTCGGGTCTCTTCCAACATTTCCTGAGTATAACCGGTTCCCATGGAAGAGAGCTTAACTACTGCAGCATCATCCGGAGACAGGTAAGACAACAAAAACGTAAGAAATGTCACCCCAAAAACTATTACAAGTGCGGATATGATCTTAGTGATAAGTTTTTTAAATACATGTTTCTTCATATTTTCAGCCCTGTAATCTATATCATGATTCAAATACAGATCACAAGCCCCCACGGGGGATAAAACGTGGAAATAAAAAAAGCCCGGAGGACGGCAGGGTAAGCGTCCTCCGGGTCTATCACTCTACCCAACCGCCACTGCGTCGGGATTAAGAGTCATCATAAGGATCTGTTTGTTACGGTCATAGGTGATGGTATATGCGGGATCTGTGATGGTGATCACTCCGTCCTCTTCTTTTTGTTCTATGATCTCAGGATTAAATTCTTCCAGATATGCATCGAACTCAGCTTCGGTTGCTTTCATGACTGAAGCGATGCTGAACATCCCTTCACCCAGATTCTTGTCTAAAACAGTGAATCCTGAGCAGAATACATGATCTCCGAATCCCTGTCCCCAGCCACAGCTTTGGAACTGATACTCGTTATCGTAGAGGTAATATCCCTGATCGTAGTACTGCTTTGCTATCTCACGCAGATCTTCATCATCGTAGTTATCAGGGGTATTGGAATACAGGTGCGACAGGGTGTCGCTCCAGCTGTATTCTTTATAAGGAAGTTCCCTGGGAGCATCGATCATGTACTCCATATTGCCTTCGGATTCGACAACAGCCTCTGTCGCGACCGTGCTCTGATCCCTCGTCAGATTATCATCCTGCGGTACTTCCGTGGATACTATGACAGCATCCGACTGACCGCTTATATTCACCGCATTGCTGTCTATGGGTCTGAAGATCAGATATGCGATTTCCACAGACAGCAGGGTACATATTATCAAAAGAGCTGATTTAAAATGTTTCATTTCATACCTCGATCATTAAAGCACTCAGCCTACACCGCCTGTGATCTTAACGCGATACTGAATGTGGCAGATGAATACTTCTTTCTCGCTGTCGTAGCTTAAGGAATAATCGTTGTAATCATCGGAAGCTTTATAATTCTTTACAGAGCCCTCTTCCGACTCAAGGGTATATATCACGTTAGCGTTGTATTCGTTGTCGAGATACTGATCGAATTCCGCCTGAGTAGCTGCGGCAATCACTTCATTGTAGTCATCCTCTTCTACCATGAATCCGTTGATAAATGCATAGTCTCCGCTGCAGATGCGAAGGTTCCCGTGGAGAGCCATATATTCCAGATCATATATGGTGATACCTTTGTCTGTATATTCCTTAGCGAGCTCACGTACAGCTTCTGAATTATAATCCTCCGGCTTCTTCTCGGATGCTGTCTTAAAAGCCGCATCCATATCAAGGGCTTCGCACTCTTCCGGTGTGATCCATGTGAGTTCATCAAGTATCATATTGGGGCTGTCGGTAACAGGTGCAGCGGTCTCGGTAGGTTCTGAATATTCCTGCGCCGCATCAGTGGGTGCTTCATCTGTCACGCCTGTTAAAAGCGCAGTATCTACAGAGTCCGAAGTCTCCATTACTTCCTGTCCCGATGTCATATCTGCGGATCTGCTGTTGAAGAAAGGGATCGCCGCGCCGAGTCCCACGGCCGCTAAGGTTCCCGCTGCTAATAAGATAATAGGTGCTTTTTTCATAATGTTCCTCCGTTTACAATCTTTGTTTTTCTCATCGCTCCTGCGATATCTGAAGTATAGGCTCCGGATGTAACAAAGATGTAACGTCAATCTGTTCCTGATGTAACATTTATATTTTTATCGGGAAGAGTCAGTCTTACGACAGTACCTTCCCCTTCCACGCTTTCGATCTCCAGGCTGCCCTTATGCAGAGTCATGATCCGTTCTGCGAGAGAAAGCCCAAGCCCTGCACCGTGTTCCCTGCGGCTTCTGGATTTATCCACCATATAAAAAGCTTCTTTTACTCTGTGAAGCTCTGAGGCAGGGATACCTATGCCGTCATCTTTAACTTCGAATATATAATCATATTCCTTTCGGAACCCACGTATGTTGATAACTTTCGCGCCTGCTTTGATGGAATTGTCTGCCAGATTGATCAGTACTGTCTTAAAAAGGTCGTAGTCCACGTAGATATAGTCATCCTCCACAGAGCACCGGACTTCTACGCCCTTTTCCTCAGCTTTGATACGAACCGTATTTTCCAGGTCGTGCGCCATCTCGGTGGTATTCATCTCTTCCATGAGGATATTCTCATTACCGAGAGTCATGATATCTAAGAGCTTGAGTGACAGCGCCTGAAGACGCATGCCTTCTCCAAGGATGACTCCTGCAGCTTCCTTCCGCTCATTACCCTCAAGTCTGCCCTGATATATCAGATCCGCATAGCCGATGATGCCTGTCATAGGAGTCTTGGTCTCGTGAGCAAAGGCACGTATGAAGTCTTCCTTCTGCTTTACTGAGAGATTCAGATCTTCGATCTTTTGCTGTATGGTATCTGCCATGGAGTTGTAGACTTCAGACAGGCGCCCCAGCTCATCATTGGGGATCTTAGTTATCCTTGCAGAATAATCACCCCCGGCAAATCTCTCACCGGCTTCCGTCAGCCGATCCACAGGGCGTGTAAGATGCAATGAGAAAACAAGTGCGAATACAGTACCGCAGGATAAAACGATAAGATACATGATAAAATATCGCTTCCTCAGGACGTTATTATCTTCAAGCACATGAGTGATATCTGAGTAAGTCACCAGTGTGAATTTCGAACCATTTCTTACAAAGGTGCTGTAGTAAGCAATGTAGGTCTTACCTTCTATGCTGACAGTCCGATAGTTGATCATGTTCGTGACCGCAAGATCAGGCCTGTATTCAAGACCCGCGTCATTATATAGAACCTTATCATCCATTGCGATGAGGATCGGAACAGAACCGGAGCCCTGAGTGATCCTGCCTATCTTATCCATATTCTGTGATACGGATAGTGAATTCCCGGAGAAAAGCAGTAGATTATTTCGAAAGGCGGTGACCATGATCTTATGATTGTCCAGTCCGTTTGCTGTCTCGCGCTGCAGATTGCGGTCGAGAGTTGTCTTAACCATAAAAAAAGCGGATGTCAGAAGCGCCGCCACGAGAAGTGTCATCATTCCAAGATATAACTTTGTAAAGATCTTCATTTGCCCTCTTCTTTTACATCCATACGGTAACCGATACGGAAGATCGTCTGGATCACGTCTTCGTAACCCAGCTTCTGTCGTATCCTTTTGATATGATTATCCAGTGTCCTGGTCTCGCCCATGTAGTCTTCCTTCCAGACAGATTCATAGAGCTGCTCCCTGCTGAGGGCCACATTCTTATTGACGATCAGGATATTTAAAAGCTCGAATTCCTTTGCCGTAAGGGAGACTTCTTCCCCGTCCTTAGTAACCCTTCTGGATACGGGATCCACTTCGACCCCCTTGTATGAAAATACAGTCTCGGCAGGAGCAGATCTGCGCAGCACAGCTTCTACTCTGGCGATGAGCTCGCCAACCTGAAAGGGCTTGCTGAGATAGTCATCGGCGCCCATACGCAAGCCCCTGATACGGTCACTCACCTGGCCCATGGCGGACATGATGATCACGGGGATCTTCAGACCTGTGATATATTCCAACAGGTCGTACCCGCTTACCTTCGGGAGCATCAGATCTAAAAGGATAATATCCCAGCCCGGGTGCGAAAGCATATTCTCTGCTTCTTCACCGTCATAGGCATTCTCGCAGTGATAGCCGTAGCTGCTTAGTGTCTTGCTAACCAGACCGGCGATGGACCGGTCATCTTCTATGATAAGTACGTTCATGTGTCAGATTCTTTTCCTTGGAGTATTTTCTTTTATATCATACATAGGAGTTGTAACATATTTGTAACGTGCCGGTATCACCGTATGGCGGCGATGCAGTGAATCCAGACCTGACGCGAGGAGGGAGATTCCTAACAAGAGCCCCAGGAATCCGGGCAGATAGAGATTATCCATTTCAAATACCAGTATTCCGATGAAAGAGATCACTCCGATAGACAGTATAGTGGCTCCGATTCCGGTCAGCACGCGAAGTCGTGTGGTCTTCTTCTTATAGGCTTCATCATAACGGTGCGTAAACTTCGTCTCGAAATAATCTATCATCTCCTCATAGTCTTCATAGCAGTTGTCATAGAGATTGAAGGCTTTCTTATATTCATGTTCGCTGCCATCCATCCATACGGAGAAATGGATTTCCGAATAGTATCCACATCTTTTGATCTCGGGCACGGCACTGATCTGATATCCACACCTGCCGCGTTCCGCAGCGATCTTTTTATCAATGCCATTCTCCACGATATAACGGAAGCACCGCTCGGCGTCAGCTCCGTAAAGCACAGTATTTACCTTGCTGGCAGGATTATCTCTAATGAGCCTGGGCAGCATCAGATAATAACCGAACTCACGGGCAAGGCCCTGATTAAAATAGTCGATGACATATACGCTTCCGTCCTCACCAAGGACAAATGCCAGATTCTCCGTATGATGCTCTTTATAGGCTCCAAGAGTAAAGGCAAAGGCCATGATGGACAGGAAAGAAAGCAGGAATAAAAGCAGGCCGCCCTGATCTTCGTAAAGCACGATATTGAAGGAAAACATGAGTATCATGGGAAGCACCAGTCCCACAAAGGCACCTGCGATACTTAACACTAAAAAGGTCCATTTCATTGAAGACTCTTTTCCGGATAAGAGAGGCTTCACGCCCCTTTGATACTGCCAGATCTTTTTAACAGGTGCAGAGGGATCACCGGGGAGACCTGCATTAACGACATCCGAAAAATCAAGCTCCCGCATCTCTTTGCGAAGCTTCTCCTCTTCCTCCGCCACCCTCATCTCGCGCTTACTCTTACAGATACTGATACCTTCAAGGATGCAGACAAGTCCCAGTATCCACAGCAGCAGGATAAAGAAGCAAAACGGAATAGACATATGCCCGCCGATAAAAACCGCATCAATGCAGAAAGCGCCGAATCCATCCAGGAGGATCCCCGCCTTCGTCAGCATAACGCCCGGAATAAAGTCCTTCTTTATCAGTCCCGATATATTAGTGATAAGAAATGCCACGAACATCGCAGCTACCAGTAAAGCCGACATGGCTTCCTTGTTCAAAGGAAAGGATATCAGAAGAAAAAGCCCTGTCGCCAGAGCCGAAATAATGATCGTGATTATGTAATATGCGATTTTCACTTTTTAACCTTCTTTCGTTCAGCACGCGCAGCTGATATTTCAGCATTAATTTCTTCAAGAGACATCTCAGGTACATCCGACGCCTCCTTACGCAACGCATCGAATACAACTCTGAAATCCTCTCTGGGTTCACTTTGTTCCGTCAAAACGACATCGAAAGGAATCCCTCTAACCTGCCTGCTTTTTGCCATAAACATTCTAAAAGCCGTGGGAAGATCTATCCCCAACTGGCTGTATATTTCTGATACTTCCTGTTTTAAAGCCTTATCCGCTCTAAATTGAATCAATACCTGTTCAGCCATATCATCACCCCATATAAACAAATATATTTTGTATGTGTTTGTAAGTTGTTTGTAATATCAGTATACCAATCTCTTTTATGAACTTCAATAGTGGAAAACTTACACTTCACGTTCCAATCAGTTCACTTGCGTTTACATACAGTGCTATAATATGCACCGTTGATCGTTTTATTCAGGGGGGAGAAAAATCGTGAAAAAGAAAAATCTATCTAAATCCGTACTTCTACTGTTCGTTTTACTGATGGCTGTGGTGATGAGCGCATGCGCACCTGTCTGGGATCAAATGCAGCTTTATTTCGGAGGATCGAGCGCGCAAAATGTCAGACAGCAGTACACACAGATGATTCAGGATCAAAGAAAACCACTTCTGGTCTCAGTAACCCTGTCGGGAGAATGCGACGGAAATATCGAAGATTATGTCAGCATCGAGAATGTGTATATGAAAGATCATTTTAGTAGCGGAGCTGCAGGTCTGGTGGGAGTACCGGTCAGAGTAAGCTTTCATGATGTGAAAGATCCCGAGCTGGCATTTGTCTATGATCCGGACAAACTCCACGGAATGCCGGAAAAGAATTTCGTTCTCTTACGCGCAAATGAAAAGCAGCAGCGCTATGAAACCGTTCGATTAGACAGACCGGATGATAATACATATACGGTAACCGCTTCGATCAGAGAGGAAGGTGTCTATACTCTGGTTGATGCTTATGAGTGGTACGCGGTTTTTAATCAGGATGTTTCGGAATTCGAGTATGAGAAGGAATGATACTGTTACAAAATTAATGATAAGAAATAATTATTTTTTCATCCGGATAAAAATAGTCTGATGAGCTAAAATATGAATCTCCACCTATTGTAACACTTTCTACTGTATCAGCCTTATTCTTAAACCACCCCGCATCATCTAAATCTATAGTAGTTATGTTAGTAAAGCCCGCGCTATCTAATATAGCCTCGACTGCCTGATACTTTTTACCTTCCAAATCGTTATATGATTGTCCTACTTGTATCATGCCAGCATTAATTGATTCTTTTTCTTCATCATCGTCTTTCCAAATCAATACCCCCGTAGAGATAAAATAGTACGCCAAAAAAACCGCAATACCTATCCATATTCCCTTCTCCAATTTATGCTCGCGTTCATTTTCCCTATCTTTTACAATCCACTTTTCTACATCTGCATCATTTGTATAGCGCTTGTGAATGTTGATATTTTTAGTGTAAACCCTGTCACCATTATCAACAGCAAACTGATTCCCACAATAAGGACAGAAAAACATCTTTTTTCCATTAAGATCCAATTGGATACTTGCACCACACGACGGACACGTTAACTGTTCAAGCCTCATAGTCATCCCCCACTTACAATATGCCTGCTATGCTTTTTTTTCCTCGGTTACTGCCATTCAACATAAATTATCTTTTTTCTGCTTTAATATGCAAAATCAAATTTGGCCATGTGATTATCGGAAGCATATAGAAATAACGGTAACTCGGTCCACACAACAGTAACATGGTCAAAAAAACATAAGATAATAACGGTATATCAAATACTAATATTTTACTATTATTACGTAAATAATATAACATTGATAATACAATTATTAGTATGTACCCTCCAAGATTCCAGATTAAAGTTGAACCAATTAAAGTCTCACTGAACGAAATAATAGTTTTAAAAAATAATTTTAAGTCTTCTAGCCCACCGTCTTTAATTCCATAAATATTATCTTCTATGTATACTTCTGTACTCCATTCTGATTTTCCAACAATTTGCCATACCACTCGAGTATTCCAAAGTACAGACTCAAAAGCGGCTCTCGGACACTTTCCTGCCGTTTTAATTGCCATAATAAATATATCCACCAGGCTTTTATCATGAAATATCCTTGAACTATCTATATCCCACTTTACTGAGTCCCACTCCCCCGTAATGTAATTCTCTTCCCAAAACTCATAGTCTGCAATATCTAACAAGAATTCTTTTACTTCTTCCGGCGTATTATCCAGATCAGTGGTTAGAGCATTGGCCATTACAGCCATAGGAATTCCAATAACTTCACCCTTCGGGTTATCGTGTGGTTCAACATGGATTAACAAATAAATCGGCCCCTCAATTATGGCTACAGAAATAATCACAGTCGCAGTTATTAGTAAAACGCTTTTCCATTTTGTTTTCCATACTACCCCAAGCATTATCAGCATCGGAAAAACATAAAAATATGCATTATGTCTAGTAAGAATCATTACAATTGATATTAATACAATTGAATACTTTCCTTTTCCGTCTAATACTTCACCATTAGAATTGTAAACATCAATTAATATGATCCAGGACCACATCATTTCAATGGTAAAGTAAACATCCTTAATTAAACATACATTATTCAGTTCAACCGCAGGATTAAATGCCACAGCAAAAGCAATTAGAATAATCCACCATTTATTGAGGCACCATTTTTCAACTTTATAAATTAAAACAGAAAACGAAACGGAAAATAAAAGAACCTGGAAAAAAATACAAAATGCCAAACTATTTACAATTCTTGTTAATAGCCAATATATTCCCGTTATGAAAAATGGATGCCAATTGTTATAAGGAAGATCCCCATTTATTTGCATCCATTGTCCATAAGCATCAAGATTGAAACCGCCAGGATAATAAGCAGCCCAATATAGCAGATTCCCTGAAATAGAAATTAATAGAACTATTATGAAACAGAATCGTCTCGATAATCTCGCGCGCTTTTTATCTTTCCTTTTATCGATATTGACATCTACCATTTTCCACTTATTAACGAAAACGGGTATCATCTTAACGACAATACCCTTTTTTCTCATTTAATACTTGTATATGCAATTCTGCCTTCTGCTTTTCCCGTATCTTTGTAATGGAGATAATATGATTTTAAATCCACTCCAAACGCCCGAACCAAGTCCGGATAATTTGCTTGATAAACGCTTACATTAAATTCAGCACTGGCTTGCCTTCCTTCTGCCATTCCGTAATCAATAAAATGTTGTAATAGCACATCCGGGCTATTTCCAATTGACGCAACAACATCAGGATTATTTGTAGCATAAAAAGATGCATCAAATATACAATTCCACCCAGAAGTATAAGGGAATGCCTGAAGTCCTGTTAAAATTACATTTTGAACAGTTCCGGTTGAAGAGCTACCCGAAGTATTGGTATTCGAAGATCCTGAAGAGCCACTTGTTGAGTAACCATTTTTTGTGCCGGACGTTGTAGATGTAGGAGCAGCCGAGCTATGAGTTCCGGTGCCTGATGAATGCGAAGCATGAGAAGAGTGGCTACCAGAAGAATGTGATGAATGGGAAGAGTGACTTCCGGACGAGTGTGAGCCATGTGAAGAGTGCCCGCCACTACCCGATCTATGTGAACTATGAGACCTATGTGATGAATGAGATCTATGTCCGGCAAATACATCCATCGAGTATATCATACTAAGCAAAATTACAAGGGAGCCAACAGCTAATATTTTACTCCTAGTAATGTTTCCTTCTTCATCATAAATATAATTTTCAATACTACTTCCAATTTGGGGAAACTTAGGCTTTTCATTCTCATTTTTCATACAATCCACCTCTTAAAAATATCAACGTTTTCAGGTTTGTTTTTAAATATGTCAAATAAGTAATCTAGTATTCCCGAATAAATCTTACATCTGTTATTTGTTTTTCGAGCAAATAAATCTTTGTCAACTGCGTAGTTAATTACAGGGCAGACACCGCAATACGGTTGATAAACACAATCACAGCATCCCGGAATAGCTTCAAGGCAGCTAGCAGAACAAACAGTTTTACATACGCCTGAGTCAAGCAACTTATTATAATCGCACGAAAACACATCGCCTAGTCGAAAAGCCGAATCTCCCATTTCCGCAACCATTCGCCCCTCATCACACGTGTAAATATTACCGTCATAATAAAAAGCCATTTGGCCAATAGTTGCTCCACAAGGAGACCTTAATTCCATGTAATTATTAGAAAAACCTCTCAGAATTTTAGTTAAAAAAATGGTCGCATGCCCTTCACTAATTAATATACCATTTGAATTTCTATTAATCAAATAGTTAAGTGATTCTTTATAGAATTCTATAAATTCCTCTGCCGAATAACCTATTTTATCCCAATGATCTTGAGCATATCCAAGCTGTGTAAGCGGCCTAATAAAAATACTACCAAATCCTAACTCGACGTAAGTATCTATTATAGATTTAGCGTGATTAAGGCTATGTTTAGTAGTAGTTTGTATCGCACCAAGTTCCACGCCTTTGGAGCGAAGCATTTCTATCCCACGTATAGCCGCCTCATAACTCCCCCCACCAATTCTAAATGGTCTGTTATTATTATGAACATAATCCGGGCCATCTAGTGAAACTGACACTTGAACTCTGTGCTCACATAAATAATCCGCAATCTCTTCCGTCAGCAAAGATAGATTTGAAACAAGATTGTAGGATATTGCTTTAACAGAATTTACACTTGAAGAATATTCAATAATATACTTAATCGTGTCAAAATTTAATAATGGTTCCCCACCCTGAAACTCAATTGTAATTGCATCCGTTGGCGATTGTAATGCAATGTCGACCCCTTTTTTCGCGATTTCCTTTGACATCAGTCCTTTTTTGATGCTTGATTCTGATTGCGCCTGACAGTAAACACAATTCAGGTTACATGAATTAGTCAAAACAAAGATAAATAAGCTAGTTGGTTGAAAAAGATGACTTTTAGCATCACGTAAATACGGAGTGCACTTTTCAAGATAGGCATGCTGCGAATCTCCTGTGATAAAAAAATCATCCTTTAGCGAAGAATATTCATGTTCATCCAATTCTTCATCACCATTCACCAGTTTCTTTAACGTATCAAACGAAACAAATTGATGACGTCCAAAGTCATTTGTAATCAAATACTTATCATTAAATTTCTTAAAATTGAAATAGTTTATCATAAAAATATGGGTTTAACGCTCCCTTTTAAAAATTTATCTGTTCCGGTAAAAATTCCACCACAATAATTTTTTTCTTGACAATTATTGCATTCATCAAGATATCTGATTTTATAATCCGTAATACTGTTTGCACATAGATTCCAATACGATTTGTCAATAAAGCATAGCGGAAAATTGTATAATTGAACATCAACTGAATTATGAACCAGATAATCAATGGCCGGTTTTATATATATAAACGCATCTTCGTAAGGAATCCATACTGTTTCTGCATTTATAAATGCATTTCCCAGCATCTCCATCCCCATTATCTTAACACTATTCACACGTGGAAATTGTTCTGTAATAAGTTTCGCAATATCACTTAATCGAGAAGCATTGATTTTATTTACTACAATCCTGATTTCAACCGACACTTTATGTGTCGCCAAAAGGTTATGAATACCTGTTATAGTTTGTTCAAAACTACCTGGGCTCCGAGAAATTGAATCATGAATTTCAGAATTCGGCCCATGAATAGGAATACCTACCAGAAAATCTTCTGGAACAGAAGAAGCAAACCTTAAGCAATATTCCTTGTTAGAAAATACTCTTCCATTAGAGAGAAGAAGATACCCCCATACCTTATTACACGCTTTAAGATCATTTAGAATATCAAATATTTTTTCTCGAATAATAAACGGCTCGCCTCCTGTAATTGTTAGATGTTCCATATCAGGTGGCATATACCTTACTAGTTCCTTAAGAATTTCAAAAGGTACGTTATGACCGTCTCTGCGTGTCACCTCAGCCATCGGACACATAATACAATTCGAATTACATTTATCCGTTATGTATAACGTATTGTCATACCTTTTTCCGAAAACATTCGCTATTCTCCCGGTTTCATTCACTTCCAAACATGCCTCATCCCCAAGATTTAGCAAATAATCATATTCGTCATCAGTTAGTTCAAAAGAGTTTTTTTCCGGCAATAAAAACGCATGTTTATCCCGAATCAAAAGAACATTTAGATTTTGTTCAACATATTCTTCAGCTTTTTTTCCATCAAAGGAAATCTTATATATATTATTTACGCCATTAAAGGCTGATAATTTTTCGTTCAATTAAAAATCCCCCATATTATTGAGTAAATTATTAGACCAATAAAAATAAAAATAGCATACGGTATTTTTCTGACAATCTGCACCTCTTTTAACCCACCTTTGCTATTCCCCCATTTAACAACAGCAACGGCTTCTTCTTCGGTTAGTCTGCTCCGCATATCTTCACGAGAAATTCCCGGAAGATTTTTTATTCTTGATTTTGTCATGAATACAGTTGTAAGACTTGATAGAATCATTCCCTTTTTAACCTCTGACGTAGGGATCGACATATAATTGTATTCGCTGACCATAACTCGTATAAGCATTACAATAATTAAAAGAATATAGTATTTTAATCTACTAATGCTAAAAAACCATTCCCCCGAAAAAAATGAAAAAACCACGGATATCTCCAATGCAATCACAACAGAAATCCATTTTTTTAATACTTTAATCGATGAGACTAAAAGTATTACGCTGATATTAATTCCTATCATTGCTATTGCATGATTTTCAAACCACTCTCTGGCAAAGTAATTTTCAAGTTTTAATACTAATGATATATATACAATATTTCTCAAAAATGAAATAAAGAAAGTTTTGATATTCTTCTTTACATTCGATAATGAAAACGAGCTTTTATCCCTAATAAAAAGACAAATTGATTCAAAAATAAGATAAATAAAACTAATACCAAAACTAAATGCAACAACAATAACGCACCAGGGAATAACTTTATTGTTTATTATGCAGTAGTTTGCGGGTATCAATAATCCCATAGCAATAAGTAACTTGCTATCACCCGCAGCCCAAATGTGTAAAATATATAGCAGCAACGAAAAAATAATTACAAGTGTCAGATTAAAAAAATAAATATTCCATATTATGTGTGTTTTAAAAATAAACTGGGCAATGTTTAGAATAATTCCCAATGTTACAAATACCAAAAGGAGCTTGTTGCTGATTCGATTTTTTCTTATGTCGGTAACCGAAGTAATAAGACATAAGACATGCGCTAAAACCACAGCAGTTAAAGGTAATACAATCATGTGTTCATAATTCCTAAAATATAGTTTTCAAATTCATTAGCCACAAGATCAGGTTCATAATCACTTTTGTTGATATTATAATAATAATAGTTATCATCTTCTGTAAAAGAAATATCAGCCAGACTCTTATAAGCCTGTATAGCCTTTAAGAGAGCATCATTTTCATAAAATTCTTTACAAAGTTTATTATTCATTTATCAAACCAATCCTTTAATATATCATCAACATCAGTATTTACTTCCGTGTATTCTTCATTAGTATTATTATCTATAATTGTCGATGCCATTGCCCTTCCCAAGATAATCTCGCGAATCGCTTTTGTCCTTGTGAAAACAGCATATCTTGCAGCCTGAGCCAGCATTTCGTTATCAAACTCACCTTGTGATATCTCATCGTCCGCCTCTTTCGGCGTAATGGTTACTATATAATTATCATTTTCTTTATCAATATGAATATATGCTTGATCCAGAAATCTAAAAGATGCTTTTATAAGAACTTCTTTAGGATAAATGTCTATCGGATATTTAATTATCATAATTCCCCCTACTCGTCTCATACTCAAATGTTTGCAATACATAATCAAGAAAGCTTTTATCGTTAGCTTCTTTTTCCTTAATCATCCCTAAATATTTAGACTCCTCATCTTTAATATATGCAGACACTTTAGGCAAATCATTAGCTGACTTTCTTTTCCTTAGGAAGCGATTAAAACTACTAAAAAACATAATAAATCCACCTATAATGGTTGCAAATAACGGTATCGAAAACGCTGAGAAACCATCACCGTTAATCAAAATATATGCTGGAATAATTATCATCCCCAGTCCTATCATCCCAACAAAAACAGACTCTGGTTTTTTAGATTTTATAAACCACTTTAAATTCTCTTCCTCATTCTTACACTTCTGTATTTCATCTCTTTTAAGAAAAATATTAGTAATCAATGCTACTTGTTGATGCAGCCTATCTGAAAAATCTGGAGGTGCAGTTTTAGCCGCACTATCAAGCGAAAGTCTATCCCATTTATCCTTACAATAGTATTTTCCTAACCAAACTCTATAGTCATCCGGTCTTAAACGCATATATGCATCTATCATTTCCCCTGCCGAACGATTATCATTATTCCAAATAAAAATAAATGCATTTTTAATTCTTTGTTCCGGAGTTAGTCCGTCGCCGTTATTATATGTAATGTTATTTACAATATGATTCTCTGTCTTATACAGATTAATTGCCTTTTCAACTATGTATGGTGTATTACAAAATGGGCATATAGCAGCTTCTTTACTTGAATCAACTTCAATGGCTCCTCCACAGTTTGAGCATTGTGCTTTAGTAAGCGGCATAATATACCTCCTTAATGATAAGTAACAATAAATATGTTTTTATTTTTTGTCCGTTAATGATTGGGAAAACTCTATATCAAATTCGTATTTTTCAAAATAGCTAAGCTGATCCTTTATAACCTTCTTTGCATTTTCTTCGGCGTCTTCATATATTCCATTTTCAATTGCCTTTTCGAGTTCCCGAGGTTTTACCTCTTCATTAAGATAATTTTCGACTTCATCTGATTTAATTGAATTTATTATATTGTTATCATCATCCGATTCGTACGTTACGTAGTGATCAAGAACTTCAACTCTCGGAAGGACAACATATATAACCATTTCATCAGTATCAACACTTATATCAACATCATCCATATCAAACCCAACTTTGATCACGCCTTGATAATCAACGTCAATAGTATGCTTTGTAAGCGGGACATTCCAATCTCCCAATTGCTTATAATCTTCTATTTTTTCTTTCCCATCATATGTCATTTGATAAGTTGCCAGTTCAGCAATCGGACTTAGCTGTCTCTTTACATCGTAAACAGTTATATCAGTAGATTCTTTAAAAGGGTTTTTTGCTTTTTTGTCATCAGAATCATCAATCATGTTGGAAAAAAAAGGAACTACTACTTTAATAACGCCAATAACACATAATGAAGAAACTATAATAACCGCTGAAATCACCAATATTATCGTTATAAGTTTTTTATTATCTTTTTGCATATTATTTCCTCCTATATTAATCTTCTGGTTTAATATTCGCTTATTTCATACCTGAACCTTAAGCTCCAGCTATGCTATAACCCCATCCTATATCCCCACGCGTCCATTATTTTTCCCTTGTCTTCAGCCATGCAATATTTTATGCAGTTTGCATATAATATAATTTAAATTCTACCACTTATTATTACTTTTTCACAACGTTTTTGACATTATAATCAAATTCTTGCTGAATTGGAATCCGAGGTTCCAGTTTGCAAAAGTAAATGCCTGTTTCGGATAACTCTTGCAAGAGTAAATTCCTGATATCAGAGAAAAGAGGAAAAAAGCGGAACTTACAATTCCAAAGTGGAAGTTACGATTCCAAAGTGGAACTTACAAAACCAAATAGATTGAAACACTGGCATAAAGCGAGTAAAATGGCGGTAAATCAACCTTTTCCGATGCAAAAAGGCGCAATCTAACCGGAGGTCGAATTTAGCGTGTGCTTTTCGCAAAAGTAAATTCCACCCCTGAGTTGAGGTTATGGACGGTTCGGATGGCGCAGCT
>FMVK01000016.1 GCA_900102065.1 Lachnospiraceae bacterium XPB1003 | reverse complement strand
AAGCGGCACCCCACTATGGGTAGGCTGGACGAAGGAATTTAGGACACTCCTACGGGAGTAAGATCCTGTTAGACATGAGAGGTTAGCAGCCATAGGGAAGAATGGGACACAGATTCGCCTTCATAAAAAGGATGACGTTATCTTTAGTGTACCCTTCAGACTGAAAACACATATGCATTGTACCTGAAATGACATAGTTTTTGCCCATTATTTATTGCTTATCATTGTTTGTAACTTATTAACCAATTGCATAGAAGGCTTAAATACTTGTTCTTTTGTGCAAAATATATAAGAAAGTATAGAGAGATAGTGCAGATGGAGAAGACTGAAGCGATTGTGGATACTTGTTTTCTCGAAAAGTTGTCTGCTGGAGGAAAGAAAACAGATAATATCAAAGCAATATTGGAAGAACTAGATTTTAAGCCGGTTGCACATCCTTATATCTGTGAGCATGAATTATCAGTGAATTATTATTCAGAAGAATTACTCAAAACTGGTTATATAAAGAAAATCGAGTATAGCGAATTTTTGAAAGATGCATATGACGAGCAATTGTATGAAAATTATTTTTTGTTACTTCATGAAGATATGCGGTCATATTTAGAAGCAAAGGGTGGTATAAAACAAATCGAGAAGCTACGTATTCACCCAGGGCATACGATATATGATACTCATTATCAGGGAAGTAGTATGGGTGATGTTCATATGATATTGATGGCTGCATTTATGCGTTTGCCAGTTATATTAACAGAGGATTCAGATATTGCTTTGTTATCTACATTAGCAAATAAAAGACTATCCTTGGGTACATATAACTTAGTTATTTATGATGCATGGGATTTAGTTAAACAAATTGCAGAGCGTCCTGATTCGAAAGTATCTAAAAAAGATTTGATACAGATTTTGAATGATATGGGAGAGCGTGATAAACGTTCGGAAATGAAAACAATTTGGAATAATAATCATGATAGCTAGAACTGTGATACCACTTTGATACCTTTTCTATAAAATAACTTAAATAATATGATGAAAAATAAAATATAATTATTTTAGAAAAGGCTTAAAATCAATGTTTATTATATCTTTATACACAATGCTAAAATAGAGAAGGTGGTAGGTAAATACTCAAACATGGGTACTGCCACATAAAAAAATCCGCTCTGTGAAGCGGATTCCGGTGGATTGATATATTTTTGTTCCTTGAAAAATTTACTTGGATTGTCTCTTGCAGTGTTTTATCACTTCAGGAGACCAGGGGAGAAGATCGGTTATAAATGACCGATCACTGTCATCAAGATGCTCCGGCATTTTTGAGAAAAGGTATTCGAAGTAATCATAGACATTGATGTGATTTGCCAGAGCAGTTTCAACGATGCTGTATGCGATCGCACTGGCGTTTGCACCGTTTATGGAGTCGATGTTCACCCAGTTCTTCCTTCCGAGAGTGAACGGACGTATGGCACGCTCGGCTGTATTGTTGTCCATGGGGACATGACCATCTTTCAGGAATACACGAAGATATTTTTCCTGATTAAGACAGTATTGCAGAGCCTTGGCTGTCTGGCCACGGACGTCTCCTGTGTCGATATGCTTTTTTGCCCACGCAAAGAAGTCATTGACCTTGGGCTTGATGTCAATGTTTCGCCTGCGTTTTCGTTCTGTAGCGGATAATCCGTCAAGCTGGTTGTCCAGATGGAAGATCATCGATATCCGGTCCGCCGCCTCTTTCGCTATGGTGCCTTTTGAGCCGGTCTCGCCGAGAGATTTGATGATCTCTGAGAATCCGCGTTTTGCGTGGATCCAGCATCCGGCAACGGTCAGGTCTTCACGTTCATTATCTATGGTGTGATATACCTGATATCCGTCGGTGACCACTATGCCCGAGTATCTTGAAAGGAAATCTCTTGGGTGGTCTGCCTTGCGGGTCTTTTGATAGTCATACAGTATTATTCTGGTAAGACCGCATTCACGGCACCTTGAAAGTACATCACCGACCGTAGTCTTTGAGCATCCTACGCTCTTAGCAATATCACGGTAAGTGAGAAGGTTCATCTCTTTGAGACGAAGGATTTCTGTGATTTTCATAAAGTCTTAGCACCTCATAATGATTCCTCCTAAAATGTATCTGTAGGTAAATCTTAAAAGGAGTTGTTATAAGATGCCAGGTTTTGTCCGAATGATTCAGGAATCCTGTCCGAATGTTACAAGAATGCTGTCCGCGTGTTACAAGAATCTTGTCCGGATGTTTCAGGAATGCTGTCCGGATAATGCAAGAATCATCAGCAAGCATTTTAAACTGGGTTGCCAAGTGCCGTGAAGAATGCCAAACAAATGAAGAAGCGTCATCCTTAAAAGCGTGAGGAACGCATCAAGGAAGATCTGTATAAAGCATATCAGAATAGTAATCGGTCGTTAAAGCAAATATTGGAATTTATGGCCGGCGAGGAGTATGATGAATGGTGATTGGATCCGTTTAGTGTAACTTTTTTGCAAAGTTCACATATAACCATATGTTTAATGTTTTGACATTTACTGAAAAGGAGACTATATGACGATTCAGGATGTGGTCAGTCAGTTTAATACTACACCATTTATATTTGCAGGATCCGGAATAACTAGAAGATACTACAATTTACCTGATTGGGCGGGATTGTTATCAATCTTTACCAATAGGATCAGTAAGGATCCGTTTGCATATAGGTCTTATGAGAACCAGGCACAATACTCGGCTCTGCCGGAAGATAAGATGCCTATGATAGCTACGCTGATAGAAAAGGACTTTAATGAGGCGTGGTTTGCAGACAAAGCCGGAGTGAGATCTAATGTGCCGTCGGTAATGGCAGCAGTTGCAGAGGGGATTTCCCCATTTAAGGCAGAGATATGCGCGTATCTTTCATCAAGTACCACCATTGATCCGGCTTATGATGACGAGATAAAGAAATTGAAAAAGATTTCAAAAAATAATATTGCCGGTGTTATTACCACAAACTACGATACTTTTTTTGAAACAATTTTTGAGGGGTATAAGTCTTTTGTTGGACAGGATGAACTTGTTTTTTCACAATTACAAGGCATTGCGGAAATATACAAAATTCATGGTTCAGTAGATAAAGCAGATAGTATTATCATAAATCACGAGGATTATCACTCTTTTAAAGAAAAGGGAAAGTATCTTGCTGCCAAACTCATGACCATTTTTATGGAGTATCCGATAGTTTTCGTTGGTTATTCTATAACTGATTCGGATATCAGATCTATTCTTGATGATATGGTGCAATGCTTACCGGCAGATAGAATGTCGTTATTGCAAAAAAGGTTTGTTTTTGTGGAATATGACAAAAATATGGTAGGGGCATCTGTTTCATCACATTCGATGGTATTTGATCATAAGTCCATAGAAATGACAAAAGTGACTCTGGCTGATTTTGGAATTCTATACGAGGCACTTAGTAAAAAGAAAGCTGCATTTCCGGTAAAAGTTTTAAGGCGGTTTAAGGATGATCTGTATAATTTCATTCTTACAAATGAACTGACAGAGACTATGCAGGTTGCGCCACTTGAGGATGAAAGGATTGATGAGAATACACTTGCGATAACCATAGGTTTGTCTTCTACTGGTTTTTATGGTTTGGCAAGAGCAGTGAAATCGGAACAGTGGTATAGGAATATCGTACTGCAAGATCTGCAATATTCCGATGATGATCTTCTTGGGTATGTTTATCTTGAACTGGCAAAGCAGAATTCATGGAGATTGCCTGTATGGTATTACATAGGACGGGCTAAAAAGGAGTATCCGGAAATTGTGGAGCGTGCGCCTAAGAATTATTCGGATATAGTATCCAAGGATTCTATTGACAGAAATAAATCTGCGATAAAGTCTCGGACAATGAAAGAAGTCTGGGAGCAGGAAAAACATAATCAGAGCAAGGCTATAAGGCTTCTTGGCTTTTTGCCATATGAAAAAGTAAATGCAGAAGAATTGGGACAGGTATTAAAGGAAATCTTTGAGAATGATCCGGATTGTATCTCTAATGCAGTTGGGATGAACAAAAGCAATATCCGAAAACTTATTCGTATCTATGACTTTTTGAAGTATAAAAAATAAAAGACCTCGTGATTCAAGCACCTGTAAACAGACACCATCACGAAGCCTCTCTGCTGGACACCGGGCTTGCCAAGCACTTGCACGCAAGCACCAGGTAGCCAACAGCATCTCTTGATTGTATTGTATAGTAATCAGGAGTGGATGTCAACAGAAAGACCACCCTGGGGTCAGGTACCAACGTGGTACACTTAGCGTCAACTTAACACAATAATGATTTGATATTTTATTACAGTATATCATCAAACTGCCAGAATTGCTGTGAATGACTGATATAATGGATGTTGTTCATAGTAAACTTATAAAAAATGGGCGAGCTTAACCAGGCTCCTTATGCAGAGGCACCAAAAAGTTTTGTTAATGCCGATTTTTAATAAACTACTTTTCTGTTTCTGAAGTGTGTCCTGCGAACGCCGTTTTGTTTTCGACGCTCGGTGGATCTTCCCGGTTGTATTTGTGATCTGCATCTGAAAGCAAGGTCAATAAGTTCATCGATCAGATGAATCTTATCCAGGATAAATAATGATATAGGAAGAGTTCGCTTTATTCTGCCGGTTATGAAAGATCGGTTTGCTTGATATCTGAATTTATTCTTGTATGCTTATCACTGCGATTGCGATAAAGATCGAGGATCACGGTCCTGTATTCTTCAGACAGGAAAGAGTGACAAAGGACGGAAAACATTTCATGATACTCAAATTCCGTTCAATGATCGTTGATGCCGAGAAGGACGGAAAGAGCCATCCGGCAGGTGAGAAGGATCCCCGTATAACCAAGGTGGGCAACTTCATCAGGGCAACAAGAATAGATGAGCTTCCGCAGATACTCAATATATTAAAGGGAGACATGTCTATTGTCGGTCCCAGACTCGAAAGATGGGAGCATGTAGAGCAGTATACAAAGGAGATCCAGGAATTCCCGTTAAGGCTTAAGGTAAAAGGCGGACTTACGGGATATGCGCAGGTTTATGGCAAATATAATACAAATGCTCTTGATAAACTTAAGCTCGATCTGATGTATATAGAGAACTACAGTCTGCTGCTTGACTTCCAGATTATATGCGAAACAGTCCGTGTTATCTTCCAGAAGGAAAGTACGGAAGGTTTTGATGCTGAAGCAGCTAAAGAACTTCATGATAAGGCTGGGGTGGATTGATCTGAAGAGAACAATTTGTGAACTTCCTGTAGAACGGATATTGGTGTCGGTAATCAACGTGGTACACTTAGTGTCAACTTAACTCAAAAAAGATGTGACCACCCTGGGGGCAAGAACTACCAATAAGATAGTGGAGCGACAGGGTGAAGGCGTGCTGGAATGTATGCCTTAGGTGGAAGTTTCCACCCAACAACGAAGCTATAATAAAGATTGCCCGAGAAGAGGTTACACCCACAGGTTAGGAATCGATAAAGGATTATAAAAAATGTTTGGTATACATACTGGGATTGTGTGATCAGGATAATCGTTGGCATGAAGATTCAGAAATAGAGTAAAAAGGTTAAGTGGGAATGAATATACAAGATATAAAACTATGGAATGATGATCTTGATGAGATTAATTCGTCTCTGCCAGAGTTAGGTAATCTGGCAGGTCAGAGTGTGTTGATCACAGGACCTACAGGACTTATCTGTTCTGCGGTTGTGGATGTGCTAATACGATATAATGCTACTCATGATGAGAAGATAAAGATTCTTGCAGCCGGTAGAAGTGAAGAGAAGGTTAAGAGTCGTTTCGCATCGTACACATCAGAACCCTGGTTCACTTTTATCCCTTATGATGCAGCTGGTGTGAACAACGTATTACCGGAGAGTATTAACTATATAATCCACGGAGCATCAAATGCTTCGCCAAATCATATTGTTGCAGAACCTGTTGAAACCATGTTGGCAAACTTCAATGGTATGAAGGAATTGTTAGACTATAGCAGAGCAAATCAAACCTCTCGCATAGTATATATCTCCACATCAGAGGTGTATGGAAAGAAAGATAGTAAAGAACCAAGTAAGGTTTCTGATTACAGCGGAATTGATATTCTTAATCCAAGGTCATCCTACTCAATAGGTAAATGTGCAGCGGAAACTTTGTGCGCATCTTACTATGATGAGTATGGAGTGGAATCTTCGATCATTCGACCTGGACATATCTATGGACCTACAGCCGGTAAAAATGATAACAGGGTTTCATCAGCGTGGGCTTATGCTGTAGCTCGTGGAGAAGATATTGTTATGAAGAGTGATGGATCGCAGATTCGTAGTTACTGTTATTGCTTAGACTCTGCATCTGCAATATTAACGGTGTTACTTAAGGGGCAGAGTGTTAAAGCGTATAACATTTCGAATCCGGAGTCTGTGATAAATATTAAGCAGATGGCAGAACTGCTGGCAAAATCTGCTGATGTTAAGCTGCGTTTTGAACTTCCTACGGAAGCTGAGAAAAAGGGCTTTAATCCGATGAGTAACAGTTCTCTCGATAGTACAGAGTTACAGGAGCTGGGCTGGAAAGGACTGTTTAACGCTGAGCGTGGTTTTGCTCACACAGTAGAGATAATAAAACAGATGGAACAACAAGGGGAGAACAGAAAAGGATTTGCGTGACTTGCGAACATTGATGCCATGTACCGTTAGGGATGTGTTTAGGAGGGATTAAAAAATCACTGTATTTGATAAATTTAGTGTGTAATACATGCAAAAAATCACTGTTTTTCTAAAAAACAGTGATTTTTTGTTGCTACAATGATATAATTATGGCGTAGACAGTGAAAAAAGAATAGGAAAGATTATGGAACCGTATAAAGCAAACAAATTACCGTTTTCTTATGAAATAGATAAGGATTTACTTCGTTTATCTGCTGAAGCAAATTTGAAGTATGGAGAATATAAGTCCCTTCTTAATTCACTGGAATTGGATGCCTCATATTTCTTGGATTCTTTGATGCTTACTGAGAGTTTTAAGTCTACGCAGATAGAGGGGACTCAGATTTCTCAGGATGAGATGTTTTATCTGAAGTATTTAGAGAAAAATGATGATAATCGTGAAATATATAATTTAAAAACTGCGCTGGGTTACGCCGGCGAGAGGTTGAATGATGGAATAACCTTTGAGCTGGTAAATGAAATGCATAGGATCTTGCTGAATAGTGTTCGCGGTGCAGAAAAGAATCCGGGAAAGCTCAGAGATACACAGAATTGGATTGGGCCGATTGGTTGCACCTTAGAATCGGCTACTTTTGTTCCGCCCAAACCGGAGGAAGTATATGGATTGTTGATAAATCTATATGAATACATGAATAATAGCTTTTTGGATCCTATTCTGGTCAATGTAGCATTATCACATGCACAATTCGAAACGATACATGCGTACAAGGATGGAAATGGTAGACTCGGCAGAACATTGATTCCTGTTCAAATGGCTATTTTGGATGAGGCAAAACCTATCTTATATCTGTCTGAAATATTGGAATTATATAAACCCTCTTATCAAAGGAATCTAATGGAACTGAGAAAGGGTAATATAACCGGATATTTAAAGTTCTTTATGCAGTGTGTGATCGATCAATGTTCAAACTATATATATAAAATTGATCGGGTTAAGCGTATTTACGCCGAGGATATGGAAACTATTAAGCTGATAAAGGGATCTGCGATATATCGTCTCATGCCGGCTATAAAGACCCAAATTGTATTTACGAAGAAAGAACTTGTTGAGGCATCAGGAATATCAGTTAATGTTGTTTCCAAACTGGTTGATAAGCTTGTTGAATTAGGAATACTTGTTCCGGATAGTACAGTTATGAAGAAGGGCTACAGATATAAGAGAATTTATGAGATGTTTGTAGAAGTGAAGTAAAAAAATCACTGTTTTTTCAAAAAACAGTGATTTTTTATATTTGTGTCTCAGCTTTTCTCTCATTCCCCAACCTTAGGCAGCTTAGCCACAGAGGCTGCAATCTCTTCATCGGTAGGGATGTAATCGCTCATTTCACCGTCGTTGAACTTCTGATATGCAACCAGATCGAAGTAACCTGTTCCGGTGAGACCGAATACGATGGTCTTCTCTTCACCTGTTTCTTTGCACTTAAGCGCCTCATCGATAGCGGCTCTGATAGCATGTGAGCTTTCGGGAGCAGGGAGTATTCCCTCGACTCTTGCGAACATCTCAGCAGCTTCGAATACGGAAGTCTGTTCTACGCTGGTCGCTTCCATATATCCGTCGTGGTAGAGCTGGGAAAGTGTTGAGCTCATGCCGTGGAAACGAAGGCCGCCTGCATGGTTTGCGGAAGGGATGAAGCTGCTTCCGAGAGTATACATCTTTGCAAGAGGGCAGATCATTCCGGTGTCGCAGAAATCATATGCGAAGGTTCCTCTTGTGAAGCTGGGGCAGGATGCGGGCTCTACAGCGATGATGCGGTAATCGGCCTCTCCGCGAAGCTTCTCGCCCATGAAGGGAGCGATGAGTCCACCCAGGTTAGATCCGCCGCCTGCGCATCCGATGATGATGTCGGGCTTTATGCCGTACTTATCGAGTGCGGTCTTGGTTTCGAGACCGATGACTGACTGGTGGAGCAGAACCTGATTAAGTACGCTTCCCAGAACATATCTGTATCCGGGATTCTTGGTTGCTACTTCCACAGCCTCTGAAATTGCGCATCCGAGACTTCCTGTTGTTCCGGGGAATTCGGCGAGGATCTTCTTTCCGACTTCGGTAGTCTCCGAAGGTGAGGGTACAACCGATGCTCCGTATGTGCGCATCACTTCGCGGCGGAAAGGCTTCTGCTCATAGGAAACCTTAACCATATATACCTTGCAGTCAAGTCCGAAGTAGGAACATGCCATGGAAAGTGCTGTACCCCACTGACCTGCACCGGTCTCTGTGGTCACACCTTTTAAGCCCTGCTTCTTCGCATAGTATGCCTGAGCGATGGCTGAATTGAGCTTGTGGCTTCCGCTTGTATTATTTCCTTCGAATTTGTAATAGATCTTTGCGGGAGTGCCAAGCTTCTCTTCAAGGCAGTACGCTCTTACAAGAGGTGAGGGTCTGAACATCTTGTAGAAGTTCCTGATCTCTTCGGGGATCTCGATGTAAGCTGTGGTATCGTCCAGCTCCTGTGCAACAAGCTCTTCACAGAAGATGGGCGAGAGCTCCTCGGCCGTAAGAGGCTTTCCGGTTCCCGGATTGAGCAGAGGAGCGGGTTTATTCTTCATGTCTGCTCTGAGGTTGTACCATGCTTTGGGCATGTCATCTTCGGACAGATAGATCTTGTAGGGGATTTTAGTTTCAGCCATTTTTATCTCCTTTCCTGGCTTTAGCCTTTAGGTTTCCTTCGGGACAGAAATAAAAAACCTGTCCCACAGTAACGGTTACTGCTGGGACAGGTCATTACGTTTCTGATCGCCCTCAGAAGTCCATTCGGTCAAGCTGCTTTTGCTCCGATCCCACCATCCGAAGCTCTCTCTTAAAAGTGGAACTTAACTTACTTACTCTTCATCAACGGTTTATATGAATGTACCATAGGAAAAATATATATGTCAAGGTGACAATATCCAGAGTCCTTTATACCGGAGATCAGGATTCGATATATCACTCTACTTTAAAGTAGCTGATACTGTCTTTCAGTTCCTCTGCCAGTGACTGCAACTTTCCTGCGGATTCACTTATTATTGTAAATGTGGCATTAAGCTCTTCCATTGAAGCGTTGGTTTCCTCGGTTGATGCTGCATTCTCTTCTGAGATGGCAGACAGATCGGAGATGATCTCCATCAGTCCGTTCTTTGCATCATTTAATGAGGTGATCTGTCTGGAGATGCCGGAGGATGTTTCCTTAACGCTCGCAACATTGCCGGACATTATCTCCATGTTGCTCTTGGTGGAGTCAAGCTGCTCTGCCTGGATGCTGAAGCTTTCATTCAGCTTTTCCAGTACGCTTACGGAAGATGCGGAATCCGCAAGCAGCTTTTCAACTATGGACTTGATCTTTTCGGCGCTTTCGCTGGACTGGTCGGCAAGCTGTCTGATCTCATCGGCAACGACTGCAAATCCACGGCCTGCATCGCCGGCACGTGCTGCTTCTATGGAAGCGTTAAGAGAGAGCAGGTTGGTCTGTGTAGCGATGTCTGTGATCGCCTGAGTAAACTCGGATATTGATTTGGCAGAATCATTGGTTGAATTGATCGTATCGCCTATATCCTTTACGGAAGCGGTTACTTCTTCACTCTGTCGGATCAGCTTATCCAGTGCGCCCATGGACTTATCACAGGCTTCTTTCATCTCTTCGGCATAACGATCCATCTCGTTGACTTCACCTGCGATATTCTCGATATTTCTTCCTATATCGTCAGTGTTGTTTGCTGCTCTTTCAACGCTTTCAGCCTGTGAAACGGCTCCTTTGGAGATCTCTGTTACGGCATCGGTTACCTGAACGGATGCCTGAGCTGCCTGAGAGGAACTGCCGGCCAGCTCGGTGCTGGTGACTGTTACTTCATTTGACATATTGTGGCTTTGAGTCATAACATCGCGAAGCTTCAGGGAAAGAATTTTTGCGCTCTTTGTGATCTGCCCGATCTCATCTTTGCCGATTCCGGAATCATCGGGGAATGATACGGTAAGGTTACCGTTAGCAAGTTCATCAAGGTCTGTGGTGACTTTCATGATACCGGTGCGGATGCCGTTGATAATGAGCACAACAAGCGCCGCCAGTACTACGATCAGTATTGCGAAGATAACGGAGATAGCGATGACCTTGATCCTGATCTCTTTTATCAGAGCTGCATTCTCAGCCTCGGCCCACGCCTCTGTGATCTCCTGCATATTGTTTAATGAGTTTCTTGTAATAGAGAAGTTTCCATGGAATGCTTCCCAGTCACCTGAATTACTTTTTAAGTCATATGCAGACTCCCATGCGGCCATATTGGCATCAAATGTGCTTGCTTCATCGGCAAAGGTTGTTCCCTCTGCGGAAAGGACATTATTGAAGAGATCATTATTAGTCTTCGCAGCTTCGATAGCTGCATTCACATTGTCATATACCTGCTGTTTGTTGGAATCATAATCATCGAATGCTCCCGGAAGCTGGGAAGCTGCAAAATCGGGCGGAGCTGCAGTAAATCCGTTTGCGAAATCATAATACTGCATTGCACCCTTCATGGATTGATAGAAATCGCGGTCGGCATTAACAAGATTACTGTTTACCGTGTAGAGAGTATCATAATATACATTCGATACTTTCTTCTGTGTGCTGTTGATCTCTATAGCCATAAATACTACAGAGACTATCAATGCCAGTGACAGTGGAATCGAGATGAGCAAGAGTTTGCCGCGAACGCTCACGTTGTCCAAGAATTTCATACGCACTTCCCCCTTAAGATGATATGAATAACATGATTGAATTGAATATTGTTATTTTATCATAGAAATGCATATATAAGCATAGAAAATCCCTTATTTCATATGTATAAAATTTAATGCTAACATGTCAGAGATGCGCTCAGATAAGAGCATAGACAGATAAGATATGTATAATATTACAATTTTTAAATAATAATCTGTACAAATTGTACTTATGATCCTACTGCAGCAGACTGAGGACACTTGCATTCAGCTGATTTGCCTGTGACATCATGCTTGTTCCTGCCTGTGTCAGGATATTGCCGATGGAGAAGTCCACCATTTCTCCTGCCATATCAGTATCTCTGATACGTGACTCGGCATTGGTTGTATTTTCCACAACGTTATCGAGATTTTTGATCGCATGCTCCAGTCTGTTCTGTTCCGCGCCTGCTGTGGAGCGCTGCTTGGATATATGCCCGAAGGCTTCTTTGATCTTATTTATGGCGATGCCTGCTGCTGTCTGAGTAGAGATGTCGGTGGGATCGAGTCCGAGGATTGCTGCATTCATCTGATTCATGGTAAGGAATATATACTGATCTTTCTCGGCGCCTGCCTGGATCTTAAGGACCGGCTTGAAGTTCTCATTGGTAACTACGCTTGCGATCTCGGTGCAGTCTGCCTTTGCATAGGGGTTGTTGGTTCCGACTCTGCCTGCAAAATAATTCTGTGCGTCCTGAGCATTGTTGAAAGAAGGGTAAGAAGCGACTATGGAGAAAGAATCATCTGCCGTCCTGACAAGTCTGTTAGAATGGCTGACTAACATATCATTTGGGTTGGTATTGCTCCAGTTATTGGGCATATTAGCATTGACCACACTGAAAAGCTTATCCAGAACACCCTTGGGTGTTGTCTCCCCGGAGATATCGACTATATACCTGTGTTCAACACTGCCGTTCAGGTTGGAGGCAGAGCTGGGGGTACCATCGCTTTTAAAAGTGAATTTGAAAGCTTCAGGGCAGCCCTGGCTGCAGGTGAAGCTAAAAGACTTATCATACAGGTCACTTACGGTGCTCGCATTCACTCCGCCGAAGTTAAGATTAGCAGAGGGGTAGAATATTCCGTTTTCACCGTAGGCATCCGTAAGATACCCGGACCCTATCGCTGAGCTTGAGGGAGTCGGTGTAACACCCATCTGATTGGCATAATCGAATACTTTGATATTATTGAATTCCGTATCGGAACCGATGCGGTTGATCTCGGCAACAAGATGGTCTATTTCCACCTGGATATCAGCTCTGTCATCATCTGAGAGTGTGGCATTGGCTGACTGGACGGACAGCTCCGTCATCCTGTTTAAGATATCATGGACTTCTTCCAGTGCTCCGTCTTTGACCTGACAGAGACCTATGCCGTCCTGGCAGTTTCTGCTGGCCTGTGAGAGACCTTTTATCTGTCTGCGCATTTTCTCTGAAATGGCAAGCCCTGCGGCATCATCTGCTGCTCGGTTTATCCTGTAACCTGAGGATAATTTCTCGGCGGATCTGGCATTAGAGCCTGTCACCAGGCTAAACTGTCTTTGCGCATTATACGCGGTTAGATTGTGAGCAACGGTTATCATAATAGATATATCGGCAGATTTTGCTGTATGTTAACCATGCGGGAAATATTTTTTTTATGGTAAAATTTATCCTTAGGATTTTAGTAATACAAATGTCTCAAAAAATTGATATAATACAGCCAGTGAAAATTTAACCAAATTAAGGGAGAACGATAATGAAAACATGTCCTAACTGCGGAACTATGAATGCCGATGATGCAAGGTTCTGTGAAGGTTGCGGAACCGCACTTGAAGAGAAAGAAGCGGTACCTCAGGTTGAGGCTGAAGTAGTATCCGAAGGGAATACCGGCGCCGGAGACGCATACAGTGGCAGCAGCACTGATGCTTACAGTGCTTCCGGTTTCGGAACTTCACAGGATAACGGATCTGCACAGTTCGGTAATTCGGGACAGGGTTCTCAGACAACCGGATACGGCCCCCAGGGATCTATGGGACAGGGATTTTCCGGACGGAACTATTCCGGTGGACAGAGCTATACGCAGCAGAGTTATGCACCTCAGAATTATTCCGGTCAGGAATACGGCGGACAGAACTATGGTGGACAAGGCTATTATCAGCAGGGCTATGGTCCGGCTCCCAAGAAGGATCTTACCACGGTATGTACCCTTGCTCTGGTATTCGGTATCATAGGTTTCTTCTGCGATCCCTTATATATCATAACAACGGCTGCGTTTGTCCTCGGTATAATCGGATTGGTTAATAACGGCTCCAAAAAGGGATTTGCTCTCGCAGGACTTATATGTTCAATTTGCGCTTGCTGTTTACAGGTTATTATTGATATCTGCACACTGGGTATTGGTGTCTTTTTCTGATCAGAAGGTAAGCGGTAATGTACGACATCAGATGGCAGAGGATATGGTTTGTGATCGTTACTCTCATTGGTGTTTTGACAATACCGCTTTTTTTAATTTTCAGGGGACATACGGAGGATCTGCGGCTTAGCATTTTCGATAACCCGTGTTTTTTATACCGCTTTTGTCATCTGTATTGCCCCGGCTGCGGCGGCACCAGATCTGTACGATTCCTGATAGAAGGGCAGCTCGCGGATTCGATCCGTTCGAATCCGATGCCGGTGTGTGGGATCCTGATATTTATTAAGATATGGGCAGTGCTTTTATACAATTGTACTGCGGGATTTAAGCGCGGAAAGATGATCGCGCCCTTATCGGTCCCCGAGATATGGATGATATTCGCGGTGGTCATCGCCTACGGTGTAGTACGTGATGTACTGCTGGTAGCCTTCCATATAGATTATCTGGGCGATTTGGTATCCTTCTGGTGATTTTGGAGACATATGTCGAACTGATTAGTGTAATCTGAGGGGTTAAATATATTCGGAGTGTGATATGCAGGATATACAGACCACAGGCGGAATATTTACGGAAGAGATCAGACGCAGAGTTGTTCTCAATATCTGTAAAGTTTTCGACTGCAAAGAAAGCGATATAGAGGATATTGCTCCGGTTCAGGAGGGCATCACAAATGTGGTGCTGTCTTTTAAGCTAAACGGAGGGAAGTATGTTTACCGTCATCCGGGCGTTGGCTCGGAGATATTGGTGGAGCGTGGCCGCGAGACCATCATGCAGAAGATCGTTGAAGATGCAGGCATCGATACTACTCTGGTTGCCATGGATGTGGATGAAGGGTGGCGCATCGGCAGATATATCGAGCATTGGGATTTTGATTATTCTGATCTAAACGACATGGTGCGCGCCATCATGCTTTTACGGCGCCTGCATGATGCGCCCTGTCATATCCGATGGAACTTCGATGTCATAGCTAAGGCTGAGGCAATCAAGGATAAGATCGATCCCGAAAAATACGGACATTTTCCGGAGTTCGAAGAGATCAAAGATCGTATATATAAACTGGCAGAACATGCGGAACATGACGGGATAAAAAAATGCAATATCCACGGTGATGCAAGGGACGTTAACTTTCTGATCAACAAGGAAGAGATCCATCTCATTGACTGGGAATACGGCGGATACGGTGATCCCGGATTTGATATAGGGTCATACGTATGTGGCGGCAGACACAAGCTGGAAGATATAGACAGGATCTTATTTACATATTACAGACACAAGCCCTCTGATGTGCAGAAGAGACATTTCTATGCATATATAGCTATAACCGGGTGGTTCTATATGCACTGGACCATGCTGAAGCTCAGCAAGGGTCAGGGTGTTGGACTTGTGAAGGAACAGTGGTATCACTTTGCGAAGAACATGAGCATAGTGGCTCTCCAAATGTACGGAGTGGCAGTTCCGGACGGGGATCTTGATAAAGCCATGGAGGCTTTGAAGGAATGCAGACTTGAGGATCTGAGCTTCCTTAATCATGAGATAGGGATATGTGAAGCGATAGACTGACACGAAGCGCTTAGGTTCTGATGGGACAGTAGTAAATTGTTGTAATGGATAGAATAGTTAGAATAGACAGAGTATAGAGATCGGGGGTAAGGCGATGATGACATATATCATTCTTGCGGCAGGCAAGGGAAACAATCTTCAACCGCTCACACTTAAGTATGCCAAGACAAGCTACAGGCTTGATGAGGAGACGACAGTCCTGCAGCGTATGGTAAGGACTATTCGACGTGCGGATAAAGATGCCGAGATCGTTGTGGTAGTGGGCTACAAAGCTGCGGAAGTTAAGAAGGAGCTTGAAGGGGAGAATGTGATCTTTGTCATGAATCCCTTCTATGAGGTGACCAATTCCATTTCTTCACTCTGGTTTGCAAGAGAATATCTGGAGCGTGAGAATGTGGCTATAGTTCACGGTGATGTGGTATTCGAGGATGACATCATCACTAATATTCTTACTGTTCCTACGGATCATCCCTATGTCCTTACGGACAGCTCTTACAGAAGCCCCGGGGCTTACAATGTTGTTTCCAGGGACGACAGAGTCCTTGTCATGAGCAAGAAGCTGGAGAATTTTACAGCCAAGTACTGCTGCCTTACTAAGCTGGATCCTGTATCATCCAGACTTCTCAAGGAAGAGATCGACAGTATGATCAACGAAAATATGTATGATCAGTTCTTTGAAGACAGTCTGGTACAGATGATCATGTTTCATGATTTCAGATTATCCTGTAAGGATATCGCAGGAAAGAAATGGTCTGAAGTAGACAGCGTTGATGATCTGCTGGCAGCCCAGGATATACACAGGAGTTCGGCTTCATGAATATAGCAGTGATACTTGCAGGCGGAGTGGGCAGCAGGCTCGGAGCCGGCATCCCCAAGCAGTTTGTTGAAGTATGCGGCAAGCCTGTGCTTGCTTATACTTTGGAACCATTTGAAGAGCATCCGGATATCGATGCCATACTTGTGGTTAGCCTTGGTTCCTATATGGATGAAGTGATGAGCATGAAGGAAAAGTATTCTTTCTCAAAGCTCAGATGGGTCACTGAAGGCGGTGATACATTTCAGGGATCGGTGATGAACGGTATCGGATTCCTCAGGGATAAGATATCGGAGGATGATACGGTTCTCGTACATTTCGGCGCATCCCCTTTTGTAACGAAAGAAATAATTAGTGATGCCATAAGAGTCTGCGCTGAGAACGGCACCAATGCCATATCGACTACGGACTATTATCTCCTGTCGGGAGTAAAGCACAGTACTTCTTCTGTAACGGATCCGGAGAACTATTCGGACGAATATATCAACAGAGATACTATTGCGGTAATGAACACCCCCCATGCTTTCAGATACGGATTTGTGGATGACCTTTACTCAGAGGCTTCAAATACCGGAATGATAGATAAGGTGGAGCCGCATACCACAACTCTTATGTATGCTCTTGGAAAGCGGATCTTTTTTTCCAAAGGCAGCCAGACCAATATCAAGATCACTACGAAAGAAGATCTGGAATTTTTTGAAAATTACGTTATTGGAAAGCAAACTAAGAAGTGTGGTAAAATATCCTGAGGTTTTGAGGGAAAGGATGGCAATATGAACGAGTACAGAATGGTTGATGAACAGGAAATAGATCTTTGGGATTTCTTAAAGAGCATACTTGAACAGTGGCGCGGATGTGTGATCACCGGATTGATATTCATGCTGATAGCTGCCGGTGTCAGATATTCAATGGATATGAAGTCCTATGATGCGGCTGTGGCTGCTGCCGAAGTGTCCGCGGATATGGCGGAGCAGACTGCGGTTATCGACAATACTGCGCTGGTTGAAAAGTCTGTGGCTGCTACAAATCCGGGTGTTGCGCTTAACTATTATGTGGCATGGCGTCAGTACAAGGATTCATATGACAGCTCCATACTTATGAAGCTTGATGCGGCTAATGTCAGAACGCTCGGACTTGATTATATCCTGGAGTGTGAAGAGCCCGGAAGTGATCATGTTGCTTTTTACTATGGGACACTTAACGAAAGAGAAGATTTTACCGAGATGCTTTCAAAGGCTCTGGGGCAGGAGGATATTAAAGACGGATTTATCAGCGAGTTAGTTAACGTATCTGCTGTAGGTTCGGAGTTTGGTAATGGTGGATATATCAGGGTAAAGATTAAGCTCCCCGAGGAAGCAGATGCTGCTGATATTGAAGGAAAGGTTACATCATATCTTAATTCTGCTTCAGGTAACAATGCGGAGATCCTTGGAGCGCACAATATCGCACTTGCTTCATCCGGAGTTACCACTTCTTTTGACAAAGGTGTAGTAGATGCTCAGTCATCAGCTGTTTCAAATATTGAAAGCTGGAAGAACAAGTTCCTTAATGTATATAAGACGCTCACTGCTGATGAGAAGAAGGAAGTTGATAATGTGATTGCTTCTGTGGAGACAGGGGAGATGAGTTATCAGGATGTTAGGGAAGAGTATTCGGCGCAGAAGAGTATATCCGTTAACTGGAACGAATCTTCGGTAGTTCAGAAGGTTGTAGCGCCCGCAGAGGATAAGCTCCCTGCCGTACCGTCCTTTAGCATCAAGTATGCGGCAATAGGCTTTGTGCTTGGTATATTTGTTTATGCCGGATTTGCTTTTGTACTGATCGTTCTCATAAGGAGATACAGAAACGGCGAGGAAGCGGCATCTGCTTTGGGACTCAGATCCTATGGTGACATATACGAATACCCGTATCACGGATTTTCCGCATTCCTTCATGATAAGCGTATATATGCATGGAGACATAAGAAGACATCGGATGTCGCACAGGTGGCTGCTGCCATTAGCGCGAAGGCTGACCACAGCTCATTAAAGAACCTTACTTGTATCATTCTCGGCGATGCAGGCGAGAGCGGACAGGAAGGTGTTAATGAGATTGCGGCGAAGGTATCCGGAGTTAAGATAGATATCAGGAAAGCTCCAGAAGGACTTGCATCCCTTTCGGAAGATGAGATAGGAAAATTTGCTCCCGTCCTTGTGACGATAGTATCGGGTAAGACCCACCCTGCTCAGGCCGCAGAGCTTCTTAGCCGTCTTAAGGAATATGATATTCCTTTATTTGGAATGAATTTTATTGAGAAATAAAGAGAACTTTTACGAGTAGATATTATTCCCTGCCCTGAGATGACACCAAAGTGTTCAACATGATAGGTGTTGGTTTGGGGCAGGTTTTTTAATTTTTAATGACTAATCTATGAATTTTCCCATAAATTCGACAAGTTGTTACGTATTATTATTATAATGTTCACAGAGGGCCCGTGGGGCACTCTCTACTCTTGGAGGAGGAAAGATTATGAAGAAGAGGAATCGTTTCAGTCTTGCGGGATTAACACTTACAGGAATGCTTATCCTCGGCGGATGCGGCGGAAGAAGCGGTGCAACTGTTAAGAACGATGCTGCGCGCATGGATCCGGCTGCGGCGCAGGCTGCCGGGCTTATCGACATGGATGAAGCAGCTGCTATTGAGAAGTCCATGGCGGGAGGAGATATGTACGCGGAATCGGCGGAAGTCGGTTTTGAGGCAGAAGCCGGAGACGGGGGTTCTTCTTCTAATGTGACAGAATCGGCGCAGGCGACTTCCAGGAAGCTTATCCGTACCGTGAGCATTGATGCGGAGACCCAGGAGTTTGATCAGCTCAGAGCATCTATCGAAGCCAAGATCAAAGAGCTTGGCGGATATGTTGAGAGCTCCAATATCAACAACGGCTCTGCATACGGCAGAAGCAATGACCAGCTTCGCCATGCGGTGATCACTGCGCGTATCCCCGCAGCAAGGGCAGATGAGTTCCTTGATCTGGTTGGATCCAGTGCGAACGTAGTTACCAAGAACGAGTCCAGCCGCGATGTGACACTTCAGTATGTTGATATGGAAAGCAGAGAGAAGGCTCTGGATGCAGAGGAAGTAAGACTTCTCGAAATGCTTGAAAGTGCCGATACCGTGGAAGATATGATCTACATCGAGGACAGACTTTCATCCATCCGCTACGAGAAGGAAAGTATCGAGTCTCAGATCAGGACATATGATAATCAGGTTGATTATACAACAGTTACTCTTACGCTCTCGGAAGTAAAGGTATTTACCGAAGTTCCGGAAGAACCCATTAAAGAGCCTACCGCTTGGGAGCGCATCAGCGAAGGCTTCATGAAGAGCTTAAAGAATGTGGGCAGCGGTCTTGCCAACTTCTTTATCGGCCTCATTGTTATATCGCCTTATCTTATGCTGTGGGCACTGATAGTACTGATCATCGTATTCATAGTAAAGAGCGTGATCAAGAAAAATCAGATAAAGAATGCGAAGAAATATACAGTAGAGCCTGATGCCGGCGAAGAGGAAAAAACCGCAGAAGAAAAAGATTCAGAAGAAAAAACTTCAGAAGAAAAAGCTTCAGAAGACAGGAAATAAACCGTAAGGAGGCTGTCTATGCATTACAGGAAAGATAAATACGGAAGAGATCTTTCGATACTCGGATACGGTTGTATGAGATTCACCAGAAACGGTGGTTCCATCGATCTTCCCAAGGCAGAGAAGGAGCTGATGAAGGCTTACGAATCGGGAGTTAATTATTTCGATACCGCATATATCTATTCCGGAAGTGAGGATGCATTAGGCAGGATAGTCGAGAAGAACGGCATCAGGGATAAGATCAATATTGCCACGAAGCTTCCTCAATATCTGATAACCGGCAAGAGTGCCATAGACAGATATTTCAACGAGCAACTGTCCCGCTTGAGGACTGACTATGTGGATTATTACCTGATGCATATGCTTACGGATATAGCCATGTGGGAGAAGCTAAAGGCATTAGGTATCGAAGATTGGATAAAGGAGAAGAAAGCATCCGGTCAGATAAGGAGTTTAGGATTTTCTTATCACGGCAATACGGAAAATTTCATAAAGATCCTGGATGACTACGACTGGGACTTCTGTCAGATACAGTACAACTATCTCGATGAAATGACCCAGGCGGGAAGAGAAGGACTGCATGCCGCGGCGAAAAAGGGAATACCGGTTATCATCATGGAGCCTCTTCGCGGCGGTAAGCTAGTAAACATGCTGCCAAAGCATGCATACGAAATGATATCAGCCAATGAGCGCGGGTGGAGTCCTGCCGAATGGGGGCTAAGATGGCTCTACAATCAGCCGGAAGTTACAGTCGTTTTATCCGGTATGAATTCCGAAGAGATGGTAGAGGAAAACTGCCGTATCGCATCGGAGGTCGAGCCGGGAGAACTGCAGGATAAGGATCTTGCTTTTATTGATGAGATCAGGCAGGAGATACGATCCAAAGAAAAGGTGGGCTGTACGGGATGCAGATATTGCATGCCCTGCCCGCAGGGCGTTGATATCCCTGCGACGTTTAGGTGTTATAATGCTATGTATACGGAGTCTAAAGCTGACGGACGAAAACAGTTCTTTCAGACTGTGGCTCTCACAAAGGAACCGGCATTTGCATCACAGTGTATCGAGTGCGGTAAGTGCGAGAAACACTGCCCTCAGAGTATTCCCATACGCGAGAAGCTGAAAGAGGCGGACAAAGCTCTTCGTCCATTCCATTATAAGATCACTATAGGCGTGGCCAGAAAGTTCATGTTCAGAAAAGCTTCAAAGTAATATTTGATCCGGAGAGATGACTTATGAGTGACAGAAAAAAGATAGCGGTCTTTTCAACAGGTTATGCAGCCATTATTCTTTCGCAGTTTATATGCGGATTGAGGAAGGGCTTTGCGCAATATAGGGTAGAAATCCATCTTTTTCTGGGTTTTCCGGCATATTCCGATACTCCCGAATATACAAGGGGAGAGCTTAATATCTTTAACCTTCCGGATCTGCATGACTATGACGGTGCGGTGCTTTTTGCCAATACCATTGACCAGCCGGGAGTCGCTGCCGGACTGGTAAAGAGATGCGTGGAAGCCGGTATTCCCGTCGTATCTAACGGAAAGGTGCTTGAAGATGCATATAATATCATATCTGACAATAAATCAGGTATGTATGATATGATGGAGCATCTGATAGATGAGCACTCCGTACAAAAGGTATGTATACTGTCTGGAACCAGAGATAATTACGATGCATTGGCAAGACGTGATGCCGTGATAGAGATAATGGAGAAGCGCGGATATCCTGTTTCCGAAGAAGATATTTTCTATTCCGACTGGAGCAGCATTAAAGCGGAAAATTATGTTGTCGATCTGATCAGGAAGAACAGACTTCCGGATGCGATAATATGTGCAAATGACGATCTTGCTATCACTGCGTGCATCGCACTCAGTGACCATGGGCTGAGAGTGCCGGAGGATATTATTGTTACCGGCTTCGATCATATCCCCGAATCTGAGACTTTTTATCCTTCAATTGCTACCATCGATCAGCAGTTTGAAGAGCATGGAGAATATGCTGCGAAGATGTTGTATGATCTGTGCGAGGGTGGCCATGCGGATAAAATGATCAAGCTTCCCTGTCGCTTTGTTAAGGGAGAAAGCTGCTGCGGCAGTTCCATGGACGAGCATACCGTTGTACTGCGTCGAAACTTCTGCACCGATTCTTATATCACTCATAACAGAGACAGCAAGATAAGTATATATACTCTTATGTTGGAGAGAGCGATCCTTGCAAGCGATTCTTATCCTGAGATGAAGGATACATTGAATGAAATACTCAAAAAGGATCGCTCCGTTGTAGGTGAGACATTCCATTTCTTTTTGGATTCCAAGCCTTTCCTTAATGAATCCGATGATAAAAAAGACCTTTTTGTAACGGGGTATAATAAAGAGCTTGATGTGGTTTTTTCCATAAACAACGGAGTTGTGTCTGAGGCGAAGAGCTTTGAGACGGCGAAACTGGTGCCGCCTTCTTGCGATGATGAAAATCATATGTATGTTTTTTCGCCTATCCATGATGACGAATATTCCACGGGATACCTGGTATTCTGTGATTCCTTTGATCCTGTAAGGATGAGGATCATTCGTTCATGTCAGGAACGTATAGATGTTGCTTTTGAAAAGTTTATCCAGAATATCAGACTTAAGTATCTGAATAAGCGAGTTATCGAACTGTCACATGTGGATCCTTTAACTCATGTTAAGAACAGGATAGCTTATGAGGGCAAGGCGGAAGACGTCATTGACAGGATAAAAAATGATCCTTCATACCGCTTTGCAGTTGCCATGTTTGATGTTAACAATCTCAAGGTCATCAATGACGATCTGGGACATGAAGCGGGAGATGAATATCTGTATAATTCTAGCCGTGTCATCTGCAATATCTTCAAGCACAGTCCGGTATACCGCATAGGCGGAGATGAATTCGTAGCTATACTGGAGGATGTGGATTTAAACAATCGCGAGGAACTGATGAAGGAATTTGCTTCCGAACTGGAACACATACGTGTCACGGAACAATCTCCCATGCGGCGTGTATCCATAGCGGGCGGTATGGCTGTTTTCGATCCGGTAAAGCACACAGATTACGATGATGTCTGCAGAGAGGCGGATGCCGACATGTATGAGAACAAGAAGCAGATCAAGGCAAAATACAATCTGGGAAAAATAAGGTGACGGATATAGGGCAACGTGGATTAGCTTGCCGGAAAAAACGGGCGCCGGAAAATATGGCTTAAATCGGCATATATCATATATTATGCCGATTTTTTATGCAGGGCAGGGATGCCGAACGCCTTCGGATTATGCTATAATATCTGAATTGTTATTTAATAACCCGGGAGAAAGGAATTAGGTTCAAATGGTTAAATTACATGAAGCCGGTGCTTATCTTGTAAATGGCACCGAACTGGTAACTGATGAAAAAGAGTTGAGTGCTAAGTGCGGAAAGGCTGTTTCGAAGGAAGAAGCGGCTAAGAATACCATCGCTTACGGCATACTTACTTCTCACAATAAGTCAGGCAATGATAAGAAGCTGAACATCAAGTTCGATAAGCTTACCAGCCATGATATTACTTTTGTAGGTATCATTCAGACTGCAAGAGCATCGGGACTTACCAAGTTCCCTATCCCTTACGTTCTTACAAACTGCCACAACTCACTTTGTGCTGTCGGCGGTACCATTAATGAGGATGACCATGTATTCGGTCTTTCCTGTGCAAAGAAGTACGGCGGCGTGTATGTTCCGCCTCATATGGCTGTAATCCACCAGTTCGCAAGAGAGATGCTTGCAACAGGCGGCGGCATGATCCTCGGATCTGACTCCCACACCAGATACGGTGCCCTCGGTACCATGGCTGTAGGTGAGGGTGGTCCCGAGCTTGTTAAGCAGCTTCTTGAGCAGACCTATGATATCGATATGCCCGGCGTGATCGCTATCTATATGACAGGCGAACCTGCAAAGGGAGTGGGTCCTCAGGACGTGGCTCTTGCCATCATCGGTGCTGTGTTCAAGAACGGCTATGTTAAGAATAAAGTAATGGAATTCGTAGGACCCGGCGTGAAGAACCTTTCCGCTGATTTCCGTATCGGTGTTGATGTAATGACTACCGAGACAACCTGTCTCTCATCTATCTGGCAGACAGATGAGAAGATCAAGGAATTCTACGAGATCCATAAGAGACCTGATGATTATAAGGAACTGAATCCCGGCGTTGTAGCTTACTACGACGGCGTTGTTGAGGTTGATCTTTCCAAGATCAAGCCCATGATCGCACTTCCTTTCCATCCTTCAAATACATATACCATCGAAGAGCTCAATGCTAACCTTGATGATATCCTTGCTGATTGCGAGGCTCGTGCAAAGGTAAGCTTCGGCGATAAGGTTGAGTTCAATCTGAGAAATAAGATCCGTGACGGCAAGCTCCTCGTGGATCAGGGAATCATCGCTGGTTGTGCCGGCGGCGGATTTGAAAATATCTGTGCTGCTGCCGATATCCTTGACGGAGCAAGTATCGGATCCAATGAGTTTACACTCAGCGTATATCCTGCATCTGTTCCCGTATATATGGAGCTTATCAGAAACGGCTGTGCGGCTAAGATCCTTGAGACAGGTGCTATCCTTAAGACTGCATTCTGCGGACCCTGCTTCGGTGCCGGTGACACTCCCGCTAACGGAGAGCTTTCGATACGCCACTCCACAAGAAACTTCCCCAACAGAGAAGGTTCCAAGATCCAGAGCGGTCAGATCGCTTCCGTTGCACTCATGGATGCAAGATCCATCGCAGCAACGGCTGCAAACAAGGGAATCCTTACACCCGCAACTGATGTGCCCGATAAGATCGGTCAGTATAAGTACTTCTTCGATAAGTCCATCTATGACAGAAGAGTATTCGATTCTCACGGCGTAGCAGATGATTCCGTAGAGATCAAGTTCGGTCCTAATATTAAGGACTGGCCTGCAATGAGTCCCCTTCCTGAGAACCTGCTGCTTAAGGTTGTATCGGAGATCCACGATCCTGTAACAACTACTGATGAGCTTATCCCTTCGGGTGAGACATCTTCCTACAGAAGTAATCCTCTGGGACTTGCAGAGTTTACTCTTTCCAGAAAGGATCCTGCTTACGTAGGACGTGCAAAAGAAGTTCAGAAGGCACAGAAGTCTATCGAGGCAGGCAAGACCGCTTCGGATAACGAGAGCGGATATCCCGAGATCGCAGGCATTATAGAGACTCTTAAGAAGAACGCAGTAGCAACAGCAGACGTTCTCGATGCAACAGAGTCCGGCGAAGTAACATCTACAGTAAGAAAGCTTGGCGTAGGTTCAACGATCTTCGCCGTTAAGCCCGGTGACGGCTCTGCGCGTGAGCAGGCTGCTTCCTGCCAGAAGGTACTTGGCGGATGGGCTAACGTGGCTAATGAATATGCAACAAAGCGTTATCGTTCCAATCTTATCAACTGGGGTATGCTTCCTTTCATCATCGAAGAGGGAGAGCTTCCCTTCAAGAACCTCGATTACATCTACCTTCCCGGTATCCGTGATGAGGTGAAGAATAAGGCTGATGAGATCAAGGCAGTAGCTGTAACAGCAGACGGAACCAAGGAATTCACCTTAAAGCTCGGCGGTCTCACCGATAACGAGCGCGAGATCATCCTCGACGGCTGCCTCATCAACTACAACAGACAGTAAAATATTATAATCTTGATTCAATCTTCTTGGAAATGTGAAATTTAGAAAAGTCCTGTGAAGCCCGTTAATGGAGCTTCACAGGACTTTATTGTTTGCCGGGAAATATAATTCTCGTTCCCTGCAGTCAATTTGTAGCAGTTGCCATCCCCAGGAACCAATCGCGGAGCGGATGGGATCACGGCAGTTTTAAGTGAGCCTTAGCAGTTCTGGGAAATGTTCGACTAAAAAGAAACGTCCCACCGCCCGCGACTCGGTTCCGTCTGTGTAGCGCTTTTCCAATTTATTCTCCATCTTCATAAGTGACGGCTTTTCCGATAGTGTCCTTCATGGTGATACCGTACTGTGTCTTGAACTCTTCGGACATTCTTGCATCCTTGAGATAGTCTTTTGCGTCATATATGAGCTCATCAAGAGTCTTGATGGGGAAGTATCCGATACCGTTGTAACCGTCGTTGTTGAAGGACTGACAGATGAGTCTGTCTTTATCTGCGTAGAATCCGAGGAGTCCGGTTCCGGAACCTATGAGACGGAAGTCCTCCTGGGTTATCAGGTAGAATTCGTACTGGCAGGTTACGGTAAGATACTTGTCAGAGTAATCGAAGACCCATTCATGGCCGTAAGCGTAAGAAGTATCGCCTGTTTGGATCTTTTCAATGATGCTTCCGTCCTCGGAGTAGCGTATCATATCTCCGCCATCGAAGAGTACATCAAGCATGCCGTTGTGCCATTTCATGGCAAGGGCGTTTTTACCCTCGGTTTTTAATGACGCCAGTTCTTCTCCGTCGGTGCCGATGATCTTGATGGCGTTACTGTATTCCTGAGCAAAGGCTGTTGAATCCTCTTTCCACGCGACGAGATCATCCGGAGAGGACAGTTTGTTACCGTAGGTTTCTTTGTTCTCTAAATCTACCAGGACGCGAACACCGGTGTTTTCCGTAAAATCCTGAGAGATGCTTAAGATGTATTTTCCGTCGGGAGAAGGATAGATGGTGTCATAAGGTGAGATCTTGCCCGATCCATCTTTGAATACACGGGTTTTAACTGTTTTTCGGGTCGCGATATCATATGTCGCGGTGTAATAGCGTGTATTGGGAAAATCGGAGTTGTCTTCTATGTTGTAGTAGAGGATATCATTTGCTAAGGTGAAGGAAGGCATGGAGTATTTTTCGGTTTCGATATCAAGCTTTTCGGTATCGCCGTCGGAAAGATCTGCTCTGTATACGCCTTTGGCATCATCATCAGCGTAGGTTGAAACGGAATAGAAGATACCGGAGTTGTCGGATGATATTCCGATCAATTCGACTTCGGAAAAGTTGTTTGCCGGAATATCATCGTGCCAAAGCTCTTTTTCTTTGTCGAGATCAAATGCACGTAAGGTCATGTCATCGTAGAAACCGCAAAATATATTGTCTGAGATCACGTAGTCCTTGAGATATGCATTATCAGGCATGTCATCATATCTTACGAAAGAGTTCCCGTAAAAATCATTGTTGTATTCGATAAGTGCAGTGGAATCGTCAGACTGAATGATAAATGAGATGCTGTTGTTGTCATTTATCATGAAATCCGACGCAATAACGTCTTCTATGAAGTATGGATCGGAAACTATGCTGGAATCCGTAAGATCGGTAGGGATCGCCAGATAACAGCCGTTATAGGTTAAGGGACGCAGGTATGATCCGGTGCTGTATGCAGAGACGAAGGGGGAAGTGAGATCGAATGTCTTGATCAGACTTCCGTCGGAAGCATCGATCATGGCACACTGGTCGGAATACATTGCAACGATACCCGGGATAGATCTGCCGGATTCATCTTTAAAGTTAAATTCAAAGACCTTTGTCTCATAGGAAGTGCTTACATACGTAAGGGGACAGTCCCAGAGCACAGTGCCTGAAGAAGAAAAGAGAAAGACATGTATGGAGTTGCTTTTTAGGATATCCCTTCCTGCGAAGGTGGTGCTGGAATTAAATATGTCTTCATGTGTTGCGGCGATCACCCTGTTATCTTCGGTAAAGTTGCATGTGAGAAAGTGATCTTTAACTACGTTTGCCATAGTGAGATCATCTTTGTCTAAATCGTAGATATAAATAGCGCTTAATTCATCTTCGAAAGAGTTTGCGGAGTCGTGGCCGCAGATTGCTGCCAGAGTTCCCTCTTTATTCATCTTGATGTAGTCAACAATAAGTGCGGAATTGATACTGCCGGAAGATACTGATCCGTAGAATGCCTCTTCGGTCAACTCACGTTCTATCTTTCCGGTTTCGGTATTAAACACTATGATACTATCGTTACTTTGATAGATGGCCAGTGGCTTCTCGGTTGAAGCGCAAAGATAAGTATTTGCCGTGCTGACATCATGATTATCGAATTTTGTTTCCCATATCAGATTAAGGCTGTCGGGATCATATGCTTTCAGTGCGTCCGCTCCTATGATCACGAGTCTGTTCTCGCTGTCAAATTCAAAATCACGTATACCGCCGGAAGAGGCAATGGTCCTCTTGAGTTCGTGTGTATTCAGATCCCAGAATGATAAGTAACTCTTTTTATCGAGAGATGCCAGATACTTGTTTTCGTTGTCTACCTTGAATTTGACCGGGGTAGAATGGGAATCATATGACCATACGGGAAGAAAAGATGAAGAGCCCGGTGCGACATAGGTACCGAGAGCATTTGTGAGTGCATTTACGGTCTCTGTGCTGAGGGGTCTTTCGTTTCCTTCCGTGGGGAGTCCCGCGAGAGCAAGCCATACGGCGCTTACGCGGTCACCTTTTTCAAGATAGTATCCCGATTCGGTGGCATAGTAACGCGACTGGTTGAGCAGTGCCTGATCGTAATTCTTTCTGATATTCGCCATACTCCATAAGAGATATGCGATGAAAACACCCAGAATACATGCTGTTGCGGAGATGGCTGCGACGGCGCGGCGTATCTTGTACTGTCTGCGTCTTCTCATCAGCTCATCATAAGCGCATCCGAGCATTGATGCTGCCAGACGGGGGAGTTCCTCGTTCCTGGCGGCTCTGATAGACATACGGTAGTCACAGGACAGAGGTTCTATGATCTCTTCCTGAGTTATGGTAGTTCCATCTGCAAGTTTTCTGGTGACGGTATCATGTAAGAGTATATCGGGTATGACTTCATCGGGCTCGCCGTCGACGAGGACCGTGAAGATATTCTGCTTGCTGTGGTATTTTAAGAAAGTTTCGATCTCGCGCTGAACCCAGACAGACTCACTTGTTCGCTTGGAACAGATGACTATCAGATAGTCTGATACCTTAAGAGCTGCTTCGATCTCATTATCCAGATCGCTTGTGATGGGAAGCTCTTCCTTGTCGCGGAAGATCCTGTCGAATCTTTTTATACCTGTTTTCTTTTTGATCTTTGCAGGTATCCTGAAGTGCTCAAGACCGGACTGGATCTCTTTTGCGATAACATTATCTTTTTTTGAATGTCTGTATGAAATGAAGGCATTATATCTGTCTGCTATAGGCATTACGCTACCTCCTATACCTGTTCGTATGTCTCTTCGAAGATATCTTTGGCTATGATGTAGACATCTTCGGGATCGTCTGCTTTGCAAGCCAGGATATCTCCGGGCTCACCTTTGAAATATTCATCTTTGTTCCACTTGGTAAATACTTTGGTGGGACGCTCCAGAGGCATGCCGAGTATTATATTGCCGCCGTTGGACATGCATGTCTTAGCGTGGGGCGCAAGGGGTATGACTTCTCCCGTAACGGAATTTTTGATAGTGGGGAAGTATTCCAGCTTCCTGTTAAATGGCTCATCCAGCAGACAGTAGTTTTTGTCGAATACGGAATGCCTTGACGCATATACTTCACCTCTGACACCGATCATGATGACCGTATCTTCCGCGACTTCTATATTGGTATCACCTTCCAAGGATCTGACTAATATAGGGGTTCCGCAGGGCAGGAATTCCGCGGGAAAAGCGCATCCCTGCTTAACGGGAAGCTTTACATATTTCTTCATCTTTGAGGTATCGGCTTTGTAGCTTCCGGAGCGGATGATGTCGGTATCGCAGATATAGTGATGGAGCCTCTCTCTTATCAGAGTGGTGACAACATATTTTCTGGATGATTCATCAGCCAAAGCATATCTTTCGTACTGTTCGCAAAGAAGCTGTGAAGACAGGAAGCCGCCTGCCTTGTCGGTGTGTCCGCCGCCGGTGCCTATGTCTTTGGAGATATAATTTGCCAGTTCATTGGCACATACCTCGGGGACGCAGCTGCGTATGGAGAATTTTATACCGTTTTTTAATACGGAGAAAACCATGCATACATCGACGGAATCCACTGCAAGATAGAAGTCGCTTATAAGTCCCAGGATATTCGGGTCACAGGGCTCGCTTTCAAGCAGTGCATATCTGTGGACTTCATGATATTCAACACCGAGCATGGCCTGGCCGGCAATCTTGGCTTCACCGAGAGAGATGTTCATGTGACGCAGTTTTCTGATAAGTGATGCGTCATATTTAAGGGTATCCAGCATATCCCTGTCCAGAGGGTGTGATACTTCCGAAAGAGATCCCGTATCCGTATAAAGTCCGTAGTACAGTGCTGTGGAGAGAGCTTCGTCGGGGACGAAGCCTTCCTTACGTAACAGATCCCATACTATTGTCGAGCAGCTGCCCATACCCGATCTGATATCCGAAAGCTCGGGCATCTCTCCCGAGAGCCTGTGATGGTCTATCACAGCGACGTTCTTCGCTTCGAACTTTCTGACATTGCCTTCGCCGTAGGCGCAGTCTTCGGTGATGAGCAGGTCGGGGACCGTATCAAGTTTTTCAACGTATTCTATGGGAATCTCAAGCTTGGAGATCAGATAGCAGAGATTGGACTTGGTTATCGTAAAATTGCCCGAATAGATAAAACGCGGCTTTTTTCCTTTGGACAGCATATAGCTGTATATGCCGAAGCCTGCCGCGATGGCGTCTGCATCAGGGTTATCATGGCCCTGTATAACTATGGAGTCATAACTAAGAAGATCGGATAGTTTCATTGGTATATCCTTTCTGACACTTATGATAAAAATGGCTTCAATCTCTAAAATTGTAGCATTTGGAGGGCGCCTTTTCAACAATACAGGGTTGCGGAAGTGCGCTCTCCGAGTGCTTTTTTAGCGTTATCAATTCTGATATAATAGTCTTGAAACCAAACCATAAAAAAGCAGGCAGATAAACGTATTATGAAAAGAAGATTAAGATCCGTTATCACGGAACACAAGGAACTGGCGCCACACATTTTTTCGCTTAAGTTAAAGACGGAGATGTCAGCGGAGGCCGTTCCGGGTCAGTTTATAGGTATTTATCCCAAGGATGGAGCGCGTATACTCATGCGCCCCATAAGCATATGTGACTCAGATGCCGAAACGGGAGAACTCCGTATGGTATACAGAGCGGCCGGAAAGGGCACTGCAGAGATCTCGGGATACGGAGCAGGTGAGTCTTTAGACATCCTCGGTATGCTGGGAAACGGTTACGACCTTGAAGCTGTGAAGGAAAAGAAAGTGATCCTCTTGGGAGGTGGTATCGGTATCCCTCCCATGCTTTATTCGGCAAAGAGATTAAAAGAGCAGGGGACGGAAGTGACTGCGGTACTGGGATACGCTGATTCCAACACTTTCCTTAAAGAGGACTTCGAGAAATACTGCACCGTGCAGATTGCGTCCATGGAAGGCTCTGTGGGAACTAAGGGCACTGTTATAGATGCCATGAATGAGAACGGTACCGAGGGTGACGTGATATTTGCCTGCGGACCGATGCCCATGTTAAAAGCAGTGAAGTCTTATGCGGCCGATCACGGCATGCAGGCTTTCATCTCATTGGAAGAGCGCATGGCATGCGGCGTGGGAGCCTGCCTTGGCTGTGTTGTGAAGACCAGGGAAGTGGATCATCATACCCATGTTAAGAATACGAGAATATGTGTGGAAGGCCCCGTTTTCAATGCGGAGGATGTGGATATCTGAATGAATACTAAAGTTGAACTGGCAGGAATTGAATTAAAGAATCCGGTAATGACGGCATCGGGAACTTTCGGATCCGGCGCCGAATATTCGGAGATGATAGATATTGGCAGGCTCGGTGCGGTTGTTACCAAGGGAGTTGCCAACGTACCCTGGGAGGGCAATCCCTCTCCCCGCGTGACGGAAGTATACGGAGGCATGCTCAACGCCATCGGATTGCAGAATCCCGGCGTGGATGTCTTCATAGAAAGGGATATACCCTTTTTACAGAAGTTCGATACGAAGATCATCGTTAACGTATGCGGACATACGGTTGAAGAATATATCGAGACCGTGGAAAGACTGAACGATCAGCCGGTGGATATGTACGAGATAAATGTCTCATGCCCCAATGTCAAGCAGGGAGCCCTTGCTTTCGGTCAGGACCCTCACGTGCTTGAAGAGACTGTAAAGGCTGTGAAGGCAGCTGCGAAGAAGCCTGTGATCATCAAGCTTTCACCCAATGTCACAAGCATCAGGGATATGGCGATCGCAGCGGAGGCGGGCGGCGCGGATGTGATCTCGCTCATCAACACACTTATCGGAATGAAGATAGATATCAACAGGAGAAAGTTCGTGCTTGCCAATAAGACAGGAGGCTTCTCGGGACCTGCTGTAAAGCCTGTTGCGGTGCATATGGTATATGAGGCATCTCACGCGGTGAAGATCCCTGTGATAGGAATGGGCGGTATCGCGGATGCGGATGATGCCATCGAATTCATACTTGCAGGAGCCAGTGCGGTTTCCGTAGGAACCATGAATTTCTCGGATCCCGAGACCACCATAAAGGTCATCGACGGTATAGAAGCATACATGAAGAAGTATCATGTAGAAGATATAAAGGAACTTGTCGGCGCAGTATCGTAAAAGGAGGACGCGGTCATGGATGAAAAAAGATTTGTTGTAGCTCTTACAAGAACCTGCGGAAGCGGTGCGACCTGGATAGGGCAGCAGCTTGCAAATGATTACGGTATTGATTTCTATGACAAGAAGATACTGAGGCTTGCCAGTGAGGACAGCGGTATCAGCGAGGCGATCTTTGCCAGAGCTGATGAGACCATGAAGCAGAGTATCCTTTACAGGGTTACGAAGAAGGTCTACAGCGGCGAGACCATTCCTCCCGAAAGCCCGGATTATACCAAGAATGATAATCTGTTCGCTTTTCAGGCTAAGGTCCTTAAGGAGCTGGCAGAGCAGGAATCCTTTATCTGTATCGGACGCGGAGCCGATTATATACTCAAGGACTTCCCGCATGTGGTAAGCGTATTTGTTTATGCGCCCATGGAGCAGTGCATCCAGACAGAGATGAAGCGCCTTTCAATGGACAGGAAGACCGCTGAGAAGCATATCCTTGAGATGGATAAATACAGAAGAGCATATTACAAGTATCACACCGGCAAGGAATGGGAGAGTCCCTACAATTACGATCTCTGCATCAATACGGGAGAGCTGACGGTGGCTCAGAGTGCAAAAGTGATAGAAGACTATATCAAGATGAAATTTGATATAGATGTTAAATAAAGACTTAAACGAAAGTAAAGGAAAAAGAGATGAACACGTATCAGTACAACACACATGGAGTTTGCTCTAAGCAGATAACATTCAGCATGGAAGACGGAAAACTCCATGATGTCAGCTTCCTCGGAGGCTGCAACGGCAATCTTCGCGCCATCGGAAAGCTTGTTGAAGGCAAGGATGCGAAAGAGATCGCCGATATCTTAAGAGGCAATGACTGTGGCGGAAGAGGTACTTCCTGCGCAGATCAGCTTTCGATAGCGATAGACAAGGCACTGGAAAAACAGGCGGCGGAAAATGTTTGATCAGGGATACTATGACAGGCTTGCCCGCCTGAAATTAGCACTCGATAAGAAGAGTACCGCGTCCATGCAGGGCGGAAGGAAAAGTACCAGAAAGGGTAATTCGGCCGAATTCTCTGATTTCAGGGAATACATGCCCGGGGACGATATCCGGTCCATAGACTGGAATGCCTACGCGCGTCTCGATCGTCTGTATGTCAAGGAATATATGGAGGAGAAGGAGAGTACCATCCATTTCTTTCTTGATCTCAGCAGGTCCATGGAGTACGGAGAAAAGAAAAAGTCAGATCTTGCGAGAGAGCTTACAGCAGCTCTTTCTTATATCTCACTTCTGAATCAGGATCATGTTATCATCATTGACGGTTCAGCTCCCGAAAGACGATTTTCCGTAACCGGCGGTAAAGCCGGTTACAGGAATCTGGAGAGCTTTCTGGAAAGGACGGGACCTTCGGTGCCTGCGGATTTCTTCAGAGCGGTGAAAAATTCCGGGAAGCTGCACGCAGGTCTGACGATCCTTGTGTCGGATTTTTTCAGTGAGGATTTTATAAACGGGGATGGAGAGAAGGGCAATGCCGAATTCTCTCAGATGATCAAGTATCTTCGCTATATGAAGCAGAAAGTGATAATCCTCCAGGTACTTGCGAAGGAAGAGACGGATATCACACTTACGGGAACCTGCAATCTGATCGATTCGGAGAATCCGGATTCCAAGATCAGGGTCACTATGGATGCGGAGACCGTTGCGAGATACAACAAAGGCTTAAAGGATTTTACGGGAGGCATCAGAACTTCCTGTGAAAAGAACGGAGCATCGTATCATCTTTGCAACACCGCGGTTTCTTTTGACCGGATCATCTTTAATGAATTGAGGGATATTTACGAAAGATAGGAGATAAAAAGTAATGTCATTCGCCAGTCTCTGGCCGCTTGCGTTTGTGCTCGCCATACCGGTCATCATAATACTGTATCTGCTAAAACCACGCGGAACGGATCTGGAGATTTCCTCCAATCTGCTCTGGAAGCATATCTTTAAGAACGTACAGTCCAAGACTTTTTTTGAAAAATTCATCCATGAGCTGCTCATGTATCTGCAGATGGTGATAATGCTTCTGCTCATACTTGCGCTGATGGCACCTTTTATCATGACGAAATCTTTTACCGGCGGAAGTACCGTTATCGTCATCGATAATTCTTTCAGCATGCAGCATCAGATCAAGCAGGGCAAGACAAGACTTGATGAAGCCAAAGATGAAGCGCTTGAATACATATCATCCGAGTTCGGCGATATGACTGTCATCTCCGCATCGGATACCGCAAAGATCCTTATCACTTCTTCTTCTGACAGGAAGATGCTCCGCAGTGCCATATCTTCGATAGAAGCGGAAGATACGGAGGGCAATGCAGGAGATCTCTACAGCATACTGTCTTCTCTCGAATACGATCACATCATCATACTGACAGACGGCTTCGGCTGTGCGGAACTCTCCGCATACGCAGACAATCTCAAGGCGGATATCATTGATGTGGGTGAAGCCGTATCTGATGTTTCCATTGATTACATCTATGCGGCCGAGAAGGACGGAGCAACGGAAGTGTCCGTCCGCTATACGGATTACAGTGATCTGGGCGCATCCATGGATATCTCTCTGTATGACGATCAGGGGAATATCATAGATGTAAGATCCGCAAGTGCGGAAGCGGGAAAGAGCGCATCCGTTCTTTTCACGGGAATCACTTCGGAATCCAGATATTACCGCGCAGAGCTCTCATCAATACGTTTCGACGGAGAACCGGCTAAGGAAGAGGCTCCTGCTGACGGCGAAGCTGAGGATAAAAAGAGTAACGTTAAAGTCATTCATGATTTCGACAGTCTTTCTGCAGACAATATAGCTTATGCTCTTTCATCCGAAACAGGCAATACTTCCGGAATGCTCATCAGTAACGGCAATACTTTTATAGAGCGAGCTTTCTATGCATCTACCGGAACCGACCTTGTACGTGCGGTATCCGATAATGCTCTGGCAGCACAGGACTGCACCATGGTCATCTATGATGCGGGATTCGGAAGAGACCAGTCTCAGGTCAATTCCATGGAATTCTTAGCCGGAGGAGAGAAGGGCACTCTTTCCAATCGAAATATAACAGTAAAGAAGTGTGATCTCACTGAGGGATTAGACGAGTTTACGATAGGTGCCAATACGGTCAATTATTATGATGTGCCTGAATGGGCGCAGTCATTTATGGAATCTGACGGCAAGTGTGTAGGATACTACGGTATCAACGGCGGACACAAGCAGATCGTCATCGGATTTGATATCAGGGAAAGTGATTTTGCACTGCAGGCCGAGTTCCCGGTATTCATGGCTGAGTCGGTATCATTCCTCTCGGACCTCGGAATGCTGGCGCAGAATACATATGAGACCGGTAACAGTATCATCATGAATCCTCTGCCCGAGTACATTCCCATCTCCGGTCTTCCCGAAGGAAGACTCAACAAGGCGGGATTGTTCTATATCAGCGCAGGAGCAAGAATAGAATATTATACGGTTACAGCACCTGCGTACGGACGTGACGGAAGAGTTGTTTCCGAAGATCTTAAATATTCCAATGCTCAGGAGGGGGCGAGGGTTAAGAAGAACCTCCGCAATATCCTTCTTATTGTGGCGCTTGTCCTTCTGGTACTTGAGTGGATCCTCTATGTTAAGAAGATGAATTACAGGAAGAAGTTCTATCTTGTTTTAAGGACAGTTCTTCTTGCTCTTGTGATCCTTGCGCTGCTGGGTATCCGTATCCCGAAGAAAGCCAAGGATACCACCACCATCTTCTTAGTGGATATGTCTGTCAGTGACGAGAAGAATCTGGAGCTCTTTGAGGATTATATCGATGATGCTCTGAAAAATATGCCGAAGAACAACCGTTACGGTATCGTAGGCTTCGGTCGTGATGCCGTAGTTGATCAGTTTGTGACTGACAGGGATATGTTCATGGGTATCGATTCCGATGCGGATCCTGCAGCCACCAACTTTGAAAAGGCTCTTCAGCGTGCTATATCCATGATACCCGCGGATTCCGTGGGAAGGATAGTGGTTCTCACAGACGGAAGAGAGACTGCGGGTGATATCACGAACACTGCGTCCATGATAACTTCCGGCAGGATCAGTCTTGAAGCTTATATGATACCTTCCGAGACCGGAGATGACTGCTATGTGGAAAAAGTTGATGTTCCCAATGTCCTTCATCCCGGTGACAGCTTCTATATGACAGTTGCGCTGGAAAGCAATTACGAGACGGATGCGGTGGTTTCCATCATGTCCGGCGAAAAGGTCCTCAACGAAGAGAAGGTTCATCTCCAGAAGGGACATAATGAATTCGTATTTGAAGAAGTTGTAGAAGGCAATTCGCTCGAAAGCTTCCATGTGGAAGTTCTTGCGGAAGGTGATACATGTGCGGAGAATAATGTTTTCAATGCTTATTCGGAAATCGCCGATGCACCGAAGATACTTGTGATAAAAGGTGCGGGAGAGAACGGACTTCCTTTCGAGAACCTCCTCGGATCGATAAATGCAAATGCTGAGATCATCAAGCCTTCATCTGCACCTTCAACTCTTAATGAGATCCTGGAGTACAGAGTAGTTATTCTGGAAAATGCATATTACTCCGAGCTTCCCGAGGAATTTGTGGAGCTCCTTGATACATATGTAAAGGACTACGGACGCGGTCTTATCATGACCGGCGGTGAAGACAGCTTCATGCTTGGAGGATATAACGATACAGCGATCGAGAAGATCCTTCCTGTGAATATGGAGCTCCGAAGCATGACGGAGATACCCTCTACCGCCATCGTAATGGTAATAGACCATTCGGGTTCCATGGATGATTATGCGGGTAACGGATTTACTATCCTTGACCTGGCTGTGGAATCCGCAAAGCGTGCCGTTGACAACATGCGCGAAGAGGATGAGGTTGGTGTACTGGGATTCGACGATTATTATCACTGGTATCATAATTTATCGGTTGTAGGTGATAAGGACGCGGTCAAGTATGATATAGACGCTATCGGAAGCGGCGGCGGAACGGTGATCATGCCTGCACTTGAAGAAGCGCGAAAAGCACTGATGACAAGTAATGCCGAGATCAAGCATATCATCCTTCTCACGGACGGAATGGGTGAGACTACCAATTTCAGTTCGGTGACCAACAAGATCAATTCCGACGGTATCACTCTTTCAACCGTTGCAGTTGGACAGTATTCCGATACGCAGCTTATGAGCCAGCTGGCAAAGGATTGTAACGGAAGATATTATTATGCCGACGGTTCAACGGATCTTCCCAGGATCTTCGCACAGGAAGTTTTCCTCGGAGGAAATACATATCTTAAGAACGGACAGTATCAGCTTTCCGTTGCGGGTCATGAGATCACTCAGGGACTCTTTGCAGACGGATGGACGGATATATTGGGATATATTGCCGCATCGCCCAAGGATGGCGCACAGCAGCTGATACGAAGCAGCGAAGGAGATCCCATACTTACTGTATGGCAGTATGGTCTCGGACGCAGTATCGCATGGAATTCCGATGTGGATGGCGGATGGACAGCCGGTTATTCGGGTGAAGGCGATTACGCCGAGATGTGGCGCAGGATGATAGATTACTCCTGCGGAAGCTCTTCCATAGGAGAGGATTACGTAAGAGTAAAGACGGAAGGCGAGCAGACGGTCCTTGAATATCATACTGACGAATATGATGACAGGACTGAGATAAATGCCGCCTTCACGACACCTGACGGCGGAACGGGAGAAGTGGACTTCACAGCTTCGGAACCCGGTGTTTACAGAGCTGTCTTTGACAGTATCGAAAGCGGTCTGTACAATATCAATGTTCGCAGGAGCGATGACGGCACTGTGCAGGGCGTATTTACAACAGCGTCGGTTGTTCAATACAGTGATGAATTCAGATTTGACATGGATGACAGGAAGTTCTCGTCATTCATCGATCAGTACGGTATATGGCTTGCTTCCGGTGATAACATCTGGAAGAAACTTAATGTTACCGCAGTAGGAAGCTTTGATCTGACGGATATCTTCCTGATACTGTCGATCCTCCTCTTCCTCTCCGATATAGCAGGAAGGCGTTTTGCCTGGGAGCCGTTATACGGAGCCGCAGCAAAGGAACGCAGAGAAAAGAAGAGGCTTGAAAGAGAAGAAAGAAAAGCTCTGAAAGCCGCAGCTGAATACGCAGAGCAGGAGATGCCGGTCGGACCCGCGCCTCAGATGCCTCAGATGCAGCAGATGCCTCAGCCGGGTCAGGGAATGCCGGGAGCACCTATGCAGCAGATGCCACAGATGCCGCAGATGCCAAATATGCTTCAGTCGGGGCAGAGGATGCCGGGAGCACCTATGCCGCAGATGCCAAATATGCCTCAGTCTGGCCGGGGAATGCAGAGAGGCCCCGTGCAGCAAATGGGGCAGAGGATGCCGAGCAGGCCCGCGAAACCTGCAAAGGGAGGCAATGCACCGGTATCACAGGGGCTGGATACATCTGCATTGTTAAATAAGAAAAACCGCCGTGATAACGGTGTATAATACAGAAGTTAATTTTCATTCGAAAATTCTCTTCATGGAGGTAGAGAAATGAGAGTAGCAGTTATAGGAACCGGATATGTGGGACTTGTTACGGGAACCTGCTTTTCGGATATGGGAAACGACGTATGGTGCGTCGATGTGGATGAAGCCAAGATCGAGAGGCTTAAGCAGGGTATCATTCCGATATATGAGCCCGGACTCTCCGACATGGTACTTAAGAATTACAAGGCCGGCTCGCTCCGTTTTACAACAAAGATTGAAGAGGCACTGGAAAAAGCGAATATCTGCTTTATAGCAGTCGGTACGCCCATGGGTGAAGACGGTTCTGCGGATCTTCACTATGTTCTTGCTGTTGCGGAAAGCATCGGTAAGTGCATGAAGCATCATATGTACGTGATAGACAAGTCTACTGTTCCCGTTGGAACCGCAGGCAAGGTTCGCGCAAAGATCCAGGAAGAGCTTGATAAGAGAGGCTCTGATCTTACATTTGACGTGATCTCAAATCCCGAGTTCTTAAAGGAGGGCACTGCTGTTTCGGATTGTATGCGCCCCGACCGTATCGTCATCGGCGTGGATAACGAGAATGCGGCAGAGGTCATGAAAGAGCTCTACAGACATTATGTTCTCAATACAGACAACTTTATCCTGATGGATATTGCCAGTGCCGAGATGACTAAGTATGCTGCCAACTCACTCCTTGCTACCAAGATTTCTTTTATGAATGAGATCTCTCGAATCTGTGAGAAGGTTGGCGCTGATGTAAATAAAGTCCGCAAAGGTATAGGCTCGGATAAGCGTATCGGATACAGCTTCATCTATCCCGGATGCGGATACGGCGGAAGCTGCTTCCCCAAGGATGTAAAGGCGCTTATAAGATCTGCGGGGGAGTATGATTTTGATGCAAAGCTTCTTCGCGCGGTTGAAGATGTGAACCATGCACAGAAGCATGTTCTTGCGGATAAGGTAAAGGAACATTTCGGAGAGGATCTTACCGGCAGAACCTTTGCCGTATGGGGACTTTCGTTTAAGCCTGATACCGATGATATGCGTGAAGCATCCGCTATCACCATCATCAATGATCTCACGGCAGCAGGCGCAAAGATCAAAGCTTACGATCCCAAGGCCATGGAAGAGGCAAAGACATGTTACCTTAAGGACAATTCAAATGTCGAATATGTCGATCGCAAGTATGAAGCGCTTAAGGATGCTGATGCACTGATACTCATAACAGAGTGGAAGGAATTCAGAAGCCCTGATTTCGATGAGATAAAGGCCGCACTCAAGTCACCGGTGATCTTCGACGGAAGGAATCAGTACGGCGCAAAAACAGCCAATAAGTACGGATTCGATTACTACCAGATAGGTGTCAGACCTGCTAAGATCACGGACTGATTTTTCACCACAAAATCCGTGTATATGATACAATATCAATGCAACAAAGAACGTCAATTTCATAAGCAAAGATTATGAAGGGAGAGAAATATGGGATTAATAGCAGCAGCGCTTGCTTCGGGCAGCGGAGTTCTGGCTAACCAGTACAGAGAGTTCTTCTACTGTGACTCAATGGGCATGGATGTCCTTGTTAAAGAAGGTCAGAAGCACCAGAGCGGAAGAAGTACAAACAATAAAGGTGATGAGAATATCATAACCAACGGTTCAAGGGTTGCGGTCGCTGACGGACAGTGTGCTATCATCGTAGACAACGGTAAGATAGTTGAAGTCTGCGCACAGCCTGATGAATATATTTACGATACATCCAAGGAACCCACTATCTTCTACGGCGGACTCGGTAAGGGTATCGTAGATTCGTTCAAGAAGTGGGGTGAGCGTATCACTTTCGGTGGTGACACCGCTCGTGTTCAGAAGATCTACTACTTCAACCTCAAGGAGATCATGAACAACAAGTTCGGAACACCCAATCCTATCCAGTTCCGTACTGTTGATTCCAAGAGAGGTATCGATTTTGAAGTTAAGTTAAGATGTAACGGTGTTTACTCTTACAAGATCGTAGATCCCCTTCTGTTCTATACTCACGTATGCAGCAATATCGTTGGTGAGTTTACAAGAGATAAGATCGATCAGCAGTTAAAGACAGAATTCGTTCAGGCTCTGGGCGGCGGCCTTGCAGTGCTTGCCGAGAAGGAGCTTCGTCCCAGTGCCATCGCACTTCCCGAGAATCAGAAGTATCTCAAGGAAGCTATGAACCAGGCACTTGCAGTTGACTGGGCTGAGACAAGAGGTATCGAAGTTGCCAATATCGCGATGAATCCTCCTACCCTCGACGAAGAGGATATGAAGACACTTCAGCAGATGCAGAACAGCGCAACCCTCGGTTCAAACGCAGCTATGATGAACGGTATGCTCGGAAAGGCTTCCGCAGATGCTATGGTCGGAGCTGCAAACAATTCCGCAGGCGCTATGACAGGCTTCATGGGAATGGGATTTGCTCAGAACGCTATGGGCGGCGGAGCAGGCATGAACGGTTTCATTCAGTCAGCACAGCAGAATCAGGGCGTGCCTCAGGCAGCACCTGCACCCGCGGCAGCTCCCGCAGCGGCACCCGCTCCCGCAGCAGGCTGGAAGTGCCCTAAGTGCGGTAAGGAAGGCAACACAGGTAAGTTCTGTGCAGACTGTGGCTCACCTGCACCCGCAGCTGATGCAGGATGGACATGCCCTAAGTGCGGTAAGGTCAACAAGGGTAAGTTCTGCGAAGAGTGCGGAGAGAAGAAGCCCGAGGAAGCACCTCTCTACAAGTGTGACAAGTGCGGATGGGAACCTGAAGATCCCCACAATCCTCCTAAGTTCTGCCCTCAGTGCGGAGATCCTTTCGACGACAAGGATAAGATCTGATAAGGTCGGATCCGGCAATAAGGAATCTGATAATAAGGGATCCGATAAGAAGTTATCTGATAAGAAAGTCGCGGATAATAAGGGTTCCGAAAATTTCAGATTGAAATATGATAATTTAACGAGAGTTCCGGGTTTATCCCGGAACTCTTTTTTTCATGACAGTGAGCCGTTTGATCCAACATCATGTTGGCATGAAATGCTGCCGGTGGGCTGAATGATCTTATGACCGAAAAACTGTTAAAAACCGACAGATTACGTACAGTTACATATTATTTTATGTAAATTTATGATAAAATATCACTAATTATGGAATTTATTGTATTTGATCTGGAATGGAACCAGCCTGAAGGAGCAGATGAAGAGGTCAGGCATGCCATTCCGTTTGAGATAATAGAGATAGGTGCGGTTAAGCTGGATAAGGAATTGAACCTTATCGGGAAGTTCAGTCAGATGATCAGGCCTCAGGTTTATAAGGAGATCAACTGGAGAATCCGAAAGATGCTTAACCTTCAGCCCGGTGAGCTGGAAAAGGGCAGACCCTTTACCGAGGTGGCAGAGGAGTTTTTGACGTGGTGCGGAAGCGATCCCGTGTTTTGCACATGGGGAGGTCAGGATCTGACGGAGCTTCAGAGAAACCTCGCATATTTCGATATGCCGCCGCTTGCCGAGAAGCCTTTTGAGTATGTGGATGTTCAAAAGCTTTATGCACGTAAGATGGGAGAGAAGAGACAGTTTTCTCTTGAGAGTGCAGTTGATGAGATGGGTATCGAAAAGGATGTCGCTTTTCACAGAGCCTTCAGCGATGCCTATTACACGGGGATGATACTCAAGGCTCTTCCCGAAGATATTCGCAGGACTTCTGCAGCCTATGATCTATACAGGCTTCCCGGAAGTCGTGAAGAAGAGATCTACTTGCGGAGTGAAGACTCCTATACCTTTTATTCACAGGGGTATGATGACAGGAACGATATCATAAATGATGCGAGGATAACCACAATATGGTGTCCGAGATGTGGAGGCCCTTCGACTAAGGGACGCTTTAGCGGTGATATGTCATTTGCAACAGGCGGCAGATCGCTTAAGCGCAGGATAAAATGGTTTGGCCATATGGGAAGGACCATGCATGCGGCAGGGATCTGTCCGGAACACGGACCGGTCATATCGGCATTGAAGATCAGGACTGCAGGAAACGGGAAGTACTTCGCAGAGAAGACCACGAGCTGTGCGAGCAGGGAAGAATACGATAAGCTGACTGAGCAGAAGCAAAAGTCGGATGCGAAATAATACAGATAATGGCAAAGCTTATTTATGAAAACAAATTTATCCTGACTAAGAAGCTGCATGCCCAATACTATAAGCTCTGCTACAGGAAGACGCAAAAGAAAACGCAGTTGTTGGCGGCAGTGCTGGCGCTCATCACGTTTGCGGCAGCTGCTGCGGTGATGTTGTTTTTTAAAAATGTATTTATTACATCCGTGCTTGCGGCGCTGGGTTTGTATTTCTTTTTCATGATATTCTTCGGCTACTCATTCAGATGCTGGGTGGACTACAGAAGGATGCAGGATGAGCACGGACAGGTCATAGTCATGATAGTAAAGTTCCTGTCCGATAATGTAAATGTAAAAGTTAATAAGACGTCATTTTCGTTTAAATATACAACTATTGAGAAGGCGTACGAAACCGACGATGAGATAATCCTTATCTTAAAGACCGCGGGAATGATCGAGCATGGTCAGGTACTTTTTAAGAAGGGCTTCAAGCCCGAATCCGAACTGATAGGATTCAAGGAATATATTAACAGACGCTCCGGCAAGAAGATATTTGACATGCCGGAAGAAGTTGTGGGGGAAAGCGTTGGCGGACAATGATGAATTGGATCTGATCTTTGAATCAGAGGATCTGATCGGCCTGCTTGATGATATTCAGGAGGCACAGAACAAAAAGGAACAGAGTCAGAGTGAGGCTGAGGAAAGTTCTAACCTTGGCTCTTCATCAAGTGCGGACATTGCGGGTGTAGTATCTGAAAATAAGGCTGCGATGTCATCGAATTCAAGTTCCGGTTCGGAAGCTTTCGAACAGCTTCTCGGCACATTGTCGGAAGCCGAGAGGAGCATCATCGGCAATGTGAATACCAAGGTTCGCAAGATCGAAGACTACGATCCGGAAATATATTCCAGACCGCAGCTTGAACAGATCAAGCTTGGCCTGGACCATGGTCTCGACGTATCTTATTACGATTCCGAAGAATTGTCATTCAGACAGATGAGAGAGATCCGTGTGGGTCTTGAACATCATCTCGATGTTACCTTTTATGCAAATAAATATTATCGCGATAAACAGATGAGCGAGATACGACTCGGCTTGATGGAAGAATTGGATGTCGTATCCTATGCACGTCTGATCTATTCGCTTCCCGATATGCACAAATGCAGACGCGAAATGTTCCTTAACAAGTATAAGGAAGGAAGGAGCGTCCTTGACAGGGAATATATCGATCTACAATACGGTATCAGGATCCGTACGGAAGACTCCGTAATGCGTGCATATTTTTCGCTTACCAAGGAGCTTCCGGAGGATTTCACCTGGACTAACATGAAGACCATTCTGGCGCTTTATGGCGTAAACAGTGGTCTTAAACTGGACGAGATCGGTCTGGATATACATGAGCTCAGGCTCGAGAAAGATTACCTTGCGGCAGAAGGTATTCCTCCTCTTATCGGAAAGGACGGTTATTATGAATACTTCCAGGAGGCCATGGATGCAAAGCCGAAGGTTAAGGAAGACGGAAGTATCGATTATCGTGCGGTAAAGAATTATGCCACGGTCAAGGTGGGAGATAAAGTTGCTGTTTATCATGATGCAACTCCCGGAGCGGAAGGGCTTACCGTGTCGGGAATAGAGATCCCCGGATATACGGGAAAGAATCTTCCGAAGCTGGAATCCAAGAGCCTTGATGTGGATGAGACCGGAAAGATCTATACCGCTAAAAAACAGGGCCTGGTATCAAGACACGGCAATGCCATATCGATCATAGATCAGTTGGATATAGACGGAGATGTGGTTTATGGAAAAGGCAATATAAGATTTGACGGAAATATCCATATACACGGTTCCGTAATGGAGAATACCAGCGTCGAGGCCAGCGGAGAGATCGAGGTAGACGGCTTCGTGGAAGGTGCTTTCTTAAGAGCCGGAAAGAATATTATTATCCATCGCGGTGTTAACGGTAATGATAAGGGAACAATAGAATCAAAGCAGGATGTTGTCGCAGCATTCCTGGAAAATATCGCTGTTGTTGCGGGCGGTAATGTTGAAGCGGGCTATATACTTAACAGCATTGTTACATGTGAGCAGAGTATAAAGACTAACGGAAGAAAATCTCTCATCTGCGGAGGAAAGGTTCAGGCAGGTGTCAGCATAGAGACGCTTACCATCGGAAGCCAGTCCCATGCCAAGACTGAGGTGGAAGTGGGAAAGAGTAACGAGTTTGGTGAGAAGATCATGGCTCTTACAATGCGCAGACGCAAGCTTGAAAATGAAATGGAGAGAGTCCGTGACGGAATGAATACAGTTCTTCAAAAGTTCGGCGCACTTAGGGGCAGAACCCATGAAATGTACCTGAAGCTTGAAGATGTCCTGGAAAAGCAGAAGGAAGAGCTTGCGCTGATCGCGGAGGAACAGGAAAAACTAAATAAGGAAATAGAATTTAACAGGAACATATTTGTAAGAGTAACCGGAACGGTATATACAAATACATTCTTGAAGATCAACGGCAATAAACTGATGCTGCAGGAAGATAAGAAAAATGTGAAGTTTTACTCCAAAGGCAGACATGTGGAAGAGGAGTAAGGGGGAAGAATTATGCGTAATACAATGCTCATTGCGGATGATGATATCGGATACCGTGACCAGCTGAGTGAGCTGTTCAAGGATAAGTTCGATATCGCAACAGTGGGAAACGGACGTGAGGCTATGGCTTATCTTGTGGATCACCACAAGGAGATAGCTATCATCCTTGTTGATATGCATATGCCGATAATCGACGGCAGAGCGTTGCTTAAGGTGCTAAAATTAAAGGGAGTAATAAAGCGTATCCCTGTGATAATGATGACTACTGACAGGGACGAAGCACTGATCGCTGAAAGCTTTGAAAACGGAGCTACGGATATGATTTATAAGCCGTTTGTTCCGCAGGTTATCGCTGCACGTGTTAATAACCTGATAGCTCTTAATCGCGGGCGTTTGCAGTTAGAGGAGATGATAAGGCAGCAGACGGTTCAGATCCAGGAGAAGAATAACGAACTGAAAGCCTTCAATAGTAAGCTGATAGAGATCATGAGCTCCATAGTAGAGTTCCGTAATCTTGAGAGTAACTCACATATCAAGAAGATAAAAGGTATCAGCCGCATAGTAGCTGAGACCATTATGAGAAGATATCCGGATGATTATGATCTGAGGCCGGAGAAGATCGAGGCGATAGAGAGTACTGCGGCACTTCATGATATAGGAATGATCGCAATCCCGGACAGCATACTGCTTAAACCGGGAAAGCTTACAGCGGATGAATTTGAAGTCATCAAATCACATACTACCCTTGGGTGTGAGATACTCAAGCAGATAGAGGAACTGCAGGATAAGGAATATATCACGACAAGTTATAATATCTGCAGACATCATCATGAAAGATATGACGGTAAGGGATATCCCGATCATCTGGAGGGTGAAGCCATTCCCGTGGAGGCTCAGATAGTGGCCCTGGCGGATGCTTACGATTCACTTATCAGTGACAGAACTTACCGTGATGCCTTTGATATGAGTAAGGCTTACGGAATGATAATGAGAGGAGCTGCCGGATCTTTCTCGGAGAAGATGCTGGATTGTTTTGCTCAGAGCAGAACAATGATAGAAAACTTCTGTAAAAAATTCTGATCATATATATATTTATATAATACGTATATTTAAAACGACCTCCAAAGTCAGGATGATGAATCTGATTATCGGAGGTCGTTATTTTATGTTATTTGAAGTGAAGTTCTCTTCTTCGCTGGGAGCCTGATGAATTGTTTTTGCTGCCTCCCGAAGGGCGCCTTCCCTGATTCGAGCCGTTTCTGCTTCCCGAGGGACGCTTGCTCCGACCGGAAGTGTTCTTACTGCTGCCGGATGTGCTCCTGCTTCGGGGAGGAGCCGGTCTTCTGTGGTTTGAAGGCAGAGATGATTTTTTCTGTTTTTTCTTTCTCCTGTAAGTACGTCTTTTATTTTTTTGGGCGCGTCTCACAAGAGATGATATTATTATTATCACTGCAACAGCAGAAGCAAGTCCGATGAAAATGTGCTGTATCTTAACCATTTTTCCTTCGGTCCCGTTATCCGGTTTTGTGTTTGCGGCGGGAGTTGCGGCATCGGAAGATGCTGCGGGAAGTCCCGAATCCGCTGAAACAGCGCTGGCGGAAGATATGCTGCTCTGATTTAAAGACTGAAAATCAAAATTCGGGATAACGGATTCATTAAGCAAAATGTCGGTACTTCCCATGGGGATGTCAGCTGTATCCGTGTGATAGGTATATTCGATCTTGGCAACTGCACCTTCATGGAGATCATCATAGCTTACATGTGACGATAGATCGTTAAAGGTAAGTGTATTCGGAAGAACTATGCTGGTGGAATTACCTATGGATAATAGAGGCGCTGTACTTCCGAAGAGCCCCGATGATGAGTTGAAGAAACCGGAGTTGTCTATGTTATATCCTGTTTCATAATCTGAAGGATCGATCATTGTAAAGTTGGAGAAGCCGTAATCAAACAGTTCAATGGTATCCGTGAACTGAGAGGGGGTTTCCTCCATGAGGATGACTGCAACAAGCTTCATGCCTCCGCGTTCAGCACATGAAACAAGTGTCTGTCTTGAGTAACTGGTGAAACCTGTTTTAGACCCCACAAGATCGTCATAGGCAAGCTGCTGCCCGGGGTAGAGCTTGTTTTTTGAGTGGAGAGGGAATTCCTGATGAGTTTCGGTTCCCGGTATAGTATATGATGAGGTGGTAGCGATCTTGCAGAGCAGATCGTACTCGAAGAAGGCACGACCGATAAGAGCCATGTCGTGGGCTGTAGTATAGTGATCGGCATTGTGCAGACCGTTGGGGGTGACAAAGTGCGTTCCGGTGCAGCCCAGTTCCTTTGCACGTTCATTCATCATATCAACGTATGCGTCAATGGACCCCGCAATATTCTCAGCTACAACATTGCAGGCTTCGTTTGCGGAATTGATTATGATACCGTAGAGAAGCTCTTCTAAGGTGATGGTCTCACCGGCTCTGAGCCCCATGCAGGATCCGTCGGGATCGTTGGAATCAACGGCAAGCTGGCTGACGGTCATTACTTTGTCGGTATCGCAGTTTTCTACTGCCACGAGACAGCACATGAGTTTTGTGATGGACGCGGGGTAGAGATGCTCGTCGATATCCTTGGCATAGAGGATGGTGCCGGTATTGGCTTCCATGAGTATTGCGGCCTTGGCACCGATACGGGGGCCCTGGGGCCAGTTCTCTATCTCGTTGGTCTGGACTTCCTCGGATTTGCGGGCTTCCGCCGCAGCATCAAATTCATCCTGTGTAGCATGGACAGATTCCGAAAAAGCAAAAAAAGACACAAAGCACAGTAAAAATGCAAGAAGCGTGTTCAGGACACGCGGGATCATATTTTTTTTCTTTCTAAAATTACACATAGGGAAATTATACATTATATCGGTCTCAAAATGTATATAATTCACAAGGGAGAAGTGCCGGGATTTACGTTTGGGCTTTATCGGGCGGAAAACACCTTTATTAATTCATGCGGCTCATGGTAGAATGATGCGGGCCGGTATAAAGCTGACGACGTTTGCTTTGTGCTTTCGAAATAAAAAGATTCAGGAGATAAGATATGAGACTCAGAAATGTCACAGGTTCCCGTGAGATGATAGCAGCAAATGATTTTGTCATCCATGACGAAAACGAGCATAAGGGAAAATGGAAAGAGATCTTTGGAAACGATAATCCCATAAAGCTTGAGATAGGAATGGGAAAGGGAAGATTCATCATGGATCTTGCCGAACTCAATCCCGATATCAATTATCTGGGTATAGAAAAGTATTCCACTGTGCTACTTCGTGCGATCCAGAAGCTTGAAGAGAGGCAGCTTCCCAATGTAAGATTCATCCGTATGGATGCAGAATATATCTGTGACTGTTTCGATGAAGGTGAAGTGGCCGGGATCTATCTGAACTTCTCGGATCCCTGGCCCAAGGACAGACACGCCAAGCGCAGACTCGAGAGCAGACAGTTCCTTGAGCGCTATGATCATATACTTGCCGGGGACGGAAGGATAGAGTTCAAGACGGATAACAGAGCATTGTTTGATTTTGCTGTTGAAGAGGTAGCAGAAAGCGCCTTTGAAATAAAGGCGCTTAGCTATGATCTTCATTCCGATGAAAAGATGATGGTCGGAAATGTGATGACCGAGTATGAGGAAAGATTCTCATCACAGGGTAATCCTATATGTAAATATATCCTTGAAAGAAAGTGATCCCTGAAGATCAGTTAGCAGCTTTCTTTATTGCATCAAAGAGCTCGTCATAGGTCTCGAATGCGGGATACTGAGGGTAGTCAGCCTTGATCTTGTCTGTACTTCTGAAAAGGAAGCCTGCCTTGCTGGCTTCGATCATGGCGAGATCATTGTAGCTGTCGCCGCTGGCGATGGTGTCGTATCCGATGGACTGAAGAGCTTTAACCGTAGTAAGTTTTGAATTCTGTATTCTCATCTTAAAGCCTGTGATCTCACCGCTTTCCGCTACTTCAAGAGAGTTGCAGAAGATGGTGGGATTGCCCAGCTTCTTCATAAGAGGTGATGCGAACTGAGTGAAAGTATCACTGATTATGATAACCTGCATCATATCACGCAGATCGTCTAAGAACTTCTTCGCACCGGGAAGGGGATCGATAGTCTCTATAGTCTGCTGTATCTCTTTTAATCCGAGACCGTGCTCTTTTAAGATCCCGATCCTCCACTTCATAAGTTTATCGTAATCAGGCTCGTCCCTCGTGGTGCGCTTAAGCTCGGGGATCCCGCTTGCTTCCGCAAATGCGATCCATATCTCGGGTACGAGTACGCCTTCAAGATCAAGACATGTGATATACATATTTTATTCCTCCGGAAAAATAAATAGAGCAGTTTTACTGCCAAAAATACATGCGACATAATAGCATATATATGATATGAGGGTCAAAAGAAAAATTTATCATATGTTCTGATTTGTATACATTTTCCATATAAGAACCTTGTTACGTCAGTGCTGCTTGTTATTAATGATGGTTGACAATGAGACTTTTTTCTATAAAATGCAAAGAAGACAGACGACACCGTCCGGGAAGGCCCCGGAAGGATCAGCAGATGATCTGAGGATTGTACTGTCGCAGGAGGATAAAATGGAAGAGAAAAAAGAAGTAAAAAAAGAAGAAACAAAAGAGGCAGCAAAGCAGCCCGAGAAAAAGAGCGGTATCGCAGCTTTCTTAAAGAAGAAAGACATCGAGATCTCTTTAAAGCGTTACGGTATCGATGCACTAGGCGCAATGGCACAGGGACTTTTCTGCTCCCTGCTCATCGGAACCATCATCAATACCATCGGAAATCAGTTCCATATCGGTTTTCTGACTACACCCGTAGCGACTATCAACAATACCGAGTATACGGTTGGTGGCCTTGCTTCCGCAATGAGCGGACCGGCTATGGCGGTTGCCATCGGATATGCGCTTAAGTGCCCGCCTCTTGTTTTGTTTTCGCTGATAACAGCAGGTTTCGCATCCAATGCGCTGGGCGGAGCAGGAGGCCCTCTGGCTGTTCTCTTTGTTGCTATTATCGCAGCTGAGATCGGTAAGGCAGTATCCAAGGAGACTAAGGTAGATATTCTGGTAACTCCACTTGTTACTATTTCTGTAGGTGTATTATTATCTGCTCTGATAGCAAAGCCTCTCGGTGAGCTTGCTATGATGCTTGGAAATGCCATAATGTGGGCAACCAATCAGCAGCCTTTTGTTATGGGTATCATAGTATCAGTACTGGTAGGTATGGCACTGACGCTTCCCATTTCGTCAGCTGCAATATGTGCAGCCTTTGCACTTACGGGGCTTGCAGGAGGAGCAGCGGTTGCAGGATGCAGCGCACAGATGATAGGTTTTGCAGTGATCTCCTTTAAGGAGAATAAGTGGGGCGGACTCATCTCACAGGGTATAGGTACTTCGATGCTTCAGATGGGTAATATCGTAAAGAACCCCAGGATCTGGATCGCGCCTACTCTTGCAAGTGCAGTAACGGGACCCATCGCAACATGTCTTTTTAAGCTTGAGATGAACGGCGCACCGGTATCATCGGGTATGGGAACCTGCGGACTGGTAGGTCAGATCGGTGTTTACACCGGATGGATCAGTGATATCGCAGCAGGAACCAAGGCCGGCATTACACCTATGGACTGGACGGGACTTGTTCTCATAAGCCTTGTGCTCCCTGCCGTACTTTCACTTGCTTTCCATGCGGTAGTAAAGAAACTCGGATGGGTAAAAGACGGAGACATGAAGCTGTCATAATACAGGGCTTTATACTGTCGCAGAAGATTGCGGCATAACCACACTATAATTAACCGCGGTTGATTAAAACCGCGGTTTTTTATATAATATCATGGTCTATGCAAGGGCTTTGGAGGGGAAGGAGCCGACTTAAGCAGCCTGGAGGATAAAAAATGTCTAGATTAAGAATCACTGTAATTTCAATAATACTGGTCCTGGGAGGCCTGATCATAGGTGTCGGATCATTATATAATACCACGAAACTTAAGGGCGATCTGATCAATGTTCTTGATGCGGATCCGGATTCATTAAAGGCCGGAGATTTTGTTTACGTTGATATCAGGACTGTTTTTGATACCGGCGTAAATATGATACAGGAGACGAAGACTTACGGCATCACCACAAGCTCAAGAGAGGCCGCAAGATACTACGAGCTGCCTTATTTAATAGAAGCGCCCGAAGGGATATATTACGACAAATATATCATCATGAAAGCCGGATCGAAGTATTTCGATGTATTGGAGAAGCAGTGTGATCTCAGCGATGAATGGTGGGCAAATGACTCACTGGGGATTGAGGCTCAGCCTTCAAAGTGTATGACGGTAAAGGGACAGCTTAAGAATTATAAGAAGGATGATATAAAGTATTTCGTATATGAAGGTGAAGAGGATGCCTGTGTAAAATATTACATTCAGGTTATGGATGAGGATGGATATGGTGCAGGCATGATAGCCGGCCCCATCATGTTCGTGGTAGGTCTTATCATACTGATAGTATTGATAAAGAAGTATAAGGACGAGAGATTTATAAGCAGCATGCCCAAGACTTCCAATAATCAGTACTACGGTCCTCAGAGTAACGGAGATGAGGGTGATTTCAACAGGACAGCAGTGAAGTCTGCATTTGCACCCATGGCAAGAGCCAGTACCGATTCTGTATCGGGATTTGCTTCCCAGAGTCAGGCAGGACAGGTTCAGTCTGCTTACGGCAACAAGGCAGAACAGTTTACACCTCAGACGGCGCCTAATTCCACACCAGATGCGCTTAAGAATGTTAATCCCATGTTCGGAACACAGGTAGTAACTCCGGACATCAAGCCTACGACTGCTTTCGGTGCGGCACCTTCCGTGAATATGGATCCGTCTCTCGGAGGAATGCAGGCAAGCGGTACGGTTTCACCTGCAGGTGCGCAGTCCAATGTTTCCGGTCTCAGCTCTATCTACGGAACACAGACGGTTCAGCCTGAGCTTCAGTCGACTACTGTTAATAAGGTTACGGGAAACGGACTTCAGTCCTCATCGATCCCTACGACAGGATTTGTTGATCCGATGCTTGGTACGGTACCTGTTACCCCTGTCGGTAACGGGATCGATAATTCACTTAATTCCGGCAATAACGGAAATCAGAATCAGTAAAAATCATGTGGATGTTACTTACGCTGTTTTACGGTCTCATTAAGGGAGGCCGTGAAATAGTAAAGAAGAAAGCAATTGAAAAGAGTACTGTTTTTGAAGTACTCTTTTTTTATACACTGTTTGCCTTTTTATTCCTGATCCCCGGCGCGGTGATGGATCCTAAGGATAATATCACGGGACTGTCTTATATACAGCTTGGATTTATCGCTATCAAATCTTTTGTGATCTTCATCGCCTGGATATGCAGCTTTAAGGCTATAGAGAAGATCCCCATCAGTGTCTACGGACTGCTGGACTTATCCAGAGTAATCTTCGCCACACTTCTTGCGGTATTTGTACTGGGGGAGACGATTGGCAGAACACAGATACTGGGACTTATACTTGTGGCTTTGGGACTCGTACTTCTTAAGTTCGGATCAAAGAAAGAACCGGAAAAGAGCGGCACGATCTACATTTTTATGGCGTTGCTCTCATGTCTCCTTAATGCCGTATCGGGCATGATGGATAAGATCCTGACAAATGAGGAGCTGGATATAGGAATGACTCCGGGACAGCTGCAGTTTTGGTATATGCTGTTTCTTACCATGTTCTACGGGATGTATTTTTTCTTCTCGAAGACAGAGCTTGATCTTAAGAAGAATCTTAAGAATTACTGGATATGGATATTGAGCTTTATGTTCGTGCTTGCCGACAGGGCTTTGTTCGTTGCCAATAAGGATCCGGCTTCAAGAGTCAGCGTCATGACACTGATCAAGCAGTCAGGCTGTCTGGTGACCATCCTGGGGGGCAGGCTGATCTTTAAAGAAAAAAATATTGTAAAAAAACTTGTTTGTGCCGCAATAATTATCACCGGTATCGTCATTGGAGTATTATGATGTTGATCTCTGCACTCATACTCATTTTTATGATCGTTATACTGCCTCTGGAAACAGGGCGTTTGTTGGCGTGCTTTGACAGGACCCCGGGAAGAGATACGGGCATGGTATTTCTTGCGGGATTTCTGTTTCAGATCGTGTTGTTTTTTCCTGTGGCTCTGGGGTGCATGTTTTTTATCAGGCAGGATAATTTCGCCGTTTGTACGAAGATATATCTGATACTGAGCCTGATACCGGCTGTTGCGGGCACGATTTGCAGAGTAAAGGAACTGAAGGAAAGAAAGCCTGAGGCCCCTGAGAAAGCCGCGAAACCTGAAGTATACAGCAATACCGGAGAAGTTAAGAACGGGAAGTTCAGGGATGCAGAGAAGATGATCCTTTGGGGAGCTTTCCTTGTTATCTTTGCGTTTCAGCTTTACAAGGCGGTTACAACGGCCTTTATCGACGGCGATAATACTTTCTATGTAACGCAATCGCTTATCGCACAACAGCAGGGAGTGATGTTTACAAATCTCCCTTATACGGGAGGCCCCACGTCTCTTGATATGAGACACGCTCTCGCAGTGCTCCCTCTCTGGTTTGCTTATCTTGCAAAAATCAGCGGGATCCATGCAACGGTACTTTGCAAGACGGTTATGCCGCTTTTTCTGATACCTCTTACATATCTGGTATTTTTCGAGATCGCTAAGATCCTCTATCCGGAAGAAAAAAATAATATTCCGTTTTTCCTTTGTATCGTTGCGATATTCGAGATGTTCGGAAGCGTATCTATATATACGGCGGAGAGATTTTTCCTGACAAGGACATGGCAGGGAAAAGCAATGCTCGGAAGTGTGGTGATACCTGTTATCATACTTGGGCTCCTTTTACTGGCGAAAAGTTACGGCGAAAAAGAAGGCACCGGAGTAAAAACGGCATGGTATCTGATCGTAAGCACGGGAATATTTTCGGGGATATGTACGTCTCTGGGAGCGGCATATTCCGCAGGACTTGTGGCGACGGGATGTTTTATCCTGGCAATATGTAAGAAGAAGCCTGGGATTTTCGTAACGGGCCTGCTTGCATGTATCCCGCAGGTGTTGTATATGGCCGCATATGTTTTACTTAAGTGATCACTGATCAAAAACAGATATTTGGGTGGAAAGAATGTTATCAAGATTATGGGCATATCTTGAACTGAATATAGCGACTTTATTGAATTATGCGGGGACCGGATTCCTGCTGCTTATCTATGCGGCTGCCTTTTCTTATCTTTTGATATCAGAAAAGGATAAAGCAAAGAGGGTGATCTTTGTATGGACTCCGGGACTTATTTTGATCGCTTTTTTCATGCCGCCCGTCAGATATCTTTTTATGAGATTCATCGATAAGAATGACACATACTATCGCATGTTATGGATGGTTCCGGTAGCCATGACAGTGGCCCATGCTTTTACAAGGATATGTGCGGGATTTAAGCTTATAGGGCTTCCCGTAGCGACGGCAATGATCATACTTTGCGGAGGAAATGTCTATAAATCAGTGGCTGGCCCCCTTGTGATCGCTTCAAAGGCGCAAAATGAGTATCATATACCGCAGGAAGTGATAGAAACAGCGGATATCATAATGGAAAAAGAGCAGGGGCACAGAGTAAAAGCCGTGATGCCTCTGGATTTCACGTCATATATCAGGCAGTACGATACGAATATCTATCTTGCATACGGGAGAGAACTGATCATGCGTCCGGACGCATATGATGAGCTATATTCAATGCTTTGCGAAGATCCCATAGATGTTGAGAAGATGCGCGAGGCAGCCATCCCCAGACAGGTGAGTTATTATGTATTCCCCAAGACTTCAAGCTTTTTAAAAGATCCTGAAAGCTGCGGCCTTGAAAAGGCGGGAGAAACCGAAAATCACGTCATTTACAGGGATCCCGAAGAGCTGGAATACATGTCAGGCATATCTTATTACTATTTTACGGATTGATCCTACGGACTTTAATATAATACCCAAATCAGATATAATTAGCCTTAGGTTTTGAGGGTAAACTGTATTTTATATTGGGAGGTTAAACAATGGCATCAAAGAAAACATCAAGTGAAACTTCGTCCTCCGGAGCTACCATCCGAGACAAGTTTGACAAAGAACTTTTCAAGAGAAGTGTCCTCTACAATATCAAGACGCTTTATCGCAAGACGATCGAAGAGGCGACACCCCAGCAGGTATTTCAGGCTGTTTCCTATGCGATAAAGGACCAGGTCGTTGATATGTGGATGGTTACACAGGAGCAGTACGAGAAGAAGGATCCCAAGACGGTCTACTATCTGTCCATGGAATTCCTTATGGGACGTGCACTCGGAAACATGATGATCAACATGAAGGCTTACAAAGGCGTGAAAGAAGCGCTGGACGAGCTTGGACTTGATATAAATGTTATCGAGGATCAGGAGCCCGATGCGGCTCTCGGAAACGGTGGCCTGGGAAGACTTGCTGCATGTTTCCTTGATTCACTGGCATCCCTTGGATATCCGGCATACGGATGCGGTATCCGTTATCGCTACGGTATGTTCAAGCAGCAGATAAGGGACGGATATCAGGTTGAGGTACCTGATAACTGGCTTGAGAACGGCAATCCTTTTGAGCTTCGCCGCAGTGAATATGCCAAGGAGATCAAGTTCGGCGGATATGTAAATGTCCGCGTGGACGAGAACGGAAGAAACAATTATTTCCAGGAAGGATATCAGTCGGTAAAGGCCGTACCTTACGATATGCCAATTGTCGGATATGGCAACGGCATCGTGAATACGCTTAGGATATGGGATGCAGCACCTATTGATGTTTTCCGCCTGGATTCATTTGATAAGGGTGATTATCAGAAAGCGGTAGAGCAGGAGAATCTTGCAAAAAATATCGTAGAGGTCCTTTATCCCAATGATAATCATTATGCAGGTAAGGAGCTCAGACTCAAGCAGCAGTACTTCTTCATATCGGCATCCGTTCAGAAAGCTGTAGCGAAGTATATGCGTACTCATAAGGATATCAAGAAGTTCTACGAGAAGGTTACCTTCCAGTTGAATGATACACATCCTACAGTTGCGATCCCCGAGCTTATGAGGATCCTCATGGACGAGTATTACCTCACATGGGATGAGGCATGGGAAGTTACTACCAAGACATGCGCATATACCAATCATACCATTATGGCTGAGGCTCTTGAAAAGTGGCCTATCGAGCTCTTCTCAAGACTTCTTCCCAGGATCTATCAGATCGTTGAAGAGATCAACCGCCGCTTTGTTCTTGAGATCCAGGCTAAATATCCTGGTGACCAGGAGAAGGTTCGCAAGATGGCGATCATCTATGACGGACAGGTTAAGATGGCTCATCTCGCTATCTGTGCCGGCTACTCCGTAAACGGTGTTGCAAGACTTCATACCGAGATCCTTAAGACTCAGGAGCTTAAGGACTTCTATGAGATGTTCCCCGATAAGTTCAACAACAAGACAAATGGTATAACACAGAGAAGGTTCTTACTTCATGCCAATCCTCTTCTTGCCGACTGGGTAACCGCTCATATCGGTGATGACTGGATCACAGATCTTTCAAAGATCAAGAAACTCAAGGTTTATGCTGATGATGAAAAGGCTCAGAGCGAGTTCATGAACATCAAGTATCAGAACAAAGTTCGCCTTGCAAAATATATCAAGGAGCATAACGGAGTTGATATCGACCCCAGATCCATATTTGACGTACAGGTTAAGCGTCTGCACGAATATAAGAGGCAGTTGCTCAATATCCTGAATGTTATGCATCTGTATAACGAGCTCAAGGATCATCCGGATGTGTTCTTCTATCCCAGAACATTTATTTTCGGCGCGAAGGCGGCAGCAGGTTACCGCAATGCCAAGCTCACCATTAAGCTTATTAATTCCGTTGCTGATGTCATCAACAATGATCCCGCCATCGGTGGCAAGATAAAGGTTGTATTCATTGAGGATTACCGTGTATCCAATGCGGAGATGATCTTTGCGGCATCCGATATCTCGGAGCAGATCTCCACCGCTTCCAAGGAAGCATCCGGAACAGGTAACATGAAGTTCATGTTAAACGGTGCGCTGACCCTCGGAACAATGGATGGTGCGAATGTTGAGATCGTCGAAGAAGTAGGTGCAGAGAATGCATTTATCTTTGGTCTCTCATCCGATGAGGTCATCAATTACGAGCAGCATGGCGGATACAATCCGATGGATATCTTCAACAATGATCAGAATGTGAGACGTGTTCTCATGCAGCTTATCAACGGAACATACTCCAAGGATACAGAGCTGTTCAAACCGCTTTATAATTCACTCCTTAACACCGAGTGCACGGCAAGAGCCGATACATACTTTATTCTCAAGGATTTCGAATCCTATGCAGAGGCTCGTGCAAAGGCTGTGGAAGCTTATCAGGATGAGGCTCGCTGGGCTCGTTCCGCGATCCTTAATACCGCCTGCGCAGGTAAGTTCTCTTCAGACCGTACTATCAAGGAATATGTGGATGATATCTGGCACCTTGATAAGGTTAAAGTTAAGAAGTGATCTGAAGAAATTATTAGCTGAGATCAGTATGAAAATCCGACGGTTTAATGCCGTCGGATTTTTGGTGTGAGAGTATTCGACAGTTGTCCGTAAAGGTTAAATTGCTTATAATTAATCAGTGTTTTTTGTTTATCAGGGAGCTTAAGTGGAGATATTATTTTACAGATACGGAAGCATATGCGAACCCGACATGATAGAAGCTTTTGAGAAGCTTGGCATCACTGTTGTGGAAGAAAAAAGCATGATAACGGATAAGGGCAAGAAACCTTCCGATATCGTGCAGGATGTTGCGGACATGCTTCGCGGGAGAAGATTTATCTTCGTATTCAGTGTAAATTTTTTTCCTCCCGTGTCGGAGATATGTCAGATCGCCGGAGTTCCTTATGTGTGCTGGACTGTTGACTGTCCGGTGTTGGAACTGTTCTCACCTTCGCTTTCCAATCCCTGTAACAGGGTCTTTCTTTTCGACAGGAATCAATATCTGTATTTTAAAGATCGCAATCCCGGTAAGATCTTCCATCTTCCCCTCGGATCAAATCCGGACAGATGGGATAAAGTGATCGCCGGGGCTTCGGCAAATGATGCGGGGAGATTTGTGGGTGATGTTTCATTTGTCGGTTCTCTCTACAGTGAGAAGAATCCTTATCGCAGGTTGGATAATATTTCGGAATATGCGAAGGGCTACATACGCGGGATAGTGGAAGCTCAGCTTCAGATTTACGGTTATAATTTCATCGGGGAGATGCTTGATGAAAAGATAATGGAAGAGATGAAAAAGATCATCCCCGATATGCAGCAGCCTCTTATTAACGGTGATAAAGAAGCTGAGAGATATCTGATGGCAAACTGTTTTGTCGGAACCGAGATCGCAGAGGAAGAGCGAGAGAGGATCTTTGCGAAGCTTGGAAAGAACTGCGCTGTCGATCTCTATACCAGAAGCTATACAGAGGGACTTGAAGAAAAGTGTAAAGCGGCAGGGACTGAAATATTCTTTGATAAAAAGGAGAAGTCAGATCTTCGCGGAGTGCATATTCGTGACGGAGTAAGAACTCTCGATGAGATGCCGCTTGTTTTTAATAAGAGCAGGATAAATCTGAATATAACGATGAGACCCATATCTTCGGGGCTGTCGTTACGTATATTTGATATATGTGCCTGTGGAGGAATGCTTTTAACAAATTATCAGGAAGAGCTGCCTGAGATGTATGAACCGGGTGTTGAAGTCGAGATGTATTCTTCGCAGGAAGAACTCTGCGATAAGGTTGCTTATTACCTTGAGCATGACAGCGAAAGACAGAGAATAGCAAGACGCGGATATGAGAAGACTGTGAGTGCTCACAGATGGAATCTCAGAATGAGCGAAATGATAAGTATGATCTACAAAACACTGTAGAGGTGTTTAAGGTTTAAAACTATGAAAAAAGAAGAAAAAGATAAAACAGAAGAAGAGAAAAAAATCCCGGAGACGGTGGAAGCGGAAAGTAATAATTACGACTTTATAAGGGAAAAGATAAAAGACCGTCCCATAAATCGTAAGAAGCTCCTGCGCAGGACACTGCTAACCGCAGGTATGGCGGTGATATTCGGACTCATAGCGTGTATCACATTCCTGTTGCTTGAGCCGGTATTTGGTAAGCTGTTGAATTCGGATCAGGGGATGGAACTGACTCCTGTTGAATTAAATGAAAATGCGGAGAACGAACTTATCCCTACAGAAACTGTTCAGATCATTGATGAAGACAAGGAGGAAGGCTATCAGATAGCGGTGGAGAAGCCTCTCGGTGAGATGAGTCTGAACGATGACGATGTTGTTGTGAGTGGCAATTCGTCTCACGGTGACGGGAGCCTTAGCGGAAACGGTGCTTCGGGAACAAAGGCTTCGGGTAAGGAAACAGACGGAAAAGATGATCTTGAACTTGAAGATTATCGTCAGTTATACAGAAAGAAGTATTCGTTAAGTGTTGAGGTTTCCAAAAGTCTGGTTACGATAACCGCAAATGAGGATGCGACGAACTGGACAGATGAAAAGGAACTTCGTGAGCATATGACAACCGGAGTGTTGGTGGGAGAGAACGGTTATCAGCTGCTGATCCTGGCTGACAGTGCAAGGATAGGCGGCAATGAGCCTTCCGATAATATTCGTGTCAGATTCTTCAATGGAGATTATGCCGATGGAGTAACGCTTCTCAGATATGATAAAGATACAGGCCTGGCCGTATATGCCATACAGTTAAGCGATATTCCCACAGCTGCCAAAGAAGGCTATAAGATCGCTGTGATAGGTACTTCATCCACTTCATCGGTTCTCGGCAATGCTGTCATTGCGGAGGGAATGCCGCTTGGTTCCGAGTCGGTGTGCTATGGTGCGGTAACAAGTTCCGACAGGACAAGTACCGGAATAGATTGTTCATATCAGTTATTAACAACGGATATTTACGGAAGTACCGATGCCAGCGGTGTATTGACAAATATGAAGGGCCAGCTTGTGGGTATCATATGCAACGGGAAAAATGATACGGGACTTGAAAACATGGTATGCGCGTACGGCATAAGCGGTATAAGGTCACTGATCGAAGATCTCTCCAATAATGTGGATCGTTCTTATCTGGGTATCTATCCGGCTGAAGTTGATTATGATGCAAAGAGAGAATATGATATTCCGGACGGAGTATATATCAAAGATGTTGATATTGATTCACCGGCAATGCAGGCAGGCCTTCTTCGCGGAGATATACTGATCAGTATAGACGGTACAGGCATGCTGACAGTTGGAGAGTATATGACGATACTGAGGGGACATAAGCCGGAGGATACGATAAAGATCGTATATGCAAGGTCAAACGGAAGTACATATGTTACCATGACAGGTGAAGTCGAGCTGGGATTCAGACCGGAGAAGTGATACAGATAAAACAGAAAGGAAAGTTTTATGAAGTATATAAAAGATTTTGAAGAAGGAAATAAGATAAGAGGTATCTACTACTGCAAGACAAAGCTTTCGACGGAGACTAAAGCCGGAAAACCTTATGACAGCTTAAATCTCCAGGATCGTACAGGCGTCATAGATACCAAGGTTTGGGAACCCAACAGCCCGGGGATAAAGGAATATGAAGCAGGTGATTATATAGAGATCACAGGTGATGTTATCGTATTCAACGGCGCAAAGCAGCTTCGTGTATCAAGTATCCGCAAGTGTGGTGAAGATGAATATGATCCCGGTGATTACATGCCGGTTTCTTCCAAGAATATCGATGAGATGTTTAAAGATCTCATTGCCCTGGTTGATTCAGTTGAGAATAAGTATTTAAAACAGCTTTTGGAGAGCTTTTTTAAAGATGATAAATTTGCGGCTACATTCAGAAAGTCATCTGCAGCGAAGACTGTTCATCATGCTTTTATCGGAGGACTGTTGGAGCATACATTAAGCGTTGCAAAGCTTTGCGATTACATGAGCGGATGCTATCCTCTTATTAAGAGAGACCTGCTTGTGACCTGTGCTTTGCTTCATGACATAGGAAAGACAAAAGAGATCTCGCCTTTCCCGGAGAATGATTATACGGATGCAGGACAGCTGGTTGGTCATATAATCATCGGTACTCAGATGGTGGAAGAGAAAATCAAAACGATAGATGGATTCCCGGAAGGGCTTTGCAGAGAAGTCGAGCATTGTATTCTTGCTCATCACGGAGAACTTGAATTCGGATCACCCAAGAAGCCTGCGTTACTTGAAGCCATGGCGCTTTCTCTCGCAGATAATATGGATGCCAAGATCGAGACTTTCTCGGAGAATCTCCTTGCGAGTCCGCAGACAGACTGGCTGGGATTCAATAAATTCCTCGACAGCAATATTCGAAAAACCGGAGAAGTATAATGAGTTCATTTGTTAAAAATCAGGAAACTGAATTATTGATAACAGATCTCGGTTCGGAAGGGGAAGGCATCGGCAAGGTCGATAGCTTTCCTTTTTTTGTAAAGGGGGCAGTGCCGGGAGACCGCATCCTTGCAGGCGTCACCAAGGTCAAGAAAAATTATGCATTCGCAAGAGTGATAAAGATTCTTGAACCTTCAACGGATCGTGTTTCTCCGAAGTGCGAAGCGGGCAGACGTTGCGGAGGATGCAGGCTGCAGAGCCTGTCCTATGAGGCGCAGCTTAGATTCAAAACGGATAAAGTCAAAAATAATCTGATGAGGATAGGCGGTGTTCCGGAAGCGCTGTTGGATAAAATCATGGAGCCGATAATCGGTATGGAAGAAAATGCTGAAGGCCCGTGGCGTTATCGCAACAAGGCCCAGTATCCCTTCGGACGTGACAAAGAAGGAAAGATAGTATACGGATTCTATGCAGGAAGAACACATGACATTATCACCTGTGATGACTGTCTGATCTCTGCGCCTGAGAATAAGGTAATACTTGAGAATATAGTATCCTGGATGAACGAGCATGATCTGGATCCATATGATGAGACAAATGGAACGGGGCTTGTCAGACATGTGTTGATAAGAAAGAGCAGAGCATTCGGTGAACTCATGGTCTGTCTCGTAATAAATTCCGGGAAGCTTCCAAGGGAAAAGGAACTGCTTGAAAAGCTTGTTCACTGCGAAGGAATAGTATCCGTATCATATTCGGTCAATACGGAAAATACCAATGTGATAATGGGTAAGGAATATAAGACGATCTACGGTAGGGATACAATAAAGGATCGCATAGGTGAGCTGGAGTTTAATATATCTCCGCTGTCGTTTTATCAGGTGAATCCGGTGCAGACCGAAAAGCTGTATTCTACGGCATTGGAGTTCGCTGATCTAAGCGGTGACGAGATCGTGTGGGATCTTTACTGCGGAATAGGTACCATATCTCTTTTCCTTGCAAGACATGCGAGAAAAGTATGCGGAGTGGAGATAGTCCCTCAGGCGATCGATGATGCAAAGCAGAATGCTGAAAGTAACGGCATATCAAATGCGGAATTCTATGTGGGAGCAGCTGAAGAAGTTCTTCCGGCATATTACGAAAAGAACTCGGATGAGATGACGCATCCCGATGTTGTGGTTGTAGATCCACCGCGAAAGGGCCTTGATGAAAAGTGCATTGAAACTATCGTAAAGATGGCACCGGAAAAAGTGGTATATGTAAGCTGTGATCCCGCAACACTTGCGAGAGACATAAAGATCTTCACTGAAAACGGATATGCATTAAAGAGAGTCAGAGCATGTGATATGTTCCCGCAAACGGTGCATGTTGAGACTGTTGCCTTATTGGGTTGGAAAGATGTCGATGAGTATATCTACATAGATTACGAGCCTGACCATCATCAGAAGAAGCGTGGGAGAGCCACATATCAGCAGATTAAGGAATATGTCATGAACACGCATGGGCTTCATGTATCGAGTCTTGATATTGCACAGATAAAAGATAAGTGTGGATTTGAAAAGCGGGATAATTACAATAAGGGAAAAGAGGGACATAGGGTTCCAATATGAACGCCAGAAAAAGAGCAGGCAATAATGGATGCGTTTAAGCATTTCAATATGCTGTAAAATAAAAAGCCTATCCGAGATTTGACTCTCAGATAGGCTTTTAAGTTAGTTCCCGTACTTTTCTATCATGTCTATGATTCGCTCCCTCTGAAGGAAGTTGTACTGCAGACTATTGTTCAGCAGATGAAGTATCGAAAGATACGGTCTCTGTTCTCCGGGACTGTAAATGGAATTCTTAAAAACGAAAAATCTCTGCAACTGAAGAAAATCTATTCTTCCAACTGATATCAGAGCTTCAGGAACGAACATCGATAGTCATTACTACCAACAAGGGATTCGAAGAATGGACTGAATTTCTCGGAGATGCAGCACTTGCTACCGCTATTCTGGACAGGCTTTCCTACCAGTGTGACAAGATTCCTATGAATGGTAAAAGCTACAGACTTGAGAACAGGAAATCATTTTTAAATGAAACCGGAAAGGATAAGTGAATATATGAGAAAAGAACAAGAATACCAGGCATTGCTTGATGAAGAACTCAAAGAATATCTGAAAGAAACCAAGATGACACCCAAAGAGCGTAAAGCTCTACGTGAATGGGTGACGACAGGTCACAGTGTTCACGAGAACAATGCCATTGCTGTGTGCGAAGGCGGATATCCAATAGATTTCCTTGACATATATCGTGAAGAGGAAGAACTGAGACAGGCAACAAAAGATATGAGCCCTGAAGATGCCAGAAAGTATATGATGGATTATTACGGCTATAGTGAAGAACCTAGAGATCACGAGCCAGAGCCTATGGATGATATCGACTTTTCCAAGCTGAAAGGAAAGGATCTTGACTTCATTTTTGGTAATTAAGCAACAAGGGCTGCCGTTTACGCGGCAGCCCAAGAATAAAGACAAGTATGGAAAATAAAATGCCGCTGGCTATGGAATCTTAAATGCCGCGGATTAGGGAAAAATAAATGCCAAAATTTCGGGAAAAGTACTTGCCGGTTACATTCCTGTACTGCCACCAGCATATTCATTGTATAGTGTCTCCCATTCGGGATATTCACTATTCTGATAATCATAATTATCAGCGATTTCCCAGAAATGGTTGATAAATACCTCTGTAGCTTTTTCTCGTCTCTCTGTATTCGAGATTGAGCCTGCTGCATCTTCGCAGACCATTTTGATATATGCTTCTTCGCCTTCACCATCAGACAACTCATCTATAGATGCACCCTGATTAAGCATATCACGTAGTTCGAAAGCTTGCGTGCCAAGCTTCATCAGAATTATATAGAACTCTCGTTGTTCATCGGTCATATCCGCAGTTATATCCTCTGCGACTGCTTCTCCAACTGCAACTGCTACAGACGTATCAGGAGTAGCAGTTGCGGTGGTGTCAGTAACGGCAACTGGGGTGTCGGCATCAGCAGGCTTGTCTTCTGTCATCGCCACAGTGGTATCGGGGGCTGTTTCAGTTGCCTCATCTTTTTTTCCGCAGGCTGAAAATAAAGAGCAGACACACAATGACAAGGCAATAGCGGTAATCAGTTTCTTTTTCATAATCTTTTTTATCCTCCTTTTCCTGATATATGAGATTTTTCGATAATTAAATTGCCTCATATATCACATGCCTATCACATAATCATCACATAAAAATAACATATATTTGGTTGGTGGTCAATTGTAAAATCATGTTATAAAAATAACAGTCGCAAGTGAGGTGGTTCTGATGGCTGACAGGCTGGTGATTAAAAAACGGGGCGATGACGGTTACAAAACCTTTAGTATCCGAATCAAAAATGAAACTGTTGATAAGATTGATAAAATTGCAAGCGAATCAAATCTCAGCAGAAATCAGATTATCCAAGAGATGCTCGATTTTGCAAGCGATAAGATTGAGATTCAAAAGTAAATAACGCTTTATAATAAAGCCTGCCGAGGTTTATTCCCCGACAGGCTTTTAAGTTAGTTCCCGTACCGTTCTATCAGGTCGATGATTCGCTTCCGCTGCAGAAAGTTGTACTGCAGGCTGTTATTAAGCTGATGAAGAACCGAAAGATATGGTCTCTGTTCCTCCCCTGGCACTTCTCTCAGGTCTTTAGGCTTTTCATAAACAAACATATTGCTGAAGAAGTTTGTCGCCTCTGCGATTGAAGTGACAATATCTTCTGGGTCGGTGTTTGGGTCAAATTCTTTATTATTGATACGTCGACCAAAAACGATACAGGGGTTGGTAACGTGGGTATTCGCAACAGATCAAGAAAGATGAAAGGCGGCAGCGAGAAAGAGAGAAGTCATTAAAGTTGCTGATAGGTGAGCTTTTTATGAAGCACCTTCCCGATTATATGCTCTATGAGGAAGCCGAGATGGAGAGGAGCGTTGCTGCGGCGATGGGATCCGATGCTTGCAGGAATGAAATCGAGAGCATTAAGGCAGAAGCTGGAAATGCTGCGGGGATAGCATCGGATGGCGCACAGAAGACGAATGGGTCTCGTACTTCCAAAGCGGATGACGTGAAATCGTCTGCGGATGCTTCTGTTATGGAAAACGATGACGACAGCTCTGAAGAGGAGAATGAGGGAGATTATTCGGATGAAGAGAGTGATTAGGAATAAGGATCACGGACTGCCGCTTTTTGTTACATCGGCGGCATGTATGAGCAGATTTATGTGCGGCATGGAATCTGAGCTTATCGGTGGCACGCTGAAACCGAAATATCACAGCGACAGTGCGGGAAGGGCGCAAGACAGCCAGTGGCTGTCTGCTTTGCGTGGACCGGAACGGAGTGGAGACAGGAGTTATGTGGAACAATTTAAGGATAATCGAAGATCATCTCGCGAATCGGTGGAGAACACGATTTGCTCGTAAAGATGGATCAAGAAAAGCTTAAAAGCTTGATCAGTGCCGAGATAGAATCCGGGACGGATAAGGCCAGATTTTTACCTTCCACGCATTGCCGCGAGAGAGGAAATGTGATATATTAGCACTATGGCAGTGCGTGGAGGTGAAATCATGGATATAGCAAAAAGAATAAGGGAACTTCGTGAGAGTGCCGATGAGAATAGAACAGAGTTTTCAAAGCATACCGGAATCCCGGTTCGTACAATAGAGGACTGGGAATCGGGACGGCGTACTCCACCTGAATATATCCCCCGGTTGATTGCATATCAGATGGAGTATGAGAAACTCGTAAAGAAGATTAAGAAGGGTTAAACCCGTCGAATTCGACGGGTTTAACGAATATCATTTTCGTGACATCACGAAAATGTCCAGTATAAGACGGTTTTAAACTTATCGAATTCGATAAGTTTAAACAGGTCAAAATCGACCCGTTTAGTTGTGTAATCTTGAGGTCGAAAAAATCGACCTCAAGATTTGCAGACGAGATATTTGAGAGGCACCAAGGAATGAATGAATTTACCGAACTTTTTAAGAAGTCAAAAGCTTTGATAGACAATGCAAGAAGCAGCATGGGTGTTGTCGTCAATGCGGTGACAGTATATACCAGCTATCTTCTGGGAAAATACATGATAGAGGAAGAACAACAGGGCTCAGAACGTGCACAATATGGAGCAAGAGTACTGGATTCGCTTTCGGTATATCTGACAAGCAAATACGGTCGCGGTTTTTCGAGAAGCAATCTGGCTGGGATGAGAAAGTTCTATCTGACATACAAAGATCGTGAATCGCAAATTGTCCAATCAGGAATTGGACAATTAGGGACAATGCAGGAAAACGGAATTGTCCAATCGCCGATTGGACAATTGACGGTTGATCATCAGAACTTTCCTTTCAAGCTGAGTTGGACGCATTATCAAGTTTTGATGACGATTGAAGATCCTGCCGAAAGAAGCTTCGTCAGAATAACACGATCCCCGGTTTTTCATCCGGCTTTGTGAAGAGTGTGCTTGATAATCCAGTGTATATGGGCAAGATTGCATACGGCAGGCGTCGCACCGAGAAGAAGATCGGAACCCGTAATGAAATGCATATCGTGGAGCAGGATGAATATCCGATATATGACGGACATCATGAGGCCATCATATCGGAGGCAGACTGGCAGCTGGCACAGGAAAAGCGTAAAGCTAACAATTTCAAGCGTGAGAAGGTGCATGATATCGAACACGCGCATATACTGTCCGGCTTGCTGAAATGTCCCTGCTGCGGCAAGAGCCTGTATGGAAACATAGCCAAGGCGCATAGCAAAGATAAATACACACGGTACTATTATTACTGCAAAAATACCCTCGGAGCGACTGGTCATAAATGCTCATTCAGGCTCAATATAGAGCAGACAGATTTGAACCGCATGGTCGCCGCGATCATATCAGCGATGGTCAAGGATAAACGCTTTAAGGATGCAATCAAAGCCAAGATCGGTACCGCAGTGGATACTTCAGAGATGGAGGAACGCATAGAAGCACTTTGCACGCAGTTAAAGCAGGTACAGGGGACAAAGACCCGTTTGGAGCATCAGATGGACAATCTGGATGTGACCGATGCCCACTATAACAAGAAGATATCCGATCTCCAGCGCAGATATGACGAACAGTATGATAAGGCGGAAACCATTGAAACATCGTTTTCAATTTTCCTATGCCGGTACAGGGGCAGGAAATTAAGAGCCTGCCATTGGAATCTGAGTCAACAGGAAATCAAAGGGTTTCGGCACTTGGGGTTAAAGGCATGAAATTGATGTTGTCGAGTGGTGTAAGTCTAAGATAATGTCAGAAATGGATTAACTTCCGGGATAATATGATAAGGAGACGGTGGATATGCTTAGATTGAGACCATATAAAAAAGAAGATGCAGATACAATTATTTCTTGGAGTCAAGATGAGAGAGCCTTTTATCAGTGGAGCGCTGGAGTAATGGGGGATTATCCTATTACACATAAAGAATTTGAATTTGTGGATTCATTGATGGCCTTTGCTGCGTTTGAGGAAGAAAAGACTATTGGCTTTTTCACATTTAGGAATCCGGGGAGCAGGATAGATGAACTTCGTATTGGTTTTATAATTCTTGATCCTGAACAAAGAGGCTGTGGAAAGGGTAAGGAAATGCTGAAACTTGCACTTAAGTATGCATTTGAAATATATGGTGCAAATAGAGTTTCCTTGGGCGTGTTTGAAAATAATGAACCCGCGTATAATTGCTACAAAGCGGCTGGGTTTGGAGATGTTATTCTTGATGAAACAGAAACCTATCAAGTTCTTGATGAAGAATGGAAATGCAAAGAAATGGCAATAGAACGTTAACTGGGAAGACTGAATTATATGGATGATGCGATGGAAAAAAGTATTTTAACTATAACAAATAAATTTGTTAAGAAAGCAAGGCGTATTTTCAAAAGTATTATTTCAGTGACAGAAAAGGTGAAATATAAATATGAAAAAGACATCTTCTTTTCAATAGGCGAAAACTGCCTTTCTGACGACATACTGTCCAGATTCTCTTTAAAAAGCTTCTCTTCTCCGTATGGATCCGGCAGATCAAATATTGAATATATCCTCGCTTTTGAAAAGGAGGGCTTCGCAGATTTCATTAACCGTGACTATATGAAATACGAGTATATTGGCAACAAAAAGGTGCCTCGGAATAAAAAATATGTTGCAACTGAGAACAAATACAATAGTTCCTGCATAAATGGCTTTGAATTTACTCATCATGATACCATTGGAGATGAATCAATCCGAAAGACAATCATGAGAAGATGTAATCGACTTATGAAGATTACTGGGAAAAACATTACAATGCTTTATCATCATCGATACTGTGAACAGACAGACATGGAGTTGCTGATTCATCATCTGCAGCTGCTCTCAGAGATTTACGAAGCGCGGGGCAACAGCGTTGATGTGTATTTGTTCTATCAGGTAATCGTATCGGATGAAAACCAGCGGAGAGTCGAGCGCTTACAGAATGGCAACATTTATATATACCGCTTTTATACTTTAAAAGAATGGGGAGGAGACAATCAGGATGTGTTTTGGGCCAGATGCGATAATGATTTGCTACGTGTCATGATTGACGATATCATCTTTAGGAAAACAAAGAATAACCGGAGATAATGCTGGTTCTTGCTTTCGAGTAGCATTTGTGTTTAAACGTAGCAATGGGGGTTGGTTTTCTTGGCATAGAAAATCAGCAGTATAGATAACTAAATCCTGAATTAATCATGACATTGTATTTTATGAATTTGAAGAGGAGAAAGAATACGAAATCTATGAAAAAAGCATTGAGAATTATAGGAAAAATAGTGTTGGGAGTATTAGCTACAATTGTAGTCTTGCTTTTGGGTATATTTATTTACAATAGGATCAAACTTGCAGATGATAAAGATGTGATAAATAATCAGCAACTATCGCAGATGGTCGAAGTGGATGGTCAGATGATGAGTGTTTATATATCAGGCGAAGGCAAACACACATTGGTTTTTATGTCCGGTGCTGGCACTCCATGTCCGATTCTTGATTTTAAACCTTTTACTGATCGCTTTGATGAAGATTACAGAATAGTCATCATAGAAAAATTCGGATATGGATTTAGTAATGAATACGATGGTTCCAGAGATGTTGAGACCAGAGTCAGTCAAAACAGAAAAGCCCTTGAGGCGGCAGGAATAACAGGTTCGTTTATTCTATGCCCTCATTCATATTCGGGATTAGAAGCAATTTATTGGGCTCAGAACTATCCCGATGAGATAGAAGCAATCATAGGATTAGATATGGCAGTACCAAGAGCTTATGATATGTATGACGACAACATTATTCAATCGGTCAAATCTTCTGATTCCATTAACAGATTGCTTAGGGAAATAGGGATTGTAAGATTATTCGTCGGAGGCACTTTACCAGATGATTTTACCGATGAAGAGAAGAAAATCGCTACAGCAATTATATGTAATAATTTTGGGAGCAAAACAGCTTCCAATGAAACCGACTATATCATATCGGATTTAGCATTGATTGACGGTATGCCGATGCCGGATGTACCGACTTTGCTAATCATATCTGACGGAACAGTAACTGAAGGGTGGATTGATTTTGAGATGAATTATGCATCACAACTTTCTGATGTAACTACTGTTCAACTGAATTGTGGACACTCAGTCTATGACTATGAGCCTGACAAATGCGAGGCTGCTATGCGTGGTTTTATTGATGGTTTGGATTGATTGATCAGGAATAAAATGAACTATGAAATATGTGAACCCGATGGCAGTTTATACGGAAAGATAATGATTCTAAGCTTAGTAAGTATTTTTATTTGAAGAAGATATCTATCAGGACTACATTGACGGCAAGCGCGAGATAAAAGAGATAAGTTGATGATTATGGGCGGTAAGTTACATAGACTTGCCACTTTTAAATAGTATACAGAGATTAAGATAAATCAACAAAGGATATGTAATCTGATGGATAAAAATAAAATTAAAGGAGTCTTATTAACAACTATAGGTGCTGCCTGCTGGGGGCTTTCTGGCTCAGTCGGGCAGTATCTTTTTGACGTGCAGATGATGGACAGCAGATGGCTTGTTCCTATCAGATTGGGACTTTCCGGAGTACTAATACTGCTATACTCACTCATCAAGTACCCTAATTCTGTTTTTTTACCATGGAAAAGCAAAGAAAAGACAATAACCATGCTCATTTATGGACTGGCAGGTGTGTCAGCATGTCAATTTTTATACTTTCTCACCATCGAACTCTCAACTGCGGCTATTGGAACAATCATGCAGGATCTGGCTCCAATATTTATATTGGGATATACATGCATAACAACCAAAAGGTTTCCTAAGTTTTTGGAAATATTGTCAATCATAATGGCTCTACTAGGCGTTTTCTTCCTTACAAGCCATGGCAATATTACTACAATGACAGTACCGTCACTTGCACTGATTACAGGAGTCTTAAGTGCTGTTTGTGTTATGATTTATAATGTGCTTGCTCCTAAACTCACGAACGACATTCCTGTCATAGTCGCTCAGGGATGGTCATTCCTGCTTGGAGGTATATGCATAGGTATCATTTTCAGAACCTGGACAATCCACTATATTCCAAATCTCTATGGCATATTAGGCATTATATTCGTTATTGTAGTTGGCAACCTCTGCGCCTTTACTCTATATATCAGCGGTGTAAAACTTATCGGACCATCCAAAGCAATTCTCTATAGTTTTGCTGAGCCTCTGACCGCAGCAGTCATTTCTACTTTAGTCCTCGGAAGCGCTTTTACGGCATTTGATGCATTGGGTTTTGCGATGATCTTTACTATGTTATGGCTGATTACAGTCAGCAAATAAAAACAATGGCTGAGCGAAGAAAGCGCAGGCGACCCTGAAGAAGGAGCTTGGATGCGAAAGAGCTGCGGATGTTCTGGAAAGCAGATTTGGCTGAGCGCAATTGATGATTCGAGTTTCAATTCGACAAATTTAATATTTGTAGAGATAATGTGTTAGCGCGTTATATCGGAATAGAATTTGCAAGGGGATAAAGAAAAACATGATCAAATACGAAGAATTTATTACACCGGAAGAATATATGGAATTGCGTAAAATGGTTGGATGGGTTGAGTTTCCCATTGAACAAGCCAGGGCATGTATAGAGAAAGCCTATATGATTCAATGTGTTCGTGATGATGAAAAAGCTATTGGAGTTGTTAGATTGCTTTGGGATGGAGGGTATATCGCTTTCTTGTCAGATGTTATTGTTGATCCGAAATATCAAGGACAGGGAATAGGCCGCAAACTGGTTGAAGCAAGTATCAGCAAACTGAAAGACGGAATGAAACCCGGGTATAAAGTTAAACTGACTTTGAATTCAGCTAAAGGAAAAGAACCATTTTATGAAA
>FMVK01000006.1 GCA_900102065.1 Lachnospiraceae bacterium XPB1003 | reverse complement strand
TGATCAAATACGAAGAATTTATTACACCGGAAGAATATATGGAATTGCGTAAAATGGTTGGATGGGTTGAGTTTCCCATTGAACAAGCCAGGGCATGTATAGAGAAAGCCTATATGATTCAATGTGTTCGTGATGATGAAAAAGCTATTGGAGTTGTTAGATTGCTTTGGGATGGAGGGTATATCGCTTTCTTGTCAGATGTTATTGTTGATCCGAAATATCAAGGACAGGGAATAGGCCGCAAACTGGTTGAAGCAAGTATCAGCAAACTGAAAGACGGAATGAAACCCGGGTATAAAGTTAAACTGACTTTGAATTCAGCTAAAGGAAAAGAACCATTTTATGAAAGATTTGGGTTCAGAGTACGCCCTAATGATGATGCGGGATCCGGAATGGATCAATGGCTGATAAAGGATGAGACTTAAATTCCAGTTTATATGAGGATGAAGGAGTTACTTGGGGAATAAGATATTTCCTGTTTTCAAGTTTGGCAATATGAGTAGGGAAAAAAATAAAACAGACAATCAAACAACTCAGGAATATACATTCAAAGGATGCCTTAACGGAGCACTGATCTTTTTGACGGTGGCCATGCTTTTGGGAAACTTTATATTCATGGGGAAAGCCGGTACGGATCAGGAGATTGTGATCAGTATGGCTGTCTTTCCGGGAATAGGCCTGTTTCTTGTAAGCCCCAATATTATCATCCATACGGTCAGAAAAAACAGAAATTGGAACAGGACTAACTTCGGATATATGGGTTTCACCCGTGTGGAGGCCCCGGATGATTACAGGATGAAGCTCCTCTGGCCGGTTATCAGGGAGCAACTCTTGAATATGAGCGCTGTTTTTGGTCCACTGTTCGTGGGATTAATCTTTGCGACTATAGGAATTGAATCTTCCCTCTCAAGGATCGCAGACAGGGCAGGTCTATTTATCTTGGGACTGCTCATTTTTGGCGGCCCGGTCCTGGTCTATTATATGACCTGTGCGATCATAAGACTTCGAGTGCTGATGCGCAAGGAATATGAGGTATATCATGGAGTTGTGGTGGGGGCTTCTTTTCGCGAGCTGAGGTTAAACAGCACCCGTCATAAGACGTACGGTGTGGTGCTCGGCATGCGCACCAAGGATGTTGATCACACACCTGCGACTATTGTATTTATCCCTGACGAGATCTATGTGATACCGGATAATGAGGAGTGAGAGCAAGTTTCTTGCATCCAACTTTTGTATATATGAAAAAGAGTCGGAATAATTCGGATTTGTTACCGGTTATAAAACTGATAGCAAAGATGTGAACTATCTATATGAGTGAGGAATGTCAGGTTTAGTTGATTGAGCATGCTGTAATGATTTTATTTAGGGCAGTATTGGATAGAATAATTGGAATAAATTACAGTTTTATAGACGATGACAAATCGTAGTTTGTAGAGGTCATTATGCATAAGATTTTTGGCACAAAAGAAGATAAAGAATATAAAGACAGAATAGGCAATTATATTATTCCGGTTAAAGGAAATGAAGTTGGTGTCGTAGAAACTCCAAAAGGTTATTTCTTATTAGGGGGCGGCTTGGATGCCAATGAAACAGATTTTCAATGCATTAAACGCGAGTGTTTAGAAGAGTCTGGATATGAGGTTGAAATCGGTGAAAAAGTTGGTTCTGCAGAAACCTACATGCTTCATCCAACGATAGGTTATTTCCACCCAATTCAGTCATATTATGTTGGCAAATTATTGGATAAAGTAAAAGAACCAGTTGAACCTGACCATGTTTTTAAATTTGTTAAATTTGAAGATATTGAAAATAAGATGTATTTAGAGATGCAAAGATGGGCTATAGAACAAGCAATGGCTCATTAAAATCGGATTTGTAGGAGAGTTTTCATAAATGAAGAAAGCATTGCTGGTAATTGATATGCAGGAGTTTACCGTGGGAGAAAACCATGCCAATATATTTAAGTATCCGGGGGATATAGTTGCGAGAGTCAATAAAGTTATTGATGAAAACGCCGATAGCGTTATTATTTACATTTCAAACCTTATGAGGAATAATATTTGGAATAAGTTTGCACCATTTCAATGTTATGAGGGTACACTACAAGCAGAACTGGTCAAAGGACTACATGTTAATAGTAAATATTGTTTTACTAAGTATAAAGGAGATGCATTTTCAAATCCTAAACTTACCACATTCATAAAGGAAAATGGAATTGATTTGATAGAACTCGTAGGCGTGGATGGGGGAGGCTGTGTCTCATTGACAGCCATTAGTGCTTGTGATTTAGGCTTTAAGGTCGTACTGAATAACAATGCAATTGGAACTACTTTTGTAAGAAAACGGGATAAATATATTAAGCGACTAAAAAAGCTTGGGGCAGAATTTGTTTCATGAGAATTATTTCTGCGTTGTTTAGGCAGGGGAGGATAAAGACGATGAAAGTGAGAAAGTGCGATGGCGATGATTTGCCTGTTTTGACTACATTTAATAAATGTTTGATTAAAGAAGAATGGCATAAAGGTTATTGATGTGGAGGATTCATAGTAACTTTACAACTTCAGGTTTGTCGGGATGAACGATAGAGCGTTATCTCGGATAATAAGACATAGAAAACCGAATATTGTTATCACAGACGGTGGCGGTCGATCTCAAATGATCATTCGCCCCGTCTTTTTTTACCTTCATATTGACAAGAAACGAGGATACGAGTATATTATAAACATATGAACAAGTATTCATATATACGCAGCTACCGGTCAGACCGGTGGGAATATTTACAGAGAATGATCTCAAGGAGGAAATATCATGAAGAAAACATACCCTATCGAAGTTGATTGCGCTAACTGTGCAAACAAGATGGAAGAAGCAGCCAACAAGGTTGAAGGCGTTAAGACTGCAACCGTAAATTTCATGACACTTAAGATGAGCGTTGAATTTGAGGAAGGTGCTGATCCTAAAACAGTTATGAAGGAAGTGCTGAAAAGCTGCAGAAAGATAGAGCCTGATTGCGAGATCAGTTTCTGAGGAGAGCCGATATGAACAGAAAACAGAAGAAAATGTTGATCAGAATAATAATTGCAGCGGTACTGATGATAGTGCTGCATTTTATCCCTGTAACGGGTGTTTTCAGGTTTCTTCTGTATCTGATACCTTATATTGTGATCGGCTACAATATCCTTATCAACGCATTTAAGGGAATAATCAACGGTCAGGTCTTTGATGAAAATTTCCTGATGGCAATAGCAACAGGCGGAGCAATCGCAGTGGCATTTGCCGGTAAAACAGATGATTACACGGAAGCTGTTGCGGTAATGCTTTTCTATCAGATAGGAGAGCTCTTCCAAAGTGTTGCAGTCGGAAAGAGCAGGAAGAGTATTTCAGCATTAATGGATATCAGACCCGACTATGCAAATGTGGAGCGCGACGGAGAAGTAGAGTCGGTGGATCCCGATGAAGTCGGTATAGGTGATGTGATAGTCATTAATCCCGGAGAAAAGATCCCCATCGACGGAGTGATCGAGTCGGGCGAAAGTCAGCTTGATACAGTAGCACTTACCGGAGAGAGCATCCCGAGAAAAGTTGTTACAGGAGATGCTGTTATAAGCGGATGCATCAACATGACCGGAGTGCTGAGGGTTAAGACCACTAAAGAGTTTGGAGAGTCGACAGTTTCCAAGGTTTTGGAACTGGTTGAAAATGCTTCTTCAAGAAAGTCCAGATCCGAAGCTTTTATTACCAGATTCGCCAGAGTATATACTCCTGCAGTCTGCATACTTGCTTTGTTACTTGCGATCACACCTCCGATCGTAATGCTTATGATCGGAAAAGAAGCTATGTGGGGGACGTGGATATACAGAGCCCTTACATTTCTGGTAATAAGCTGTCCCTGTGCTCTTGTTATCAGTATCCCGTTAAGTTTCTTCGCCGGTATCGGCGGCGCCGGAAAAGCGGGAGTTCTTATCAAAGGATCAAATTATCTTGAAGCTCTTTCGAAGACGAAGACTGTGGCTTTTGATAAGACAGGAACCATGACAAAAGGCGTGTTTGAAGTCAATGCGATCCATCACTCAACTATGGATGAAGGAAAGCTCTTATACTATGCCGCACATGCAGAGTCGGCTTCATCCCATCCTATCGCAAGAAGTATCATAAAAGCTTATGCTGCTTACGGCTCGCCTGACAGGAGCAAAGTTGCGGATATCGAGGAGATAGGAGGAAACGGTATAACTGCAGTTGTTGACGGAGTACGTGTCGCTGTCGGAAATGCAAGGCTCATGGAGTCTGAGGGCATTGAATATAAAGACTGTCATAAGATCGGAACCGTAGTTCATATCGCAGTGGACGGAAAATACGAAGGCCATCTGCTGATCTCCGATGTTATCAAACCTACTGCAGGACAGGCTATAGCAAATCTTCGCAAAGTAGGAATAACAAGAACGGTCATGCTTACCGGTGATGCAAAGAGTGTGGGAGAATCGGTTGCGGGTGAACTCGGTATTGATGAAGTAAGATGTGAACTTTTACCTGCCGATAAGGTGTCTGCGGTAGAGGAACTCTTATCATCTAAGGGAAAAAATGATATATTAGCTTTTGTAGGTGATGGAATAAATGATGCTCCGGTCCTTGCAAGAGCAGATATCGGTATAGCTATGGGATCGCTTGGATCCGATGCCGCGATCGAGGCGGCGGACATAGTGATCATGGATGATGATCCGGTCAAGATAGCCAAGGCGATCAGGATATCGTCCAAGTGCATGCGTATCGTTTACGAAAACATCTATTTCGCTATAGGTATCAAAGTGATCTGTCTGATCCTTGGCGCTCTCGGACTCGCAAATATGTGGCTTGCGGTTTTTGCGGATGTTGGAGTTATGATACTGGCAGTGCTGAATGCTATTAGAGCGCTTTCGGTTAAGGATATGTAGGAGAGTATGGTATGACAAAAAAAGCTGCTGACATTGAAGTATGTGATATTCATAAAGTTCATGCGGAACTCCTTAAGCATGTATCGGATTCCATGCCGGGAGAAGAGCAACTGTATGAACTGGCAGAGCTTTTCAAGATCTTCGGTGATGTGACCAGGATAAGGATCTTGTGTATATTATTTGAAGCCGAAGTATGTGTATGCGATATAGCGGAAGCCCTTGATATGACACAGTCTGCCATTTCACATCAGCTTCGCATCCTCAAGACCAACAGACTTATAAAGGGACGACGCGAAGGCAAGCAGATTTTTTATTCTCTTGATGATGAACATGTTCGTTCCATAATAGGTGCAGGTATGGCTCACATATGTGAGGACGAATGAGCATAACCCCCCCTAGGGCTTGTAGAAAACATATATGTAGGTTATTTTCTTAAAAAGTGACGGTGCTCGTCACTTTTTTGTTTGCAATTTTAGATATTGAGGAAAAAGTTTTTATGGAAAAAAAGGAAAGTCTTCTGCCTGAGATCCGTGATTACTGGACAAAGCGTGCTCCGAGCTATTCGGATTTCGTTAACAGCGAGTTTGCCGATGAAGGTGAAAGCAGGTTTGCTGCTGTGATCGAAGAGCAGATAAAGATGGCAGAGGAAAAGTCCGGAAGGAAATATAAAAAGGTGCTTGATATAGGTACGGGGCCGGGGTTCTTTGCGATACTCCTTGCTAAGCGAGGTTATGAGGTGACAGCGGTTGACTTTACTCGGGCGATGCTCGATGAAGCTTCCGGAAATGCTAACAGGCAGTGTGTATCTATTGAATTCAAACAGATGGATGCACAGACGCTTGAACTGCCGGATGATCTCTTTGATCTGATCGTAACGAGAAACGTCACATGGAATCTGGAAAATCCTGCAAAAGCGTACTGTGATTGGCACCGAGTATTAAGGAAGGGCGGAATCCTTCTTAATTTTGATGCGGGGTGGTATAACTACCTCTTTGACAGCGAGGCCAAAGAAGCGTTTGAAGCAGATCATGAAAATGTTATAAAACTTGGAGTGCCTGATCTTAACCAATACAGTGACGGCATAAAGATGGAAGAGATATCAAAGAGCCTGATCATGAGCCGAGAATCAAGACCTGATGCAGATCTGCGGATGATGAGAGAGGCGGGCTTTGATGCAACGGCTGACAGGGAGATATGGCGCAGAGTCTGGTCAAAGGATGAGCAGATCAACTGGGCATCAACTCCAATGTTCATGCTGACAGGATATAAGCTTGCTTAGTATTGTCGGATGTATAATTGCGACTTTCGCTGTAAAAAACAGCAGAGAGCGTGTATTATATAGGAATTGAAAATTTTTAAGGAGAGGGAAAACTATGAAAAAGAAAACAGGTTTGTTCATGGCATTATCGCTCACAGCAGCGATGGCAGTGACAGGTTGCGCCGGAAATACTCCTGACGCAAACGGAAATGCTGCGGAAAACGGAGAGGTTGTATCCGATAATTCTGCAACAGATGCCGCAGCAACAGATGAAACCACAGCAGGCAGTGAGGGCGGCGTATTATATGTAGCTGCAAATTTTGCTTATTCTTCACTGGATCCTCACAAGGAATACTATGCCTGGTATGATTCATTATACGGAATGACAGAGAGTCTGTTTGTTATGGGAGATGATTTTGATATCGTTCCCAAGCTCGCTGAATCAGGAGAAGTTTCGGATGATGGTCTTACATGGACCATCGTTGTAAGGGATGATGTAACTTTCTCAAACGGAAACAGTTTTAATGCAGATATCGCTGTAAAGAATATTGAGAGACTTGCTGAGATCAACGAGAGATTTGCATATCTTGATGAGTTCGAAATAGAAACTGTTGATGATAGGACATTCACTATCACTACTCCGGAAATTTATCCTACTATGCTTAATGACCTGGCATCACCGGAAGTTGCTATGATAGATGTTGATAATACAGAAGATTTTGACAACGCTCCTATTTGTACAGGACCTTTTAAGATCAAGTCTTTTGAGCCTGAAGGAACTGTAGAAGTTGAGAAAAACGATGCTTACTGGGGCGGCAATGTAAATCTTGACGGTGCAGTCTTCTATTACATGCAGGATGCGGATGCAAAGTCTATGGCAATGCTTAACGGAGAGATCCAGGTAGAGACAAGTGCTACAGCATCTGAGATCGAGCTCTACAATGCAGAGTCTGATAAGTATGCTTTATACACTGTTCCCGCAACAAGACTTCAGTTCTATCTGTTAAATCAGAATACAATGGATGACAGCGTAAGAAAGGCTGTTAATCTTATCGTTGATAATGAAGAGATCGCTTCATTCCTTGGCGGAACAACTACACCTGCTGTAGGACCTTTCTCTGTAGATTCAGCATACGGTAAGGTAACAAAGCCTGCTGTTGATGTTGATGCTGCTAAGGCTGCTCTTGAAGAAGCAGGTTACGCTCTTAATGCTGACGGTTTCTATGAGAAAGCCGGAAAAGAGCTTGATCTCAATATCTGCTACTATGCAGCAAGATCTCTTGATACTTGCGCGATCGTAATGCAGCAGGAACTTGAAAGTGCGGGCATCAAGTCTCATCTTACCGTAGAAGAGGATCCTGATGCTACATATCTCGCAACAGGCGATTTCGATATAGCTCTTTACTGCATGATCGCCGACAAATCCGGAGATCCTTACTATTTCCTTAACTCAACATTAAGAGAAGGCGCTTACTATGATGTATGCGGATTTGACAGTGATGAGTGCGAAAAGCTCCTTGATGAGTTAAAATATGAAACTGATAACAGCAAACGTGCAGATCTTGCAAATAAGATAGTTCAGATCGCTATTGATGATAATGCTTTCGGTTATATCGGACTCTTCAATAAGACAACGGTTCTCAGAGACGGTGTTACCGGTTACGGCGAGACATCACCTTTTGATTTCTACGGTCTGACAGCGGATACTTCGCTCGGAAAGTGAAAACAAGAAAACTGATATTTAAAAGAATATTGCAGATGATTCCCCTTTATATAGGGATATCATTTCTGACATTTCTGCTTGTCTATGTTACTCCCGGGGATGCGGCTGAGAAAAAGCTGTCATCCCAGGGAGTAGCTTTATCTCAGGAAACACTGGATGCGGCAAGGGAGAAAATGGGATTAAACCGGCCTTTTATTGTTCAATATGGGGACTGGTTTTTTTCCGTATTAAGAGGTGATCTCGGTGATTCGCTTAAGGATGGCAGACCTGTGGCAGAGAAGGTGATGGCACCCTTTGGACGGACGATGATATTGTCGCTGCTTACGTTGGCTGTGTCTTTGACTCTGGCTTTTGCGGCGGCATTTTTGTCTGTTCTTCGAAAGTCGGGATTCTTTGACCGTGTGATGAGGGTGATCAGTTTTATTTTTAACTCTCTTCCGGGATTTGTTGTCTCGGTTTTACTCATGTATTTATTCTGCATCCGGATAAATGCCTTTCCCGTCATATCCAACGGGTCTGCAAAGGGGATGGTATTGCCGGTATTATCACTTGCCCTTCCTTTATCTGCAAGATTTTTCAGACAGTTCAGATCGGAGATGCTCGAAGAAGTATCGAAGCATTATGTATCGGAAATGAAAATGAGAGGGCTTAAAGACTTCACAATAATGACGCGGAGCATCCTGCGTGGGGCTGCAGCTCCTATCATTACTATTGTGGGATTGTCTTTCGGAACTTTGCTTGGAGGCAGCGTTGTTATAGAGACCATATTCAGTTATCCGGGCATAGGAAAGCTTGCTATGGATGCCATATCAGACAGAGACTATACTGTGGTCCAGGGATTCGTATTGATATGCGCAACGGTATATTCGCTTGTAAATCTGGGGACGGATATTGTTTATTCGGTTTTGGATCCCAGAGTGAAGACAGATGAGAAAAATAATTGATTTTTTTGATTTGAACGGAATTGAAACAGATTTCGAGTGATGGAATAAAAACAGATAATGACAGTTAATAAGAGATCAAAACAGAATAAGGCAGTAAATAAGTCTCGCAAAAAGATATTGATGACGAGGCTTTATGTTCTTATTGTTTTAGCGGTTATATTACTCATTATTGCGGGGATAGGTGCCTTTGTCACTCCAAACGATCCCTATAAGATAAATGCAATTATGATGAAAAAGGCTCCTTCTTCCGAATTCATTTTCGGAACTGACAGCTATGGAAGGTGTGTGTGCTCGCGTGTGCTTGCCGGTGCGGGAATGACGATCTACGGTGCATTATTTCTGGTTATATCAACCGCAACTGTGGGAACTGTCCTTGGGACGATATGCGGATATTACGGCGGGGTAGTGGATACCGTGATAATGAGGATCACTGATCTGATGCTGGCATTTCCTCAGATGGTATTGGCAATAGCAGTTGCCGGACTGGCCGGAGGAGGACTCTGGAATGCGATACTGGCATTGGGAATATCCGGATGGACGCTCTACTGCAGGCTGGTAAGGAGCAGGGTAATGTCTATAAAGCATGAGTCGTATATCCTTGCAGCAAGGTTATCAGGCTGTAGTGACCTTAAGATAATCGTGTCATACATTCTTCCTATGATAGTAGGATCCGTTGTAGTAAATGCTGTAACACAGATCGGAACTTCCATCATATGGATAGCGGGGCTTTCTTTTCTTGGCATTGGTGTCAGAGCTCCGCAGGCAGAGTGGGGCAGTATGATAAATGAGGCGCGAGGCGCCATGCAGCTTGCCCCTTGGGCGGTGATAGCTCCTTGTGCTGCGATATTTATCACGGTAACGGTTTTTAATTGTATGGGAGATACGGTAAGAGATATTGCTGACTGATAATAATTCCGAAAAAAAAGTATTCCTGTCGGTAAGGAATGCTCACGTGACCTACAGAGGATCTGAGAGGGAGATCCTGCATGGTGTTTCTTTTGATGTTATACAGGGTGAGATACTGTGTATCGTAGGAGAGAGCGGATCGGGAAAGAGTTCTGTCCTGCGTACTGTCATGGGATTAGACGAAGACTGCATTCTGACAGAAGGAAGTCTGATCATCAGCACGGATGACAGTGCCTCGCAGGATCTGAGCCTTATGAAATACTCGGAGCGAAAGAAGCTTTGCGGCAGGATCATAGGACATATCGCTCAGGATCCGGAACAGGCTTTTATGCCGGTAAGAAGTATTGAGAAGCAGTGGATAGAGACACTGCGGGATAATGATCTTTATCGCAGGGATGAATTTAAAAGTACTGCAACGGAAGTATTAAAAAAAGCAGGATTTTCAGATCCGGAGAAGATCCTGTCTTCCCGTCCGTATGAGCTTAGCGGTGGAATGAGACAGAGAGTGGCTGCATGCTTGGAATTTCTTCTGAGTCCTAAGCTTTTACTGGCTGATGAACCCACAAGCGCACTTGATGAAGCTTCGGGTGAAAAGATAGCTGCGGAACTTTTGAGGTTGAAAAAAGAACAGGGATGTACCGAGATAGTTGTAACCCACAATCTTGAACTGGCAGGAAAGATTGGAGACAGGATACTGATCCTTAAAGATGGGGATATCGTTGAATCTGGAGATGCAAAGGATATTCTAAGCAACCCCAAGCAGGATTATACGAAGCTCCTTATGTCGGCAGGAAGCATTGAGATCATGCCGAAAGAAAAGAAACCTTCGCAGAAAACGGTATGCATGAAGGCGGATAACATCGCCATGACATATCTGACGGGAAAGAATAAAACAGAAGTGCTTAGTGATATATCACTAACTCTTCGGGTGGGAGAGAAGCTTGGCATAGCAGGTGAGAACGGATGCGGGAAAAGTACTCTTTTGCGTATCATATGCGGATTGCTAAAACCCGGAAACGGAACTATCGATATGTGTGGCAATAAAGTCCAGATGATATTTCAGTCTCCGTTTTCATCCTTTCATCCCAGACGCCCGGTTTGGAAGAGCCTGGATGAGATATTGAAAAATGTTGCAGGTGTTCGGAGAAAGAACGAGAGGAAAGAGCGGATCCTTAAGATCCTTGATGAGCTTGATCTGGACGAAAGTCTCATGTACAGGAGACCTTCCGAACTATCAGGCGGACAATGCGAGCGTTTTGCTATAGCAAGAGCATTGCTTGCCGAGCCGGGGATCCTTCTTTGTGATGAAGCCACCGCACAGCTGGATACGATGACACAAAAGAGCATTGTTGAACTCTTGAACAGGATAAATGCGGAAAAAAAAATATCCATGATATTTGTGTCGCATAATAAGGCGCTTGTACAGTCATTTTGCGACAGAGTGATATATATGCGGGACGGCAGAGTAGTCTGAAAAAACGCAACTTGCAGTTTACAAACTTCCACCATAGGTTGGTGGAGGTTTTTTTATATTTACGGCAATATATAGATATGTCGGGGGAGGCATTTAAATATAAATGAAGCGCAGTGCGAAAAATTATGACTGCCATGATTTTTCGCACAAGGTGCTTCGAAAAGGAGGATTATCATGAAGAATAAATTAATGAATTTGGATCCTAAGTTTACTTGCTTTCTGATTGCCGGTGCGGTGCTGCTCTATCTCATATCTCCGGTGGATCTGATCCCGGATTTCATTGTGGGTCTCGGACAGCTGGATGATGCGATCATGACGACTGCTGGAACTATTTTTGAAGTCTACAGTATTTATAAACTGATCACCCAGAACAGGGTTCCCAAAACAGCAAAGCCCGGGGCACAGAAATACGAATATTCGGAAGATATAGGTTATGCGGATTATAAAGAAATCTGATGAAAAACGATCATGAGATCTGATGAGGAAGATGCTCATGATCTGCTCGGAGGGAGGGAGATAGTATGATTTTACCGAGAGATATAGATGAGGAAAAGTTTGAACATTGCAAGGATGTGGTACGCGGAGTGATCGGAGAAGATAAGTATATTTCCGATAAGACTCAGGAAATCCTGATGATAATCTACTCGCTGGGTCAGGATTATACGGACGGCACGGTTGAAACATTTGCATGGAATTATGTTTAAGGATAAGAGAAACGAAAAAATGAGCCTTGCTTAAGGCTCATTTTTTTATGCTTGATAAAGTGGATCAGTAAGCTGGCTATGCATTGTTATTGTGGAGTGTATGTTCCTGATATATAGCCGTAGGAGATCACATTAATTCCACACGTCACGGTTGAAATCCCCTTTTTATTATGTTAAGATGCAATCGTTTGTGGAATCTATATCGAGATAAATGCCATGAAGGAGACTCCGGTCGGGGAGTGCAGCAGGGAGGAAGCGTCGCAGACTGAAAGCGCATCCGGCATGAATGACCAAGGGGAACACTCCGGAGCAGATGTCCTGAAAACGGATGACGGATTTAATTCGGGATGAATACCGGATCCGATCAAGTAGGGATGTACGTAAGCCGAACGTTATGCGGCAAGAGCGGGGATCGCGGCAGTATGCGGTCTCAATGCGGGTGGTACCGCGGATATTTTTGATTATCCGTCCCGGAATGCATCACACATGCATTCCGGGATTTTTTGTTTGTAATGAGCAGACCGTTTTTCACCATACCTGCAAGTGATCGGGGCTGTTCGATATTACAGGAGTCTTTGCAGAGGCTTCGTATAAAAGGTAATTACAGGTAGTTTATTATTATAAGGAGAAAGATCATGAGCACGATTTACAGAACAGTTACATTGGAAGAGATCCGTGAAGACAAGATCGGACAGAATGTGAAGGTTGCCGGATGGGTCGAGAATATCCGTGACCACGGTGGCGTTTCTTTCGTCGATCTGCGCGATCAGTACGGAGTGATCCAGGTCGTTATGCGTGATACATCACTTCTCGAAGGTCTGACCAGGGAAGATTGTGTTTCAATTGAGGGACCTGTTGAACAGAGATCCGAGGATACATACAATCCCAAGATCCCTTCGGGAACAGTTGAAGTTGAGGCTAAGAGTGTAGAGGTTCTCGGCAAGGTTTACAGACAGCTTCCTTTCGAGATCATGACCTCCAAGGAGACTCGTGAGGATGTTCGTCTCAAGTATCGTTACCTCGATCTCAGAAACGAAAAGGTTAAGAGCAATATGATCTTCCGTTCTCAGGTTATCAGCTTCCTCAGACAGAAGATGACAGAGATGGGATTCCTTGAGATCCAGACTCCCATTCTGTGTGCATCATCACCTGAAGGTGCAAGAGACTATATCGTTCCCTCCAGAAAGTATAAGGGAAAATTCTATGCACTTCCTCAGGCTCCTCAGCAGTATAAGCAGCTGCTCATGGTTTCCGGTTTTGATAAGTATTTCCAGATAGCTCCCTGCTTCCGTGATGAGGATGCGAGAGCAGACAGAAGTCCGGGAGAGTTCTATCAGCTTGACTTTGAGATGAGCTTCGCTACACAGGAAGATGTATTTAAGGTAGGTGAGGAAGTTCTTACAGCTGCATTCACCAAGTTTGCTCCCGAAGGATTTGAAGTAACACAGGCACCTTACCCCATCATTTCCTATAAGCAGGCAATGCTTGAGTTCGGTACCGACAAGCCGGATCTTCGTAATCCGCTTCGTATTATAGATGTTACCGAATTCTTCCAGAGATGCACATTCAAGCCTTTCCACGGAAAGTGCGTACGTGCTATCAATGTTCATCAGCAGATGTCCAAGGGCTTCCATGAAAAGCTTCTTAAGTTTGCTCAGTCCATCGGTATGGGCGGACTCGGATATCTTGAAGTTCAGGAAGATATGTCTTACAAGGGACCCATCGACAAGTTCATCCCCGATGAGATGAAGACTGAGATCAAGGACCTCGCGGGACTCAATGCAGGCGACACAATTTTCTTCATCGCAGATAAGGAGAAGCAGGCAAGCCTTTTCGCAGGACAGCTTAGAACAGAGATAGCTGTAAGACTTGATCTCATTGAAAAGAATGCATATCGTTTCTGCTACATCAACGACTTCCCTATGTATGAGTACGATGAGGAAGAGAAGAAGATCGGATTCACACACAATCCTTTCTCAATGCCTCAGGGCGGATTAAAAGCTCTTGAGGAGCAGGATCCTCTTTCGATCCTTGCTTACCAGTATGATATCGTCTGCAACGGTGTTGAGCTTTCATCCGGTGCGGTTCGTAACCATGATATGAAGATCATGATCAAGGCCTTCGAGATCGCAGGCTATGATGAGGAGACTCTCAAGGCTAAGTTCGGAGCGCTCTACAATGCATTCCAGTTCGGTGCTCCGCCTCATGCAGGTATGGCACCCGGTGTTGACCGAATGATCATGCTCCTTAAGAATGAAGAGAATATCCGTGAGGTTATTCCTTTCCCTATGAGCGGTACGGCACAGGATCTTATGTGCGGCGCGCCCAACGAAGTTACGGAACAGCAGCTTCGTGAAGTTCATATCAAAGTCAGAGACTGAGACAGGAGGGATCCATGGCTAATGTCATAAGTGATGAGACAATCGAATACGTTGGCATACTGTCCAAGTTAAAACTTGACGATGCCGGAAAAGAACAGGCGAAGCACGATCTAGAGCAGATGCTTGATTATATCGATCAGCTCGGAGAGCTTGATACGGATGGCGTGGAGCCCATGACACACGTTCATCCTTTCTCCAACTGCTTCAGAGAGGATGTTGTGACCAACGGTGATGACAGAGAGAATATCTTAAAAAACGCACCGGAAGAGAAGGACAACATGTTCGCAGTACCCAGAACTTTTGATTGAGGTATCCGATATGAGTGAAAGATTAAATGAGCTGACAGCAGGTGCTCTCGGAAAAAAGATACAGGCTAAGGAAGTTAGTGTTAAGGAAGCTCTCGATGCCACATTCGCGGCTATCGATGAGAAGGAAGAGAGCGTTCATGCCTATATCACTTTAAACAGGGATGAGGCATACAAGACTGCTGACGAAGTACAGAAGAAGATCGATTCGGGAGAGCTTACATCTCCTCTTGCGGGTGTGCCCGTAGCCATTAAGGACAATATGTGCACCGAAGGTTTAAAGACCACCTGTGCGTCAAAGATCCTTTATAACTTCGTTCCTACATTTACATCCACCGCTGTGGAAAATCTTGAGAATGCCGGAGCGATCATCCTCGGTAAGACCAATATGGATGAGTTCGCAATGGGTTCCACAACAGAGACTTCCGCATTCGGTGTAACAAGAAATCCAAGAGATATCACAAGAGTACCCGGAGGTTCATCCGGCGGATCGGCAGCTGCGGTTGCGGCAGATGAATGTGCATACGCGTTGGGATCAGATACCGGCGGATCTATCAGACAGCCCGCCGGATATTGTGGAGTAGTGGGACTTAAGCCTACTTACGGAACGGTATCGCGTTACGGACTCATCGCATACGGTTCATCTCTCGATCAGATCGGACCTCTTACCAAGGATGTTACGGATACTGCACTTATCCTTGAAGCTGTCTCTTCATATGATAAGAAGGATTCCACATCGGTTAACAGAACCGATACTGATTTTACATCCGCGCTTGTTAATGATGTTAAAGGCCTGAAGATCGGTATCCCCAGGGATTATTTCGGAGACGGTCTTGATCCCGAGGTTGCATCTGCGGTTAAGAAGGCAGCGGATGATCTGAAGGCAGCAGGAGCTATCGTTGAGGAGTTTGACCTCAGCCTTGTTAAGTATGCTATCCCTACTTATTACACCATAGCCGATGCGGAAGCAAGCTCGAACCTTGAAAGGTTTGATGGCATAAAATACGGATATCGTGCGGAAGATTTCACGGATCTTCATGATCTGTACAAGAAGTCTCGTTCGGAAGGTTTCGGACCTGAGGTACAGAGACGTATCATGCTTGGATCATTCGTACTTTCATCCGGATATTATGATGCATACTATCTGAAGGCACTTAAGGTTAAGGCTCTCATCAAGAAGGCTTTTGATGAGGCATTTGCAAAATATGATCTCATTCTCGGACCGGTTGCACCTACTACTGCACCGGAACTCGGAAAGAGTTTATCGGATCCTATCAAGATGTACCTCGGAGATATCTATACCATTTCCGTTAATCTTGCGGGACTTCCCGGAATATGTCTGCCTTGCGGAAGGGATTCAAAGGGACTTCCCATCGGACTTCAGCTTATCGGCGACTGCTTCAAGGAAAGCACGCTGATCAGGACAGCATATACATATGAGCAGTTGCGCGGCAGTTTTTAAGGAGCAGGACTATGAGCAAAGAATATGAAACAGTCATAGGTTTGGAAGTGCATGTAGAGCTTGCAACGAAGACGAAGATCTTCTGCGGATGCTCGACAGCTTTCGGCGCTGAGCCGAATGCACATACCTGTCCCGTATGTACAGGTATGCCGGGATCACTTCCCGTACTTAATAAGCAGGTCGTTGAATATGCAATGGCAGTAGGTCTTGCCACCAACTGTGATATCACGAGACATTGCAAATTCGACAGAAAGAATTATTTCTATCCCGATAACCCTCAGAACTATCAGATCTCACAGCTCTATCTTCCCATATGCAGAAACGGATATGTAGAGATAGAGACAGGTAAGCTTTCAGAGAACCAGAAGAATGCACTGAAGGGCAAGAATGGAAGTGAGATAACCGAAAATACAGAAGTGAAGAGAAAGAAGGTCGGCATTCACGAGATCCACATGGAAGAGGATGCGGGCAAGCTTGTTCATGATGACTGGGGCGAGGTTTCTCTTGTAGATTACAACAGATCAGGTGTTCCTCTGATCGAGATAGTATCGGAGCCGGATATGAGATCTGCAGAGGAAGTTATAGCTTATCTCGAGAAGCTCCGTATGATCATCCAGTATCTCGGCGCTTCAGACTGCAAGCTTCAGGAAGGATCCATGCGTGCGGATGTGAACCTGTCCGTCAGGGCAGTGGGAAGTACCGAATTCGGAACCCGTACAGAGATGAAGAATCTCAACTCCTTTACTTCCATAACACATGCCATCGAAGGTGAGAGGAATCGTCAGATAGATATACTTGAATCAGGCGGCAAAGTTATCCAGGAGACCAGACGCTGGGATGATACCAAGTTTGAATCCTATGCAATGAGAAGCAAGGAAGATGCTCAGGATTACAGATATTTCCCTGACCCTGACCTCCTTCCCGTTGATATAGCCGATGAATGGATCGAAAAGGTTAAGGCAGCTCAGCCTGAATTCAGAGAGGCCAAGATCGAGCGCTATAAGCAGGAGTACCAGATCCCTGATTATGATATCGAGCTCATTACGTCTTCCAAGCGTATGGCAGATATCTTCGAAGAGGCATCGGGAATTTGCGGACAGCCTAAGAAGGTTTCCAACTGGCTTATGGTTGAGACTATGAGGCTCCTCAAGGAAAAGAGCATGGATCCCGACCAGATAAGGTTCAGCCCCGCTAATCTTGCCAAGCTGATAGAGCTTGTTGATTCAAAAGTGATCAACAATTCTACGGCGAAGGAAGTCTTCGAGGTTATGTTCGATAATGATACGGATCCTGCGAAGTATGTTGAAGAGCACGGAATGAAGCAGGAGAACGATGAGGGCGCCGTAAAGGCTATCTGCGAGAAGGTTATCGCGGAGAATCCTCAGTCTGTTGCGGATTATAAGGGCGGTAAGGACAAGGCTATCGGATTCCTTGTTGGTCAGGTAATGAAGGCCGCAAAGGGAAAAGCTGATCCCGGAACCGCAAATAAGATACTTAAGGAACTTCTTTCCTAATTAAAGAAGCATCATTAATGCGATATCTGTAAAGCATCTTGTATTTCATGATCATATTAAAAACGGCTGTCACACTCGGTAAAGTGAGACAGCCGTTTTATATTGTCTGTTCAACCCATTACAGAGCAGAGTCAACCGAACCCTGTTGAATTGATCCGCAGATTATCTGCTGGGATGAGGCATATATCTGTAGAGTACGGTTGCGGTATTGGGGATAGGCATTGTCTGGAGAACGATGTGTCCCGGTCCCGTAAGAGTGGTATTGAAGAGGCCTTCACCGCCGAATACCATGTTCTTAAGTCCCTTAACCATTTCTATGTCGAGAGTTACGGAAGCGTCCATAACAGCAAGATAACCTGTATCTACTATCTTAACCTGTCCGGGCTGGAGATCGTACTCAACTGTAGAACCGTCGATCTCGAAGAATACGATACCGTCTCCTTCGAACTTCTGCATCAGGAAGCCTTCGCCGCCGAAGAAGCCACCGCCGACTTTCTTATTGAAGCCTACTGTCATGTTGATGTTTCCTACGCTTGCTAAGAAAGCGCCCTTCTGTGCCATTACGGGTCTGTCGGGTGTTACTGTATAAGCAACGATAGAACCGGGGAATGAGGATGCGAAAGCGATCTCGCCCGGTGCGGATGCTGTATAGGTATTGAGCATGAGAGACTCGCCTGTGACCATGCGGCCGAAAAGCTTGCCTACGCCGCCGTCTGTATTGGTTTCCATCTGAATACTGGGATCCATCCAGCTCATGGCACCTGATTCACACTTAACGGACTCGCCCTGATTAAGTGATACGATCACAGCAGGAAGATTTCCCCCAACGATATTGTACTGCATAAAATAACCTCCTTAAGTAAGTATGCGCCCCATTTTTTGCCTGCCGATGCGCGGTCAGCAGTATATTTCAACGGATTTAATTATACCATATCACCCCTCTGAAGGATGCCGAAACGGGGGATATTATCATGGTAATTATGACGGAAAGAGGTGAAAAAGGGGCAAATATTATTTAATTTTTAATTAATTTTGAATAAATTATGAACAAAATTTTCTACAAACCGCAAAAATTCGATTTTTGAAATCCACCAGCAGAGCGGAGTTCACGGTTTTGAAAAAAAGTCAAGGTAAAATTTCACACAATTTTTTCTGAAAAAAGGTATTGCTTTTTACTAAGACGCGGATTATAATCCGTTTTGGCTTTGAGAAACAGGAAGCCGCAACAATAATTCCTTTAGGAGGGAAGAAAACTATGAAGAAGAAAATCGTTTTAGCAATGGTATGTGCAACAATGGCACTTTCTTTCGCAGCATGCAGCAGCACAACACAGGAGCCTGCAGTAGCTACTGAGGAAGTTGTAGCTACAGAAGAGGCTACAGAAGAAGTTGAAGCTACTGAAGAAGTAGAGGCTACAGAGGAAGTTGAAGCTACTGACGCTGTAGAGGCTACAGATGCAGTTGAGGCTACAGATGCTGTAGAGGCTACTGATGCAGTTGAGGCTACTGAAGAAGTAGAGGCTACAGACGCAGTTGAGGCTACAGACGCTGTAGAGGCTACTGAGGCTGTTGAGGAATAATTTCCTCGATCGATCTTAATTAAGATCTGACAGATCCCCTTGGATTGATATTCACATATCTCTCCGAGGGGATTTTTTTGTGTCTTCTTGATATACTTATATCTGATGACAAACGTGTGCCTGAGTCTGTCGACTATAGGGCGGCAATACGGCATTTATTCCGGATAAAATGATGTTGGAGGATAGAAAGCAGTGTCTCTTAAGTTTTATATAGGAGCATCCGGCTCCGGGAAAAGCTCAAAGCTTGAAGAAGATATCATAACCAGGTCCATAGCTGAACCTGACAGGCAGTTCATACTGGTTGTTCCGGATCAGTTTACCATGCAGACTCAAAAAGAAGTGGTACTAAGACATCCGAGACACGGGATCATGAATATTGACGTACAGAGTTTCGGCAGACTGTCTCACAGGATCGCGGATGAAACCGGCAGGTCCGACAGGCTGATACTCGATGATACGGGTAAGAATCTGGTGCTCAGAAAAGTGGCAGCAGCCATCAGAGATGATCTTCCTACTATCGGAAGTTCCCTAGGGCGTACGGGATATATACATGAAGTCAAATCTGTCATATCCGAATTCGAACAGTATGGTATAGGCCCGGATGATATAGACAAGCTGATAGATTTCACGGAAGGAAAGCCGTTCCTTAAGGGGAAGCTTAAAGATATAAAGCGTGTCTTTGAGGAGATGGAGAAGTTCTGCGGCGGAAGGTATATCACTAAAGAAGAAAAATATGATTTGTTAGCCGAAGGTATAAGGAAGTCTGGGAAGTTAAAGGGGAGCATCATTGCGTTTGACGGCTTTACAGGATTTACACCTGTTCAGAACAGAGTCATAACCGAGATGTTAAAGACCTGCAGTGAAGTATGGATGAGCATCATCATGCCGCCGGAAGAACTTGAAAGCTATCGCAGTGCAGATGCGGATCACAGACTTTTCTCACTTAGCATGAAGACCATGCATTCCATGGAACAGCTTTGTGCGGATGCGGGATGCGATAGGTTGCCTGATGAGGAGATCTTCGGTGATCCCGTAAAGCGCTATACGGGAAAAAGAGCGCTTTCGACGCTGGAAGCGGGAATATTCCGGGAGGAGAAGATATGCTATGAAAATGATCCCTCGGATGAAATCAATCTTTTTGTCGCGCAGGATCCCAAGGCTGAGCTTAAGGAAATATTTCTTCGTATAAAAGAGATGACTCTTACGGGAGGCTATGCATATCGTGATATAGCTGTGGCGACGGGAGATATGGAAAGATATATCCCTTATGTGGAAGAGATGTCTGCGAAATACGGGATACCTGTCTTTACGGACTATAGCAGAAAGCTGGATATGAATCCTTTCGCGGAATACATACGAAGCATACTGGAATGTGTAGTGATGGATTTTTCTTACGAGACAGTGATGCATTTCCTTAAGACGGGACTTACGGGGATAGAGGCTTCGGATGCGGACCGAATGGAGAATTATCTGATCGCCGCAGGAGTAAGAGGGGCAAGAAACTGGAAACAGGCGTTCACAAGAGTTCCTGATTATTTACGTAATATGGACAGCTATGCTGATGACGGAGAGGAGATGAAGCCTTCCGTCAAAGCCATGCTGGAGCTTAATGCCATAAGAGAGAAGATCTGGGATATGATATCTCCTATCTACGAAGTCAGAAAGGGAACGACTGCGGACAAGATAACGGAGACTCTTTACGATGTGATAGAAAGTCACGGTATATCCGGAAAGCTCGGAGAATTTGCAAAGCGGTTCAAAGCTTCCGGGGATGTAGTTCGTTCTAAGGAATATGAGCAGATATTCAAAAAGATATGTGAGCTTCTGGAACAGATCCATTCGCTTCTTGAAGGAGAAGAGATGGAGCTTGATGAGTATCTTGAAATACTCCAAGCCGGTATAGATGAGATCACTATCGGAGTGCTCCCTCTTGATGTGGACCGCGTTCTTATAGGAGATATGGAGCGAACCAGGTTCAAACCCATAAAGGTGCTTTTCCTTATGGGTATAAATGACGGGGTGGTACCAAAGTCTAATTCATCGGGAGGTCTTATCTCTGATCTGGACAGAGAATTTCTTGTAAAGTCAGGCTTTGCCCTTGCACCCACACCCAGACAGCAGATGTTCATACAGAGACTGTACCTGTATCATGTGATGACGAGACCTTCGGAACTGCTGGTACTTTCATATTCACGTATGGATTCCGCAGGAAAATCCGTAAGACCTTCATATCTTTTGTCGCATATTAAGCGCTTGTTCCCTATGATCAAAGAGGCTGATTCGGCTGACAGATCGCTGTTGGATGAGATACCTGACGGATCCGCGGACAGACTTATGATCGCCCGCATGCTCTCGACATATGCTGCCCGCATTATTGATGATGAGCAGAAGAAACTTTTCTTTACACTTTTATCCGAAGAAAAAAGGAGAGATGAGGAAGCATATGTTCATCTTGTCGAGAGAGCATTTATTCAGTATGCTTCACACCCTCTGTCGGATAAAGCAGTATCGCTTTTATTCGGTAACAAGTTAAAAATCAGCATAAGCAGACTTCAGGCTTTTGCCGAGTGTCCGTATAAACATTATCTTCTGTATGGTATGAAACTGGCGGAACGAGAGATCGGCAGTTTTGAAAGCGTGGATAAAGGGTCTGTATTCCACTGGATACTGGAGCAGTTCGGCAGGATGCTAGAGGATGAGGGAAATGACTGGGGTTCAGTTACCGATGAGATGGCTGATCGGATGCTTGATAAACTTATGGCTGATGCTGCCGGTGAATTCGGAGCGGCTTTCCTTTATCAGGATAAGCGGACTGCATATCAGGTGGAACGAATGAGGCGGATACTTAAGAGGAGTATTCTGAGCATGGCTTTTCAGGCGTCCCGCGGGCTTTTTATACCGAAGGGATATGAGGTTATATTTAATAGAGAGCTGAAAGTGCCTGACGGTCACGAAATATTGCTTCGAGGCAAGATAGACAGACTGGAAGTTTTTGATGACGGTAAGAACTGTTACGTCAAGGTAATGGATTACAAATCCGGAAAAAAGGAATTCTCATTTAAGGATCTGTATTACGGAACGCAGATGCAGCTTCCGCTTTATCTTGATGAAGCTGTGCGTATGATTAAGAAACAGGATACAGATAAGAATGTTGTTCCTGCCGCGCTTTTCTATTTTCTTCTTAAGGATCCTTTCTTTGAGGAGAAGGATTCGGGAGACAAAGATACTGTACTCAAAAAGAAAATGCGTCCCAACGGCCGTTTTTCCGACGAGGCACAGGTGTTGCATGCGCTTGATACCGATCCGGGTAAAGAATCTCTGGCAGTAAAAATGGAAATCAATAAAGGTGGAGAGTGCAGCGCACGCTCCGGTGTGATGTCGAGATATGAGATGGACTCTATGCTTGAATTTGCCGGAAAGAAAATGGATGAGACGGGTTGCGAGATACTTAAAGGAGAGATCCCTGTAAGACCTTTTGAAAAAGCCTGTGAGTATTGTCCGTTTAAAGATGCATGCCCCATGGATAAACGCATAAAAGGCTTTGGAGCGCTTAAGGCAGAGTTATCCGATAAGCAGGCAAGGGAATTGATCTGTAGTAAGAAAAAAGAGGGTGCGGACGAATGAGTAAGATGAGTTTTACAAAAGAACAGCAGCAGGTGATAGATCTGCGGCACTGTAATATGCTGGTATCTGCTGCGGCAGGAAGCGGTAAGACGGCGGTCCTCACCGAAAGGATACTGTCTCTTCTTTGCGATAAGGAAGAACCGGCAGACATAGACAGGATGCTGATAGTTACTTTTACTACGGCAGCTGCGGCGGAGATGAGAGAGAGGATAAATAAGACCATACTTTCAAGGCTTGCAGATGAACCGGAAAACAGTCATCTGGTAAGACAGGAAGCATTGCTTCAAAATGCGCGCATAACTACGATAGACAGTTTCTGCCTGTATGTCGTAAAGAATCATTTCAGTGCCATCGGTCTGGATCCCGGATTTCGAACCGTGGATGAAGGTGAAAAAAAGCTCATGCAAAAGGAAGTGCTGGATGAACTTTTTGAGGATGAGTATTCAAAGAGAGAATCTGACTTCATAAATCTGGTGGAAAGCTACGCTTCCGAAGGGCGGGAAGATGATATAGAAAAAATGATTGTGGAGCTTTTTGATAGTGCTCTTGCCGAACCTTTTCCCAAAGAGTGGCTCCGCCGTGCGGACGAGGAATGTCGTATTACTGATTTTGAAGAAGTTAAGAACCTTCCCTGGTTCTCGAGGCTGACGTCCGTTGCCGATGCGAAGATAAAAAAGATGCATGTTCTTGCCGACAAGGCCTATGCTCTCTGCTTGGAAAGTGACGGACCGAACACGTATCTGCCCTGTATAAAGAATTACAGAGACCTTGCGGTATACCTTGAAAAGGATGATTCCTTTGAGGAGAGAAAGCGACACTTATGTGGATTTGATCGGGGCAGGTTTAAGAAAGCCAATGATGATGCGGATGAAAAAAAGATAGAAGAAGTAACAAAACTCCGTAATGCGATGAAATCTGATGAAGAAGATCTTAAAGCTCTTTATTGTCTGGATCCGGATGAACTGTCCCATGAACTTAAGCTCGTGGAGATCAATACTCATGCGCTGATAAGACTGACTCTTGAATTCATGGAGCGTTTTGCGGAAGCAAAGCGCAAAAAGAACGTTATCGATTTTTCGGATATGGAACATTTTGCACTGGACATTCTTCTTAAAGAAGAGGATGGGAAATTTGTTCCGTCTGATGCGGCTCTGGAATACAGAGATCATTTTCTCCATGTGTTCGTGGACGAGTATCAGGACAGTAACATGGTTCAGGAACTGGTGCTTAAGAGTATATCCCGTGCGGATAACTATTTCATGGTGGGTGATGTAAAGCAGAGCATATACAGTTTCAGGCGTGCGAAGCCTTCGATCTTTCTGGAAAAGTATGCTGCTTTTTCGGATGAAGGTATCAACAGAAGGATAGATCTGAATAAGAACTTCCGAAGCAGAAGAGAGGTTCTGGATTTTGTAAATGACATATTTGAGCGTGTAATGCATGAAGACAGCGCGGGGCTTGAATACGACGATAAAGCAAAGCTCTATGTGGGAGCTTCTTATCCGGAGCCCGAAGGAAATGAATATAATACGGAGATCCTAAAGCTTTGCATAGATAAGGATACTTTAAAGAATGTAAAGAAAAAGGATGACATATCTGATGGCGATGAGGATGGAACGGATGATGTTCTTGCAGAAGGCCGCGCGGAATATGAAGCGCTGATAACCGCCATGAAGATCAGGGAGCTCATGCAAAAAGGATTTAAGGTAAAAGATAAGGATAACGGTGAGATGAGACCGATGTCCTATCGTGATGTGGTCATTCTTGTAAGGTCCCTTGATGGTTATGATGATGCTATGAAAAAATATGCGGAGGAATTTGGAATCCCCTTGTATTTCGGAAGCACTGCCGGATATTTTTCGACATTAGAGATCAAACTGATAATTAATGCACTTAAAACAATAGATAATCCGATGCAGGATATTCCTCTTTACGGAACGCTTACAGGTTTCCTTAAGATCTTTGATGAGGAGGAAATGGCCCTGCTGCGTGGAGCTCATAAGAACTGTACGCTGTACGAAGCAGTTGTGGCAGCAGCGGAGGACTCGGATGATCCGGGGATAAGATCGGGGTGCATAAGGTTTCTCGAGTGGCTTGAAAGATTCAGATCATATGCTTCTTATTACAGGATCAGAGATCTGTTAGACAGACTGCTTGAACAGTCAGATTACCTTGCGGATATTTCGGCTCTTCCCGGCGGTGATCAGAGACGTGCCAATGTTGAGATACTTTTGGAGCGCGCATCGGAATTTGAAAGTACGAGTTATCACGGACTTTTCCATTTTGTGAAATACATTTCCGGACTTAAAGCCCGTGAAGTGGATTACGGCGAGGCGGGAATGATAGATGAGAATGCCGATGTCGTAAGACTTATGACGATACATAAGAGTAAAGGTCTGGAATTCCCCGTGGTATTCTGTCTGGGATTTAATAAGGGATTCAATTGTAAAAGCCTATCAGATGAATGCCTTAAAGATACGGATCTTGGAGTCGCGCTGGGATGCGTGGACATCAGGGAGAGAATAAAAAAGAAGGGATTGAAGGCGAAGCTCTTTAAGGAAAAACTCCATGCGGATTTGGTAGCGGAAGAACTCAGGGTATTATATGTTGCGCTGACACGTGCAAAGGAGAAGCTTTTTATCACCGATATCTGTGAACTGGGTGCGGACGGCGAACCAAAGACAAAAGAGATAACAGGTCCGTCGGAGGGTGGCGGTTTTATGGAAATGATAGATTATGCTCTTTCGGATGAAGCTCTTTCCGACAGGAATTATTATACGGAGATCAGATTATCTGATATCGCGGGGAACGTAGTAAGCGGTGATCAGACTGCCATGGATAATGCAAGAGAGCTGCTGATGGGGGATCTGCCTGCAGACAGCGGTATTTTGAAGATCCTGGACAAGAGGCGGGAGTACAGATATCCTTTTCCGGAACTTTCGGGGCTTTTTACCAAGACTTCCGTATCTGAGCTTAAGAAAGCGGCTTATGAGGATATTGAAGAAGTTAAGATGTTTGAAACGGATAAGGAAGATGCTTATATCCCTTCTTTTGCGGTATCCTCTGAAAAAAGCGGCGCCAAACGGGGAAGTGCCTTCCACAGATTTTTGGAGCTCTTTGATTTTGCCGGCTTAGAAGGCAGTGCAGATCCCGGATCTCTCATTAAAGTTACATTGGATAAAGAGATCTCATCGGGAAGGTTATCTGCTGATGAAGCGGATTATATAAAGCCTGAAAAATTAGGCGCGTTTTTTGAAAGTGATATCGCAATGCGCATGAGCAGAGCTGCGAAACAGGGAAAATTATATAAGGAGCAGCCGTTTTTCCTGGGTGTTCCCGCAAGGGAGCTGGACAAAGACTTCCCGAAGGATGAATCAGTTATCGTTCAGGGTGTCATCGATGTTTATTTCGAAGAGGAAGACGGCATTGTCCTTCTGGATTATAAGACAGACAGGGTTTTTGAGGGAGATGAACTTGTGAAGCGTTACAAAAAGCAGCTGGAGATATATTCAAGAGCGCTTGAGACCATACTGGATAAGCCTGTAAAGGAAAACGCTATCTACTCTTTTGCGCTGAATAAAACGATAAGGATCTGAAGATCATTGTCACAGTTCAACTCTTTTTCGTCATGAATCATATAGTTTAGATCCGGCGGTTTTGCTATAATAAGTACCAAGTATGTGATTTAAGCTTCAGCATCCGGCTGAAGATATGGAAAGGTTTGAAATGCAGATTACCGAAGATATAGACAGGCTGCTTGATCTGGGCTATAGTATCGCAACCGAGAGCAATTATGTCACTTTATTCGACATGATCCTTGACAGTTGTGTCAGATTTACCAATGCCGACGGCGGAAAATTATATATTGCGTCCGAAGGAAAACTCAAGCATCTCCTGGATATCAACTTAACTCTGGATGCAGATCGTAAGATGAGCAGCAGCCAGGCGGATAAGATGGCTGCCGGTGATGAAGATACGGATATTTTCACATATTGTTATCATCATCCGGAAGATATGCTCAATATTCCGGATCTCTATGAAGACAAGCGCTTCGATATCACGCAGATCAAAGAATACGATAAGGAACACAAGTATCTGACCCAGTCTGCGCTGGTTGCTCCCATACTGGAGCCCGGTCAGCAGGTTCTCGGTGTTATGATGCTTTATAACTGTATGGATGTGGGACGCAATATCATCCCCTTCAATACAGACTATGAGCGTATGGTCCAGTCACTTACGGCGCAGATGGCCAATACGCTTACCAGTATGAACCTGATCCAGGATCAGGAAGAGCTTCTCGGATCATTCGTTGAAGCACTGACAACCGGAATCGACGCCCGTACTCCCTATAATGCAAAACACACAAAGCATGTGGCACGTTACTGCAAGGAGATCACGGACTATATCAATGCGCTTCATACGAAGGGCAATATAAATGTGTTCATCTCTCCCAATGAGCAGGAACAGCTTCACATGGCCGCAATGCTTCATGATATCGGTAAGATGATCACTCCCCGTGAAGTGCTTAATAAGGCTACCAGACTTGGTGAGGGTTATTCCGATCTTAAGAACAAGCTCGAGAAGATCAGACTCAGGATGAAGATCGATATGCTTGAGCATAAGATGCAGGTTGAGCTTTGGCAGGAAGAGGACGAGATACTTGAAAAATTTCTTGGCCAGCTGGATACATTTAATACATCCGGTTTTCTTGATGAGAAGCAGATCGCATTCATAGATGAAGTTGCAAAGAAGCAGTATGAGGGCCTGGATGGGGAAGTGATCCCTTATCTCACGGAAGAGGAGAATCAGTCTCTTCATATCCGCAAGGGTACTCTTACAGACGAGGAACGTAAGACAGTTAATCGTCACGTAAGCTATACGGCTCAGATGCTTTCCAAGATCAATTTCTATGACAAGTATGACAAGGTAATGGAGATCGCATCCAACCATCATGAATATCTTGATGGAAGCGGTTATCCCAGAGGTTTGAAGGATGATCAGCTTGATATCCTTACAAGGATCCTTACTGTATGTGATATCTTCGATTCGCTGACAGCGGATGACAGACCTTATAAGAAGAAGATGAATCTTGAACAGGCCCTCAGAGTCCTTAAGGAAATGGCAAATGAAGGTAAGCTTGATGACGGAATAGTTGTTATAGTCGCAAATTACATGCACGAGCATTTCGATTCACTCTTCGCAGAGATGAAGGAAGAGGAACGTATCGAGAGAGAGGAGCAGGAGAAAGTATTTGGCGATTACCATGCAGATGCTCCTGCAGTCGAGAACCAAAAAGAAGAAAGCCGGATTCAGAGTGGGGCTGAAAATATACAAAACGGACAGAACAAGTCTGATGAGACAGTGAACAGTAATTCTCAGAACGAATTTGCTCAAGTCACACAGGCTGTAGGGCAGCCCGTGATGACAGCTGTTGAACAACAGGGACCAGAGGTCGTAAATGATGAGAAGAAGCAGGAAGCTGCTTCGGCATTTGGATTCAGACCGAATGTGAATGTTGAGCTCATCACCCCGATAAGAGCCGAGGGATTATATTCTCAAAAGCCGCAGGCTCCGCAGGAAGCTAATCGCTTTGCGCAGAGTTTCAGAGGGATAGAGGGGATACTCCAGACAGTGGGAATGAAACATTCTGCAGGAGATTTTCCTCAGTGATACGACCGATCGAGATATTAAAACGATCCTGAAAAGCTGTTCCGTCAAGGGACGGCTTTTTTTACGGATGAGACTGATATATGTTAAAATTAGCGGGTAGATATGTTTTTTTTGGATTCGATAAAAAGATCGCTGTATATGATAGTCCCTTTTGCTGCCTACTATGTGATGCATGCGCTGTTCACAAGTATAGGCAAGCTTATTTACGGCATGGCTGTTGCCGATGGGGGAGAAACCGCTGACTTTATGCGGGCTCATGCGCAAAGCTATAAGTCCTGGAGTGCGGTATGTGTATATGTTCTGCTGGTGATCGGACTCTGGATCCTGTTTAAGAAAAGCGACCCGTTGGAGAACAGGCTTATTAAGGAAAAAAAAGGATTCATCCGTATCCTTCTTAATGTTTTTTTCTTCGGAGGTTCGGCAGCGGTATTTCTGAACATACTTGCAGGATATATCGTTGATCTTTTGAAAATAGATACATCGGGAACGTCTTCGTTTAATACGGATACGCCTTTTGTGCCGGGGCTGCTTTTGTTTGTTTTTCTGTCTCCGTTAGTTGAGGAGATGACATTCAGGTGGCTTACGTTCGGTAGGATAAAGAAGAACATAAATGTGCCGGCGGCACTTGTTGTTTCATCATTATTTTTCGGAGTGATCCATGGGGATGCGGTGAAGGCTGTATATGCATTCATCATGGGATTCATAATGGCACTTATTTATCAGCTGTCGGGGACGTTTGTACTTGCGGTGGTATTCCATATGGCGGCGAATGCATTTATCTTTATACCGCCGTATATGTTGAAAGGCGGCGGGGCGTCGGAAGGTGCCGGCTTAGCCACGGGAGCAGTGATGATGCTGCTTTCGGTTGTATTCGGATGGCTGGTGTACGGAGGCGCTAAAAAGGCACAGTGAGCCACGGATGGCGAACACCGACTGATTATGGTATAACAAGGATGTTTTGCCTTAATCAGGAGGGCACAGTGAGCCACGGATGGCGAACACCGACTGATTATGGTAATATATAATAATATTCAACTTAATTTTTTGTAAGTTTTTATGAAATCGCAGATCGAACAGATCAGAGAGAATAGCCTATGTTACAGGATTATGTTAAAGCAATGAAAATGGGAGAAAAAGAATACCGCGCGTGTGTATCACGCGGTGAGTATCCTTATCTTCCCGTGCTTGATGAGATCGTATCTCACGTTGAGATAGAGTCTCAGGTTTCGCTTGGTCTTGTACAGATACCTTTAAAGCAGGTGGTGGGAACCTACAGTGCGGGAAGAACGACGGCTTTTGCCCGCAACTTTATGCCCATACTTGATGAGATGAGCGAGTTCGGTTCCAAGTGGGCTGATCTGTATGATGCTCTGGAATCCGAAGGCTTAAGGGATCCGATCAAGGCGTTTGAATTCAATAATAAATTTTATGTAATGGAAGGTAACAAGAGGGTATCGGTTTCCAAATATATGGATGCGGTTACCATCGACGGTACTGTTACCAGAATGATACCGAAGCTCACGGATGATCCGGAGATAAAGCTTTACTATGAGTTCTTGGATTTCTATGAGAAAACGGAGATCAACTATCTGTACATGTCACGTGAGGGCAATTTCAAAAAGCTTCTCACGGAGGTATATAACAAGACTGATGAAAACGGTGAGCTTGTAAAGTGGAGCAAGGACGAGCGGCTTGATTTCCATGCATTCTTCTCTTCGTTTGAAAAGGAGTTCGCTCCTCGTGCCGAAGGAAAGCTCAATATCACCGCAGGTGATGCGATCTGCGAATTCCTGGCGGTATACGATTATGAAGAAGAGAAGGAAAAGTCACAGACAGAGATCAGAAATGATCTGGTGAGATTCTGGAGAGAGCTTGCGCTTTACGACAGGGGTGACGAGCTGACGCTGGTTCTTAATCCTACTCCGGAGTCAAGGAAGACAGCACTTGTAAAGCTTATTCCCGGAATGGGAACAGGACAGCTCAAGATAGCATTTATTCATGACAAGAGTGCGCAGGAGTCATCCTGGACTTATTCCCATGAGCTGGGACGCAAATATGTTATGGATGTGTTCGGAGAAGGGATCGCCACCACATCTATAGTAAGAAACGAAGATGAAAGTGAAGATGATGTTTTTGCGGATGCTGTAAAGGCAGGTAACAAAGTAATCTTTGCTACTTCTCCCAAGCTTGCATCATCGGCACTTAAGGCTGCTCTTAAATATCCTGAAGTGATAATACTGAACTGCTCCATGAGTCTTACTCATCAGACGATACGTTCATATTATCTCAGAATGTATGAAGCGAAATTCATTACCGGTGCCATAGCCGGCGCTATGCTTGAGCACGGCGGTATAGGATATATCTCGGATTATCCGATACACGGTACCACGGCTGAGATCAACGCGTTCGCGTTGGGAGTCCAGATGGTCAATCCTCGTGCCAAGGTTCAACTTGAGTGGTCTATGGTTAAGGACAGAGACCCGAGAGAAGAGTTCAAGAAGAATGATATCAATCTCATCTCGGGAAGAGATCTTAACGCAAAGACGAGCATGGGACAGGAATTCGGACTCTTCAGACTCAATGAAGACGGAAGCCATACCAATCTTGCGATGCCCGTGCGACATTGGGGTAAGCTTTATGAAGAGATCATCCGCTCGATACTTAGGGGTGGATATAAGAACGATGAAAATGTATTCGGTCCTCAGGCTCTTAACTATTTCTGGGGAATGTCCTCGGGAGCGATAGATGTTATCTATTCGAGAAATCTGCCGGCAGGTCTGGTAAGACTTCTCAGGACTTTCAGACAGGATATCAGAGCCATGGATCTCAATCCCTTCAGTGGTCCTATCTATGACCAGAACGGGAATATGAGATGCGATGAGAGCGACAGCCTTACGGCGAAAGAGTCGGTATCAATTGACTGGCTCAACGAGAATATCATCGGATATATACCGGATATCTCGGAGCTTAAGGATGAAGCCGTCGAACTGGTTAAGGTCCAGGGAATTAAAGAACATACGGATGTACAGGTTAATGATACCGCTGAAGGTATCGTGAAGAAGTGAAGGCAAAACAGTGAAGATTCTTGCTCTTGCTGACAAGGAATCCAGAAATTACTGGGACTTTTATCAGCCCGGAAAGCTGGACGGAATAGATCTGATCATATCATGCGGAGACCTCGACGGGAGGTATCTGTCTTTTCTTGCAACCTTTACGACTGCACCAATCTATTATGTTCATGGCAATCATGACAGTCATTATGATGTCCATCCACCTGACGGATGTATCTGCATAGACAATAAGATCGCTGTTTATCAGGGAGTCAGGATAATGGGGATAGGCGGTTCCATGAGATATAAGAAAGGGCCGCATCAATATACCCAGAAGCAGATGGACGGACGGGTTCTTGCCATGATGCCAAAGATACTTTTACACGGTGGATTTGACATTTTGGTCACTCATGCGCCTGCTTACCATGTGGGTGACGGTGAGGATCTGGCACACCATGGCTTCAAAGCTTTCAGAAGACTTCTCGACAGATTCGGCCCGAAGTATTTTCTTCACGGACACGTCCATACGTGTTACGGAAGACAATATAAGCGCTTAAAAACCTATGGCAATACGCTTATAATCAATCCGTATGAAAGTTATATCTTCGAGTACGAGACGGAATACGATAATGAATTCGAAAAGATCCGCGAGCGTGAAGAGAAACACGCGGCGGAAGATGATCAAAAGCAAGTGACAGCGAAAGCTGCAAAGGAGATAAAATGAACTGGGAAAATAACGTAAGAAAGGTTGTGCCGTATACACCGGGCGAACAGCCCAAGTGCGGCAGAATGATAAAATTAAATACAAACGAGTGTCCTTATCCCCCTGCACCGGGAGTTAAGAAGCTTCTCGAATCCGAAAACTATGAGGATCTGAGACTCTACCCTTCGGCAGATGCGGGAGAACTTGTTGAAGTTCTGGCTGAGTATTATAAGGTTAAGCCTACGGAAGTGTTTGTGGGTGTAGGATCGGATGATGTTATATCCATGGCATTCCTTACTTTTTTCAATTCGGATAAGCCGATACTCTTTCCCGATATCACATATTCGTTCTATCCTGTCTGGGCAGACGTATATAAGATCGGATATAAGACAAAGGCTCTTGATGAGAATTTCAGGATAAAGAAAGAAGACTATCTTGAACCCAACGGAGGAATAATCATTCCGAATCCCAATGCACCTACAGGTGTGCTTGAGAGTCTTGATGACATAGAAGAGATCATAAAGTCCAATCCCGATTCAGTGGTAATGATCGATGAAGCATATATCGATTTTGCGGAAGAGGGAACCAGTGCGCTTTCTCTTGTTGAAAAATATGATAACCTGCTTGTGATAAGGACTTTTTCAAAATCACGTGCCATGGCAGGACTCCGTGTCGGATTTGCAATAGGAAATGAAAAGCTGATCAAATATCTGAATGACGTGAAGTACTCGGTTAATTCCTATACCATGAACAGACCGTCCCTTGTACTGGGTGTGGAAGCTGTAAAGGATGATGAGTATTTTAAGGCAACTCTGAAAAAGATAATCAATACAAGAGAGAGGATGAAGAAAGAGCTTACGGCTCTCGGTTTTTCTTTCCCGGATTCCAAAAGCAATTTTGTATTTGCAACACACAAGACTGCAGCTGCAGAAGATATCTTTAAGTACCTCAGAAGCAAGCAGATATATGTAAGATTTTTCAAACAGCCACGTATAGATAATTATCTCCGTATCACTGTTGGTACCGATGAAGAAACGGATGAACTTATTAAAGAACTTAAATCTTTTTTATGATCGATAAAGATCCGAAAGGGAAAATGAGATGAACTTTATTCTTGATATTTTAAAAGGAATGGTTATGGGAATAGCCAATGTTATTCCCGGTGTCAGCGGAGGTACCATGGCTGTATCCATGGGCATCTATGACAAGCTGATCACTGCACTGACACATCTGCTTAAGGATTTCAAAAAGAGCTTCAAGATCCTGCTGCCATTAGGGATCGGTATGTTAGTCGGTATCCTGGGACTTGCCAGAGTGATCGAGTGGCTCTTTGGTGTTGTGCCGGTTCAGACCAATCTTTTATTCATTGGTCTCATAGTAGGTGGACTTCCGATGATCATAAAGGAAGTCAAAGGAAAGAAGTTTAAGATATCATATATTATCGGATTCCTTGCTTTCTTTTTTCTTGTTACGGGACTTGCACTGCTTAACGGTGTTAAGGGTGCGGATGCGGATCTTTCATTTAGCATAATAACGGAGATAAAACTTTTTATCGTCGGAATGATCGCAGCTGCAACAATGGTAATACCCGGTGTCAGCGGATCGATGATGCTTATGCTCATGGGTTATTATGAGCCTGTTATAAGTACTCTTAATTCAACTGTAGATGCGCTTAAAGCTCAGGATATGGCAGGGCTGGCAGCAGGCTTCGGAGTTATAATACCTTTCGGCTTGGGCATAGTGGTAGGTATCGTTGCTATTGCAAAGCTCATCGAGTATCTCTTTGCAAAATTTTCTGCAGTGGTTTACTGGTGCATCATCGGGCTTATAACAGCATCGCCTATTGCGATCGTCATCATGAACAAAGAGATATTCGCAGAGATCAATGCAGTTACCGTTATCACAGCTGTTCTTGCATTTGCGATAGGTTGTGTTATTGCTTATTTTCTTGGCGGAGATGTGAAAAAAGATTCCGAAAAAGTATCGGAATAACAGATTTTGTCCGGTGGCCTGATATGGATGCGTATACCGAATTTGCAAGAGTCTATGATGATCTGATGGAGGATGTTCCTTATGATGAGTGGTGTGGGAAGATCCTTGATCGTCTGAAAAAAGAGAATATAACGGACGGCCTGGTGCTTGACCTTGGATGCGGAAGCGGCACAATGACAGAGATGCTGGCAGATGCGGGTTACGATATGATCGGCATCGATATCTCTGTGGAAATGCTGGAACAGGCAGAAGATAAGAAGACTGCATCAGGGCATGATATACTCTATATTTGTCAGGACATGCGTGAGTTTGAGCTTTACGGAACCGTAAGGTCTGTGGTCAGTGTGTGCGACTGCCTGAATTATATAACGGATAAAGATGAACTGGTAAAAGTATTCCGGCTGGTCAATGATTATCTTGATCCGCACGGGATATTTTTATTTGATTTTAATACCGTCCATAAATACAGAGATGTCATAGGTGATGCGACCATTGCCGAAAACAGGGATGACTGTAGTTTTATCTGGGAAAATTTCTATGATGAGGAAACCGGTATAAACGAATATGATCTTACGCTGTTCATAAAGTCCGCAGGGGATGATAGTTCTATTTATAAAAGATTTGACGAGACTCATTTCCAGAGGGGCTTTGAGCTTGATGAGATAAAGGCGGCTCTTGAAGAAGCCGGGATGGAATTTGTATCCGCATCCGACGGAGATATCACGGATGCAACGGTAACTGAGAACAGTGAGAGGATATTTGTTGTTGCAAGAGAGCGCGGCAAAAAGGAGGAAGGATAATGCGGGATGGTTTTTTGAAAGTAGCGGCGGTTACACCGAAGATAAGAGTTGCTGACCCGGAATACAATGCGGGAGTTTGTATAGATGCAATAAAGGCAGCGGCATTCGAAGGCGCAAAGCTGATAGTTCTTCCCGAACTTGTACTTACGGGATATACCTGCGGGGATCTTTTTCTTCAGGATACACTCATCAACGAAGCGAAGGAACAGCTTTGCCGCGTTATCCTTGAGACAAAGGATATCGATGCATTGATATTTATAGGCCTTCCGATGGAAGTTAACGGCAAGCTTTATAATGTTGCGGCAGCTTTTTCACATGCATGTGTTAAAGCGTTCATACCGAAGAGATGCCTGCCCAATTATGCCGAATTCTACGAGATGAGACATTTTGCCGAAGGCAACAAAGAAGCACTGTTTGTTGATTTTGCAGGACAGATGGTTCCTTTCGGAGGCGATATACTCCTTCAGTCTGATGCGATAGAGGGATTGTGCGTAGGCTGTGAGATATGCGAAGACCTCTGGACTCCGGATCCGCCTTCAACTGCTCTTGCACTTGCCGGAGCTACTGTCATTGTTAATCTCTCTGCATCAAATGAGACTGTTGGAAAAGCGGAATATCGCAGGAATCTTGTGAGCATGACAAGCTCCAGACTCTTATGTGCATATATTTATGCAAGTGCGGCAGAGGGTGAATCTACTCAGGATCTGGTTTTTTCCGGACATAATATGATCGCTGAGAACGGCCGCATACTTGCGCAGACAAAACGCTTTGAAGCAGGTACGGCCATTGCGGATATAGATATAAAGCGTCTCAATACCGAACGCAGGCGTATGACTACTTTCCGTACGACTCTTGTTCCCGATGACGGATTTACAAGAGTAGGATTTGAACTTGATAAGACAGAGACTGATCTTAAAAGAAGCTTTGCCAGGATGCCCTTTGTTCCTTCGGATGCGCTTAAGCGTGCTGAGCGTTGTGAAGAGATCCTTGCGATACAGAGCTTTGGCCTTAAGAAGAGATATGAACATACAGGGCTTAAGACTGCTGTTATAGGTCTTTCCGGAGGTCTGGATTCCACACTGGCGCTTATTGTTACCGTTAAGGCTTTCGATCTGGCGGGACTGGACAGAAAAGGTATTATCGCAGTCACCATGCCATGCTTCGGTACAACAGACAGGACTAAGAATAATGCGGTCATGCTTGCGGAAGCTTTCGGCTGTGAGCTGCGCACGGTTAATATCGCGAAGTCTGTGAGACAGCATTTTGAGGATATAGGTCATGATGAATCGGATCACAGTGTGACTTATGAGAACGGTCAGGCAAGAGAGCGTACACAGGTACTTATGGATATCGCCAATAAGGAGAATGCTCTTGTCATCGGAACCGGAGATATGAGTGAGCTTGCTCTTGGATGGGCGACATATAACGGGGATCATATGTCGATGTACGGAGTGAATGCAGGCGTTCCGAAAACTCTTGTAAGACATCTTGTTGCATATTATGCGGATACATGCGGAAATGAAAAGCTTGCAGGTGTTTTACGTGATGTGTTGGCAACACCCGTCAGTCCCGAACTTCTTCCGCCGGAAAACGGTCAGATCTCACAAAAGACTGAGGATCTTGTGGGACCTTACGAACTGCATGATTTCTTCCTGTACTATATGTTGCGTGCAGGTTTTGCACCTGATAAGATCTTCAGGATAGCGGTGCTCAGCTTTGAGGGAGAGTATGACAGAGAGACTATACTTAAGTGGCTTAAGACATTCTACAGAAGATTCTTCGCGCAGCAGTTCAAGCGTTCCTGTCTGCCTGACGGCCCTAAGGTCGGAACGGTTGCGGTATCTCCCAGAGGAGATCTGCGTATGCCGTCGGATGCATCACGCGCCGCATGGCAAAAGATCCTGGACAGACTTGCGTGAGATTTGGAGGTTGAAAAATGGAATTCGCAGAAAGATTAAACAGATTCGGTGCAGAGATATTTGCTGCCCTTAACGATAAGAAGCTGGAGTTGGAAGCTCAGGGAAGGACTATCTACAACATGAGTGTAGGTACACCTGATTTCGTTACACCGGAGCATATCAGGAAGGCACTTGCCGATGCGGCAATGGATCCGGAGAACTGGAAGTATTCTTTAAGGGATACGCCCGAGCTTCTGGATGCGGTATGCGGATATTACAAAAGAAGATACGGTGTTGATATCAGACCGGATCAGGTGATGAGCTGCTACGGTACACAGGAAGGCACGGGACATCTTGCTCTTGCGCTGGCCGGCAGAGGAGATACTGTTCTTCTCCCGGATCCCTGTTATCCCGTATTTCAGGCAGGAGTATTTCTGGCAGAAGCTGATCCTGTTTATTACCCTCTTACAAAGGAGCATGATTTCCTTCCCTATCTTGAAGGAATACCCGAAGATGTTGCAAGAAAGGCGAAGTTCATGATAGTAAGCCTTCCTGCTAATCCTGTGGGATCTGTTGCCAGAGAGGGTATATATGACGAGATAGTCGCATGGGCAAAGAAATACGATGTGCTCATAGTTCATGACAACGCATACAGCGATATCATATTTGACGGCTTGGAAGGGCACAGCTTCCTTGCAACGAAAGGAGCCATGGATGTCGGCGTTGAGTTCTTCAGCCTGTCCAAATCATTTGATGTTACAGGTGCCCGTATAAGCTTCCTCATAGGAAGAAAGGATGTGGTGGATGCCGTAAAGCTTCTTAGAAGTCAGATCGATTTCGGTATGTTTCTTCCCATACAGAAGGCAGCCATCGCGGCGCTTACGGGGCCTTTTGATACAGTAAAGCAGCAGTGCGCGGATTATCAGGCAAGACGTGATGCGCTTTGCGGAGGCGCAAGAGAGATAGGCTGGGATATTCCTGATACAAAGGGGAGCATGTTCGTATGGGCGCCCATCCCGCCTTCTTATGATTCCAGCATGAAATTCTGTATGGATCTTTTGAACAAGGCCGGAGTATTATGTACGCCGGGACAAAGCTTCGGGCCTCATGGAGAGGGCTATGTGAGATTCGCACTGGTTCTTCCTCCCGAGAAGATAAGAGAAGCACTGGCTGCCGTTAAAGCCAGCGGACTTTTGGATAAAAATAAGCTTTGACCTTTGGGATACTACATCGTAATATAGAATTACAGATACCGATCATTTGATTTTGCAAAGGGGGGCACGCATATGACAGGTATGATATTTGCAGGTACAGGAGCGGAAGGGATGACGGGAGTGGCTGCAGGAATGTGTATGGCAGGAGCTCTCGGACAGAATTCTTCCGGTGCGCAGAATCCTTCATCCGTTCGAACCGGTTTCTTTGACGGAGCATGTATAAATGCGACTCTTACAGGCTGGGCGAGACAGCTTGAAGATGAAGAAAAGGCGCGGGCGACATCCGAACTTCAGGCAAAGCGGTCGGAGGCTCCGGAACAGGATCCTGAAACTGATCAGGATAATACTTCTGAAGCGTCTGCGGAAGCGCAGAAAGAAACGGAAGAGCAGTCGGCTCAGGAAGCGGAACCGAAGGCGGAAGCTCAGGAAGAAACGGAAGAGCAACCTGCGGCGGAAGAGCAGGAAGAAACGGAAGAACAGCCTGCGGCGGAGGCTCAGAAAGAAACGGAAGAGCAACCTGCACAGGGAGTTCAGAAAGAACAGTAATAAGGAAAAGAATTAACAGGACCGGAGCGCTGCTATGGCTTATATTTCTACAGTTGAGATCAGGGACGATTTTGATCCCGAGAAGATAATGTTAAGCGGACAGTGCTTCAGGATAAAGAAGTGCGGTGACGGCGGATATCGTTTTGTTCATAAGGGCCGTGTGCTTGATCTGCGCTGTATGGGAAAGAAGAAATATGAGATCAGCTGCCCGCGGGAAGAATTCGATTCTCTGTGGGCAGCTTATTTTGATCTGAAGAGGGATTATTCGGCCATAAGACGGATGATACCTTCCGATGATGCATACCTTAAAGCGGCAGCAGACTTTGGAAAAGGAATAAGGATACTCAGGCAGGAACCCTGGGAGACACTGGTTTCATTTATCATTTCCCAAAGAAAGAATATACCTGCCATTACGGCTGCGGTTGATGCATTATGCAGGGGATACGGTAAGAGGATAGGTGATACGGGAGAATTCTCTTTCCCTGCCGCAAAAGAGCTTGAAGATCTTACGGATGAAGAATGGAAGTCGTTGAAGTTAGGCTACAGGGAAGCATACGTAAGAGCTGCGGTAAGCAGTGCACCGGATATGGATGATAAGGAGAAGCTTTCCGATGAAGCTCTCATCGAGGATCTTATGAGTATGCACGGAGTGGGAATAAAAGTGGCATCCTGTACTGCTCTCTTTTCTTTTGGAAGGACAGACCTTGCTCCCGTGGATGTGTGGATCCGGAAGGTTTTCGATGAGCATTACGGTGGAGAAAATGTACTGGAGAGTAGAAAAGATGCCGGTATCCTTCAGCAGTATCTGTTCTACTATGCCAGGTTTGGACAATAAAAAGGTCGTTTTAACAGCTGAAATGGCATTAATGTGCGCTTTAGCGCACTTTTTTTATTTTCCTTTATATCTGAAATCAAAAATGCTAAAATACGTAAGTTGAAAGGCAAAAATGCCAAAAAATGGCATTAAATGTGTCAAAAATGAAAAATAAATGTTAATTATAGTCAAAAAAAGGAGAGGAAATGGCTAAAAAGACAAAAGAAGACATTCTCCGCATTGCGGAAGAAGAAAACGTGGAGTTCATCCGTCTGCAGTTTACCGATGTGTTCGGCAATCTCAAGAACATCGCTATCACTTCGGATCATCTGAAAGATGCGTTGAACAATAAGTGTATGTTTGACGGATCTTCCATAGACGGTTTTGCCAGAATTGAAGAATCGGATATGTGTCTTTATCCTGATCCCGACACATTGGAGATCTTCCCCTGGAGACCTCAGCACGGTAAGGTTGCAAGACTTATCTGCGATGTTTATAAGACAGACGGAAAGCCTTTTGAAGGCGATCCCAGATACGTCCTTAAGCGTGCGCTTAAAGAGGCTTCCGACATGGGATACACACTGAATGTAGGTCCCGAGTGCGAGTTCTTCCTTTTCCAGACTGATGAGAATGCTCAGCCGACCACGATCGCATACGAAAGAGCCGGATACTTTGATCTCGGCCCTGTTGATTTCGGCGAGAATGCAAGACGTGATATGGTCCTTACTCTTGAAGAGATGGGCTTTGATATCGAGGCTTCACATCATGAGTGTGCACCTTCCCAGCATGAGATCGATTTCAAGTATGCTGAAGGTCTCAAGACTGCAGACAATATCATGACTTTCAAGCTTGCGGTTAAGACTATAGCAAGACGTCACGGACAGCATGCAACATTCATGCCCAAGCCCAAGTACGGTACAGCAGGCTCAGGCATGCATCTTAACCTTTCACTCTCCAAGAACGGCAAGAATATATTCCAGGATCCCAAGGATGAATACGGTCTCAGCAAGGAGGCTTACTGGTTCATCGGCGGTATCATGAAGCATATGAAGGGGATGACAGCAGTCATGAACCCTCTTGTAAATTCATACAAGCGTCTTGTTCCCGGATACGAAGCTCCCGTGCATATCGCATGGAGCAGCAAGAACAGAAGCCCGCTCATCCGTATCCCTTCTGCAAGAGGTGAGGGTACCAGAATTGAGCTCAGAAGCCCTGACTCAGCTGCAAATCCTTATCTTGCAATTGCTATTGCTCTTGCTGCAGGACTTGACGGCATCAAGAATAAGATCGAGCCCCCTGCTGCAGTTAACCGCAATATCTTTGAGATGACTGATAAGGAAAGAAAGAAGGCTAAGGTTGAGTCTCTTCCTTCCAACCTTCTTGATGCGGTTGAAGCTCTTGAGAAAGATAAGCTCATACAGGATGCTCTCGGGCCTCACATAGCACCTCTTTATATCAGTGCCAAGAAGCGTGAGTGGGGACTTTACAGCGAACAGGTAACGCAGTGGGAGATAGACAGATACCTTTACAAGTATTAAGCCTATGACCGGACTGATAGTATTGTTCGGGCGCCCTGAGGAGGCGCACGGTATACACAGTCTTCTGATCAGAAACGGATATGATGTTGCTGCTTCCTGTACATTGGGATCGCAGGCGCTTAACGAGATACACAATCTTGAAAGCGGGATCCTGATATGCGGGTACAAGTATCCGGATATGGTATATACCGACCTGATGGAAGAACTCCCCGACTCATTCGAGATGTTACTTATGGCTCCGCAGGGAGTCATTATGGAAGAACGTTTACCGAATGTTGTTGCACTTTCAATGCCGGTTAAAGCAGGAGACTTTATATCGACGATAGGCATGATGATCTCCGAGAAAGAGCAACGCAGAAGGCAGAAACGCAACACGCCTTCGATCCGCTCTGAGAAAGAAAAAGCGTTGATAGATCATGCCAAGGCATTGCTTATGGACAGAAACCACATGAGTGAAGCCGATGCACATCGCTATCTTCAGAAGAGAAGCATGAACAACGGGACCGGTATCGTAGAGACCGCCCAGATGATACTCGCTCTTCTCGATGAATAAAGGAATTATGATTATGCATTTCGTAAAAATGGAAGGCTGCGGTAACGACTATGTTTATGTCGATGGCAGCAGCGAAAAGGTTGATAACAAGCCTGAGATCGTAAGACGTCTGTCAGACAGACATTTCGGTATAGGCGGTGATGGCGTGATCTTCGTTAATCCCGGCAGGGAAGCCGAGTTTGAGATGGAGATGTATAACGCGGACGGATCCAGATCCGAAATGTGCGGCAACGGTATCAGATGTGTTGCCAAGTTTGTTTATGACAGAGGACTTACAAGGAGCAATCCCGTTACCATAGAAAGTTTCGGCTCTGTTAAGACTCTTGAACTTCATTTGAAAAACGATAAGGTTGAGAGCGTCACCGTAAATATGGGCAAGCCCATCCTTTTACCGAAGGATATACCGGCTGTCCCTGCAAATGCAGATGATGAGATGATCGTTGATCAGCCGATGGAGATAGACGGAAAAGTATGGAATGCAACCTGCGTATCAATGGGTAATCCTCATGCGGTATTCTTTGTAGAAGATAATAATTTTAAAGATTTTGAACGCATGGGTCCGCTTTTTGAACACGACAGTCATTTCCCCAAGGCGGTGAATGCGGAATTTATCAAAGTGATAGATGATGCACATATTGATATGCGTGTCTGGGAACGCGGTACGGGAGAGACTCTTGCCTGTGGTACCGGAGCCTGTGCTTCCGTTGTGGCATGCATACTCAACGGTAAGACGGGAAGGAAAGTTGAAGTGACTCTTCGCGGAGGAAAGCTTGATATCGAATGGCGAGAGAGTGACGGATGTGTTTATATGACGGGACCTGCAACAACGGTATTTGAAGGCGACGTCGAAATATAAATATATATTTAGAGGAAGTGAGATTATGTTCAGACCAAATAACGATTACTTAAAACTTCGCGGAAGCTATCTCTTTTCAACTGTTGCGAAGAAGCAGCGTGAGTTCCAGGAAGCTAATCCCGACAAAGAAATAATCCGTCTTTCCATCGGTGATGTTACACAGCCTTTGGCTCCGGTCATCATTGATGCTCTTCACAAAGCAGTAGATGAGATGGCTGTTGCAGAGACTTTCAAAGGATATGCTCCGGATCTCGGATACGAGTTCTTGAGAAAAGCCGCTGCAGAGAATGATTATAAAGCAAGAGGATGCGATATATCTCCCGATGAGATATTTGTTTCCGACGGCGCAAAGGGTGACTGCGGAAATATTCAGGAGATCTTCGATAAAGACTGCAAGGTTGCTGTATGTGACCCTGTTTATCCCGTATATGTTGATACCAATGTAATGGCGGGAAGGACAGGCGTTTTCGATGAAGTTACAGAGACCTGGTCGAATGTGATATATATGCCCTGTACCGCAGAAAATAATTTTATGCCCGATTTCCCGAAGGAAGTTCCGGATATAATCTATCTGTGCTTCCCCAACAATCCTACCGGCGGAGTCATTACAAAGGAAAGACTTCAAGGATGGGTTGATTATGCAAATAAGAACGGAGCTGTGATCATTTATGATGCGGCTTATGAGGCTTATATTTCCGAACAGGATATCCCTCACAGCATCTATGAATGTGAAGGCGCAAGAACATGTGCGATCGAGATCCATTCTTTCTCCAAGAATGCGGGATTTACAGGAGTGCGTCTCGGATATACTGTCATCCCCAAGGATCTTAAATCCGGTGATGTTGCGCTTCATTCACTTTGGGCAAGAAGACATGGTACAAAGTACAATGGTGCTCCCTATATAATACAGCGTGCAGGCGAGGCTGTTTATTCCGCTGAAGGAAAGAAGCAGCTTTCCGAACAGGTTGCTTATTACATGAAGAATGCGGCATATATCCTGAACGGATTAAAGAGTGCGGGTTATGAAGCATACGGCGGAGTAAACGCTCCTTATATCTGGCTTCATACTCCCGACAATATGACAAGCTGGGATTTCTTTGATATGATGCTTGAAAAGGCCGGCGTGGTAGGAACTCCAGGATCGGGATTCGGACCCAGCGGTGAGCACTATTTCAGACTGACTGCTTTCGGTTCATACGAAAATACCGTGGCAGCCGTTGAACGCATCAAAGCTATGTAAAGGAGATTACTCATGAGCAGAGTTGCTGTTTTCTATGCGGACGGTTTTGAAGAAGTTGAAGCCCTTGCACCTGTTGATCTGTTAAGGCGAGGTGGAGTTGATACCGTAACTGTATCTATAATGGGACGTGAAGTGGTTCATGGTTCACACGGTATCGATATCAAGGCTGATACTGTGGTCGAGGAACTTGATTTTGACAGCTTTGATATGATCGTTCTTCCCGGCGGTAAGGTCGGACACGAGAACCTTGAGAAATGCGGCATGCTCAGAGATAAGATATCCGAGTTCGATAAGAAAGGAAAATATATAGCAGCCATCTGTGCGGCTCCCACGATACTGGGTCGCATGGGGATTCTTAAAGGCAGAGACGCCACATGTTACGGCGGTATGGAAGATGCTCTGGACGGGGCAAATAAGTTAAAGGATCCGGTTGTGGTATCAGATCATGTCATTACTTCGAGAGGTATGGGAACGAGCATCGAATTCGGACTTAAGCTCATAGAGGTACTTACTGACAGGGATAATGCGGACAAGATCGGTTCTTCCGTAATGGTTCCCGGAATGTAATAGAGACTTTAGTTAACGTAAAGTTGTATTTCAAATTTTATGTAAAGCATCTGTAAAAACAGATGCTTTTTTCTTTTGAAAATATTGATTTTACGGTTGTTGCAGATTATTTCCATGTTATAATTTTTAACGGGACGGAGATAAAATGAAAACTTTACTAAAGTATTTTCATAATTACAAAATAGAATGTGTGCTCGGGCCGCTTTTTAAGCTTCTTGAGGCTTCTTTTGAACTATTCATACCTCTTCTGGTTAAACGTCTGATCGATACCGGAATAGCAAACGGAGACAGGGATTATATCATCAGGACTGTCATCATAATGGCAGCGCTGGGGGCAGTAGGTCTTACCTGTTCGCTGATAGCACAGTATTTTTCCGCAAAGGCGGCGGTAGGATTTTCTACCGACGTTAAGAAGGATGTGTTCTCTCATCTTATGGAACTGTCATATGCGGACATTGATAAGCTTGGCACTTCCACTATGATCACTCGCATGACAAGTGATATCAATACTCTTCAGGGCGGCGTTAACATGGTGTTGCGTCTGTTCCTGCGTTCTCCCTTTGTCGTATTGGGCGCGGTCATAATGGCATTCACAATTGACGTCAGGACCGCAGTGATCTTTGTTGTGACTGTTATTCTCCTTTCAATTGTTGTATACGGAATAATGCTCATCACATCACCGAGATACAGATCCATACAGGGAAGACTTGATTCCATAACAGGTTTGACCAGGAGTACTCTCAACGGCGTGAGAGTGATCAGGGCATTTTGCAATGAAGAGAATGAGAAGAAAGCTTTCAATGCCGAGACTAAAGCGTTGGTAAAGCTTCAGATCGCTACCGGAAAAATATCCGCTCTTCTTAATCCCGTAACATTCATGATAATCAACCTTTGTACCGCGTGGCTTTTGTGGAAAGGTGCTGTACTTGTTGATACCGGCAGTCTGTCACAGGGTGATGTGGTAGCGCTTGTAAATTACATGTCGCAGATCCTTGTGGAACTCATCAAACTTGCAAATCTTATTGTCTTACTTACCAAAGCACTTGCATCAGCTGATCGTATAGCGGATATCCTTAAGATAGATCCTTCCATGACCGAAGGTACTATAGATATGACGTGGACGGGTAAGCCGTGCTATGTAAGATTCAGTAATGTATCTGCAAAATATTCCGAGAATGCAGAGCCGTCTCTGGAGGGTGTATCTTTTGTTGCGGCACCGGGGCAGGTTGTTGGTATAATCGGAGGCACCGGTTCAGGCAAGACGACTCTGGTCAATCTTATCCCGAGATTCTACGATGCCAGTAAAGGCGACATTGAGATCGATGCGCTTAATGTGCGGGATTATACTTACGAAGCTCTGAGAAAGAAGATAGCTGTGGTTCCCCAGAAGTCTGTTCTGTTTAGCGGAACCGTCAGAGACAATATGCTTTTTGGAAATAAAGAAGCAACGGATGATGAGATCATTGAAGCTTTGAAGATCGCGCAGGCATATGATTTTATCATGGAGAAGAAGGATGCGCTTGACTGTGAGGTAACACAGGGAGGCGGTAATTTCTCAGGTGGTCAGAAACAGAGACTCTGTATAGCCAGGGCCTTGGTCAAGAAACCCGGAATACTTATTCTTGATGACAGCTCATCGGCGCTTGATTTCGCTACGGATGCAGCATTCAGAAAGGCGCTTAAAGATATGCCGGAACCTCCTACAACTTTTGTTGTTTCCCAGCGAACTTCTTCAGTGATGCATGCGGATACCATTATCGTTCTTGATGAAGGAAAGCCTGTTGGCATAGGTACTCATGAAGATCTTATGAGCGGATGCGAAACTTACAGGGAGATCTATGATTCTCAGTATGTCTCCTCGGGAAAGGGGGCATCGCGATGAGTAAAGCGGAAGAAACAAAAAAAGTAAATAAGAGTACCGAGATCCTTAAGAGAACAGATATAGAGAAGAGACTGCTTAAGACAAATAAGAATGAAAGTGAAAATGTAAGGATCATCAAGAGGATACTCTTATATATCGAGCCTTATAAGAAATACATTTACGGATCGCTCGGAGCTGCTGCTGTTTCTTCGATCCTTTCGCTTCTGTTGCCTATCCTTACGGGGCATGCTATTGATAAGATCGTGGGAACCGGAAGGGTGGACTGGAACGGACTTATCATGATACTTATCCTGATGATAATGGTCATTGCGGTCTCTGCGGCCGGACAATGGATCATGAATGCCTGCAACAACCATATCACCTTCAGCACAGTGCGTGATGTACGTAAGGCTGCGATGAAGAAGATCAATGAGCTTCCTGTTTCTTATTTTGACAAGCATCCCACGGGAGAAACCGTAAGCAGGGTGATTGCCGATGTTGATCAGTTTTCTGACGGTCTGCTCATGGGATTTACACAGTTTTTTACCGGTATCATCACCATACTGGGAACACTTATTCTGATGCTTACTATCAACCCGCTCATTACTTTGGTGGTTGTACTGCTTACACCGCTTTCTTTCCTTGTGGCCGCATTTATTGCGAAGATCACATATAAGCAGTTTAAGCGACAGGCGGATGTAAGAGGTAAGCAGACCAATATAATTACGGAGATGTTAGAGCAGGAGAAGGTGGTAAAAGCCTTTTCCTATGAGAGATTTGCGGAGGAGATATTTAACAGCAACAATGAAGAACTGGCAAGAACATCCCTGAAGGCAGTGTTCTTTTCTTCTCTGACGAATCCGTCGACCAGATTTATTAATAATATGGTTTATGCAGGTGTTGCCGTTACCGGCGCCATAAGTGCCATAAGCGGTCGCATTACAGTCGGCGGACTTGCTGCATTCCTTGGATATGCAAATCAGTATACCAAGCCATTTAATGAGATATCCGGGGTGGTGACGGAACTGCAAAATGCCATTGCATGCGCAGGCCGTGTATTCGATCTTATTGATGAGGAACCCAGAAGACCTGAGGATGAGGATGCTCTTATTCTCGGACAGATCAAAGCTGAGACAGATGATGAGAAGATACAGGTCAGAGCAGCGGGCGCGCTTATCGGAAATATTTCCTTTACGGATGTTTGTTTTTCTTATACCAGAGACAAAAAGCTGCTGCAGAATGTTAATGTTAATGCAGGGAAGGGGCAGCGTATAGCTATCGTTGGCCCTACGGGCTGCGGAAAGACTACTTTGATAAATCTCCTTATGAGATTCTATGATGTTGATGACGGAGCCATAACCATAGACGGTCATGATGTCAGACATCTTACAAGGAAGTCACTTCGCAGATCCTTTGGTATGGTATTGCAGGATACGTGGCTTAAGCCCGGAACCATCAGAGAGAATATAATCATGGGGAAACCTGATGCTACCGAGGAGGAAATGATCGCGGCGGCTAAGGCATCTCATGCTCATTCTTTTATCAGACAGCTGGAGCGTGGCTATGATACCGTGATAGGGGAGGACGGCGGGAGCCTGTCCCAGGGTCAGAAACAGCTTATCTGCATATCCAGAGTTATGCTCATGCATCCGCCAATGCTCATACTTGATGAAGCTACAAGCTCGATCGATACCAGAACGGAACTTAAGATACAGAATGCCTTTGCCAAGCTTATGGAGGGAAGGACCAGCTTTATCGTTGCTCATCGTCTTTCTACCATTCGTGAAGCCGACTGCATTCTTGTGATGAAGGATGGCAATATAATCGAGCAGGGCGATCATAAGACCCTTCTTGAGAAGGGTGGATTCTACAGTACCCTTTATAAGAGTCAGTTTGAGGGCTGAGTAGAATGCCTGTTGAGATCATTGAAAAAACTATAATTCCCAAATCTTCAGATCAAAATGCCTCAGATCGTGAGCCTTCGGATCAACAATTCACGGATTCGGAAAATCAGTCATTAAAAGACAGGGTATCAGATGAATTTGTCGGATTATCAGGAGCTGATTTTGAATACCGTTATCTGAAAAACGGAAAATCCCCCCGAAGCGGACATCGCATCCCGGTAGATGCCGGAGGTAGCTCTTACGGAAAAAGAGGCAGTGCGGGCATGGCTCAAAGCAGAGGATTTGTAGTCAGACCCAGTAATTTCATAAGACTGTATAAGCCTCTGATATTCGTTATGCTTATATCCTTTCTTGCAATTTTCCTGTCGAAAAGAGCCGGATTTCTGGATACGGGAGAGCATTTGGACAGTGTCATGATCCGCATGGAGAGTCTGTCCGGTGAAAATATCGATGAAGAGATCCCTTTAAGATATCTGGGCTATTATATCGTTAAAACCGAGCAGGAGGGCGATCAGGCTGCAAGAGAATATGATGCATCCAATCCCAAGGCATATTGGAATCTGTATATGAATCAGGATGGGATCAACTCCGGATATGTATCCGACCTTGCCAGAGATGCTGTTTTGAATTATTGCATAAGAGATATCATTTACTCAGATCTGGCGAAAAAGAATGGTTTTAAATTAAATGATGAATTATTAACCGAGACAGAATATGAGGCTGCTACATTTTATGCAGATCTTAGCGAAAGGGCAAAAAATAAAACAGGACTTTCCGAAGAAGATGTTAAATCCATCATGAAGAATGAAGCACTAGCTCACGCCTATATGCTGGAGCTTGCAGATGAATCTGTGAATGCCGGTCTCGCTTCAAATTCGCTGGGCGCTGTTAAAGATATATACGATATCAACGGTTCTTACTATATCACTCTTCTTTCCGACTACAAGATCACTATCAACACTGATGAGTGGAATAAGGTAAGAATAGGGTTCATAACGATTAATTAAAACATGATTTAACGATATAATTGCAATAAATCAAATCAGGATATAATAAAAGAAATAATAAAATTTAATCCGGGATAAATTAATAAACCTGCAAAACGAGCTAAAAATGCGAAGGATATCATTCATAATTCATTTTCCAAAGCAATTTTGAATGGTCTTCATGTAAATGAGTGTTTTTCCTTCATAAAAAACTATCATATGACGGAGATGATCAAAAATGAATAAGGAGAAATTTATCAAAGAATTCTTTGAAGGGACATCCATGGATGCTTATCTTTATTTCGGAGCCCATGTGATGAAATCAAAAACAGTTTTCAGGACATATGCACCGAATGCATCCGGTGTAAACATATTCGGAGATTTTAACGGATGGATCGAGGAACCCATGGTCAGGGATGAACATGGCATTTGGCAATACGAATCCGGAAAGGCAAAAGAGGGACATCTCTATAAATATGTGATCTATGGTCAGAACGGATACAGAATGGAACATGCAGATCCGTATGCGTTCGGAGCCGAGTTAAGACCGGGAAGCGCATCGCGGATCACTGATCCGACAAAATACAAGTTTAATGATGAAAAGTGGATGAAGGAGAGGACAGACTGTCTGGATAAACCTTTATCCATTTATGAGATGCATGCGGGAGCATTCAGAAGAAATCCTAAGGATGAAGAAAACGGATGGTATAACTACAGGGAACTTGCACCTCTTGTTATCGACCATGCAAAGAAGACCGGATTCGATCATATTGAGGTAATGCCCTTATGCGAATATCCTTTTGACGGTTCCTGGGGGTATCAGCTGACCGGATTTTTTGCACCTACCTGCAGATACGGTTCACCGGAGGATCTGAAGTTCTTTGTTGATGAATGTCATAAAGCGGGGATAGGCGTGATAATGGATTTTGTTCCCGTTCATTTTGCTGTAGATGATTTTGCGCTTAAAAATTACGACAGCACTCCTTTGTATGAGTATTATCCTCAGGGACAGGGAAGCATGTGGGGAACATGTCTGTTCAATCATGCAAGGGCTGAAGTATCGAGCTTCCTGATGTCATGTGCGGAATACTGGCTTAAGGAATACCATTTTGACGGACTGAGGACAGATGCCGTAAGTCTTCTTATATATAACGGCGGCGATAAGGATAAGGGTGAGAACGGTGCCGGAATGCACTTCATCCGAACCCTGAATACACTGATAAAGAAAAAGCATCCTTCGGTAATGCTCTTTGCGGAAGATTCATCCGCGTGGGAAGGCGGCGTGACCGGAAAACCCGAAGAGGGCGGATTGGGATTTGATTACAAATGGAATATGGGATGGATGTATGACGGTCTCTACTATATGAGCCTTTCTCCGCAACAGAGGATTTCGGAATACCATAAGCTGACATTTTCCATGTGGTACTTCTACAATGAGCGTTTTATTCTTTCTCTTTCTCACGACGAGGTTGTGGGAGGAAGAGGGACTATCCTCGGAAAGATTCCGGGGAGTGAGGAAGAAAGATTTGCCCAGCTCAGAGCGTATTACACATATATGCTTATGCATCCGGGAAAGAAGCTTCAGTTCATGGGAAATGAAGTGGGTGAGCTCACGGAGTGGAATGAAGGAAGGGAAGTTGAATTCGAGCTGTTAGAAAGGCCTCTTAATAAGGGACTCTATGATCTTATATGTGAGCTGAACAGTCTGTATGCCGGTAATAAAGCTTTCTACAGCGGAGAATACGAACCCGGACAGTTTGAATGGCTGCATTGCGAGCAGGATGGAAGAGCTTTATATGTAATGAAGAGAAACGATGCTTCGGGCAGTTTTGCCGCAGTTTTGAATTTCGGAGATGCGGCATCCGAAGGATTCGAGATCCGTGCCGTGAAAGCGCAGAAAGAGGATGATGAAAAAAGCCCTGAAGGTAATACGGAAGAGAAAAAGGCGGGATCCGGCAAGAGCAGGAAGAAGCAGAACCGAATAAAAGAAGAAAACTGGAAGCTGATACTTGATACCGGTTGGAAGAAGTTCGGCGGAAACATTGATAAAAAGAATGAGACCCACAAGACCAAAGCCGGGATCCTCAGCATAAATATAGGTGCTTTTGAAGCAAAGATATATAAGATCGAGTAGACGACTTTTTGCGGGTGAAAATAATAAGATCAGGCAGGTGACGATACTGCCGGACGGTGGACTAAATATGCGAAAAAAGGTAAAATATACCTTATGAACTTTTCGAGTATTTCAATGGGAACAAGGATACAGATCACCGTTAATAACGGTGGAGACATGCAGGCCAAGTTCGTTTCGCGTGTTATGAAAGCCGGCGAAAATGGCGTGCTTGTTATTCCTTTTATGCATAAAGGTGTCAGAGTTAATTTCGAGGGCGAGAATATCAGGATACATATGCAGGTTCCCGATGCCGAAGGAAATAACTGGACATTTAAGAATTGCCGCATAACCACATCCCGCAAGGACGGACTGGTTTATCATAAGATAACATCTTCAGTATCTACCGGAATAGAGAACCGACGCGGTGAGAGAAGAACTTATATCTGGCAGCCGGCTGTATTCAATATCGACGGAATGGTGGATCCGCTCTTTACAACACTTAAGGACCTGAGCCCCAGCGGTTTCGCTTTTGTTATCGAATCAAGAAAGCGGCTTCCTCTGCAGATCGGAACAGGTGTTACGTGTAAGCTGAATGAACGCGACGGTAATATCATTCATATAAAGGGGAAGATAATCCGCAAGGAGAAGATGGATCAGTATATGCTGTACGGCTGCAGAGGTGCTGAACCCAATCAGGAAGTTGTTGATTATTTAAAGCGTTTGTCAGGCAAGAAAGATGAAAACGACAACGAGCAGTATATGGAAAAATGACAATGAATTTTGACGGGAGGGAAGAAGATGGCAGAATTCAAAGAGAGAAAAAGATGGTTATTTCTGGGATTGCCCTGGACATTCACGATCTATACCGTAAAGGATGATATGATCACCATAGACAAGGGCTTCTTAAATAAACAGCAGGATGACTGCTATATGTACAAAGTACAGGATGTGGAGCTGATCAGAAGCATTTGGGAGAGAATGGTAGGCCTGGGAACTGTGAGATGTTTTACAGGTGATACCACGGATAAGGAGCTTCTGATTAAGCATGTAAGACATGCAAAAGAGATCAAGGATTTCATATTTGACGCATCCGAGAAGGCAAGGATAAAGAGACGTACGGTCAACATGCTTGATATCGGAAACGGTGTCAACATTGACGCAGACGGAATGATAGACGATAACTGATAGGAACGGATCAAATGGGTTAGGGGGCAGAGGTTACACTTTCTGCCCTCTTTTTAGGAAGACAAATGACTGACAGGGAAGTTAATCTTTATATTGAAGAGATCGCAAAGCTCGGGAGTGTCATGGGACTTGATACCATGCGGGAACTGTTAAAGAGATTAGGCAATCCCGAGAAAGGCTTTAAGACAGTTCATATCGCGGGAACCAACGGGAAGGGTTCGATCCTTGCATATGTTTCGACTGTTTTAAAAGAAGCAGGATATAAAACAGGCAGGTATTTTTCTCCCTCTCTGGGAAAAGAATTCGAAAAGATCCAGATCGGCGGAAGGCCCATTACGGCCAAGGCGGTTGGTGAAGGAATCGGACTGATAAAGAAAGTGTCTGAGGAGATGAAAGCGGATGGCCTGCCTTCACCTACTTTATTTGAAACTGAGACAGCTCTTGCCTTCTGGTATTTTAACAGAGAAAAATGCGATATCGCGGTGATAGAGTGCGGGCTTGGCGGAGCGGATGATGCGACAAATGTGTTGCCTGCGCCGTTGGTCTGCGCTTTTGCTCATATCGATGAAGATCATAAAGCCATACTCGGAAATACGATAGAGGAGATAGCGGCCGTAAAGGCAGAGATCATCAAGGAAGGGTGTGAGGCGGTAAGTGTCGGACAGGCGGATGCGGCTTTGCGGGTTTTAGAGGATAAGACAAAGAAGTGCGGCACAGAGCTTTTCACAGCAAAACCGACACGTATAAGATACGGCCTGAAAAAACAAAAATTTGACTTTGGTAAGTATAAGGATCTTGAGATCGGGATGGCAGGTACGGTACAGCCGGAGAATGCTGCGGCAGCAGTATGTGTGGCTGATATCCTGAATAGAAAAGGATTCACGATAAGCGAAAAGGCGCTGAGAAAAGGACTCGCGTTAACAAACTGGAACGGCAGATTTACGGTGCTTCGCGAGAGGCCTTACGTTATCGCGGACGGTGCTCACAATCCGGATGCGGCAGGGAGATTGTCGGAAGCACTTGATATATATCTGGGGGATAAAAAAGTAATACTTATATTGGGGATACTTAAAGACAAGGAATATGATAAAATAATAAAGTTTTTAGTACCACATGCGAGACGTGCCATCACATTAACACCTCCGGAGAATCCAAGAGCCCTTCCTGCAATTGAACTTGCAAAAGCAGTGGGTGAATTTACTTCGGATGTGACTGCGGTTGACAGCGTAGAGGAAGCGTATGAGATAGCAATGCTGCTTTCAAAGGCTGACGGCAATGTCCCGATTGTGGCAGCAGGCTCGCTTTCGTGGCTTGCGAGATTTGAAGAAGAAGTACTGCGCGCAGGCAAAAAAAGATAACAAACCGGAGCGGCTTCAAAAGAGAACGCTCTTTGTGGAGATATAAAATGGTAGATGAGAAAAAAGCGGCAGAGGCGGTAAGGCTTTTGCTTGAAGCTGTAGGAGAAGATCCGGACAGAGAGGGGCTTAAAGATACACCTGAGCGTGTTGCCAGGATGTATACCGAACTTCTTGCGGGAATGGAAGGAGATGCGGATGAGCATTTAAGCCGTACATTTTCTTCCGGAGCGGATGGTATAGTCCTGGAAAAGGATATTACCTTTTATTCGTTATGCGAACATCACATGCTGCCCTTTTATGGAAAGATCCATATTGCATATATCCCCGACGGCAGAGTGGTGGGTTTAAGCAAGCTTGCCAGAACTGTTGAGGTTTATGCCAGAAGACTCCAGATACAGGAGCAGATGACGGGACAGATAGCCGATGCACTCATGAAAGGATTCGCGCCCAAGGGTGTAATGGTCATAGCTGAGGCAGAGCATATGTGCATGACTATGCGTGGCATCAAAAAGCCGGGAACGCAGACTGTAACGATAGCATGCCGCGGAGATTTTAAGGACAATGATCATTTGCAGGGACGCGTTATGCAGATGCTTAAACTTTGACAGGAGATACAAACAGGATGAGTTCAAATGAGATGAGAATAGGAAAAAAGATTTTTGAGTTTCCCGGACACTGCTATGTGTGCGGGATTTTAAATGTAACGCCGGATTCTTTTTCGGATGGCGGTAATTATGCTGAGGTGGAAAAAGCGGCGGAACATGCTCTTGAGATGGAAAGAGACGGCGCTGCGCTTATAGATATAGGTGGTGAATCAACCAGACCCGGTTATACTCCTGTATCTGCGGAGGATGAGATGAACAGGGTCATCCCTGTTATAAAGAAGATCAGAGAGCACAGTGATATCCCTATTTCAGTGGATACATATAAAGCTTCCGTTGCAAGAGCTGTCATCAGTGCGGGAGCGGATATGATCAATGATATTTCGTTTCTGGCGGATCACGAGATGATAAACGTTTTAAAGGAAACTGACTGTGTCTACTGCCTGATGCATAATGACAGCGCTCCGACGGCCGGAAGAGCTTTCAATGACAGAGATGGAGAGCTCTATAAGATAAACCGGGAAAAGGGCGGCGCACTTGATAACTGCGCGGATAAGGCGGATTCCGATATCACAGAGCATATAATAAACGGGCTGTCGGATAAAGTGAGAATGCTGCTTGATGCGGGGATCAAGCGTGAACGTATAATACTGGATCCGGGAGTCGGTTTTGCAAAGGATGCAGCGCAGAACCTTAAGACTGTAGCAGATGTAAAGAGATTCGGAGAAACGGGATACCCGGTTCTTTTAGGGGCTTCGAGGAAGTCGGTTATAGGCGATGTGCTGGGAGTTCCCGTAAATGAAAGGCTTGAAGGGACTCTTGCAATCACGGCACATGCTGCGGCTTCGGACGTTCCGTTTGTGAGAGTGCATGATGTAAAAGAAAATGTCAGACTGATAAAGATGCTTGAAGCAATAAGGAATGCAATGTAAGCGGGGATTTGTTATGGATGAGATACGTATTGATGACCTGAAAGTATTTGCAAGACACGGTGTGTTTCCCGAAGAAAATGAGAAGGGGCAGAACTTCTATATCAATGCAAAACTCGAGATGTCTCTCAGAAAGGCCGGACTGACGGATGAACTGGGAGCATCGGTTAGCTATGCGGAGGTATGCGGGATAATATCGGAAGAAATGCAAAAGCATACTTTCAAGCTTATTGAAGCTGCTGCGGAGCATCTTATCTGCGTACTGATGAAAAGATTTGAGAGCATTAAGGCTATAAGCGTTGAGATAAGAAAACCCGAAGCGCCCATCGATCTTGAATTCTCATCCGTATCGGTGTGCCTGCGAAGGCGGCGCCACAATGCCTATATTGCCATTGGTTCCAATGATGATTACCCTGAAAAGAATGAGAGCAGTGAGGAGCTGGTTGAAGACGCTATAAGGATGCTTGATGAGGATCCGGAGTGCAGGGTTCTCTTCAGATCTTCCATGATAAAAACAAAACCTTACGGAGGCGTTGCTACGAAAGAATTTATTAACGGTGCCTTTATCCTTGAGACACTATATGAGCCGGAGGCTCTCCTTGATAAGATCCATGAGATAGAGAATGCCTGCGGACGGATAAGGAAAGAGCGCTGGGGAGACAGAACGCTTGATATGGATATCATATATTTTGATAATGAGGTGATCGATCTTCCGAATCTTACGGTTCCTCACAGAGACATGGAAAACAGGGACTTTGTTCTTGCACCGCTTTGCGAGATCGCACCGGATTTCATTCATCCTGTCCTTCGAAAGACCAACAGAGAGCTGCTTGAAGAAGTGAAGGAAAAATGCATTATCATCTAAAACTCTGACTTATGATCAAAGGCTGCGTTGATCCGCGGCCTTTTTTACTTGCACGGGATCAGGATGGCGGCTGAACCTGCGGCATTTTTAGGCGAGAACGAATAAATGAAAAATTTCTGTAAATCATTTATAATACTCCACGGAATGTTGATGTTCGGATCAAAAAATACGGAAAGGAATGACAGATCATGTATGAAGAAAATCAAAGAAAGAGGAGAATGATCATCCTTCTGATCGTTTTAATGATCCCGATCCTGCTTTTCGCAAGAAATCTTATGAAGGGTAAGCAGCGTTCCGTTGCAGGTATCCGTGAGCCGATACAAACGGAAGCGAGCGGAGAGGAGTATACAAAGGTTAACGGATATGATATCTCGCTTGCATATAAATATGCCTATGATATAGAAGGTCTGGTGGTTTGCACAAATGATTATTTCGGAATGTGCCCCGAGGATAAGATCTCACCGAGAGATGTGTCTCTTGCCTGGGGAAAAGTAGCTGAACAAAACGTACAGGTTGGATTTCATTGGAAAGCCTCAAAGAGAGGCTTGAAGAATAAAGTGGACAGCCGGGAAAAGCTTGCACTTGTAGGTTCTGTGGAAGATCTCCTCAGACAGTGCTCCAATAATCACCTGATCACACTGGATCCTTCCGTACGTAAAGCTGTCAAAAGGATTAAGATCGGTGATCATATCCGTATAAAGGGATATCTGGTCTATGTGGACGGTCACCACCCTTCCAAGAAGGATTTTTACTGGTACAGCTCAACCAGCAGAGATGATATCGGAAGCACTGCATGTGAGATCATCCTTGTTAAGAGCGTAGAGTGGCTTGATTGAGTGCGGTGATCCGGAATGGGATTCTTGACGATGAATTCCAAAACGTGTATCATGGTCAAGGTCTAAATAATATGAGATCAAGGTGAGATGCAGGCGTGGTTCAATGGTAGAACATCAGCTTCCCAAGCTGAGGACGCGGGTTCGATTCCCGTCGCTTGCTTTTTTGGAGGAAGCGATATGGCGGAAGAATTTGAACAGCAGGTCTTAAGAGAGCATGATGATAATCCTCTCAGACCGGTTAAGAGCAATATGGTAGAGAATATCAAGCTCGAGACCATAGAGACTTACGAGAAGGCTCTTGCTCTTAATGATAAAGATACAGTTAAGCGTATAGAGTGGGAACTGTCTACGCTGACCATACATAAGAAGGAACTGAGAGAATACATAGCCGACAGAAAGGCGAAAGGCCTTACGGCGGTTCCTAACGAGCTTGATATTGCGGCGGCTCGAGAGGCGGGGCTTATCAAACCGGAACAGCAGACGGCACCTGAAGAAAAAACAGAACAGGTTACTGAAAATAAAATCGGATAATTTTCGGAATATCTCTTGACTTATATAACATAGATATGTTATCTTTGTCGGGTATCAAGCAGAGTATCTACTCTCACCCTGCGACCTTATGAGTTTCAGGCGTTAATATCGGGAACGATCTTCGCATTATATGCGGAGTCGGTTGATGTTAGTGAGAAGCGGATATGATGCATAATCTATCCACTTTTTTATTTGTTTGGAGGACAAGACAATTAGCGATTTATTGATCAACGGACAGATCCGTGAGAAGGAAGTGCGTGTAATCGGTGAGCATGGCGAGCAGATCGGAGTGGTATCCATTCAGGAAGCGATGCGCCTTGCGGATGAAGCCGAGGTTGATCTGATAATGGTGGCACCCACGGCCAAGCCCCCTGTGTGCAGACTTGCAGATTATGGCAAATATCGTTACGAACAGATGCGTAAGGATAAGGAAGCCAAGAAGAAACAGCATACGACTGAGATCAAGGAACTCAGACTTTCACCCAATATTGATACGAACGATCTGAATACCAAGGTTTCTGCAGCGCGCAAGTTTCTGGCAAAGGGTGATCGTGTGAAATTCACATTGAGATTCCGCGGACGTGAGATGGCCCATATGTCGGCATCCAAACATATTCTTGATGATGTTGCAGAGCTTCTTAAAGATGTGGCAACAGTCGAGAAGGCACCTAAGGTGGAAGGACGTACAATGACAATGTTTCTTACCAAGCGCTGAAACAGTCATTAAGTACATGGCGTTCGGTTAAGAACAGAAATATCAGGAGGAAAAAGAAATGCCTAAAATGAAAACCAGCAGAGCAGCAGCAAAGAGATTCAAAGTATCGGGTACAGGAAAGCTTATCCGTAACAAGGCTTACAAGCGTCATATTCTGACAAAGAAGTCTACAAAGACAAAGCGTGGTCTTCGCCAGGACGTAGTTACAGATATCACGAATGCAAAGAACATGAAGAAGATCCTTCCTTACATCTGATCTTTCGTGAACAGCATTAGTATTTTAATTAGGTTTATAATCCGGAGGTAAATAAAATGGCAAGAATCAAAGGCGGAGAGAACGCTAAGAAGAAGCATAACAGAGTATTAAAGCTTGCACGCGGATACTATGGTGCAAGATCAAAGCAGTATCGTGTAGCTAAGCAGTCTGTAATGAGAGCTTTAGCTGAGTCTTATGTTGGACGTAAGCAGAGAAAGCGTCAGTTCAGACAGCTTTGGATCGCTCGTATCAATGCAGCAGCGAGAATGAACGGTCTTTCATACAGCAAGTTCATGTACGGACTTAAGCTCGCTGAGATCGATATCAATCGTAAGATGCTCGCAGAGATGGCTGTTAAGGATGCAGAAGGATTCGCTTCTCTTGCAGCAATCGCTAAGGAAAAGATCGCATAATACGAACTCTTCTATAACTCAAAAAGGGCGCCCTTGCGGCGCCTTTTTTGCTGCTCCGAGAGGAGCTTTGCAAGCCCTCGGAAGCTGGAAATCAAAGCCTTTTTCGTGTATACTTTAAGTGGATAAAAACGCTTTCGCGGGGGGTACTAATGAAAGAACTGTGGGGGATAATGAACATTCTCGACAATGCAGACGATGTGGCATTGTTTGTAGTCGGCGGTCGGGATGGCAAGATATTGTACTGCAATCACCTGGTGACCATCAGATGTAATGCCCATGCAGGTATGGATATAGGATCTGTATGGGATCCGGGAGATTTTAAGATGGCGGTTGCACGAGTGGATGAGGGCGGAGTATACCGTTATGTTGTAGAGAAGTCGGCTTTCGGAAGCAGACGCAATGTTACCGTCAGTAAGGTGGTATGGTCTCAGGGGATCATCGCTTATTCGTTTCTTATCACTGCTCATGTTGATGACAGGGAGGAAGAGGAGAGGGAGAAGATATTCGGGATCCTCGGACGTTCTTACCAGAGCATTTTCCTGATCGATATGCAGAGCGGAGAAGTGACTACGCTGCTTAAGCCCTCTGAAAACATGGATGGCAATTACAGAGGCGTCTATTATCATCCTGTCAGCTTTGACGACTGGAGAAGAGAGATAGTTTCTCTTTATGCACATCCGGATGATGCAGAGCTTATATCGGGATGTCTTGAACCTAACCATATCATGGATGAACTTCGTGATGGCGGATATTCTTTCCAGTACAGGAAGAAATATGATGATAAATATATCTGGAATGAGATGAGATTTCTCAGACTGGACGAGCTTGACGGCAGGATAGTCTGTTGTGAGAGACGGGTTCAGAAGGAAGGTACCACCGACAACAGAGAACGTACAAACGAGATGATCATGCAGTCTCTCAGCAATGCGTACCGTTCCGTATACCTGCTTGATCTTACTACAGGGGCATATACAACCGTTAAAGCCGATGCGCTGCTATTCGGCATCCCGTCGGATGGACAGTATGACCTCTTGCAGACGCTGGTCTGCGAGATGATCCCTGATGACGGCCAGAAGAAGGACTATATGAGTTACTTCTCCCTTAAGGGACTCAGGGAATCTTTTGAAAACGGTGCCGAGAATGTAGGACGTGAATACAACAGTTCCATTAATACAGATATGGGATGGATGGGAGCAAATGCGTTTAAGCCTCCATATATGCAGGGAATGGAGGATAAGTGCATCCTGACCTTTATGGATATCACGGAACACAAGCGTGTTGAGGCTGAGCGTAATGAGAAGAATATAGTCATAGATATTCTCTCAAATCGATATATCGGAGTGTTCTTTATAAAGCTCAGCGACGGATCTTTCCATTCGATAAGATTGCCGCAGCAGTACAGGTATGTGGAGAAGCAGTTTAAGAATTTCAAGGATGCCATGGAGCATTACTCCAAGGCATATGTGCTGGAACAGTACAGGGATATCTTTAAATTCCTCAATGCCGAAGATTTTCGTGAACATATAGAAGAATATACCAAGAGAGAGTATGTTTACCGAACGGTTGAAAATAAGTGGAGACGTCTCAACTTTTTCCCGGTCACATCAGATAACGGGGACATAAGGGAAGCGGTCATAGCTTTTGAAGATTATGATGATATGATAGAGCAGCATGAGCTGTCCATGATCTACAATGCAACGCTCCTTTCCGATTACGATGTTATGTATGAGTATGATCCCGGAAGCAGAACATTCTTCTCGCTGGTATTTGACGGACAGAGGATAGCGAGAAAAAATAAGTGGGAAGATTCGGGAGATGGAGTATTACCTTCCGAACTTACCATTCATGAAGATGATATGGATATGTTCAGGATGGCACTGTCGGACAAGACGATACGTGAATCTTTTAAAGAAGGCAAGACGGTGTCTCACATGTTCCTTCGGGACTGCAGGGGAACAGGTCAGTACAGGCTGTTTATGTATGCTTTTCATTATTTTGAAGAGATGGGAAGAAACAGAGTACTGATAATGGCAAGGGATGCGGACAGGGAGATCCTTTAAGCTTATTATGAAGAAGGAAACGCAGAGTAAAATACTTACAGCACTGATAATCATCTGTGGTCTGCTGATAGTGATCATGTTGGTGATGATCGTGGCACGGGGCGCGGAACCGGTAAGAAGAGCCGGACAACCGCTTCCGGAACCCATATCTTCCAACAGCGGAATGCTCACTGCAGGAGAGAGTATGGGAATTGGACCGGGCGGTGAAACGGAAGCTGTGGAAGTTCAGATCTTGCTGGGCGCATCGATATCGGCCAATACCGGAGTTAACCTGAGAACGGGACCGGGAAAAGAATATGACGTGGTCCTCAGTGCGGAATCGGGACAGTTCGTAGAGGTTGAGCTGATATATGATAACGGATGGGCTAAGATAAAGTATGGTTCACGTGAAGGATATATAAGTACGGATTTCCTTTCATACGGTATCATCACCAAGAAGAAGGGCTTTTCTACGGAGTTCGAGGAGATGTCGCTTGAAAAGGCCGTGAGCGTATACAGAGAAGCTAATCCCGGTGCGAATACGGAAGTTTTTGCAAGTCTTGGATCGGTATCGGAAGATACGGGACAACAATAGTATGAGAAAGAGCGGATCGAATGATCCGCTCTTTTTTTTCTTTTTATGATGACGCTTACTGTCAGTTGGAGAAGTAACCGTCTATGGAGAAGGGATAACCCTTCATGGCAAGATCAGCCTGCTCTTTGATAAGTACATCCCTGTTGGCCGGATTGGTAAAGAATGCGGCGTTGTGATGACAGAGAGTAGTACTCGTGATGCTGGCCTGACCGCATCCGGCCTGTACTGCTGCGGACTGGTGAGGGCTGAGTTCCAGCACACCGGGCACTTTGAAAGGACATGTGTCACTGGCGGGAAGCCCGGTAGCCATACATACGTATCCCGAATAATGAACATCGCAGGTGGTATTGGGGATAGTTCCCTCTGCGAAGTATTCGGTACGGGTAGTGCCGTCGCAGAGTCCGGATATGGGCAGGAGTCCCGATCTTGAGCAGATCGTTGCCTGTGTGATTCCGGGCGGGATCTCGAATGATTTATATTCGAGATTCTCATGAAGCTTTGACATTACCGTACGCCAGAGTGTCTTGGAAAGATTCTTTTCGGCACCTGTTAAGTATTCGCCGTTATCAAAACCTGTCCAGCATGTAGCTGTATAGTAGGGGGTATAACCGGCAAACCATACGTCCTTATAATCTGTTGTTGTTCCTGTCTTACCTGCGATAGCCATTCCGCCGAAATTAACTGATCCGCCGGTACCTGATGTAACAACACCTACCATGGCATCGGTAAGAAGGAATGCTGTAGTCTCTTTGATAACGCGGTGCTGATCCTGAGTTGCAGTCTTATCGATCAGCAGGTTACCGTCATGATCGTAGATCTTGGTATAAAGGATCGGCTCCATATACATACCGCCGTTTGCGATGGTGGCATATGCGCCGTTAAGCTCCATATTGGTAACACCGTCTGTGATACCTCCGAGAGCGAGTGGCTGCCTGATATCGGTTGTAACACGTCCGTCGCTTTCCACACGCCTGTCGATGAGTGTGGTGAAACCGAAATTCTGCAGGTAGTCGAAACCAAGCTGAGGTGTTATCTGAGTAAGACACTTTACTGCGATGATATTAAGGGACTGCTCGATCGCATAACGGACCGTACAGATTCCCTTGTAATTGCTGCCGTACCAGTTTTTAACCGGGGTTCCGGTAGAGTAATTGAAAGGTCCGTCTATGAATACGCTTGCAAGTGTTACATTTCCCGTATCGAGAGCGGGGGCATATGTGGATACGATCTTGAAGGTGGAACCCGGCTGTCTGGTAGTATTGGTTGCGCGGTTAAGCGAACGGCTGGATTCCTTAACACCTCGGCCGCCGATAAGCGCGACTACATATCCCGTTGACTGATCCTCGATGGTAAGAGATACCTGAGGCTGCGGCGTTAAGCTGATGCTTTCGCCGATTATCTCATCTCCCTCCTCCATTACCGAAGCGGAGTACTCGGCTATGGCTTCGTAAGCTGCATCCTGTGAAGTATACAGGAGATTAAACGAAGGATTGGTCTCCTTGAAGTGAGCCTTGAACATTTCTGTTGAATAATTCTGGACCTCTCCGTCGGGATGCTGTATGGTCAGCTTGTAATTAAGATACCACTTTGTACCGTCGGGATAGTTGCTTTCATCTGCATAGATCTCATCGCACATCTGCTGGATCTGAGGATCCTGTGTCGTATAAATGCTGAGACCGCCGCTGTAGAGCAGGTTATAGGCACGGCTTGTGGCCTGTGATTCGGTATAGCCGCTGGCAACAAGCATTTCTTTGAGGTCTTCCGAAGCCTGTTCTATAACCTCGTCTTCAAAATAGGTATAAACGGTATTGTCTATCTGTTCGTTCTGGATATTTGCTTCATTGATGCGTGCATATACGTCATCCGCTTTGGCGAGAGTGTATTCTTCCTCGGTTATATATCCGAGTTCATACATCTTCATCAGCACCGTGAGACGACGTTCGTCATTCTTGTCCGGATGGGTGATGGGGTCGTAAGCGGAAGGGTTCTTGGTAATTCCGGCAAGTGTTGCGGCTTCCGACAGGTTAAGCTCATATACCTGTTTCCCGAAATATCTCAGGGACGCAGCCTGAACACCGAGAGTGTTGTGGCCGAGGTTGATGGTGTTCATATAAAGCTCAAGGATCTCTTTCTTATCCATGGTCTTTTCAAGCTCGGTAGCAAGATACTGCTCCTGGATCTTACGCTTTACACGTTCCATCTTTGTCTCGCCGGTAGCCCACTTGTCGAAGACGCTGTTCTTGATGAGCTGCTGCGTGATGGTACTTGCACCCTGTGAAAAGTTGAACTGATTCTTGGCACCTAAAGCTGCCGCACGCATGATACCTTTGATATCGATACCGTTGTGATCGTAGAAACGTTCATCCTCGATAGCAACGAAGGCATCTGCCAGATCCTGAGGTATCTTGTCCATACCTACATAGGTTCTGTTGGAATTCTCCGCCACCAGCTTGGTCATCTGGTGACCCTCCGCGTCATAAAGCGTGGTTGCGTAACCGGTGGGCGTAACATCAATTGTTGAGATGTCAGGAGCGGTTGCTATTATGCCTTTGAACATTCCTATGCCAAGACAGGTAGCGATGACGCCCAGTGAAATGCCGGATACGAGCAGAGCCTTGATGATGGTGATGCCGAGCATTTTTTTGATCTTAACGCTCTTGGAGTTGAGCTGTTGCTGTTTCTTTCTGATACCCCTACGTGAATAATTCATGTCTGTACCTCAAAGATGAAAAAACTATTTAAGCTGAAAATAATTTAGTATAATTAATTGTCTGCAAACAGACAGTATATTATACCAAAAATACCGTGCTTGTTCCATATAATAAGGAAGCAACACGTGAAGGCAGGTCAGATATGGTGGGATATCGCATCCTGATGGATGAGGCTCAGGGCGAATACGAAGAAAAGAAATCAAAATTTATTGCTCTTGTGAGACCTATAAGTTCCGAACAGGAAGCTTTGGACTTCATTGCGGAAGTTAAGAAGAAAAGATGGGATGCAAGACATAACTGTTCGGCATTCGTTCTCGGTAAGAACAATGAACTCACCAGATGCTCGGATGACGGTGAACCTTCGGGTACTGCCGGCAGACCCATGCTGGAAGTATTGATCGGCAGCGGGATACACGATGTGGCGGTTGTTGTTACGAGATACTTCGGAGGAGTGCTTTTGGGAACAGGGGGGCTTGTCAGAGCATATACGCAGGCAGTCAAGAATGCTCTGGATGCGGCAGTGACAGGTGTCATGAGAGAAGGGTATCGGGTTGTCATGTCATTCCCTTATCAGGATATAGATACAGTGAAGAAATATACGGAGGCTGAGGGCATTACGACGGAAAAAGAAGATTATCTTGAGAATGTGGTATATACATGTATATTCCCGGAGGAGATATTCGAAGACGGCGTAAAAGCGCTGGTGGATAGAACAGGTGGAAGAATAGATATCTCGGAGCCCGAGAAGTGCAGTTTTCTTGACAAAGACAATACCTGAAAGTATACTTGTGGTCGAGTTATATATGCCCTTGCGGCTGTTAAGTAAGTTTTGAGAGCAGTGAAAGGAGGTGGTCTTATGGAATCCGGTGCCGGTGATACGAAGGTACGACGATGCAATAAAAATATTCATAAGACTATCCAGGGAACTGCTTTTTTATATTGCGGCATTTGAATGATCTGTACAGGTTTGTACCTGAGATCGTGCTGCAGACAGGTTCCCTGACGGAGGTGTTTGATGGGAACCGAAGAAATGACTTCAATACTTGGAAAACTTATCGAGACCAAGCAGTATACCAGTCTGCGTCAGGAATTGAGCGAAATGAACGACGTAGATGTGGCTGCTTTCCTCGAGACTATCGACACGGAAGACTGTCTCAAGCTCTTCCGCATCCTGCCCAAATCAATGGCGGCGGATGTTTTTTCCTATCTGGAAATTGAAAATCAGACAATGATAATACAGCGTCTTTCGGATAAGGATGCTGCCAATATTGTCAACAACCTGATGGCCGATGATGCTGCGGACCTTATGGAAGAGATGCCTGCGAATATCGTAAAGCGTCTTCTTGCCAATGCCAGTGCGGACGTGCGAAGGGATATCAATCATCTCCTGCGCTATCCGGAAGATTCTGCCGGATCGGTTATGACGGTGGAGTATGTGGACCTCAAGGAAGACAATACCGTCAGACAGGCGATAGAGAAGATAAGAAGATTCGGAGTGGATTCCGAGACTATCAATATCTGCTACGTTCTTGATAAAAAGAGAACTCTTGTCGGAACCGTTGCACTCAGGTATCTTCTTTTAAAGGAAGATGATGAAGTCATCGGCGACATAATGCATGAAAATGTCGTATCCATACATACTCTGATGGACCAGGAAGAAGTGGCCCAGATGTTCCAGAAGTACGACTTTACGGCCATGCCTGTCGTGGATAACGAGAACCGAATGGTCGGTATCATCACCGTCGATGACGTTGTGGACATCATGGAAGAAGAGGCCACAGAGGATATGGAAAAGATGGCCGCTATCGTTCCTTCCGATAAGCCGTATATGAAGACGGGGGTCTTTGAGACATGGAAGAAGAGAATGCCCTGGCTGTTGCTTCTCATGATATCCGCTACTTTTACCGGAAGCATAATAGCCGGATTTGAAGATGCGCTCAGCAGCTGCACCATACTTGTTGCTTATATCCCCATGCTTATGGATACGGGAGGAAATGCGGGATCCCAATCGTCGGTTACGGTCATCCGCGGACTATCTTTGGGAGAGATAGAATTCAGTGATATTCTCAAGGTTATCTGGAAAGAGATCCGCGTAGCGGTATTATGCGGCGTTGTTCTTTCAACTGCCAATTTTGCGAAGCTCCTTTTATTCGATCGCGTAGCTATCGGTGTAGCTGCGGTTGTGTGCCTTACACTTGTATGCGTGGTTTTCCTTGCAAAGCTTGTGGGCTGTGTGTTACCTATGATAGCCAAGAAGATAGGCTTTGACCCTGCGGTCATGGCCAGTCCCTTTATCACGACTATAGTCGATGCGCTTTCACTGTTGATCTATTTCGGAATAGCATCCTCTCTTTTGGGTATCGCTTAAATCTGATAGAATGAACATGTTCGGTGTCCGGACATCCTGTTTGGTATAAGAGGTACAGAAGACGTTGGAATAATATTGAGCGGATATCGGATCGGTATCAGGTCAGTATTGAATTTAAGAAAGGATGTGTTCAATTGGAGACAAATAAAACCAATCCCAATAAGAATATCATTATCCAGGAAGAGACTCCCAGATTTCCCATAAGCCTTATCGGAAAAGAGGCAGGGGTCTGCTGGGGAGCTGATACGGAAGAAAAGGAAAAGAATTATAAGCGTGGAATAGACTGCCTTAAGTCGGGCCACGGAAGAACCTGGGAATATCCTCAGGTATATGTTGTCATTGACGGATATTCGGCAAGGATGATGAGGGAACTGTATACACATATAGCGGGTGGGCCTACAAGACTTCAGGCTTCCACCAGATATATCAATTACGAGAAGGGGTTTGACTATATCACTCCGGCATCGGTTTTAAAGGATTCTGCGGCTCTTAAGGAATACGAAGACATGATGGAGGGGATCCAGGCTCATCTTAAGAAACTTGAAGAACTGGGTGTTCCGCGTGAAGATTCTGCTATGGGATTGCCCCTGGGCATGGCATCCAAGATGGTTCTCAGGACCAATCTTAGGAATCTGATAGATATGTCTCATCAGAGATTATGTACCAGAGCTTATTGGGAATACAGGGATTTTATGCATGATCTGATGAATGAGCTTTCCGCGTATTCCGAAGAGTGGGCTTATCTGGTCGAGCATTATTTTGTTCCCAAATGCGATCTGACCGGATTTTGCACAGAGAAGAAGTGCTGCGGAAGAAAACCGAAAAAAGAAGACTGAGTAACAGGATCAAAACGGAGAAAAAATGAAACTCATAGTTGCTGTAGATAATAACTGGGCCATAGGCTGCAAGGGACATCTCCTTGTGAGCATCCCGAATGATCAGAAGAATTTCGCTATGGAGACTACGGGGAAAGTAGTCATATACGGAAGAAAGACAATGGAGACTTTTCCGGGAGGCCAGCCCTTAAGACAGCGGACCAATATCGTACTGTCACGTAATCCGGGCTTTAAGGTTAAAGGGGCTGAAAAGGTATGTTCCGTGGAGGCACTTCTTGAAAAGATAAAGGCCTATCCTTCCGATGATGTATATGTAGTGGGCGGAGAAGAGGTATATCGTGAGCTTCTTCCGTATTGTGATACAGCCCTTGTTACCAGGATAGATTATAAATATGAGGCTGATGCGTATTTCCCCGATCTTGATGCCGACAGTGAATGGAGGCTTGAAGGAGAAAGCGACATACAGACATATTTTGATATTGAATATACTTATTTGAAATATAAAAGAATGATCTCCGGGAGGTAAGAAAATGAGACGTTGCGTTGTAACAGCTCCATGCAGAGCTTGAGGAGACTGTATGGAGGATGTTCGGATCCTCAGGCTTTGCTCTTTATATGAAATCGATAAAAAGGAGCAAAGAAATGAAACAAAAAATAAACAAAGAATATAGCTTAAGAGATTTTTATCTGCTTTGGAGTACGCAGAGTCTGTCACAGCTTGGCAGCGCTATTACGGCTTTTGCGCTGACGCTGTGGCTATATGAAAAGACCGGATCGGCACTCAGCACGGCAGGGCTTAGGATATGCACTTATGTGCCGTACATTGTTATGAGCATATTTGCCGGTGCGTTATCTGACAAGTTCGAGAAGAAGAAAACCATGCTGGTATGTGATCTGCTGGCGGCGGTGAGTACGATCGCGGTGTTCATTCTGTATAAGACAGATACGCTGGATGTATGGCATCTGTATCTTATCAATGCCATCTCGGGACTGATGAATACTGTGCAGCAGCCTGCTTCGGAAGTTGGTTATACGCTGATCACACCAAAGGAGTATTACCAGAAGACCAGCGCGCTGCAGTCTTTATCAAGATCGCTGGTGACTATAGGTAATCCTGTTATTGCATCCGCACTATACGGGTTAGCCGGGCTGGATGCGGCGATAGCGGTTGACCTGTTAACTTTTGCGGTAGCATTTTTAACACTGTCATTATTGGTAAGGATCCCGGAACCTGAGAGCAGGCAAAATGAGACACAGGGTGTACTTCAACTGGCAAAGGAAGGCATACAGTATTTAAGGAGCAATCCGTTGATACTCTATGTGATACTGTTCATGGCCGGCGTCAATCTCATCGCATCAGCTTTTGATGCGGTTCTTCCGGCTTTTATAATTCCGAATCCCAGGGGTGGAAACTATGTACTTGGTATAGTCACATCTTTTTCGGGGATAGCGATGGTTGTCGGAAGTTTGTTTGCAACCGTCATGGGTAAGCCTAAGGACAGAGTAAAAGTGATATATCTGTCTATGCTCTTTTCACTGGCAACGGAAAATTATCTGTTAGCGTTCTCGCGGAGTCCCGTTCTTTGGGGAATAGGACAGTTTCTCGGATGGGTCTTCGTTCCGGTGATGAGTACGAATCAGAATGTCATTATGAGGAATACAATTCCGGAGAGACTGATGGGAAGGGTATATGCATGTCGTAACACGCTGCAGTTTTTTACTATTCCGATAGGACTGACTCTTGGCGGATTTATGGTAGACAATGTGTGCGAACCGTTTATGCGTGACAGCAACAGTGAAGTACTGCGATCGCTGTTTGGAAGCGGAAAAGGTTCGGGAGCGGCATTGATGCTGTTTATACTGGGCCTCGCAGGAACGACGATGTGTCTTGTCTTCGGGAACAAGCTGAAGCAATATAAATACTCTGAGGATTAAAAAAATAAAACCAAAAGCGGCGATGATCAAAACGATCATCGCTTCTTTTTATCATTGACAGTTAACGAACGTTAGAATATTATTGGTGGCGTTGGCTCCAAAAAGGATCCGGCGAGAAATATATATGAGAGGGACGAAATTTAATGAAAACACTTATCATCTACACATCGCAGACGGGCTTTACAAAAAAATACGCACAGTGGCTTGCGGATAAAATAAGCGGGGATCTTATGGATCTTAAGGAAGCAAAGAAAAAGCGCGATGATTTTTTTGAAAGCTATGATGCGATCTGCTATGGCGGTTGGGCTATGGCCGAGAAGATAGCGAAAGTAAAGTGGTTTCTTGAAAAAGCAGAGGGATGGAAGGATAAGCGCCTTGCTGTGTTTTGTGTGGGCGGAACGCCTAACGGAGAACCTCAGGTCGATTTAATGCTTAAGAATGCGCTTACTGAAGAACAGAGAAAATATATCAGTATATTTTACTGTCAGGGCGGCATGAATTATGAGAAAATGAGCGCCCCCACCAGAGTGACCATGAAGATGTTCGTATCGGCTGTCAGAAATAAAAAGGATGCAACCGAGGAGCAAAAGAAAATGTTTGAGAGGATGTCTTCATCCTACGACATATCCGATATCAGATTTGTTGAACCAATAGCGGAGTATCTTTGGGGAAGGGAAGCTTAAAGTATCATCTTTTCTTGACACGGGATAAATGCAGGTATAAACTGAATTCATTATTTTTTCCGTAAACAAACTGATTTAGGAGATTAAAGAGAAAGGAAGCGGTTAGAAATGGAAAAGAAGAATCTCGATTGGTCCTCGCTTGGCTTTGGATATGTTAAGACTGACAAGCGTTACGTGTCAAATTTCAAAGACGGATCATGGGATGAGGGTCAGATCATTGACGACGACAAGGTAGTGCTCAGTGAGTGTGCAGGTGTTCTTCAGTATGCTCAGACCTGTTTCGAAGGACTTAAGGCTTATACGACAGAAGACGGACGTACAGTCTGCTTCCGCCCCGACCTTAATGCAAAGCGTCTTCATGATTCAGCTGTCCGTCTTGAGATGCCGGCTTTCCCCGAAGATAAATTTATCGAAGCTGTTAAGGCTGTAGTTAAGGCAAATGAAGCATATGTTCCTCCTTACGGATCAGGTGCCACTCTTTATATCAGACCGTATATGTTCGGAACCAACCCTGTTATCGGTGTTAAGCCTGCTGATGAGTATCAGTTCAGGATCTTCACCACTCCTGTTGGACCTTACTTCAAGGGCGGCGCTAAGCCTATCACTATCACAGTATCGGATTATGACAGAGCCGCACCTCACGGAACAGGTCATATCAAGGCAGGACTTAACTACGCAATGAGCCTTCATCCTATTGTTGAGGCACACAATAACGGATTTGCAGAGAATATGTATCTTGATGCCGCAACACGTACAAAGGTTGAGGAGACCGGCGGAGCAAACTTCATCTTCGTTACAAAGGACGGTACCGTTGTAACACCGAAGTCTGATTCGATACTTCCTTCCATCACAAGAAGATCCATCATGTATGTTGCAGAGAATATCCTTGGTATGAAGGTTGAGCACAGAGAGGTTCTCTTTAGCGAAGTAAAGGATTTTGCCGAATGCGGACTTTGCGGAACTGCTGCAGTTATCTCACCTGTAGGCAAGATCGTTTATAAGGGTGGCGAGATCGCTTTCCCTGCAGGCATGAAGGAAATGGGACCGACTATCAAGAAGCTCTATGATACTCTTACAGGTATCCAGATGGGCAGACTTGAAGCACCCGAAGGCTGGATCTGCGAGATCTGATCGCCAAATGATATCTGATCTTATTCTTGAGAATGACTTGATCACTTTAATGAGCCAGGCAGATAATGCCGGGCTCATTTTTGCATATTGACATCACAGCCACAAAGTAATAGACTTTCCTCTGTACCGCTAGGGGAGCTGAGGCTGAGAAGGCGCAGTAAGCGTCCGACCCTTATTACCTGATCCGGATAGTACCGGCGTAGGGAAGCAAAAGATAAAGTTTCAACGCACAGTTTAAAAGCGTATCTTTATAAACTCTCTTTCGGTATTCATTTATTCGAAAGGGATTTTTTTTATGTCTGTTAAATCACAGGATATAGATTTAAATAAGGATCTGTTGCTTTATGCAGTGACCGACAGCTCTTGGCTGGAATTCAGCGAGAACTGTGACAGTGACGGGAATAAGGTTCGTGTACGGCGTGATACACCGCTTACACTTCCTTTGTCATGCGAACTTGCCATCAAAGGCGGAGTTACCATGATCCAGCTGCGTAACAAGGAATTCGGCACCGGTATTTCCAATCGCGACAGGCATGAGGCTTTGGAGATCAGAGATATCTGCAGAAAATACTCCGTCCCCTTTGTCATAGATGATGATGTGGAACTGGCTTATGAGACGGGAGCGGATGGGGTTCATCTGGGACTGGATGATACGGATCTTACAGAAGCAAGGCGTATCCTTGGTGACAGTGCCATCATAGGAGCAACCGCTCATAATGTGGAAGAGGCGAAGGCTGCAGAGGCAGCAGGAGCCGACTATCTAGGATGTGGAGCTGTTTTCCCCACAGCAACAAAAGCTGTGAAGAACAGACTTACATATGAAGAACTAAGCCGTATAACGGCAAATGTAAAGATCCCGGTAGTGGCAATAGCCGGTATAACCGCAGACAATGTGATGCAGCTTAAAGGAAGTGGTATCGCAGGAGCGGCAACGATAAGCGGGATTTTTGCGGCAGCAGACATCGAAAAGGAGGCAATACGATTTAAAACAGTACTTGAACAAATGATTTAAAAGGTGATGTTTGCGGATAAGTGAACATGATCCTTAATGCGGCAGGTTGGGGGCACCACCTCGTGTCGCAATATAAAATTAGTGCATCTCAGGATTTTTTAGTTATGAAAGGAGACAAAATGAGAACAGCATTAACGATCGCAGGCAGTGATTCCTGCGGAGGCGCCGGCATACAGGCAGATATCAAGACCATGACAGCTAACGGGGTTTATGCCATGTCAGCTGTTACTGCGCTTACTGCTCAGAATACGACCGGCGTTATCGGGATAATGGAGTCTTCACCCGAATTTCTGAAGGCTCAGCTTGATGAGATATTCACGGATATACGTCCGGATGCGGTAAAGACCGGCATGGTTGCATCTATAGGCCTTATAGAAGTGATAGCGGAAAGACTTAAATTCTACGCAGCTAAAAATATAGTTGTAGATCCCGTTATGGTAGCAACCAGCGGCGCAAAGCTTATTTCTGACGATGCGGTGGAGAGTTTAAAAGAAAAGCTGCTTCCCATTGCATCTGTTATCACACCCAATATCCCCGAGAGTGAAGTCCTTTCCGGAATGAAGATTACTTCCGAAGAAGATATGGAAAAAAGCGCACGCATGATAAGCGAACTTTATGGTTGCGCGGTTCTTTGCAAGGGCGGTCACAGTTTATCCGATGCTAACGATTTTCTTTTTGCGAACGGTAAGGGTGAATGGTTCCATGGAAGAAGGATAGACAATCACAATACCCACGGAACAGGCTGCACTTTATCAAGTGCCATTGCTTCCAACCTTGCAAAAGGTTATGGAATGAATGAAGCTGTGGGACGTGCCAAGGAATATCTGTCGGGAGCTCTTGAAGCGGGTCTGGATCTCGGAAAAGGCAGCGGACCTCTTCTGCACGGATATGCGGTGAACGGGAAGTGGGCCGAAGGTATCACACTTGAAACCTCCGATGAAAATAAAAGATTGGCAGGAGGAGAAGCGTGATGAGTGATAAGAGTACTGCAAATAAAAAGCTTTCGGTTTCAAATGTTTCACTTATCTGGTTCGGAGCCGGTATCTCGCTTGCTGAGATCCTTTCCGGAGCAAGCCTTGCAGGACTTGGTTTTGGAAAGGCAATGCTCGCGACGATCATAGGCCATCTGATCGGAGGAGCATTAATGTTCGCAGCCGGAATGATCGGCGCAAGGACAGGTAAGTCTGCCATGGAAACCGTTAAGGTAAGCTTCGGCAATTACGGCGGACTGCTCTTCGCATTGTTAAATGTGATCCAGCTGTTAGGATGGACTGCCATCATGATATATGACGGAGCCATCACCGCAAACGGTATCTTCGGAACAGGCCACGGGGTATGGGCAGTAGTCATAGGCGTGCTGATAATCGTATGGCTGCTTATCGGACTTGAGAGCCTTGGAAAGATCAATACCGTAGCTATGGCATTACTTTTTATCCTGAGTATCGCTTTATGTGTTGTGATCTTCTCGGGCGGAAATGTGATCGGAGCGACTCCTGATCTGGAGGTTCTTGGCGGCTATGTACCGGGATTCGGCGGCGCTGTTGAGCTTGCTGCGGCAATGCCCATATCATGGCTTCCTCTGATCTCGGATTATACATCCAATACCGAGAAGCCTTTCAAGGCTACTCTTTCGGGAACTGTTGTTTACAACCTGGTATCGATATTCATGTATATGATCGGTATAGGGGCAGTGCTCTGCTTAAAGAGTATGGATCTTGCAGAGATCATGATGGCTGCGGGATTCGGTATCGCCGGTATGCTGATAGTTATCTTTTCAACGGTTACGACAACCTTCCTTGATGCTTTTTCTGCGGGAATGTCCTTCAGATCCATTACGGAGAAGGTTAGCGTCAAAGTGGTGGCAATAGTTGTGGCTGCTTTGGGAACCGTGGCTGCTATTATATGGCCCATGGATAACATCACAAATTTCCTGTATTTTATAGGATCGGTTTTCACGCCCATGATAGGTGTGATGATAGCGGACTTTTTCATCCTGAGACAAAAAGGTGAAAATGGGAAATTCAATTTTGCAAATCTGGTTGTATGGCTTATCGGATTTGCGGTATACAGAGGACTCCTTTACGTTGATGCCAATCCTGATGCGGTTGCACCCTTCCTTGCATCAATGGTAGGAGCTCTCGGAGAGACGATCCCCTGTCTGGCAGTGACGATGATCGCAACTGTTGTGGCAGGAAAGATCAAAGGAAGTGCAAATAAAAAAACAAAATAGCGTCGGGATCTGCATGATTTATCCCGACGCATGGGAAGTACCCGGAAAGGATTTATCATGAAAAAAGTTAATGTAAAGAAACTCGCATTATGCGGAGCATTTGCTGCCGTTGCAACAGTAGGATCGCTGTTTTCATTCCCTGTTCTCGGAAGCAAGTGCAGTCCCGTTCAGCATATGGTAAACGTACTCTGTGCGATCTTACTTGGCCCATGGTGGGGGCTTGCCTGCGCGTTTATCACAAGTGTTTTGCGCAATCTCTTTGGTCTGGGAACGTTTTTTGCTTTTCCCGGTTCAATGTGTGGTGCACTGCTTTCCGGATTGCTCTATAAAGCATTTAAGAAACTCCCTGCCGCATATATCGGAGAAGTATTCGGAACGGGTATCATAGGAGGGATACTTTGTTATCCTGTTGCTGTTTATTTAATGGGAAAGACCGAATTTGGTGTATTTGCCATGGTTGTTCCTTTTCTTATCTCAACATGCGGCGGTACCCTGATCGCGGTTGCACTCACTCTGGCGCTTGCCGGAACAGGGGCTCTCAGACGCATGCAGGACAGTCTTAAATAAGTAATATTGATCATACAGATGATGATCCCGGGCAGCGGATCCAAAGTCATATTTTGTTAGGAAAATGTGACGGGTCTTGCTGCCCGGTTCATTATTTGTTAACACACAGTTTAAAAATATAGTGTAGTATAGGAATATGGCTACTAAAGATTTTTTACGAAACGTCAGATCGAAAACTCCCCTTATCCAATGCATCACAAATAATGTGACAATACTTGAGTGTGCCAATGCGCTTCTGGCCATAGGTGCATCTCCGACTATGTCTCATGCATGGCAGGAAGCTGCCGAGGTTCAGCATGGCTGCGATGCTCTTGTCCTGAATCTGGGAGCTACGGAGAGTTTTAAAGCCATGGAGATCGCGGCTGCGAAGGCCGGAGAGGACGGACATCCGGTTGTTCTTGATCCGGTAGGCGTGGGAGGATCAACGTATCGGAGAGATTTTATGAAGGAGCTTTTATCTTCGGGATATGTAACATGTATCCGGGGAAATGCCGCGGAGATCGCTTCTGTCGTGACGGGCAAGGCTACGGTCACGGGAGTGGATGAGCCGCAGGACGGAGAAAAAGAGTACCCGGACGATAAGGAAACGGCGGGGTTTGCCCGTGAAAAAGGGATAGTGGTTGTAAGGAGCGGGCCGGTGGATTTTGTGACCGATGGAGATAAAGATCTTTATTCCGAGTCCGGAGATGCGATGATGAAGCGGATAACCGGTACCGGCTGTATGTCCAGCTGTATCATCGGAGCATTTCTCGCAGCCAATCCGAAAGATCCTGTAATGGCAGCATATACGGCATGTGAATTCATAGGTGCCTGCGGTGAGAAAGCAGCGAAGAAAACCGCACTGAGTCACGGCGGAACCATGACATTCAGACACAACTTTATTGATGAATTAAGCAAAGCAGAGGCTGAATGAAAAAGAAAAAACGACCTTTTATCTTAACTGCAGTTATTCTTACAGCTCTCATCCTTGTATTTAATCTGGCAGGGATGAACAGATCGTTCTGTGATTTTTACACCGACAATATCTATCACTTTATTGCCGACGGATTGGGCTTTATAACGGCGCCCATACCTTTCCCGCTCGGTGAGACCTTAATGTATGCGGGGGCGGTCACAGTGATCGTCTTTGTCCTTAGCCTCATTCTTTTGATCTTCTTCCACAGAAAAAAAGTATATCGAAGATTTGTATTCCATTATGCCAGATTCTTTGTGATGACGGCTCTTGTGGTGGTAACTCTGTATACCTTTAACTGGACGGTGCCTGTAAGGGGGACACTGCTCGGACAGAATGCCACTCTTGATGTGGAATTTACGCCTGAGGAGATGACGGCACTCAGGAATTATATAGTGGAGCAGCTTAACCGCACGGCAGAAGAAGTTGAACGTGACGAATCGGGAAATATTATTTTCCCCGACCAGAGAGAGCTTAACGAATCTGCTGCAAGAGGATTGCAGAGCCTGTCGGACGAGTTTCCCAGACTTGCAGGTTACTATCCTCCCATAAAAGATGCGATCTGTTCGGATGTTCTCGACTGGATGAAGATAGGCGGATATACATATCCGTTCACAATGGAGACCACCCAGAACAAATTCTGTATAAGACTGTATCTTCCTGTACTCTATGCACACGAATCCCTTCATCATAAGGGCTATTACAAGGAGAGCGAAGCCGTATTTTTAAGTTATATCGGCTGTATAGCAAGCGATTCTCCCATCGTGAGATATTCCGGCTGGCTGTGGATGTATATGGATGTTAATGCCAAAATGCCGGTGGCGGAAGATGCTCCCATGCCATCCGCTCTGGTTCAGAGGGATCTCAAAGAAGATTACGCTGATGAGGCAGCCAGATATGCGGCCGAATCCCATCCTTTGGAGCGTTTCAAGCCCGAAGCGAAGAAGGCGGGAAAAAAAGGGTGGAAGACCCAGGGCAAGTTCATCAAGAAGTATGATTACAGTGGCGGCGTCAATCTTATACTTCAGTATTATAAGGGGAAAATATACTGATTTTCTTGCGAATTAACCCCTTTCATGGTAACATTTTACTATGTATTTTCTATAAAAAATGTGTCTAACGGGGAAGGTAGGTGCGAACTTATGGAAAGCAGTATGATCGATGCATTGGAGATGACTTTACCTTTGATGAAGGAGATAACGGGACAGGATATCCAGTTATCACTTTTTGACAGGGAGAAAGCGATCGCAACATGGCCGGCTGACAATTTCAGTATTCCGGGAGCAGTTCCGGGAAAAGCACTGGACAGATCGAATCCGGCGTTGCAGACAGTATTCCGTGTGATGGATACGGGGGTTAAGAATGAGTCGATGATCCCGAAGGAAGTATTGGGAACACCGGTTCACGGTATTGCCACTCCGATAAAGGAAAATGGCGTAGTGGTAGGTGCAGTCACATGTGGTTACTCGATGGAGCGTGAGGAAAAACTTCGTGATTCCATCAATGAACTGGATGGAAATCTGAAGGAGTCGGCTGACAGGATTGATAAGATAAACTCGGAAGCAGCTGCTCTTGTGGAAGAGCTTAATGAGATAAAGGGTGTTACGGAACAGGTTAAGACTGTTGTAAATAAGGCTTCCAACATGGTCAAGTCTATTCAGGGCAATGCTTCAAAGTCAAATATTCTTGCTCTTAATGCGTCCATTGAGGCGGCAAGAAGCGGTGAGGCAGGTAAGGGATTTGCGGTGGTTGCAGCGGAGATGGGCAAGCTTGCGCAGGTAAGCGGCAACTCGGCAAAAGAGATCAGTGATTCTCTTAAAGAGATCATCGATGCCGTAGAGAGTGTCATTAAGGCTGTTGAGAAGGTTAATGATGTTGCGGCTTCTCAGGCTGAAGGCACCAGTGAAGTTACAAAGAATATGGAGATCATAACCAAGTCGGCTGACAGCATAGCCGTTCTTGCAAAGCCCATATGATGGGTTCAGATTCATAAGTGGCAGTAAAGAGTTTAATAAAAAATATTATCGCCAAAAAGGCGGCAGAAAATTATAACAGAAAGCTCGCGAAGGCTTTTCCATCATATAAAGGATGGGAAAGCAGACGTGAGTTTTCTTTTGCATCTCATGAAACTGTTAATGCGGATAATGACTTTACCGTTTTAACCTATGAGGAGATATCAACGACGAAGATACGTTCGTTATTGGCAGCAGAGGGTGAGAAATCTCAAAACGGGATCATCATATTTCATTCGTCTGAGGGAGAACTGTCTTCCTGCGCAAAGGTACTGATAGGGGAATACTTTAACAGGAATCCGGAGATCGGCCTTCTTTACGGTGATGAGGATGACCGGGAAAGACCCTTCTTTAAGCCCGACTGGTCACCGGACAGGTTCAGACAGTGTTTTTATATAGGCTCCGTATATGCTATGAGAACGGGCCTGTTAAAGGATATTTCAGACTGTGAGACTCTGATATCGGAGGACGGATCAAGGACTGCTGCGGATATTTTATTCGAAAGAGCTGCTGTTGCCGCAGGCGGATACGGTAAGCGAAAAGAAGTGACGGAGGATGGCCTTTCCGGAGCTGCTCTCAATGTATTCGGATACAACGAGATGAATTTTCCCATCGGTCATATTGATGAGATACTCTTTCACAGGAACAAAGATACTGATCCCTTTTACGGTAGAGGCCCTGAGAGCAGAGGTCTGTCACGGGTGTACGGGGAAGCGGGTTCAAAGACTACTCCCGATATCTCAGAAGTTTCCGTGATAATACCATCCAAGGATAATCCGGATCTGTTAAAACAGTGTATTGATTCGCTTTATTCCGTATGTGTATCGGGAAGCTGTCCCGAGGTGTTATGTGTAGATAACGGCAGTGATCCGTCGTCTGTGGAAGAGATAGAGAAGTATTTTGAGCTTATGCGCGGTAAGGGCATGAACATCAAATATCTCTACGAAAAGGCACCGTTTAATTTTTCACATATGTGCAACAGCGGTGCTAAAGCGGCTTCCGGAGCATACTTATTATTCTTAAATGATGATACGGAATTTACCGATGGAAGTGTGCGATGCAGTGAAAAAGAAAATCTCATTGAAGTGATGGCTGGGTTTGCAAGCCGTTCATATGCCGGAGCGGTAGGCGCAAAGCTGCTTTACCCGTACGATGAAGCAGGCGAAAGAGGCGAAATGCTTTTGCAGCATGCGGGCGTTGTAAATGTCAGGATGAATCCATGGCATATATTAAAAGGCCTTGATGACAGAGAAGAACATTATTACGGCTATAACAGAGGTGTGCTCAATGTAAGTGCCGTTACGGGAGCATGTCTTATGGTTGCAAGAGACAGATTTGAAATGATGGGAGGTTTTTCCGAAGAACTCCCTGTTAATTTTAATGACACCGATATCTGTTACAGATTGCTTGAAGCCGGATTTTACAATATCGAATGCAATGATCTATATCTCATTCATCACGAATCCGTATCGAGAGGAAATGATGAATTGAGTGAAGCGGCAATGGAGAAGCTCGCAAAGTCTCAGGAAGTTTTAAAACGACTTCATCCTGCCATGATGAACGAAGATCCGTTTTACAGCCGCCATTTTAATAAAGCGACGGGGCTGTGGCCTTTTGCTCTTGAAGTGGCGCCTGCATATTCTGCAACAGATATAAAAAATGCGGACAGTCTTTTTGCGGGAGATATGGCGGAAAAGTGGAAAAGTGATGTGATAAGAGTGGGGGTCGATAACGCAGGCACCTTTACGGACTATTACAAACCGGAACTTCCGGACAGGGGGATCGGATCATCTGATGCCGTAGCGTCGGAGTTTATAAAGGCAAGAGGAAAACTTATATATATAGACGGATACAGTTTTGTTATAGGTTCGGATAATGCTGTCTTTGATCGCAGACTTGTATTGATGGGGGAGTCAGGCGAGTGTAAGGGACATTTTTACACAGTGAAACCTGAGGACATCTATCGAAAAGATATAGAAACAAATACACCGGATCAGATAAATACGGCAATGTCGGGATTCAGAGCAGTGATACACGGAGAAGCACTTCTTTCCGGAACATACAGGATTGGTGTGTTAGCTTCATCAGCCATGGGCAGGATGAAATTGCTGGGTTTCGGTATCCGGAAGTTAAATATATAATGATAATGGATCGGATGTTGTGTCCAATGCAGAGGGGGCAGGTATGAACATGACAGAGAGTAATTCGGCTGTGCGAAAGATATTCCTTAGTCATTCCGAGCAGATCCTTGATGAGATGCTCGATAAGGCTAATATTCTAACTTTTATATATTATCCCAAGGAACAAAGATATGAAGGTCTGAAGCTTCCGAAGGGCTTTGGTATTGCACCGGAATCCGGAGAGAGATTCACGGAGACTTTTGTTGCGCTCTTTAAGATGGTTCCCATGCATGAGCTTCTTTTCAGGGAGGCTGTTAAAGCCATAGACGAAGGCGGAACTACTGCAGGCTGTACCATAGAGATCAGACCCGAAGGGATATCCGTGTGGATACACCTGAGGTTTATCGCTTTTAAGAATGCTGAAGGAGAGACCGAGCACTGCATTGCTTTTGGTTCTGATGTCACGGCCATCAAGACGGAAGAACGTATATTTGCGGATCAGATGATACGTGGTCAGACTCTTCAGGGCAAGATAATCAACACGTCCTGTTTTAATGTTACGCAGGACAGGATGGTAACGTATTTTTACGGCGGAGCCGCAAAAGGGCAGGAAAAAGATCTCCCGGAACGGTCAGTGATAGACGCCATACTCGAATCTAATCCCGGCGCCAGAGATCAGCATTCCGAGACAAAGGACGCTCTGATTCTTTCCGCTTCTCAGATACCTTATCCGGACGAGAGAAACAGATTTATGAGGATTTGTTCTCATCAGGGACTGCTGAAGGCCTTTGAGGAAGGGCGTACCGAGCAGACGCTGGAATACAGACGCATCATAGCAGGTAAGGTCACATGGGTATCCACTATGATAGTCCTTGTGAGACATCCTGACACGGACGAGATCTTTTCATTTTTCTATACAACGGATATCTCATTAAACAAGCAGGCTGAGAAGCTTAAAGATGCCAATGATATCATGAAGACAGCGGCGTTGGATATCCATGACATGATCGCTGTTATCGATCCCGGAGAAGAAACGATCGAGTTGATCTACGGAATGTTTTTCAAGTGCGGTGAGAGAGAAAGTGATGATACTAAACTGCTGCCTTTAAGTGATTATGTTACATGCGTAACATCAAAGTATCTGTCGCCGGAAGAGGGTGAGAGATTTAAGAAGAGATTTGTGATATCAGATATCGAAAAGGAACTGAAGAAAAAATCTGAAGTTCTGTTTTCGGTTGACTGCGTTGACGGAGCATCGGGAACAAGGAGAAAGATTTTCCGCTTTATCAGACGTGAAGACGGCGAAGGCGGGATCATAGTATCCAAGGCTGATATTACGGATAGTTACGAAAAGGAGCGGCAACTGGAGATCGATGATGTGATCATTAAAAAGACCATGGCGGAGACCGTGGATTTTGTTGCTGTTCTGGATCCGGAAACTTCTGAAATGATACTTCGTTTCGGAAGCTGGGGGCTTAGGAAAAATGGCCCCACACCCAATCGTCATGTGAAGGTCCAGTATGAAAGATTCGTACGCTGGAGCTGTAATGCGGTGAAGGAGAAGGAAAGCAAGAAAAAATGCAGAGAGCTTCTTTCTCTTGATAATGTGATAGCAAAGCTCTCCGAAGATCAGGAATTAATGGCCCTCGTTGATATGGTCGATAATATTGATGAGAACTGCACTTATAAGAAGCAGATAAGGTTCAGCTGGCTTAATGATAACAGCGGCAGACTTCTTGTCATCGGCTCTGATGTTACCAAGAGTGTCGCTGAAGAGAAGGAACGTAACAGGCAGATGGCAGAGGCTCTGGAATCGGCAAAGGCGGCAGACCGCGCCAAGCTTGATTTCATTTCCAGGATAAGTCATGACATTCGTACGCCGTTGTCCGCTGTAAAGAATATGACGGAGTTCGCATATAAAGATATGGATGACCCGGAGAAATTAAGACACGATCTGGACAGTATCAGGCATGCAAGTACGTTCTTAAACAGTCTTATCAATGATGTTCTTGATATATCAAAGATAGACAGCGGACAGATCGAGATCCATGAGGAGACATATCCATACGGATACTTCATGGAGGAATTTCAGAGTCTTATCGAATCCGAAGCAAAGAGGAAAAATATCACTATCGAGTTCAAGGGTGATTGCGAAGATATACCTATAATGACGGATCCCGTGAGATGGAGACAGGTAGGGCTTAATATCATAATGAACGCTCTGACATATACACCGGCAGGCGGAAAGATATTCATAAGCGTTGCCAATAAAAGGATTGATGAGCACACTGCCATCAGCAAGATGGTTGTTGAGGATACCGGCATAGGCATGACTGAGGAATTCCAAAAACACATGTTTGAACCCTTCAGCCAGGATGAGACCAATGAGGAAAGAAGGAAGATATCCGGCGGAACAGGTCTCGGACTCTATATAGTAAAGCGGCTGATAGAACTCATGAACGGAACGATAGAGATAGAAAGTGAACTGGGAAAGGGGACCAGGGTCTCGATCGTGTTAAAAGCAAGGATCGCAGATGTTAATCCCTACGAGGAGAAAACCGATGCTCTCAATGTTGATCTCTCCGGCAGGGTTCTTCTTGTTGAAGATAATGAGATCAATACCGAGATTGCACTAAGGATACTGGATACGACGGGAGTGGAGACTGAACACGCTGCTGACGGACAGGAAGCGGTTGAAATGTATGAAGACAGACCCGAAGGATATTACGATGCAGTAATAATGGATATTCAGATGCCGAGGATGAATGGCTATGAAGCTGCCAGTGCCATAAGAAGATCGGGACGTGCCGATGCGGAAACGATACCTGTTATAGCCATGACTGCGGATGCATTTGACAATGCAAGGAAGAAAGCCAAGGAGGCCGGCTTTACAACCTATATTACCAAGCCTATCGACGCAGATGCGGTTAAGCGTATGCTGGCGGAAACTATCATTTCCAGTCAATTGAAGTGACGTATATAAGTTCGCATGCGCCGTTGCCTGTGTCACTTCTTGAGGTGCTGCTGTTCCAATAGTATGTCTTTCCGTCTGATGTAACGGCTCTTAAGTTCACAAGATAACCCTTTATCCTTACATGGTCTCCGCGGCGGATCTTTTTGATCTTGGACCTGATGGAACTGTCACATGCGATGAGATGATTGTTTGATGCTTCACATTCGTAATTTGGACAGTACTGACATGCGTTACGATAGTCATCACCGTGAAGCTCGAATCTGCAAAAGCGCCCCGACTGGCTCCAGTTGAAATCAATTCGGGTGTTATATTCGGCAACCTTTCCCCATGCTAAAGCGATATCTCTCGGCACGAGCCTGCTGTCGAGACCGGAACCTGAATAGTTATGTGTGCTTATGACAAGCGCATTGATATCATAGGAAGCTATATAGTCAAGCGTTACGTCATATTTTCCTATCTTCATGGAAGTGCCGCCGGATGCTTCTCCCTGAACAGGAACAGGAAGACCTGCGATGGCATTGTCTTTTCCGCGGCTGTAAACTGTTTTGAATCCGATGAGTATTACGATCAAGGCAAGGGCTGTGAAGAAAATAAATCTTCTTCGCTGCATGCTGCGTTCATACATTCTTTCAGGTGTGATCAGTTCTATTGAAGGCATGCGTGCTACTCCTCTCTAATACAGCAGCATTACTTGACCGATTGATCCGGTTGAAATGATTATACTTCGTAAGCAGTTTCCGCACAATTTTATACGGAATGTTATATCCGGATACGGTTTGACACCTCCCTGATTTGACGTAAGGTGATTTCTGTGATAAAAAGTCACGGGGAGTTTTTATGAGTTTCGAGGATTATATCAAACACTACACTGCGATGCCGGACATACTTTGGTTTGTTCTAATTTCGGCGCTTGTACTTACGGTCGCAAGGCTTCTGCTGAAGATAGGAAAGAAGACTAAGGAGGAGCTCAGATGCGAAAAGTATTACGAGCTGATGATCTCGTCCACGTCGATCCTTTTGTTTACCGGTATCTATTTTCTTATCGATTACAGATATTTTTCATTTAACAGAGATATATATGTATTATGGGATGAGCACAGCGACCTGCTTTTGCTGGCTGCGCTGATCGCGGCTATCGTGATAACGAATATCATAGATCATCTTCTTATTCCCATGCAGAAGCTTAAAGGCGACCTGAAGAGCCCTCTCAGGATCGCGGCCATGATCTACATGCTTGCCGTATTCGGATATATCAAATACGTCTATCTGGATAATAATTACGATTCCATCATAATGTATTTCATATTGATGATCATCGGCAGATTTGTATATTTCGATGCTTCTTTCAAGGATTTTCTCAAGGCCATGAAGGAGCTGTTCTTTAATCTTCCGATCTTGCTGCTTGCGCTTGCGACAACGGCTCTGCTTGCTCTTTACGGCTTTTCGTCGGGATATCTTCTCAGGAAGAACGGTGTGGTACTGAGCCTTTGGATCGGTCATCTGTATATAATCATCGAGATGATCCTGCTGTCTGCAGTGGAACGGTTCATCCGTCTTGTCAGAAAGAAGAGCAAAAAGAAGACGAAGAAAAAGAACGTTTCCGATACGGATAGTGATGAAAGTGAATATATAGAGGATGATCCGGCAGAAGAGTCTGTGCGGGAAGCGGCTATGTTAGAAGATTGTTTTGAAGAAGGCTACATTGAGGAAGTCTTTCCGAAAGATGCAAAGGGTAGACACAGAAGGCGAAAATCATTATAATAGTCGAGTATGGATCGCTCCGAGAAAAAGAAGCAAAGGGACAGGAGACAGACAGTGAGATTGCTGTCGATGATGTCGCAGTTTGCGATATCGATGTTGGTTCCGATATGCATCTGTTTCTATGTGGGATATCTGATAGATAAACACCTCGGGACATCTTTTATGGCAGTGGTTCTTTTTTTTGTAGGAGCACTCGCCGGATTTACGAATGTTTACAAGCTCGCCAGGGGACTGACGGCTGAAGATAGGAATACAGATGGCGGATCTGAGAAAGAAATGGGCGGAGCACAAGGCTCTGACGGAACTCTGGATAGGGATAATCCTTCTGGCGGTGACGGCTCAGATAATACTTCTGATATTCTTTGACAGACCGGGATACAGGAGTCTGGGACTCTGGATGGGTGCGATAACGGCCGGCGCGATGGCGTGGCACATGGAACGCACGATCGTAAGATCGTTCGGGTGTGATGAGAAGGGCGCTATATCGGTAATGCGCATGGGAGCGTTAGTCAGGTTTTTTATCATGACGGCGCTGATGGCATTGACGGCCTGTTTTGGATTTGCGGATCCTCTCAGTTTTTTTGCGGGACTTGTGTGTCTCAAGCTTGCTGCATATGCGGAACCTTTTATTGCCGGGATCACTGCGAAAGTGTGTGCAGGGATCGACGAAGAGGCTGCCGATAACGCAGAGGCGAAGAAAGACGATGAGGATCGGGATGCTTTCGGATACACTCCGGAAGAGAGGGCGGCGCTTGATGAACAGGTGGGCCGCATGAGTGAGAAATACCGCGCAGAGATAGAGAAGATGCGCGAGGATTTTAAAGGGTTTAAATAAACTGTAAGGAGAGTTACAAATGGGAGTAGGAATGCTTCTGTCCCTGGATGATTTCAGTGCTGACAGCTTTATGGTCAAAGGCGTTTTCTCGTTCGAGATCGGCGGCCAGACACTTTGGATCACCACAACTCATATTTGTCTGATCTTGGTTGTTCTGACACTTTCGATTTTCTCAATGTTTGCAAAGCGCAGCATGCTCAAAGCGGCGGAGGTTCCGACAGGTTTCCAGAATTTTGTGGAAATGGGTGTCGACCTTCTTGACGGCCTCGTTAAGAGCACCATGGGTAAGCATGCGGGGGCTTTCAGAAATTATATCGGAACGATATTTATATTTATTCTTTTTTCCAATCTTTCGGGACTTTTCGGTCTGCGCCCGCCTACAGCGGATTACGGCGTGACTTTCCCTCTGGGTGTCCTGACATTTACACTGATCACTTTTAACAAGTTCAAATACCAGCATGTAAGCGGAGTAATAAAGGGACTTATGAGCCCGTGGCCGTTCTGGATCCCGATCAACCTTATCGGAGATTTTGCGGTTCCCATCTCGCTTTCACTTCGTCTTTTTGCGAATGTCCTTTCGGGAACCGTAATGATGTCACTGGTATACGGACTTCTTTCGATGATAGCGTACGCATGGCCCGGTGCATTGCATGTTTATTTCGATATGTTCTCGGGTGCCATCCAGACATACGTATTCTGTATGCTTACGATGACTTACATCACGGATGCGCGTACTACTGACGAGGGGTGATATGACGCACTGATATTTGTGACGTCTGAACTTAAATAATTTAAAGAAAGATTTAAGAACACTTTTAAGGAGGAACAAATCATGGGTTTTGATCAGAATTTTATCTACGGATGTTCCGCAATCGGTGCAGGACTTGCACTGATCGCCGGTGTGGGCCCCGGTGTCGGCCAGGGTATCGCAGCGGGTCATGCAGCATCAGCCGTAGGACGCAATCCGGGTGCAAAGGGTGATATCACCTCTACCATGCTTCTCGGTCAGGCAGTTGCGGAGACCACAGGTCTTTACGGTCTTCTTGTTGCCATGCTTCTGATGTTCGTTAAGCCTTTCCAGGCTGTATAACGGGAACCTGCCTTAATAAGCTTTTGGGGTTTATTTCCCGGGGCTTTTCAGGAAAATCTGAAAGAAAGGAGGCCCACCGGGCTTGAATACAGCAGCAATCAATATGCTTTTAAGCAGTGCGGACGGCGGTGAGACAATGACCAGACTGTTCGGACTGGACCTGCAGCTTCTGTTTGATTCAGGGCTTACTCTGCTTGCTGTCTTTACGCTGTTCCTGGTACTTTCCTACAACCTGTTCAATCCGGCTCGCAAGGTACTGCAAGGCCGTACCGAACGTATCCAGAGTGATATAGAATCGGCAAAGAAGGACAAGGAAGATGCAGAGCAGCTGAAGAAGGAGTACGAAGCTAAGCTTTCTGACGCTGAGAATGAAGTTGAACGCATACTTGCAGAAGCAAGAAAGCGTGCTCTTGCAAACGAAGATAAGATCGTTTCCGATGCAAAGAAAGAAGCCTCTGCCATTATCGAACGTGCTAACAACGAGGCAGAGCTTGAGAAGAAGCGCGTAAAGGATGAAGTTAAGCAGGAGATGGTTAACATCGCATCCCTTATGGCGGCTAAAGTCGTTGCAAAGAATATCGATACCTCAGTACAGGATGAACTGGTAGAAGATACACTGAAGGAAATAGGTGACGATACATGGCGAAGCTAGCTGCAGATACCTACGGGGAAGCTTTATTTTCCCTTGCGGTTGAAGAGAATAAAGTCGACCGGCTCTTTGAAGAGATGGAAGCGCTTAAGGCGATCCTTGATCAGAATCCCGATTTCAATGTGGTCATGAATCATCCCAAGATCACAAGAGATCAGAAGGAGAAGATGATCGAGGAAGTGTTCCACGGACGTGTGTCCGATGAGATCACGGGATTCTTACGCCTTCTTCTTCAGAAGGAGCGTTATAAGGAGCTTGATGCTATCCTTGCTTTTTTCTCGGCAAGGGTTAAGGAATACAAGGGCATCGGTGTTGCTTATGTGACAACCGCGGTTCCCCTTAAGGATGCTCAGAAAGCAGCGGTCGAACGCAAACTCCTTGATACTACCGGGTATAAGGAGATGGAGATACATTACTCTGAAGATAAGGATCTGATCGGCGGAATGGTGATCAGGATCGGTGACAGAGTAGTGGATTCAAGTATCAGAACCAGACTTGATGGCCTGAAGAAGTCACTTGCTGATATTCAGGTCGGATAAATAAATTTTAGGAAAGGTGCGGACAGATCCATGAATTTAAAACCAGAAGAAATCAGTTCGGTGATCAAGGATCAGATCAAGAGATATGCCGACAAACTGGAAGTCTCCGAAGTCGGAACTGTAATTCAGGTTGCAGACGGCATCGCCAGAATACATGGTCTTGAGAAGGCAATGCAGGGTGAGCTGCTTGAGTTCCCCGGCGATGTTTACGGAATGGTCATGAACCTGGAAGAAGACAACGTCGGTGCGGTTCTTCTCGGAGCCCAGAATAATATATCAGAGGGTGATACCGTTAAGACCACCGGTCGAGTTGTTGAGGTTCCGGTAGGTGATGTAATGCTGGGAAGAGTAGTTAACTCTCTCGGACAGCCTATCGACGGCAAGGGCCCCATTGAAACCGATAAGTACCGTCAGATCGAAAGAGTAGCATCGGGTGTTATCACAAGACATTCGGTTGATACTCCTCTTCAGACAGGTATCAAGGCTATCGACTCCATGGTTCCCATCGGAAGAGGACAGCGTGAGCTTATCATCGGTGACCGTCAGACAGGTAAGACTGCTATCGCCATTGATACGATCATCAACCAGAAGGGTCAGAATGTTAAATGTATCTATGTTGCCATCGGTCAGAAGGCTTCTACCGTTGCAACAATAGTTAAGACACTTACCGAATTCGGAGCTATGTCATATACAACAGTAGTTGCAGCTACGGCTTCCGAGCTTGCACCTCTTCAGTATATCGCTCCTTATGCAGGATGTGCTATCGGTGAGGAGTGGATGGAGAACGGCGAAGACGTACTGGTTATCTATGATGACCTCAGTAAGCACGCTGTTGCATACAGAACACTTTCACTGCTCCTTAAGCGTCCGCCCGGACGAGAGGCTTATCCCGGTGACGTTTTCTACCTTCACTCAAGACTGCTTGAGAGAGCTGCCCGCATGAGTGAAGAGTACGGCGGAGGATCACTTACCGCACTGCCTATCATTGAGACACAGGCAGGCGACGTTGCCGCTTATATTCCTACAAACGTTATTTCCATCACAGACGGACAGATCTATCTTGAGACGGAAATGTTCAATGCGGGTTTCCGCCCCGCTATCAATGCAGGTCTTTCGGTATCACGAGTAGGTGGTTCCGCTCAGATCAAGGCTATGAAGAAGATCGCAGGTCCTATACGTCTGGAGCTTGCACAGTACAGAGAGCTTGCCGCTTTCTCACAGTTTGGTTCGGAACTTGATGCCGATACGAGAGAGCGTCTTGCACAGGGTGAGCGTATCAGAGAGATGCTTAAGCAGCCTCAGTACAAGCCTATGGCTGTAGAGTATCAGATCATCATCATTTACGCGGCTACCAAGAAGTATCTTCTTGATATACCTGTAGACGATGTTCTGCGCTTCCAGGATGAGCTCTTTGATTTTATTGATACAAAGTATTCCGAGATTCCCGAGGAGATCCGTGAAAAGAAAGAGATGTCCAAGGAACTCGAGGAGAAACTTGCGGCAGTTATCACGGAATTCAGAAAGCAGTTCCATTGATTATCGAAGAGAAGGAGTAATCTGTTATGGCTTCGATGAGAGACATCAAAAGACGCCGTACGAGTATCGAGAATACGCAGCAGATCACTAAGGCGATGAAGCTGGTTTCCACGGTTAAGCTCCAGAGGGCCAAGACCCGCGCTGAGCAGTCGAAGTATTATTTCAATTCGATATATGACACCGTGACATCGATCCTTGCGAAGTCGGAGGGGATCAATCATCCTTACCTTAAGGCCGGAGAGAACGGCAAGAAGGTTGTTATCGTGATCACTTCCAATAAGGGACTTGCCGGCGGATATAACGCAAACATCATCAAGATGGTAACGCGCAATCCGGAATTTACGCCCGATAATACTAAGATCTATGTTATCGGTAAGAAAGCAAAGGATGCTTTCAAGCGTGCCGGTTACGAGATCATGGCTGATTTTTCGGAAGCTATTGAGGCGCCGAATATTAAGGATGGCAATAAGATCACTGACGAATTGTTAGCAGGTTTTGCTGCAGGGGAAATAAGCGAGATCTATCTTGCTTACACATTCTTTAAGAATACAGTTTCCCACATCCCCACGCTCCTTAAGCTTTTACCTGTCGATACACTCGAGAGGTACGGCGAGGACAAGAACGATCAGGCGGATGACAGCAAGGTTAACGGCAGGGATGCATCTTCGGAAGAGAGCGGCAGGAAGTCTGCTCCCATGAATTTTGAGCCTGAAGATGAAGAGGCACTTAATCTCATCATTCCGAAGTATATGGCCAGTCTGATTTATGGAGCGCTGATAGAAGCACAGGCTTCAGAGAACGGCGCACGTATGCAGGCAATGGACAATGCTACCAACAATGCGACCGAGATGATCGATCATCTGACATTGCTTTACAACAGAGCACGTCAGGGATCCATTACACAGGAGCTTACAGAGATCATTGCTGGTGCTAACGCTATCAGCTGAAGAATAGTTATTATTAACGAAAGGATAAACACAAGATGGCAGAGCAAATTAAAGGCAAACTGACTCAGATCGTCGGTGCCGTACTCGACATCAAGTTTACGGAAGGACTTCCCGAGATCAATGAAGCGATCAAGATCGAGCGTAAGGACAAAACGGAACTTGTGGTTGAGGTTGCGCAGCACCTGGGTGATGATACAGTAAGATGTGTGGCCATGGGTCCCACAGACGGACTGGTTAGGGGCATGGATGCTATCGCAACAGGAAGCCCTATAACGGTTCCCGTTGGCGAAGCTTGTCTCGGAAGAATATTCAACGTACTCGGAGAGCCTATCGACAACAAGCCGGCTCCTGAAAATGTTGAATACTCACCTATACACAGACCGGCTCCGGAATTCAAGGAGCAGTCAACCAATACCGAACTTCTTGAGACAGGTATCAAGGTCGTTGATCTTCTCTGTCCTTATCAGAAGGGTGGTAAGATCGGTCTCTTCGGAGGTGCCGGCGTTGGTAAGACAGTTCTTATTCAGGAGCTTATCAGAAATATCGCTACAGAGCACGGCGGATATTCCGTATTCACCGGTGTTGGAGAGCGTACCCGTGAGGGTAATGACCTTTATCATGAAATGAGCGATTCCGGCGTTATCGCCAAGACCGCCATGGTATTCGGTCAGATGAACGAGCCCCCCGGAGCAAGAATGAGAGTAGGTCTTTCCGGACTTACAATGGCTGAGTATTTCCGTGATAAGGGTGGTAAGGACGTGCTGCTCTTCATCGATAATATCTTCCGTTTCACACAGGCAGGTTCAGAGGTTTCAGCGCTTCTCGGACGTATGCCTTCAGCCGTTGGTTATCAGCCTACACTGCAGACTGAGATGGGTGCTCTTCAGGAGCGTATCACATCCACAAAGAACGGATCCATTACTTCCGTTCAGGCTGTATACGTGCCTGCCGATGACCTTACTGACCCGGCTCCTGCAACAACATTCGCGCATCTTGATGCAACCACCGTTCTTTCAAGAAGCATTTCCGAGCAGGGTATCTATCCTGCCGTTGATCCTCTTGATTCGACATCAAGAATACTTGATCCCAGAGTTGTGGGCGAGGAACATTACAAGGTTGCCAGAGGCGTTCAGGAGATCCTTCAGAGATATAAGGAACTTCAGGATATCATCGCCATCCTCGGTATGGACGAGCTTTCCGAAGAGGACAGACAGGTTGTCAGCCGTGCGAGAAAGGTTCAGAGATATCTTTCACAGCCTTTCCACGTTGCTACACAGTTTACAGGTCTTGAAGGAAAGTACGTGCCTATCTCTGAGACGATCAGAGGATTTAAGGAGATACTCGCAGGTGAGCATGATGACATACCTGAGAGCTGCTTCTTAAATGCCGGTTCCATTGACGAAGTGGTTGAGAGAGCTAATTCCAAGAAATAAGAGGGAAAGAAATACCTGTTATGGCAGATACATTTGCACTTAGGATCATCACTCCCGATAAGATCTTCTATGAAGGAGATGTGGAGATGGTGGAATTTAATACAACGGAAGGTGGGGTCGGGATATATAAGAATCACGAACCCATGACCGTTATCATCAGACCCGGTGTAATGACCATTACCGAAACTGAGGGAGAGAAGAAGGCCGCTTTACATGCAGGCTTTGTTGAGATACTTCAGGATAAGGTTACGATACTCGCTGAGAGCATTGAATGGCCGGATGAGATCGATGTTGAACGTGCACAGTCTGCTGAGGAGCGTGCTCGTGAAAGGATCGCATCTAAAGCCGGAGATGTTGACATTGACAGAGCTTCCATAGCTCTGCAGAGGGCGCTTGCGCGTATCAACTGTCTGAAGTGAGAAGTATGAGGTCCCCGAAGAGGGGTGTAATTTCTAAAAGCGTTATCAGAGTCGTCTATTGTGCGGCTGTATTTCTGATTGCGCTTTTTTTATTGAGTTCCCTGATGAACAGAGGCAATACCGATATGACTATGGAAATGGCCCCGGCCACATTTCCGTCCATTGCCTTTGAGTATAACGGAATGATCTATAACCGTATGCACGGTTACGGGACCGAAATGGATATCAGTCGTATGAGGAGTCTCATCACCCCTTTGGGGGAGGACAGGAAGCTTACGCTTGCGGTGGACACTTACGGCAAGGATATCGCGGGACTCAGATTTCAGGTAAGGTCTCTTGCGGACAAGAGGCTGATAGAAGATACAGAGGTAAATAACTATGTTAAAGGTGATGAACATATCACTGCCGACATAGTATTAAAGGATCTTCTGGAGGAAGACAGGGAGTACTCTCTTTGCGTGATCCTTAAGGATGAAGGCAACAGAGAGATATATTTCTATACAACACTCTATGTAAAAAAGGATACGGCCTTTAAGGATAAGCTTGAATTTGTATATAACTTCAACGAACTTACATTTGACAGGAGCGGCGAAGCTCAGAAGCTTGTTACATATCTTGAGAGTAACGAAGAAGGCGACAATTCGACATATCAGAAAGTGAATATACATTCCAGTCTGGATCAGATATGCTGGGGAACTCTTAAAGTCAGCAGACTTACAAAACCTGAGGCCGAGATCTTTGTCAATGACGAGGATACGGCAGTGATAAAGCTTAATTATATCGTTACCGTTCCCGAGAATGATAAGACATGGGAATTCTATGTAAATGAGAGTTTCAGATTGAGACCGGGTGAAGGAAGGATGTTCCTCCTCGATTACGAGAGGACCATGGATCAGATATTTGATACCGAGGAAGGCATACTTGCCAATAATAAGATCGTTCTCGGTATCTCTGATAAAAATGTGAATATGATGGAAAGCGAGGACGGAGACCGACTTGCTTTTGTTAATGCCGGTCGTCTGTATGTATACCATATCAGCGAGAACAGACTGGCTTATGTTTTCGGTTTTTACAATGATGATCTGACAGACAGGCGCGAGACCTGTCGTGACAATGATATAAGGATATTCAGCGTTGATGAAATGGGCAATGTTCGTTTTATCGTATATGGATATATGAACTGCGGAATACATGAAGGTGAAAACGGAATATCCGTTTATTATTATGACAGCACCCTGAATTCCGTTGAAGAGGAAGTATTCATTCCGTATTACGGGGCATGCGAGTTTCTTAATTACGATGTTGCAAGGCAGGCATATGCCAACGGCAAGAAAAACGGCTATTTCTATATAGACGGTAATTTCTATAATATCAATCTGGAGACGGGAGAAACCTCTGTTATCGCATCGGGACTTGCAAGAGAAGACATATGTGCCGCTGAAGACGGAAGCATGGTGGCATGGATAGATTCCGGTGACAGGTTTGATGCAATGGGCATGCATCTCTTAAATGCAAAGACAGGAACGGAGAGAGTTTTAAATGCCGAATCAGGAGACAGGATAATGCCTGTCGGATTCTTTGGAAACGATGTTATATACGGACTTGCAGCCAAGAAAGATATCACGGTGGATGCATCCGGACATACTGTATTTCCCATGTATTGCCTGAGGATAAGAGACGAGAGCGGAGATCTGATCAAAGAGTACCGCAATGAAGGGATCTATGTCACACAGGTGGAAGCCGGAAACGGTATTTATACATTAAAACGTGCTAAATATGAAAACGGAACTCTTATCCCTGTTTCCGATGACAGGCTTCTTGATAATTCCACACCGGAATACGGAAGGAACAGTATAGAGCTTGCGGTAACGGATGCGTATGAGACCATTACCCAGATAGCATTAAAAAAGGCTACGGATCCTGATACCCTGAGAATAATGAATCCCAAGCAGATCGTATATGAAGGCGAGCGCAGGGCGGATCTTTATGATAAAGAAAATGATAAGGAAAAGTATTTCTGTTATGTGAGAGGAAGTCTGGTCGATATATATGATGAGCTCTATGAAGCGGTTAATACCGTAAAGGACGGCGGACTTGTAAGATGCTCCGGTGGCGTCACTCTTTACAGGAAGAAACCCATTCCCGAAAAAAATCAGATAATGGCCATTGATGATTTCAGAACAGATGATAAGTGGATCGATGACAGCATGTCACCTGAAGAATATTCTCTTACAGTATGTCTGGATACTGTTTTGTATTACGAAGGCAAGGCGGGAGAATCCGCAATGACAGGTGCGGACGTGACATCCGGCAAGACTGCGGGGAATATCCTTTCAGACAGACTTCCGGATATCGAGATAGCCGACCTTAGCGGATGTACTATCGACGAGATGCTTTTCTATCTTGCACAGGATATCCCTGTACTTGTAAAAACCGGTGATGCATATGTTATGCTTACGGGGTATAATAACAGTGAACTGGTTGTTGCCGATCCTCTTACGGGAGAGATAGGCAAGAGGAGCAAATCCGATTGTGAAGCATTATTTGCTTCATCAGGAAACAGATTCCTTACTTATATAAGCAAAGCAGATTAAGGATATGATCCGAAGATATTTATTTGGAAAAAAACAGATAGCAAGAGTGCTCATAACCGCTGTGGCGGCTCTTGTTTTTTTGTGCCTGAATATGTCTGTCTACGGTGCTCCGGATAATGGAAACGGTGACGATACAGATACCACGGGGCTTGAGGAAGAGCGAGACAGGAACCAGGAAAAGCTTGATGAGGTTGAAGCTTCTCTCGAGGAACTTGCCGGTGAAAAGGAAGATGTGGAAGCTCAGATAGAGGAAGTGACAGAGGCGTTAGTTGAAGTCATGGCCGATATCGATGAGCTTACGGAGCAGATCGTTGCGAAGGAAGCAGAGATCGCTGAAGCGCAGGTTGAATATGATGCGGCTGTTGAAGAAGAGAATGCTCAGTATGAAGCGATGAAGGTTCGCATCAAGTATATGTATGAGACAGGTGACAGTGACTATGTGATGCTTCTCACTCAGGCCGGAAGCATGGCTGATTTTCTTACAAAAGCAGACTACATTGAAGATCTCTATGAGTATGACAGGAATATGTTAGCTACCTATCAGGAAACTGTTCAGAAAGTAGCAGAACTTCAGGAAAAACTCGAGCAGGAGAAGAGTAATCTTCTTTCGCTTCAAAGCGATGCTTTGGCTGAGCAGGAATATATGGAGCAGATCCAGTCGGAGCTTGAAGCTACGGCCGCAGAATATGCAAGCGAGATACTTGCCAAAGAAGGTGAAGCTGCGGAATATGAAGCTATCATCGCCACACAGAATGCCGAGATAAAGAGAAGACAGGAAGAGGCGGCAAGAAGGGCTGCGGAAGAAGCAAGGAGAAGAGCTGAAGAAGCGGCAAGACTCGCGGCTCAAAAGGCTGCCGAAGAAGCTGCGAAGAAGGCAGCAGAGGATGCAGCAAGGAGACAGGAATCTGTTGATCAGGTGGCAGATGTGGCAGATACCGGAGTAGTTCAGACTACCAATAAGGTCTCATATGATGTATCATCCATTTATTCCGCAGGCGGAAGCGAACTCGGCAAATCCATCGCAGCATATGCATGCAAATTTATAGGTAACCCTTATGTTCCGGGAGGCACAAGTCTTACGGAGGGTGCCGACTGCTCGGGATTCGTTTATTCCGTTTACAAGGATTTTGGTTATTCGGTTCCCCGTACATCTTTTGCACTCAGAAGTGCGGGAACGGAAGTTTCATATGAAAATGCACAGCCGGGAGATGTGGTATGCTATCCCGGACATGTTGGTATCTATATAGGCAATGGCATGATAGTTCATGCCAGCACACAAAAGACCGGGATAAAGGTTTCAAATGCAAACTACAGAGGGTTCATCACCATCAGGAGGATCGTCTGATCGCAGAAGGTTTCCTTTCATACTTATCATTCTCGTTGCTGCTGCCGTAGCTTATTTCGCGGCAGTGGTATTTTTCTCACAACATTTTTTTCCCAATACGACGATAGGCGGAGTTGATTATTCCTACAAGACTCCCGCAGAAGCGGAGGCTGCAAGGAATGATGCCGATAAGAGCTATACCATAACCGTTAACGGCAGGGACGAAGCGAGAGCGGTCCTGTCTTCGGATAATGTGGGATTCGTATGCAGCTATTCACAGAGCATGCTTGATATAAGCGGGATGCAGAATCCTTTTGCATGGCCTCTTGCTTTCTTTGAAGGAAGCAATTATATGCCGATCCGTGTTGTCAGCTGTAATGAGGCAAAAATAGAGGAGACTGTCGCGTCTTTGGATTTCCTTAAGAAGGAGAATATGGAAGAACCGCAGAATGCATATCTGGGAGGATATGATGAGAATGCGGGAGCTTATGTGATAGAGCCTGAAATAGAAGGAACAGAACTGGATATGCAGCTTGTGATCGCTGCGGTCAGGAATTGTGTTTTAAATGAGCTTCCGAGTGTGGATCTTGATGACTTTGGATGCTATGCGGAACCACTCATCAGAAGCGATGATCCGGGACTTAACAGCGAACTTGCAAGAATGAATAAATTCAGCAAGGCGGATATCACTTATCAGTTCGGTGATGAAGAAGTTGAGGTTGACTTTGATCAGATCCATAACTGGGTTGATATCACCGACGATTCGGTATCGGTTAACCGTGCGGAAGTCGCCGAGTTTGTGGAACAGCTGGCCCGGGATCATGACACGTATGGATTGGAAGAAGAATTTTTGACGGTTGACGGCAGGACCATAACACTTCCCAAGGGAAGGTATGGATGGAAGATAGATACGGAAGCAGAGGCGGATCTTCTCATTGAAGATATCGAGCTTGGAAGAGTTGTTTCACGCGAGCCCCTGGTTTCAAGCCGTGGCGTACAATGGGGAGCCAACGATATCGGAGATACGTATATAGAGATCAATATGACAAAACAGAAGGTCTACTATATCGAGAATAATAATGTGGAATATGAATGCGATTGCGTGACCGGAAATGTCTCTAACGGAAACAAAACACCTGAGGGGATATTCGGAGTAACATACAAGACTAAGAATGCCATCCTTCGCGGAGCCGATTATGCTTCTCATGTAAATTACTGGATGCCTTTTAACAGAAATATAGGACTTCATGATGCTACATGGAGAGGAAAGTTCGGCGGTGAGATATATAAAACCAGAGGATCGCACGGATGCGTAAATCTTTCAAAAGCTTCTGCGGCTTATCTCTATGAAAAGGTGGAGGAGGGCTTCCCTGTCATCTGCTATTACCTGGAAGATAAAAAGCCTGCGGATACCGCTGCAAAAAACAGTTCGTCGGATACTTCGACACTTCAGAACGGATCGGGAGATACATCGACAGTTTCCGGCATATCCGGAGATGCATCTGCTCAGATCACGGATCCTGTTCTTCCTGTTGATGGGACTGTAACGGGAACAGGTCAGGATGCGGCAGCACCTGTTGCAGGAACCATCGATCCGGTGACGGGAGTTCTGATAACGGATGATGCAGAGGTTGGAGAGGCAGGAGTGAGCGTATCTGCAGATCAGGCAGTTCAGGGAATGTGATATGGGAAAATTATTTGATGAGATAGAGAAACTGTCCGGGGATTCATATCCCTTCCATATGCCCGGGCATAAGAGAGAAGCCCTTGGAAACGGGGCTTTTTTTGAAGCACTGTATTCAAATGATCTTACGGAGATAACGGGATCGGATGATCTTCATAAACCGGAGGGAATCATAAAAGATGCTATGGACAGGGCAGCCGCTCTTTACGGATCAAAGCATACATTTTTCCTGATAAACGGAAGTACGGCAGGCATCCTTGCGGGAATATCCGCAGCATTGAGATCAGGTGAAACTCTTCTTATGATGAGGGGATCTCATATGTCAGCATATCATGCGGCGGTATTAAGACATCTGAAAGTGCGCTTTATATACGGGGAGACTTCCGCCATATCCAAAGCAGCAAAAGGTGTGAGTGCGGAGGAAGTGGAACGTGCACTGGATTCATATCCCGAGACACGTGCGGTTTTTATAACATCTCCCACATACGAGGGATACAGTTGTGATATTCGCGCCATAGCCGACGTGGTCCATAAAAGAAACATACCGCTCATAGTGGATGCGGCCCATGGTGCGCATTTTGGTTTTTCACCTGATTTTCCGGAAAGCGCCGTACAGGCAGGAGCGGATATAGTGATCATGAGTCTGCACAAGACTCTGCCTTCTCTTACCCAGACTGCTTTGCTGCATTTAAACGGCGATCTTGTCAAAGAAGAAAATGTGCAAAAATATCTGACGGTTTATCAGAGCTCGTCTCCGTCATATATTCTGATGGCATCTATAGACGAATGTGTGAGGCTTGTTTCTGATATGAGGGAAAGTGACTGGCGGGACTTTTACGAAAGAAGAAGAGAACTTTCAGATAAGCTTTCCGATCTGAAACATATCTACATAGAAGATCATTTCTCATGCAGCGGAGCAGAAGTTAAAACCGATATCCCGGAGCCCGGCAAGATGATAGTGATGCCTGAAAACAGACGCGACGGAGTCAGACTGGCGAATTATCTGAGAAGCAGATATCACATTGAGTCGGAACTTGCGGTGCCGGCATATCTCCTGCTCATCTTTACGGTATCCGACAGCAGGAAGAATCTGGAAGTGTTGAGTGATGCGCTGCACCGGGCGGATGAAGAGTATAAGGAGTGGATGACAGAGGGAGATAAAGCTCCTGTCGAAGTAAGAAAGAATACGGAGAATCCTGCGGTCATGGAGATGTGGGAAGCTTTTGATGCGGAAGGAGAGAGCGTGGATCCGGAAAACGCATGCGGACGGATCAGTGCTTCTTTTGTGACTGTATATCCTCCCGGAAGACCTGCGCTTATCCCGGGGGAAAAGATCAGTAGTGAAGCCCTTTTGGAGGTAATGGAAGCAGAAGAAGAGGGATGCGAGATAAGGGGGCACCTGCGTGCCGTTGTTGAATAAAAGCGTATTTTGCTGTAAAATAAGCTGATGTATCGTAACTGAAAGAAAACCGTAAAACGGAGGTAATAAAACTATGTTTTGCCCTAAATGTGGTGGAAAGATCAAAGAAGATAATAAATTCTGTCCTCTCTGCGGAGCAGAGCTGGCAGGATTCCTGCCTAAGACTGCTGCCGAAGCAGAGGTGAAGCCCGCAGCTCCCGCACAGGAGTCGGCACCCGCACAGGAGTCGGCACCTGCACAGCCTGCAGCTCCCGCTCCCGCTCAGGATAAGGCACCGGAACAGTCTGCCGCGCCTGTTCAGCAGCCCACACAGTCTGCAGCACCTGCTCAGCCTGCAGCACCTGCTAATCAGCCTACACAGTCTGCGGCGCCTGTTCAGCCTGCAGCACCTGCTAATCAGCCTACACAGTCTGCGGCGCCTGTTCAGCCTGCAGCACCTGCTAATCAGCCCACACAGCCTGCAGCAGGTTCAAACTCAGGCTCCGGTAAGAAGGGAATGGGACTTATCATAGGTATAGTCGCAGCTGTTGTTGTTATCGCTGCCATAGTTGGTGCGGTAATATTCTTTGGAAACAAAGATGACGATGATGATAAGCGTGCCGATAAGGATAAGACGGAAGATGTTGATGACAAGGATGATGATAAAGACGCAGAGCCTACAGAGGAACCTGTAGTAGAGGTAACGGAAGCTCCCACACCCGAGCCTACGCCCGAGCCCACACCGGCACCTGCCGAGCTTATCGTGAAGGCTTATTCCGCTAACAATTTCTTCTCAGAAGGTGATTCTTACAACCTTACAGGTACAAACGTATTTGTATACGAAGGTACGAACACTGAAGGAGAGCCTGATTACACAGCTCGTGCCGAGGACGGAACCGTTTCCATTCATGATATGGAAGCGGGCGAGTATACCGTTATCTGCGAGAGAGACGGTTATTATATGCAGGAACAGACCGTCAGACTTGAAGAGGGAGATACAGAGGATCTTTCTTTCTATATGCTGGCTGAGCTCGCCGATGAGAAGGCTGCATATGTTTATCTGACATGGGAAGGTAATCAGGATCTGGATCTCTGCTTATTCAACTCAAAGTGGAAGCAGTATGTAACGATAGCATCACCCAAGGACGGAGCAGATGAATTCTTATACGGAGATAATGATGCTGCCATAGGTTTTGAGATGCTCTATATCCCCGATATCACAGCTTCTGTTTCGAGAACTGTTTATGTTGTAGATCCCAAGGCTATACGTGAAGGCGTTGAAAGCGGAATGGAAAATGACGGATTACGTATCCGTGTTATCACATCAAGCGGTGTGATCTATGATGAGATCGCAGATGATGAGAAGACATCTCCTTTGTTCATTCCTTTCTACATTTACGGCGGTGAGATCAGAACCGATGTCGGCGACCGTTATATGTATGATATGAGTAATTACGGTTGGACCAAGGAATACGAAAAGCGCTGATATATGGGTAAGCTTTACTGTATTCTCGGGAAAAGTGCCTCCGGAAAGGACACTGTTTACGGCCGACTTTCCGGAGATAAAGATCTGAATTTAAAGACTGTAGTGACTTATACTACACGCCCGAAGAGATCGGGAGAAACCGAAGGTAAGGAATATCACTTCGCAGATGAGAAGACGCTTCGCAGATTTAGGGAGGAAGGTCGGATAATCGAGGAGAGGGTATACCATACGGTATACGGTGACTGGTATTATTTCACTGCAGACGATGGATCGGTATCGGTTGATGACGGATCCTCTTATATCATGGTTGCTACACCCGAGGCTTATGCGGGTCTGAAGTCAGCATTCGGTGAGGATTTTGTTGTTCCCATTTATATTTGTGTAGATGACGGTGTGAGATTATCAAGGGCGCTTGCCAGAGAACAGGCACAGGATACACCGCGATATGCGGAAATGTGCAGACGTTTTCTTGCTGATGAAGAGGATTTCGCACCTGAGAAATTAGAAAGTGTCGGCATAGAGGCGAAGGATACTTTTTTCAATGATGATCTTGAAAAGTGTCTGTCACGTATCAAGGATGTGATTCTAGGAAATGGATCCCCTGAAGATTAATCAGATATCCCAGCCTGTTACTCCGGAGAAAGTACAGGATACCAGGACCGGGGATGATACTTTTAAATTCATGCTTACCAGCAGCATCCAGGAAAAGGAGCTGCAGGAGAAGCTTACGTCCTTAATGAGTCAGATAACCGAACAGGGCAATCGGATATCCAAGAAGAAGGATATCAGAGACATGAAGCGCTATCGGGGACTGATAAAGGAATTCATGAATGAGATCGTTAACAGATCTCATAGTTTTACAAGAGAGAATTTCCTTGATAAGCGCGGACGCCACAGGATATACGGTATAGTCAGACTTGTGGATGAGAATCTGGACGCGTTGGCGCAGGAGTTGGTCAAGGAAGAAGCCGATAATATGGAAGTCCTTGCAAAGATTGGTGAGATAAGAGGACTGTTACTGGATCTGTTTATGTGATGGAGGGATAGTTATGCCGCGTTTTTCAGAGATAGTTGGCCAGAAAGATATCAAGGAAGAACTTTCAAGCGCGATAGCGACGGGGCATGTTTCGCATGCATATATTTTTCACGGAGAGCCGAGAAGCGGAAAAGAATTCATAGCAAGGGCTTTTGCGCAGACGCTTCTCTGCGAAAAAGTGGCAGAAGCGGAAGGTACTCTTCCCGAGGCATGCGATGAGTGTCATTCATGTGCACAGGCAAAGAGCCGTAATCATCCGGATATCATATATGTTCAGCATAATAAGCCCAACACCATAGGTGTGGACGATGTTCGTGAGGGTATTCTTGAGACCGTTCAGATCAAGCCTTACAGCTCACAGTACAAGATCTACATCATGGAAGAGGCGGAGAAGATGACGCCTCAGGCTCAGAATGCACTCCTCAAGACGATAGAGGAGCCGCCTGCATATGCGGTATTCCTCCTTCTTACGAGCTCAACGGAAGCATTGCTTCCCACAGTACTCAGCCGTTGCACGGTTCTTAACATGATGCCGGTTCCCGATGAGGATCTGCGCAGATATCTGATAAATGAAGAGAATGTTCCCGAGAACAGAGCTGAGATATGCATAGCTTTTGCCAGAGGAAATCTCGGAAGAGCCAAGGCATTTGCAAATAACGAAGATTTTGAGAAGATCCGTACCAATGCACTTTCGCTGATGAAAAATATCAGCAGGATGGATACTTCGGAAATAATGAATACATTAAAAGAGATAAGCGGCGCAGGCTTTGATATCAACGATTATCTGGATATCATGGCTGTGTGGTACAGGGATATACTTTTGTTCAAGGCTACACATGATATGAACCACCTGATCTTCAGGGATGAGATATCCAGTATTCAGAAGGTTGCACAGTCAAGTGATTATGAGGGTATCGAAGAGATAATCCAGGCTCTTGATACGGCAAAGTGCAGGCTGAGATCAATGGTTGACTATGAGCTCACCATGGAGCTGTTGCTGCTTACCATCAAGGAGAATCAGGATTAATGAAAAATGTAGTTGGTATACGTTTCCGTCCCACCGGGAAGGCATATTTTTTCGATCCCGGAGACTATGAGATCACGGCGGGAACTGCAGTGATAGTTGAGACCGCTCAGGGAATGGAATACGGCAAGGCTGTAGCTGCTCCCATGGAAGTCGAGGATGAGAGGGTCAAGGAACCTTTAAAGAAGATAATGCGTGTCGCTACTCCGAAGGATGATGAACAGCATGGAGTTAATCTTGAAAAAGAGAAAGATGCGCTTCGCCTATGCAAAGAAAAGATAGTTGCACACGAGCTTGAAATGAAGCTTATTGAGGCTGAATATACTTTTGATCGCAGTAAGCTGACATTTTACTTTACAGCCGACGGAAGAGTAGACTTCAGAGAGCTGGTTAAAGATCTGGCGGGTACATTCCGTACAAGGATCGAGCTCAGGCAGATAGGTGTCCGTGATGCGACCAAGATGCTTGGAGGTATCGGAACATGTGGCAGGGAACTGTGCTGTCATGCTTATATGCGTGATTTTGTTCCCGTATCCATCAAGATGGCAAAGGAGCAGAATCTGTCTCTTAATCCCGGTAAGATATCGGGTATGTGTGGCAGACTCATGTGTTGTCTTTCTTACGAGGCCGAGACATATGCATATCTGAACCGTCAGATGCCCAAGGTTAATGATAAGGTTACGCTTCCCGACGGCGGTGAAGGAACGGTTCAGGCAGTGGATATCCTTCGCGGAAAGGTAAAGGTGATCACTTTTGCCGATGATGAGAAGCAGATCGAAGAATATGAAGCAGCTGATCTGAAGTTCCGTCGCAGAGGTGGTAAGGATAAGAATAATTCCGACAACCTGACGGATGTTGATGATATTGAACTTTCCGGAGAACTTGCGGCCCTTACCGATGACAGCGATACTGTAGGTCGCCAGGAAAACCGCAATAAGAATAAGCAGGAAAACAAAGGCGGTAAGAAGCGTAACAACGGAAATAACAATAATAATAACAATATTAATTCTGACCGCGATAATTCCGGTAATCCGAACGGCAACAATAACGGAAATAACGGTAACATCAATAACGGCAACAACGGCAATAACGGCAACGCTAAGCGGAACAGAAACCGAAATCGCGGAAATCGTAATGATAACCGTAACGAAAATCGTGGCGATAACAAAAATGATAACCGCAACGTAAACAAAAACGATAATCGCGGCGACAACAGAAATCACCACCGTGGAGAAAACGGAAAGCCTTCATGGAAGAACGAGAAGCCGGAGAATAAGAATGACGGCATACCTAAAGACTAACGAGAGAATAGACGATCTCCAGATATCAGGGCTTCGGATCATACAGGATCCGAAGCGCTTTTGTTTCGGAATGGATGCGGTACTGCTTTCCGGTTTCGTAAAGGTTCCGGATGGCGCGGAAGTGCTGGATATGGGAACGGGAACAGGGATACTTCCGCTGCTGCTTCATGCCAAGACAGGCGCGGCTCATCTTACCGGACTTGAGATACAGCCTGAGAGCGCCGATATGGCAAGAAGAAGTGTTGCCATGAACGGACTCGAAGAAAAGATAGATATCGTTGAGGGGGATATCAAAGAAGCTCTGAATCTATTTAAGCTTTCGTCATTCGATGTGATAACATGTAACCCGCCATACATGACGGGCGGTACAGGTATAGTGAATCCTGCGGATGCAAAAGCAATTGCACGTCATGAAGTGCTTTGTACATTCAGGGATATCGCGGCACAGGCTGAAAAGCTTTTAAAAACCGGTGGCAGTCTTTTCATCGTACACAGACCGAACCGCCTTTCGGAATTATGTGTTACTCTTACAGAGTTTCATCTGGAACCAAAGAGGATGCGCCTGGTATATCCCTATGCAGAAAAGGAAGCGGAGATGGTTCTCATCGAAGCTGTCCGCAGAGGAAAGCGCGGGATGCGCATGGAGAAACCACTCATCATCTTTGATGAAGATGGCAATTATACTTCTGAGATAAAAAGAGATTACGGATTTTGATTTCTGAAAAATAAGGTGAGAACATGTCTGAAAATATTATCGGAACTTTATATCTTTGTGCCACACCCATAGGGAATCTGGGAGATATCACGAAGCGTGTGCTGGATACCCTTGCGGAGGTGGACCTTATCGCGGCAGAGGATACCAGGAACAGTATACATCTGTTGACACACTTTGGTATAAAGACTCCCATGACAAGTTACCATGAATATAATAAATATGATAAAGCAGATGTGCTCATTGATAAAATGAAAAAGGGTGAGAATATCGCTCTTATCACTGATGCGGGAACACCTGCAATATCAGATCCGGGAGAGGTGCTTGTCGCAAAATGTCATGAGGAAGGTATCAATGTTACGTCTCTTCCCGGACCTGCCGCATGCATAACCGCGCTTACTCTTTCAGGTCTTTCCACGAGACGATTCTGTTTCGAAGGATTTCTTCCGCACGATAAGAAGGAACGAAGAGAGATACTTGCGGATCTCGAGGGAGAATTCAGAACGATCATAATGTATGAGGCGCCGCATCATCTTAAGTCGACGTTAAAAGAATTATATGCAGCCCTCGGTGACAGACGCATCACTCTGTGCAGGGAACTTACCAAGAAGTTTGAGGATATCCTTCCGACGACTTTGGAAAAGGCTTTGCAGATGTATGAAGAGGAATCACCCCGCGGTGAATATGTTATTGTTATCGAAGGTAAGGACAGAGCTCATGCAAAAAAAGAAAAGAGTGAATCCTATGCAACCATATCTCCCGCAGAGCATGTGGCAATGTATGAAGCGCAGGGGATGGACAGGAAGGAAGCCATAAAGCAGGCTGCCGTGGACAGAGGAGTTCCGAAGCGCGAGATATACAATGCGGTGGTCGCCGATCGCCAAAAGGATTCTTGACAAAAGAATAAGCCTTGAATATACTCTGCTTATAAAATTTTTCATACCTGTTTACGGAGGTTAAGAAGTATATGGTAGATAAGGTTTCTGAACTGATCATTGAACAGCTCCATCTTCCTGAGGGAACTGTCATTACAGAAGATACCAACTTCAAGGATGATCTTCATGCGGATTCCTTTGAGCTTATGGAGATGATCATGGCTGTAGAGGAGGAATACGGGATCCAGTTCGAGGACGATGAGCTTGCAGGATTCGAGACAGTGGGAGATGTCTTGAGCAATATCAGATCCAAGGGTGTGGATATCGAGTGATCTTTGGAAACAGTGATATTTCGGATGATACCGGCAGACTGTATTTGTTACAGTCTGTTTTTATTTGGCTATCACAGGCAATGATGCGGAACGTCGGCTGATTATGATATACTATCAGAGGTTTAAAAGACAAATTTTTTTGGAGACAATATGGAAAATATAATGACAAACCGTCTTGATCGCGGTTTTATAAAATATCAAAAAGAATTTGAGGATGCAGCCATAAGAGTCCTCAGGTCAGGTTATTATATCCTCGGAAAAGAAGTGGAAGAGTTTGAAGAGAGCTTTGCTTCCTTTGCGGGAACAAAGTATTGTGTCGGTACAGGTAACGGACTGGATGCCATCACACTTGCCTGCAGAGCGATAGGTATCGGTAAGGGCGATGAAGTGATCGTACAGGGAAATACTTTTATCGCCAGCGTGATGGGTATTACCATTGCAGGCGGTACACCTGTATTCGCTGAGCCCGATGAGTATTTTGCTCTCGATCCGGATGAGATTGAAAAGAAGATCACGGATAAGACGAAGGCAGTGATGGTAGTGCATCTCTACGGTCAGACCGCGCAGATGGATAAGATCTCGGAAATCTGCAAAAGGCATGGCCTTAAGCTTATAGAAGACTGCGCACAGGCACACGGTGCGGGATTCTATATGGAAGGCGGGGATAAAGGCTTTAAGGGTGTCGGTACCTTTGGCGATATAGGATGCTTTTCCTTTTATCCTTCCAAGAACATCGGCGCATTCGGAGACGGAGGCGCTGTCATAACAGATTCGGAAGAATACAGAGACAGGGTAAGACAGCTTAGAAACTATGGCAGTTCCGTTAGATATCATAATGAAGAAGTAGGTATCAACTCAAGACTGGATGAGATGCAGGCTGCGTTGTTAAAGGTAAGACTTGAGCATGAAGAAGAATGCAGGCTTGAGAGACAGCAGGTTGCTGCATTTTATGACAGTGCCATTAAAAATCCTCTCATCACACTTCCGAAGAGGAGAAAGGATGCGACTCATGTTTTTCATCAGTATGTCATAAGATGTGAAAGACGTGATGAGCTTGCTGATTTTTTAAAGGGCAAAGGAGTGGGAACCATAATACATTATCCTATTCCGCCTCATCTTTCCAAGGCGTATGAATATCTCGGAGTCAAAAAGGGAAGTCTTCCTTTTACTGAGAGACTTGCCACAGAGGTATTATCCATCCCTATGTATACCGGGATAACAAATGAAGAAGTCAGGCGTGTTGCAGATGCGCTGAATGCTTTTAAATAAAAGACGAATATATCTATATATGAAAACAGGAAATGAAAATATAAAGATCGAGGTACCGGGACAGGTATGTGAGATCCTTAATAAATTAAATGATGCCGGATTTGAAGCATATGCTGTGGGAGGCTGTGTCAGAGATTCTCTGCTGGGAAAGACACCTGCCGACTGGGATATAACCACTTCCGCAATGCCCGAGCAGGTTAAAGCAATATTCAAACGTACAGTAGATACGGGAATAAAGCACGGGACCGTAACGGTACTCATGCGGGAAAACGGCGTGATAAGCGGATACGAAGTAACCACATACCGTATAGACGGCATCTATGAGGACAGCAGACATCCGAAGGAAGTGACTTTTACGCCGGATCTGTCAGAAGATCTGAAGCGCAGGGATTTTACGGTCAATGCCATGGCATATCATCCAAAGAAGGGCATCATCGATCTCTTCGGCGGACAGGAAGATCTTGATAAGAGACTGATCCGCTGTGTAGGGAATGCGGAAGAGAGATTCTCGGAAGATGCTCTTCGTATGATGCGTGCCATAAGATTTGCGGCACAGCTTGGCGGCACTATTGAGGATGATACTTATGCAGCTGTTTCAAAGCTTGCGCCTACACTTGAAAAAGTCAGTGCCGAGCGTATACGCGTTGAAGTTGAAAAACTTCTTGTAAGTGCTCATCCGTATTATTTTAAGATGTTTTACGAGACCGGACTTACTGACTGCTTCATGCCCGAATTCAATAAGTGCATGGAAACTACTCAGGAGAATCCGCACCATTGCTACAATGTTGGCGAACACATGCTGCATTCTCTTGAGACTCTTGATCTTGAAGGCTTGAAAGATGAAGTGCCGGAGGAAGACTATGCATCTTCAGTAAGGATACTGAGGCTGACAATGCTTCTTCATGATATCGGAAAGCCTGCGCTCAAGACCATTGATGATGATGGGATAGCTCATTTTAAGGGACATCCCGAGCTGGGCGCAAAGATGGCTGAGGATATATTAAAGAGACTCAGGTATGATAATGAGACCGTTCATATGGTAAAGGGACTGGTCTACGGTCATGAGGGAAGATATCCCGCAGAGAAGAAGTATATCCGTCGTGACGTGAACAGGTTGGGAACGGAATACTTTCCCCTTATGTTTTATGTCAATGAAGCTGATATGATGGCTCAAAGCGAATTCATGCGTGATGAGAAAAAAGAAAGGCTTGGAAAGATAAGAGAGCTTTATCGTGAGATCAAAGCCGAGGGAGAATGCCTCACGATCTCTGATCTTGCCGTGAAAGGTGCGGATCTTATCGCGGCAGGTGTTAAGCCGGGCCCCGGTATGGGAAAGATCCTGAATTCCATGCTTGAGGATGTGCTGGATGACCCGGATCATAATGACAGGGAATATCTGTTGGAACATTATGTATATGAAAGATAAAAAATCTATCCTTATAAAAAAGATGATTCTGTTATTCACCGTTCTTGCGGGAACGGTGCTTGCATGTGCCTGCAGCTTAAAGGGCGGAGGAGGTGCACAGGATCCCGGTACTCCGGGCTATGTGCAGACAGGTTTTGTTCCTGCCGTTGCGGGTAATTACGATTCTACGGATACGGCTGTTGTAGTAAAGAAGGATACCGAGGCTTCAAAAATAACTTTTTTAAATATAGAGCTCGGTAAATGCTATACCCTTGATTATGACGGCGCCACATCTTATTCCGATAAATACGGTCAGGGGATAGCTCTTGCTCAGGTTGATGTCGGAGAGGTCGTGGATGTAACTTTTATGCATTCAAGGAAGAGACTCAATTCTCTGAAGATATCCCCCGATGGTTTTGCCATCAAGGGGATGACGGACTTTGCCACTGAGACCGGCGGAAGAAATATCACAATCAACGGAGAGCGCTATTCGGTGGCACCCAAAGCTGCGGTGATACTTCCGGAGGGAATGGGTGATCTTATGGATATCAATTCCGCAGATACCGTAAGGGTGTCCGGAATAGGACATACTATTTACGGCATTGCTCTCGAACGCGGACACGGATATCTGAGACTTGAGAATACAACCGCGTTTGAAGGCGGATGGCTTGAAGTTGGAAGCGATATCATATGCCAGATATCCAGGGATATGCTCATCGCTGTTCCGGAAGGAACATATCAGGTCAGGGTTTCAAAAGACGGAGTCACAGGTGAGGAATCTGTATCTGTGGCTGTAGGCGCTGAAGCATCTTTGGATCTTTCGAAATATCAGGCGGAAGCTCTTTACGGAGGGATAATCTTTACGGTAAGTCCACAGACTGTCAATGTCTACATAGACGGTGAGAAGGTGGACATATCGGAGGAGATCGAACTTTCATACGGCCTGCATCAGATGGTAGCCACCGCAAAAGGCTATGAGACCGTAAGCCGCTATATCCGTGTGGCTGAGGAACATGCGGTTCTTAATATATCTCTTGAAAAGACGGACAGTGTATCGGCATCTTCGGCAGCACCGTCACCTTCGCCAACTCAGGGAACCGCATCGGGCAACAGTGTTTCACATGGAAGCATCTCCGGCAACGCGGTTTCCGGTAATTCCGTATCCGGAAATGTGCCGCCTATGCCCACGATCCCGCCTATACCGGATCCGGTAATAGAAAAGCCGGAAAAGGACATTTCGCCGTCGGATCATCCGATAGATGCTGCCACACCGGGAAAATACCGCGTCATGATAGAGGAACCCAAGGGTGCGGAGGTATATAAAGACGGCACATATATCGGCATGGCGCCTGTAAGCTTCGATAAGTCGAAGGGAACATATATCATCACTTTGAGAAAGAACGGATGCCAGACAAGAAGTTATACCATAAGCGTGGATGATGAGAAGAAGGATGTGACATATTCCTTCTCCGATCTGCTCCCTCTTAACTAGAAAAACGGGTCGGATTTTGAGATGAAAATTGTATACAACCCGCGTGGCGAAAGCCTTTGCCCTATTGACAAAACAGGGCAAAACGCATATAAATGTACTGTAGTTTTTTCAAAAAAGGTGCAGGAGGTTTTACAGTTATGAACAAAACAGAATTAGTTGCTGCAGTAGCCGAGAAGGCCGGATTATCCAAGAAGGATGCCGAAGCTGCGGTTAATGCATTTACAGACACTGTTACAAAGGAACTTAAGAAGGGTGAGAAGGTTCAGTTAGTAGGTTTCGGTACTTTCGAAGTATCCAAGAGATCTGCTCGTACAGGACGCAATCCTCAGACCGGCGCTACCATGAAGATAGCTGCTTCCAAGGCTCCCAAGTTCAAGGCAGGCAAGGCATTCAAGGATGCATTGAACTGATAACAGCTTATTTTGATAACTGTTCAAGAGTTCGGGATATCGGTCGGCGGCCGGTATCCCGTTTGTTTTGAGGAGAGAGATCATGAGACTTGATAAATATCTTAAGGTGTCCAGACTTATTAAGAGGCGTACCGTTGCCAATGAGGCCTGCGATGCAGGGCGTGTTCTCGTGGGGGACAGACCGGTTAAGGCTTCCTATGATGTTAAGGCAGGTGATGAGATCACCATAAAGTTCGGACAAAAGGAAACTAAAGTCAGGGTTTTATCTGTGGAAGAAACCGTGAGAAAGGAAGCAGCTGCAGGTTTATTTGAGTATATCTGACTATATATTGTGCCGAAATTATGTCAACCTACAACATACGCGAACCCTTGACTTTACTGCATTTTCAGCATAAGATGATATATGTATTTCGTTAATAACGGATACCTATATCCATCGGAAAGGTCTGTATTCGGGGCAATGTCCAAAGGCACAGCAAAAAAAAGAAAAGGCAGGACGCCGAAATATCTTATGCCGCGCAAGAAGGCGGAGCGCAGGATCAATCTGCTGCTGTTTTTCACCATTGCCATATTGGGTGTGATCCTTTTTGTTGCCACGGGAAGTCTCAGAGACCGGAGAGATGCACTTGAAGCCAAGAAGCAGCATGTTCAGGAACTTTTTCAGGAAGAAAAGGAACGTGAGATTGAGTTAGACAGGCAGAAGGTTTACATCCACACCAGAGACTATATCGAGAAGAAGGCCAGAGAGACCGACAGGCTCGTTTACGATGGTGAGATGATATTTGTATATGAAGAGAAATGATATCAGTATCTATAGATGATAATGCATTTCCTGAAGGCAGCCATACGAAGTGACGCATGGCTGCGTTTTTACTTTTAAAGACGGAGTTATTTTTCGCATAATGACAGATTGCCGGAGTACGGAAATAAAAGTCAAAGACTATATTGACGAGCTTGAGCTCATCTTTGATAACGCAGCCATCGTTATGGGCGTGTCAGGGGGAGCGGATTCCGTATGCATGATGAGTGTGCTGAAAGCGCTCTACGGGACAGAGGACAACGTCAGACTTTTTGCCGTTCATATCAATCATAATCTGAGAGAAGAAGCGGCGGATGATGAAGCTTATGTAAAGAAGCTGTGCGATGATCTTCGCATCCCGCTCATCATCAACAGCGTGGATGTGAAGGCAAAGAGCGAAGCCGACGGCATATCCTGTGAAGAAGCGGGAAGGCGGCTTCGTTACGAAGCTTTTGAAGAAGCGGCAGGACTTATCGAGGCCGGAAGATTTCCGGGCGAAACGACATATAAAGCAGACAGGGCGAATATCCGGATAGCGGTTGCCCATACTGCCGATGACAATGCAGAGACCATGCTTCTTAATCTCTGGAGAGGAACGGGACTAAAGGGACTTTGCGGAATACCTGCAAGACGGGAGAATGTCATCCGTCCGGTCATGTGTCTTTCGAGGGAAGAAACCGAAGGTTACCTGAATGCCAAAGGCATAGTATACTGTACAGACAAGACCAATGAAGGTGACGATTACACCCGTAACCGTATCAGACATAATATAATCCCTACAGCATGCAGGGAAGTGAACAGCCAGGCTGTCGCTCATATGAATGTGACTGCCATGCAGCTGACGGGAGCCTGGGAATTCATAGAGGATCAGACAGATGTGGCATATAAGGAGAGCGTCTCATGGTCGGATGACGGTGAAACGGTACTCTTTGTGGATAAGAAAAAGATCCTTTCGTATCATCCCTATCTCAGGATGCGCATACTTCACAGATGTATGGAAGCTGTTGCGGGGCGCGCGAGGGATATATCATTTGTTCATCTGGATGTTTTGGAGAAGCTTTTTTACAAAGGGCGGGGAAAGCGGCTTGATCTGCCGTATTTCATCACCGCAGCCAGAGTGACGGACGGTGTTGAGATCACGATCAATAAAGATAAGGAACTTGGAAAAGGAAAATAACGGGAGGCTGTCATTATGGATACCAAAGATAAGATATCGGTACTGATAAGTGAAGAAGAACTTGATAAGAGGATCAGGGAGCTGGGAGAAGAAATCAGCAGAGAATATGAAGGGAAAGAGCTTCATCTGATAAGCATTCTTAAAGGCGGAGTATTCTTTACCTGTGAACTGGCAAAAAGGATCAATGTGCCGGTTTCAATAGATTTCATGTCTGTTTCCAGCTATGGTTCGGGCAAGATTACCAGCGGAGTAGTCAAGATAATCAAGGATCTTGATGAGGATATTGAGGGAAAGGACGTAATGGTAGTTGAAGACATCATCGATACGGGAACAACCTTAAGCTACCTTATGGAGATGCTCCGTCAGAGAAAGCCCGCAAGTCTCTCATTATGCACTATGCTTGATAAGCCGGAACGCAGGTTACATGAGGTGAAGGTCGATCATGTGGCTTTTACGGTTCCCGATAAGTTTATCGTTGGTTATGGTCTCGACTATGACCAGAAGTACAGAAATCTGCCATATATAGGAGTGATAGAAAATTGAACAAAAAAGTTAGAGCAGGATACGGATTTTATTTTTTACTGGTGATGGTGCTGATCTTCGCTGCTATCTGGGTCAGCATGAACGGAAGGCAGGATGCTACATATACCGAAGCTGAGTTCAGAGAAGAAGTTGAAGAAGAAAATGTACTGTCCATTACCATAAGACAGAACAGAGAGGTCCCCACAGGATCCGTTGTTGTCACATTCAATGACATGAAGCATAAGATCTTTAACGTCTCTGACGTTAACAGGATCGAGAAATATGCTGAGAAAAACGAGATCCCTTATCTCGTAGAAGATGTACCGGAAGAGAACTGGTTCCTTCAGTCGGTTCTTCCGGCACTTATAGTCGTTGTAGCCATAGTATTCCTTTATGTGATGATAGGCAATGCGGGGGCATCAGGTGGCGGCAATAGCAGGCTGATGAATTTCGGCAAGAGCAGAGCCCAGCTGATCACGGACTGTAAAGTGACATTCAATGATGTGGCCGGTCTTGCGGAAGAAAAAGAGGATCTTAATGAGATAGTTGATTTCCTTAAGAACCCCGCAAAGTACAATAAACTCGGAGCAAGGATCCCCAAGGGTGTCCTTCTTGAGGGACGTCCCGGAACCGGTAAGACACTTTTGGCAAAAGCCATAGCCGGAGAAGCTCAGGTGCCCTTTTTCTCAATCTCGGGTTCCGATTTCGTTGAGATGTTCGTCGGTGTCGGAGCATCCAGAGTCAGAGACCTCTTTTCGGATGCCAAGAAGAATGCACCCTGTCTTGTATTTATCGATGAGATAGATGCTGTGGGCAGAAAGAGAGGCGCCGGAATGGGCGGCGGTCACGACGAGCGTGAGCAGACTCTTAACCAGCTCCTTGTGGAGATGGATGGTTTTGAAGGAAATGAAGGCATAATAGTCCTTGCAGCTACCAACCGTGTGGATATCCTTGATCCTGCCATACTCCGTCCCGGAAGATTCGACAGAAAGATAACCGTAAGTCTTCCCGATGTGAAGGGCAGAGAGGAAATACTTAAAGTACATGCCAAGAACAAGCCCATCGGAGATAATATTGATTTCAAGCAGCTTGCAAGGACCACATCGGGATTTTCGGGAGCTGATCTTGAGAATCTCCTCAATGAAGCGGCTATCAAGGCTGCAAGGGAAGACCGTTCATTCATCAATGATGAGGATATCAAGAAGAGCTTCATCAAGGTGGGTATCGGTACCGAGAAGCGCAGCCATATCGTTACGGATCATGACAGGAAGATAACCGCTTATCATGAGTCGGGACATGCGATCCTTATGCATCTTCTTCCTCTTACGGGATCGGTTTATACGGTTTCCGTCATACCTACAGGTGAGGGCGCAGCCGGCTATATGATGCCTGTAAGGGATAATGATGACAATCATCAGACAAAAGAGCAGCTGAGACAGCAGATAATGGTATCTCTCGGAGGACGTATCGCTGAGGAGATCATTTTCGGCGATGTTTCCACAGGTGCATCGGCGGATATAAAGAATGTAACCAAGATAGCACGCAGCATGGTAACGCGTTTCGGTATGTCGTCCCTCGGACTCATAAGCTATGAAGATGATGATAATGAAGTATTCCTGGGCAGGGATCTGGCACATGCCAAGACTACCAGTGAGTCCAAGGCAGCCGAGATAGACAGGGAAGTAAAGAGTATCGTGGATGAGTGCCATAAAGAAGCTACCCGTATCCTTAATGAGAATATGGAGATCCTGCATAAATGTGCCAAGCTTCTTATAGAAAAAGAGCGTATCGGAAGAGAAGAATTCGAGGCACTTTTTGAAGATCACGAGTAATTGTGCATTTTTTCACGGAAAACGATACGGAAAACGTTTCAATACTTGGCTTGCGGGAAACAAGGGCCGAAAAAGCCCTAATTTAAAGCAAATAAACGATTTCCTGATTGTTGTGCAAGATTAACAAAAAGCCACCACATAAAATTGTATATTTGTAGATTTTGAAAGTAGATTTACAAAAGGGGTTTTGGTATTATACTGAATGTAACCCCCAATACATTATAGTTTTTGCTATAACCCCATAAGAAAGAAATACCTTCTCTGAAAATGACAAGTCGTAAGACCTGTCATTTTTACTATCTATAGGTTTTTTGAGCCCCGGTACGGGGCTTTTTTATTATTTTAGGGTGTGATAAAATATGCGATGGCAAAATATTTATATTTCATTATAAGAGGAAAGTCTTATGCCCAAGGATCCCAATGTATTATTTAGCTATATCAATATGAAGCTCAGAGACACATATCCGTCTCTTGATGAATTATGTGCATCGGAGGGCTGCAAGAGGGAAGACATTGAGAAGATTCTGCATTCAGCGGGATTTTTTTATGATGAGAGCAGTAACCGTTTTGCCGCAAAACAGTTGTAATTTATTGTACCCGCACTATTGCGGAAGGAAAGGATAATCTATTATGAAACAGAGACCCGTAGTATTGATGGTGCTTGATGGTTTCGGACTCTCCGACAATCATGAGTACAATGCCGTTTATATGGCAAAGACACCCGTTATCGACAAGCTGATGGCTGAGTGCCCTTTTCAAAAGGGATATGCATCAGGTCTTGCAGTAGGACTTCCCGACGGACAGATGGGAAATTCCGAGGTTGGTCATATGAATATCGGTTCCGGCCGTATCATTTATCAGGATCTGACACTTATCACAAAATATATTGAAGACGGTGTCTTCTTTAAGAATGAGGATCTTCTCAGAGCTATCAACAATTGTAAGGAGAACAACTCCGATCTCCACCTCTGGGGTCTTCTTTCAGATGGTGGTGTTCATTCTCACAATACTCACCTCTATGCTCTGCTTGAGCTTTGCAAGCGTGAGAACTTCGAGAGAGTATTCATTCATCCTTTCTTCGACGGAAGAGATACTCCGCCCAAGTCAGGTTATGATTTCTTGAAGGAACTCGTAGACAAGACTAAGGAGATCGGCGTAGGACAGGTCGCTTCTCTTTCCGGAAGATATTATGCAATGGACAGAGATAACAACTGGGATCGTATCCAGAAGGCTTATGATTCACTTGTTATCGGAGAGGGCGTGAAAGCTACTGATCCTCTTGAAGCAATGAAGGCTTCCTATGATGCTGATGTAACGGATGAGTTCGTACTGCCTACAGTTATCACAGACGAAAGCGGTAAGGCTCTCAGCCTCGTTAAGCCCAACGACTCGGTAGTATTCTTCAACTTCAGACCTGACCGTGCAAGAGAGATCACCAAGGCGTTCTGCTTCTCTGATGAAGATATCGCAGCTCAGGACGGTGATGCTTCCGATTCCAAGTGCATCAAGTCATTAAAGAGAGCAAACGGCTTCATGCCTCTTACATATGTATGCTTCAAGGATTATGACGAGTCCATCCCCAACAAGTTTGTTGCATTCAAGAAGGAAGAGATCGTTAATACCTTCGGTGAATATCTTGCAAAGAACGGACTCAGGCAGCTTCGTATCGCCGAGACAGAGAAGTATGCTCATGTAACATTCTTCTTCAACGGCGGTCTTGAGGAGCCCAATCCCGGTGAGGACAGGACACTTGTTCCTTCACCCGCTGTAGCTACTTACGATCTGAAGCCTGAGATGAGCGCACCTGAAGTAAGCGAGAAGCTTGATGCAGCCATTACTTCCGGAAAGTACGATGTTGTAGTTATCAACTTCGCAAATCCCGACATGGTAGGACATACAGGTGTTCTCGAAGCGGCTATCAAGGCTGTGGAGCGTATCGATGCATGCGTAGGCGCTGCCGTTGAAGCAGTTAAGAAGATGGACGGCGTGCTCTTCCTTTGCGCCGATCACGGAAATGCAGAGCAGATGCTCAATTATGAGACAAAGCAGCCTCATACTGCTCATACAACAAATCCTGTTCCTTTCATTCTTTATAACTATGATCCGGCTTACACACTTCGTGAGGGTGGAAGACTTTGCGATATCGCACCCACACTTCTCCAGATAATGGATCTTCCTCAGCCGGCTGAGATGACAGGTGAATCTCTTCTTGTTAAGAAGAACTGATGATTACTACAGACATTACCATTCAGAGAAGGAGTAATGGAAATGGCAGATGATTTAAAGGGTTACAAGTGTCCGAATTGCGGTGCCCCGCTGGTATTCAAAGGGGACGTGCAGAAGATGGTCTGCGAGTTCTGTGACAGCTCATTTGAGATGTCGGAATTCGCAGGGGACGCAAAACATAAAGGCGATGTTCAGGAAGGCGAGTGGCAGCAGGAAGACAAGGGGCATATCAATGAAGAAGGTATGCTGGAATATGTCTGCAAATCCTGCGGAGCTGCGCTGATCACACAGCAGGGAACCGGAGCCACAGAGTGTCCTTACTGCGGCAATCCCGTAGTCATCTCGAATACTTTCTCGGGAATGGATCTGCCGGACGGAGTCCTTCCCTTTGCTGTTGACAAGAAATCCGCAAAGGATGCGCTTTTGCGTTTCTACAGCGATAAGAAGCTTCTTCCGGACAACTTCAAGGATAATAACCATCTGGACAACATCAGCGGAATATATGTTCCTTTCTGGCTTTTTGACTGCAAGGCGGACGGAAACGGATTCTTCAAGGCTACAAAGGAGAGGACCGTGACAAGGAACGGCAAGGAGCAGAAGGAGATCCAGGAATACAGGGTATTGCGTTCCGGAACCATGGATTTCAAAAATGTCCCTGCGGACGGATCCAAGGAGATGGATGATTCCTATATGGATTCCCTGGAGCCCTTTGATTATTCCAAGATGACAGACTACAATCCCGCATATCTTTCCGGTTATCTCGCTAACAAATATGATGAGGATAAGAATGATGTAAGGGAACGTGTTGATTCCAGAATGAGGGCTACTGTCGAGACGGAACTCAGAAAGACTGTAACGGGATATAGCAGTGTAAATACTCAGGCCTGTGATGTAAAGATCTCGGATGCAAGGATACGATATTGCATGCTGCCCGTATGGATGCTTGCAACAAAGTATAACAATCAGGTATTCAGCTTTGCCATGAACGGACAGACAGGTGCGGTTACGGGTAACCTTCCCATCGATAAAGGCAAATGCACAAAGCTCTTCTGGACCACCACACTTGTTTGTGCGTTGATCGCATCCATCTTAGTTTGCTTTATCGACGAACTGTTTTCGACGACCGAGGTTATCGCATTGGGAATAGCTGTTATGATCGGATTCATTCGCCTGAGTTCTGAAAAATCAAAGATGACGGCGCATAAGGGATCGGAAGCTTCGAGATATCTCGTCCGGGATTCCCTTAAGATCACGAACAGACAGGATAAGCACGTTAATACACGTTACGAAGACAAATAAGCATATCAATATGCTGCACCCCGTTAGCAGAGATGTTAATGGGGTGTAATTTTATCATTAAGAGTCATGAGAATACTTTTTATCTTTACAGGAGGGACCATAGGGAGTTCGGTCGCGGGGGAATATATCTCACCGGATGATGGTGCACCATCCCTTCTTATAAAAAAATATGATGAAAGATACGGCGTATGTTTTGAATATGATATAAGCATGCCTTTTACCATGCTGAGTGAAAACAGTGACGGAATATATATATATAAACTTATTTCCGCCGTTAAGGATGCATACGAAAAGGGCGGATATGACGGTATTGTCGTAACTCACGGAACAGATACCTTAACTTATTCCGCAGCGGCGCTGTCATGGGCACTTAGAGATGCGGACATTCCTGTATGTATCGTATCCTCCGATAAACCTCTTGAAGATGAGTCTGCAAACGGCGTTGATAATCTGGCAGGAGCCGTAAGTCTCATTAAGAGATCTTATGAATGTGGTGATGAGCATTGCCGTGGCATTTGGGTCCCTTACAGAAATCATGACGGAGCAGTTTATATTCACAGGCCATTGTATCTTATGGAAGCAGGAGCTTTTACGGATGAGCTATTCAGTCTTAAGAACAGATATGTGATGAGATTTGATACAGGAAAAAGGATATTGAATGCCGGGCCTTATTATGATGCTCCGGTATTTGATAAAGACTATGCAGAGCATCTGGATATGAAGTCTCATGGAGTAGGAGATATAAGCGATGAGCTGACGCAGACTTCGGAAAAGATATTACGCATCAGAGCTTATCCGGGAATGGTCTATCCTGAGATCAGCGAAAAGGTAAGCTTTATCATTCATGAGACATATCATTCCGGAACTGTGGATACTGAGTTTTCGGGATACAGAGGATTCTTTGAGGAAGCGGCGAAGCGGCACATTCCGGTATTCATGACAGGCGTAAGCCGAGGCATCAGCTATGAGAGCACTGCTGCATATAATGAGATGCATGTGATACCTGCGTATGATATCTCGCCCTCCGCTCTGTATATGAGATTGTGGATGGCAAAAGATCAGGTGAAAAGATGATCGTTAAATGTAATCGTGCCTGCAGCGCGGTTTTGTGCTATAATTGCCTTTAATCGCCGAAATGATCATAGGCGTTAATGGCGATCACATTCGTGGAGGAAAAAATGAAAGAACAGATAATAACAAGCTTACTTGATAATGACCTTTATAAATTCAATATGGGTCAGTGCTTACTTCATCAGTATGCGGATGCCAATGTAGTATGGCAGTTCAAGAACAGAGATGCGGAAACCAGAAAGTTCACACCTGAGATGGTGGAGGAGATCAAGGAACAGGTTCGGGCATTCTGTGATCTCAGATTTAAGAAAGAGGAGCTTGATTATCTTAAGAAAGCATGTCCCTGGCTCTCTGTGGACTATATTTCATTTTTAAGCATATATCATCCCCAGTATGACTGGTTTGAGATCTCTCTTGATGAGAACAGTCAGCTTTATCTTACGGTGAGCGGTCCCCAGTTCCTTACAACTTACTGCGAGACACCTGTAATGAGTATCATCTCAGAGACATGGTTCAAGATGGAGCTTGGCAAGGATGAGTATACTGCTGCTGAGAAAGAGCTTTATAAGAGGACAGATGAGAAGATAGCAAAGCTTACAGCAGGCGAGTGGGAGCTTGGTGCATTTTCCGATTTCGGAACCAGAAGAAGATTCTCCAAGAAGACTTTCGATGTGATCATTGAGAAATTCACAAAAGCAAATAAGGGATTCAAGAACAGTTTCTTCGTAGGAACAAGTAATGTTGAACTTGCCATGAAGTATGGCATACGTCCTGTAGGTACCATCGCTCATGAGATGATCCAGACTATCGGTCAGGGATATCCCGAGAGGAATCCTGCATATTCCAATAAGTTTGTAATGGATGCATGGCACAAGGAATACGGAACAGAGAACGGTACTTATCTGACTGACTGTATCGGAACTGATGTATTCCTTAAGGATTTTGATAAAGTTAATGCCAAGCTCTTCGACGGTGTTCGTCACGATTCCGGAGACCCTTATGAGTGGGGTGAGAAGATGATTAAGCACTATGAGAGCCTCGGCATCAATACTCACGAGAAGACTCTTCTTTTCAGCGACAGTCTGAATTTTGACAAAGCTCATTCCATAAGGAGTGCATTTAAGGACAGAGCAAAGGTTGCATTCGGTATAGGAACATATATCGTTGCGGATACAAATGTGAAGTATATGAATCAGGTGCTGAAAGTCGTTGAAGTAAACGGCAGACCGGTTGCCAAGCTTTCCGATGTTGAAGGCAAGAATATGTGCCGCGATCCCAAGTATATCGATTATCTGAAGAGATCGATAAAGTGGAGAATGGAGCACTGAACTTAAAGCGCCTGTCTCATATTGGGACAGGCGTTTTTGTGAAAAGATACAAAACGTTGACATATTCCACAAGTGGAATTATATTTGAACCATGCTTCTCAAGTGGAAATGATTATAAAGACTTGTTCGAATGGGATGAATGAGTCTTTTTTAGGGGAAAGGAACTTGAAAATGGCTTTATCACATGACGATTATCCCTATCTATACGAAACACATCTGCATACCTCATTTGCGAGCAAGTGTGCATCCAATACCGGCGCTGAGATGGCAAAGGCTGCAAAGGACGCCGGATATACGGGAATATTTGTGACCGATCATCACTGGGGAGGAAACTGTGCTATCGACAGATCTCTTCCGTGGGACAAATGGGTTGACGGGTTTTGTGCAGGTTATTATGATGCAAAGGAATGCGGAGATAAGATAGGCCTGGATGTTTTCTTCGGATGGGAATCGGGATTTAACGGTACCGAATTTCTGATCTACGGTCTTACCCCGGAATGGATGAGGGAGCATCCGGAACTGAGATGTCCCTGGGGAGAGGATCCTGATCCGTCATGGGATCTCACACCGGAGAAACAGTACAAGCTCATCAAGGAAGCAGGAGGAATGATGATACATGCTCATCCCTTCAGAGAAGAGTGGTATATTCCGGAGACAAGACTTTATCCCGATCATGTGGATGGAGTGGAGATAATAAATGCAACACATTCAAGTCCGCTGTCGAAGAGTCATAACGATCCGGGATTTGATGATAAGGCAATAGTCTATGCGGCAGAACACGATCTTCCGGGAACAGCGGGATCAGATGTTCATTCCACAACAATGTTTGGAGGCGGAGTCGCATTTCGAAATAAACTTGTATCTGCAGCCGATTATTGCAATGCGATAATGAACGGCGGAGATTATATTCTTACAAACGGTGTTAACTGGTTTGATAAGAGAGGGAGGAAAATAATATGAAAAACAAAGAAATCAGGAAATTGCATCGAAGGAGCGTATCCAGAGTCATGGGACTCGGACTTACCGCAGTGCTTAGTCTTACGGCCTGTAACGGTGTGACGCAGCCTGCCGATGCAGGAGAAGAGGAAGAAGAGGAAGAAGAGGAAGACAGGGAGTCTGATAAGGACAAGGATAAAGACAAACCTGAAGGCGGAAGTACCGAGGTAGTTCTTGAGAATTATGAACATCCTCATCTTCTTGCAGGTATGTTTTCATCGGGAGAGATCACCGGGGTAAAGCCTACGGATGCTTCAATAACCGTAAAGCCTGAGGCTGATCTTTCAAATGTTATCAATGTAGATGATTTTTATCTTAATGAAGAACAGAAGCAGATGCTTGCAACCAACGGCTTTTGCGTATCGCCCTATGATAGTAGAGGTGAATTCTTCGAGAGTTATGAAAGCAACCGTTATAATAAGCGTCCGAATTTTGTCACCGTTGATTCCATGATGCATACATATCATCTCTACTTCATGCATCTTATGAAGAATACGGAGAAGGAATATCTCTGTGACATGCTTGATGATATGAGTACAGATATTTACGAGATCGCACTGGAGCAGGCTGATGAGCTTGAAGGTACAGAGTGGGAAGATTCAGCTAAGCTTAATGTTGAATTCTTTGCTGTAGGTTTATCTCTGCTGGGAGAAGACCCTGATCTGCCCGATTATGCGAAAGATCCGGTGGCTGATGAGATTGCTCTCATCAATAACGCATCGGGAATGTGCATTTCACCGATTTTTGGCGGCAATTCGCCTGAGGATTATACGCAGTATAAGCCCAGAGGTTATTATGCAGGTGATGAGAAGTTAGAACGTTATTTCAGAGCCATGATGTGGTACGGAAGGCGTAACTTCAATGCATCCGAAGAAGCAGAGTTAAGATCATCAATACTTATGTGTCTTGCAATGGATGAAGGCGCAGGCGATACCTGGAAGAAGATGTATGAGATCACTGCATTCTTTGCGGGTGAAAGCGATGACCTGTCATATCTTGATTATATGCCGGCTATTAAAACCGCATTCGGAGAAGATGCAGAACTTGAAGATATAGCGGAAGATGAAGACGGGCTTGATACTTTTGCTGACCTTGTTAATGAAATGAGAGGTCCTGTGATCAATTCCGTTCCCATGTGGGATGACGGAGGTGCCACAGACAAGGCTGCTGCGAATAAGGGATTCAGATTCATGGGTCAGCGTTATTCCGTAGACGGAGAGATCTTTTCAATGCTCATTTACAGCAAGACCGGTGAAAATGCGAACGGTGAGAAGAGAATGCTTCCGGATGCGCTGGATGTAGCTGCGGGACTTGGATCTGACAGAGCGTATGAGATCCTTAAAGAGCAGGGAGATACGGAATTCGATCAGTATGAAAGCAATATGGAAAAGGTAAGGACGGGCTTCAATGAAGCTCCCGACGAATTCTGGGAAGGTTCACTTTCTCTTTCATGGATCAGAACAATAAGACCGCTCCTTGAAGAAAAGGATGATTCATATCCCTTCTTCATGACTACAGATGCATGGCAGACCAAGAGTGTGGAAGGCTTCCTTGCAAGCTGGACAGAGCTTAAGCATGATACTGTTCTCTATGCAAAGCAGGTCATCGCAGAGATGGGAGGAGACGATCCCGAGGATAAGGATGACAGAGGATATGTAGAGCCTGAAGTTGAAGTTTTCAAAGGTCTTGAAGCTATGATCACAAGAACCGGTGAAGGTCTTGATGCTTACGGATGCATAACCGATTCCGATAAAGATAATCTGACACAGCTTGCTGATCTTGCAGGACAGCTTGCCGTAATCTCCGAGAAGGAACTTACAGGCGGAAGTATTACGGATGATGAGTATGAACTGATCAGATCATACGGCGGAACGATAGAACACTTCTGGTATGATGCGGTCAGAGATGGTGAGGAAGGTTATATCGCACCCGAAGAGCATCCCGCGGCTCTTGTAACGGATGTTGCTACAGGCGACGGTTCCGTGCTTGAATGCGGTACGGGAAATGCGGGCTGGATACTTGTACTGGTACCTGTTGATGGAGAACTCAGGATCGCAGGGGGAACAGTATTCTCATTCTATGAATTTGAATGGCCGTCCTCAGACAGACTTACCGATGATGAGTGGTGCAAGGGAATGGGATTCCAGAATACATTTACCGATGACGGATCCTTTGTTGAGGCAGAACCTCTCGGTATAGAGAAACCGGCATGGACAATGGATTACCGCTATAATGTCTCGAACGACTGACAAAAGCAAAAAGAATCTGATGCTGCTCACGGCACTTGCTGCCGGAGCGGCATTTTTTGCGTCTGTGTTTTCTGACGTGACAGGCGGGGAGCGTGAAGATGGGGAAATCGTGACGGTTTCCGGAGCGGTTTCGGATCCGGAGACCGTCTCTTCCGACACGGCTTTAGGTACAGGCCAAAACAGTCCGTCGGTTTCAGGTGGCGATGGCAGCAGCTATAACCCCGAAGCTTTAGTCTGGACAGATCATAAGGAAGCAGATGCATTCGACGGACATGTAACGCTTGATGACAAAAAGACAGTCATCACTGCGGCTGATGGAAATATTGTCTGGGAATCCGATCTCGACTGGCAGGTACAGGACTTCATCATCTGCGATGTGGACAAGGACGGAGAGCAGGAACTTATGCTGCTTGTCTGGAAGCATGGGAACTTCGGAAATCATAAGCCCTTCTTTGTGGAAGAGAATGATAATGATCTGGGACAGCATATATTTATCTTTTCCAAAAGAGAGGGAGAAGAAAATGATCTGTTTCTCAGATCGGAATGGATGTCTTCCGCTATGCATGATGTTGTCTCCGACTGGACATATTCGGAGGCAGACGGGCTTGAGCTGACGCGTGCTTCGAACGGAACTGTAATGCATTATGCATGGCAGGGATGGGGGCTTAAAGAAATGATCCCCGAAGTAAAGACGGTCAGATTCATTGCCTTCGGAGATATGATAGCTCATGAGCAGATATGGCGTTATGCTACGGATGTGGCAGATGCTGTTGATTCGGCTGATGAGATAAAAACGTCGGATACGACTAGAGAAGATTATGATTTCCTGTTTGAAAATATTAAGTACAGGATAGATGAAGCTGATATTGCAGCCGTAGTTCAGGAGACTCCTTTTGCGGCAGACGGAGAGGCTTACAGAGCTTATCCGGATTTTGCTTCCCCAGCAGGTATTGCTGAAGCTGAGGCCGGTGCGGGTTTTGATATCATAGCCTGCGCTACCAATCATATGCTTGATGAGGGCGCGGATGGCCTGGAGCGCATGATCGATACCTACGGAGAGTATGATGGAGTTTATGTGCTCGGTATATGTGAAGGCGATGCAGCTGTTGAAGACAGGGTAGAGATCTGTGAGTGTAATGGGATTAAGATCGCGCTTGTGGATTATACATACGGTTTAAACGGTAAAGCTTTATCAGCGGATTCGAAGCTTAAAGTCCGGACTTTGGACGATGAAGAACAGGTGAGAGAAGATCTGGCTTATTCGGAAGAGAATGCGGATGTCACTGTCGTATTCGTCCATTGGGGCAATGAATATGAAAAGCAGATAAGTGATGAAGAACTTAAGTGGACTGAAATATTTTACGAGTGCGGTGTCGATGCGGTTATAGGTTCGCATCCTCATGTTCTGCAAGCCTTTGAACTGTATAACGGAGAGATGCCTGTCTATTATTCGCTTGGGAATTTCGTGTCCGGCCAGGATAAGACTGAATGCATTCTTGGCGGAATGGCATCCTTTACCATAGAATACGACAGGTTCAACGGAGCTCGCATCTCGGATGCAGAGCTGGAACCAGTTATCACACATCAGGAAGCAAGAGGGATATATACGGCTTATCTCCTCAGGGATTATGATATCACTCTTGCGGATCGTCACAGGCTTGATATCAGTATCCCGCAGATGTGGCGTATGTATGATGAGTGATCTTACATGACGGAGCAAGGTGGCAAAGATTGTGCTGAATATGGCAGAGAACTACAAATGAATAATTCCGGATATGTTTGCTTGATGATCGTACTGAAGATGCTGGAGGTAAGGTTTGACAGCAGGCATATCGAGGATAAATTCAGAGATAATAAAAAAGAAGATACGGATGTTGCGATCATAAAAGCAGCAAAAGAGCTGGGACTTAAGGTTAAGCTTACCGTATTCCGTGAAAAAGTAATATCACGTCTTATAGTTGATGTTGGGGTAGGGAATACAGTCAGACTGAGAGTACCGGGATATGATGATACAAAATATGAATATCTGGATGGAACAATCACAGAGATAGGAAACCTGTCTGTTAAGGTAGAAGGGCTTGGAACGGTTTATCCGGTTGATATCTCGGTTAACGGTATTCCTGATGATATGAAACAGGGAATGGAAGGGAAGATGGATATCATCATAGGAACAAGAACTGTAATGGATTATTTTCTTGAACCCTTTAGAAAAGGCCTTGATAACAGTATGAAAGAAAAATAATCTTTGTTCAATTTAAACTTATATTTGAAGATCCACACCATTGTTCATGGAACATACCTAATAAATATTTGAATAAGGATCTTATATTTCCGTATTGTTCTGAAGATGGATTTATTGATGATCTCAGAGATGCGTTGATTGCTTATGGACCAGGATGGGAACAATCTTTAGGAAATGAAGTTGTTACCAAGTGTGGATTTTAAGGGGGAATATTAGTGGATACGAATCATCTGATTGAAGAATTCATTGAATTGTTAAAAACTGCGACAACCCAGGATGAGGTTGAAGAGATAATATCATCTTTTTCTGTAGAAGGTATTAACAAACCTACGATATTGTATTCTGGACAAGTAAATGTAAATGTAAACTTAGAGGAATATAGATATATCATACATACTGAGGCAGGAAAGGTAGTAAATGACAGAGGTTTTATTAAACTGATAAGTGACAGAATAGAAAAAGCGAATCCTGCGGTTGATAAGTATACTGCAAGGTTATTAACGGAAAGATACATTAACGGGGAAGAGATTTTCAAAAATTTCGTTCCTACAGGGATTGAGTCTAATGGCACAACAGGGCCGTGGGCAATTGTTTCGCGTAATTTTGTAGCAGAGACTAAAGGACCGGTAGTTGCTTACATAGAGAGATGATATTGATGATATTTCAAAACGTATCCTTATGAATACGGAATTACCTGCCATTCTTGAAGAAAGTTCTGCTACGAGTACCGTGATAGAATCAATTATCGAATTTGAAGATGAATACGCATCGGATGAAAACTGTTCGGATGCCTGTGAATATGATGATTCTGATGTTGATAATATGGTGAATCTTGCAATTCAGGATATGTCGGAATCATCCGAAGATAACGTCTCGGATTCAGAAGAATCATTCTCATCTGATTCTCATAGCGATAGTGAACAGCTGTGGGAGGCAGAATAAGTGGATGATAGGGATCGCGGGATCCTTTGCTTTTTTTCAATTCCTGATGCCGATGATCGGATGGTTTTGCTTCCATGCTGCGGCTGACAGCACCGATACGGATAATAAAACTGCAGACAGGGAAGATGCCGTCAAAGAAGTGGCTGACAAAGAAGAATCTGATCAGGAAGATGCTTACAGCAACAGAAAGGGGAAGCTTTCGATCAAGGCTTTGTGCTGCTCGCTTATCATTCTTGCTTTGACATTCGTGATATGTATGGCCGGTCTTTTATTCGGCAAGCTCTTTGGTGAGAAGTTTGCCGAGAATGCAATTATAGCCGGCGGTATAGTGCTTATAGGTATCGGATTGGAGATATTTATCAAATCTTTTATTTCGTAAGACTCTGAGCATATCTCCAGGAGTCTTTGCACATCGTTTCGAGATCCTTCTTTGCTTCCCAGCCGAGTTCTTCTTTCGCCTTGGTGGGATCAGCATAGCACATGGCGATATCGCCGGCTCTGCGTGGCTTGATAGCATAGGGGACTTTCACTCCGTTAGCTTTTTCAAAAGCCTTAACGATATCAAGTACACTGTAGCCTGTACCGGTTCCCAGATTGTAGATATCCACGCCACCGCCTGTGTTTACACGCTTAAGCGCAGCCACGTGTCCGAGCGCCAGATCCGTCACATGGATATAATCTCTCACACCGGTTCCGTCCGGAGTGTCATAATCATTTCCGAAGACTCCGAGCTCAGGGAGTATACCTCTTGCTACCTGCATGATATAGGGCATGAGATTGTTGGGGATGCCGTTGGGCTCTTCACCGATGAGTCCGCTCTCGTCGGCACCGATGGGATTGAAGTATCTGAGCAGTATCACCTTCAGATCCTTATCGGGAACGGTGAGATCGGTTAAGATCCTCTCGAGGAAAAGCTTGGTGGTTCCGTAAGGATTGGTGGTTGATAAGGGGAAGTCTTCCCTGATGGGCACTGACTTGGGCGCGCCGTATACTGTTGCGGATGAAGAAAAGATAATATTCTTGCAGCCGTATTTCTCCATGAGTTTGCACAGGTTGATGGTTCCGGAGATATTATTCTCATAATATCTTAAGGGAAGCTGAACGGATTCACCGACAGCTTTGAGACCTGCGAAATGGATGACCGCATCAAATTTGTTTTCTTTGAAAACTGTCTCCATGCTGTCCGGATCAAGGAGATCTGCTTTATAGAATTTCACATCGCTGCCTGTGATCTTCTTAATCTTATCAAGTGTCTCGATCTTGGAATTGTACAGATTGTCGAATATAACAGGTTCGTGTCCCGCACGGATAAGTTCAACAACTGTATGGGATCCGATAAAACCAAGACCTCCGGTTACAAGAATCTTCATTTATGTATTTCCTCCTGATGTGTTATTCAAAATGATAAATGTGTATTGAACACATAATATTGCAATAGCAGACAACTTTTATATATTACCACACCGCAAGAAAAGAGGAGAAATCGTTTTTTGAAATTTATTGATAAAAACGGTTTTTATTAGCTCGTTCGGATTGTATGAAAAATAATCCGCTTTAGAGACTTTGTTTTATTGAAATATATATATAAGATGGCTTATCATGTACCAATTGATGAAAGATAGATTTTTTCAGTAGAGGTTTTGAATAATGAGCTCTCTTGTAGTATTGCAGCAGATGGCGGTCATAGCCATTCTTGTTAGTATTGGTTTTTTGCTTTGCAGGAAAGGTGTTCTTGATAAAAATACCACTCCGAAGATTTCAAAAATCGTTGTGGATATCTGTAATCCCGCGGTCATCGTTTCCACGGTTCTCAGCGGAAATATCACTGTGACTCATAGGGAGTTTCTTATAGGATTAGCCACAGGTGCGGCACTGTATCTTACATTCTGCATCCTGGGAATCCTGATCCCTATAATCTTACGTATCCCTAAGGATGAGAAGAAATTCTATGAACTCATGACTGTATATACCAATGTGGGATTTTTGGGAATACCTGTTGCGAAAGCGATCCTGCCTGAGAATGCAATGATATATGTGATCATATGTAATGTGGCATACAGCTTATTATTTTATACCCATGGCATTATGCGTCTCTCCCGCGGCAAGTCCAAGATGAGTCTTACGAAGATACTTAATCCCGGTGTGATAATGGCAGTGTTTGCTCTTTTTATCTTCTGGTTTGATATCTCGCTTCCTCCTATATTAACAAACAGTTTTACTTATATAGGGAATCCCACGGTATTCTTATCCATGATACTTTTGGGAAGTGCTGTGGCGGAGAGCAATTTTATAAATGATGTTCGTGATCTTAAATTATGGATCTTCATACTGATCCGTATGGTGGCAGTTCCGCTGGCGGTAGTGATCATCCTGAAATTCGCTGGAGTTCCTTCAGAAATGATGAAGACATTCTGCCTCATGAGTGCGGTACCTGTAGGTAATCTTCCTCTTATCCAGGCACAGAAGTCCGGCGAGAGAACGGATATACTTTCAAAAGGAATAATAGTGACGACTGTATTCTCTTTCCTTTCTATAACTGTATTTATGGCAATGTTGTGATAAGGGAAAAATCAGTTCGGACCAATGCGTTTGTTGATATAACAGGAATCCTTCAGGTGAATAATCTTGAAAAATGGAAATGATTAAGGAGAACAATATGATATCCCCGATAAAGATAGCAGCGGTTGTTTTTGATATGGACGGCGTGATATTTGACAGCGAGAATCTCTGCCTTAAATGCTGGCGAGAGATCGCAGCGAAATACGACCTAGGAGATATCACGGAAGAATTCATGAAATGCACCGGTACCACTAAGGAACTTACAAAGCAGATCATGACGGATTTTCTTGGAGATGAGGATCTATATGATAAGTTTGCATCGGAAGCAAGTTCGCTTTTCCATATGTATGAGGACAGGGACGGACTTCCTGTAAAAAAAGGAGTCAAAAACCTTCTTGAAGCATTGAAGGAAAGAAAGATCCGTGCGGCCCTTGCATCATCCACAAGGCTTGCCGTAGTTGAAGCGGAATTAAAAACTGCCGGATTTTATGATTATTTTGAGGTGGTCGTAGGCGGAGATATGGTTAAGAATAGTAAACCGGATCCTGAGATATATCTTACAGCCTGCAACAGACTGGGGCTGGAACCGGGAATGTGTGCTGCTGTGGAGGATTCATATAACGGGATAAGGAGTGCATATGCGGCGGGAATGAAGACCGTGATGGTCCCGGATCTTTTGCCGGCGACTGATGAAATGAGAGAAAAGAGTATTATAATAGCAGAGGATCTGGATAAACTGATACCTCTGTTTGAAAGAGCAGATACCTGATCAAAGGTCCTTCGTAAGAGGGACCTTTTTTAAAGAAATCTTAATGATTTCAGAAAATCATTTTAAAAAGCTGTGGTTATAATACCTAACATGAGCTCATATTACAGGAGGATTTCATGTATAACGTTTTGATATGTGATGATGATAAGGATATAAGGAATGCGCTGGAGATCTATCTTTCCGGACAGGATTACAGGATCTTTAAAGCCGAGAACGGTGAGGGAGCAATAAAGATACTTAAGGAGAATGAGATACACCTTGTACTTCTGGATATCATGATGCCGGGAATGGACGGAAGGGTTTGCCTTACGAAGATCAGAGAATTTTCCAATGTTCCTGTCATATTCCTTACTGCCATGAATGAAGAGACAGATATCATAATGGGGCTGGGACTTGGTGCAGACGATTATATAACCAAGCCTTTTAATGCCCTTGAACTTACGGCAAGAGTGGCATCCCATATCAGAAGATATGACAGATTAGGCGGAATGAACAAGCAGGAAGAGCAGGATGTGCTCAGAGTTGCGGGCCTTGAGATGAATGATGCGGCCAAGATAGTAATGCTCGACGGAAATGCTGTCAATCTTACCAAGACGGAATATGAGATCCTCAAATTATTAATGAGTCATCCGGGACAGGTTTATTCACCGGAACAGATATATGAGAATATCTGGAATGAAGAATGCCTCGGAGGGGAGAGCACGGTTGCCGTTCATATCAGGCATCTGCGTGAGAAGATAGAATATGATCCGGGTAAGCCCAGATACCTGAAGGTAGTATGGGGCCACGGATACAAGATCGAGAATTGATTTTGAGATTTGACGGAGGAAACATGGAAAATAACGGAAAGATAAAATACTCCATTATAACCGCCCTTTATTATGCGGCCGGTTTGGCAGGAGCTCTGGGTCTGTTTGGTCTTTGGATAGGGTTGGCAGAATACGAAAGTCTATGTGAGATGGTATGCGTTGTCAGTCTGTTTGCAGGCATTATTCTTTTTGCTGCCAAGCTTACTCTGCGCTATAAAGGTGCGGGAAAAGGCATGCCGGTTGCAACCATTACCGATCTGCTTCCTTTTGAGATAGCTTTTGGTCTGGCATTTGGCGGATTTATGGGGACCTTAGCTCTTATGGCATTTGTTTACAATTTTGCCGGAGACGGTTTTTATGCCATCCCGGTTTGCGGAGGAGCCGGAGTGCTTTTCTTCCTGGATATGGTTACGGGAAGCCTTGCAGCCAGAGCGGGAGAGAAGAGACTTGCTGATTCGCTTCTTATTGTATGGCTTTTTAAGAAACTGATAAAACTTGCGGAAGCATTTTTTACAAAATTCCCCATGTTTTCGGGACTTGAAAAGATATGTTCCGGACTCATGATAATCCAGGTGATCGCTTTATTTGCCGTGGCAGCGAATACATCGAATGGATTTTTGGAACTTGCATTAATACTCTTTCTCCTGACTGTTGCAATAGATGCTTTTGTTCTCTTGGCTTTCTTCCAAATGAAAGATGTGAAGAAGAATCTTAAGGCTGCAGCACTGGGGAAATATGAAGATATGTGTGAGATCAAACATGCCCTTCCGCAGATAAAGGATTACATGACTGCCATTGATGATATCGAAGTAGGCCAGAGGAATGCGGCAGAGAGACTGTTAAAGAGTGAGCGTATGAAAACAGAACTCATCACAAATGTCAGCCACGATCTTCGAACACCTCTTACGTCCATAGTTAATTACGTTGACCTGCTTGACCGCGAAAAGCTGGATAACGAAAAAGCTGCCGAATATATAGAAGTCCTGAAAAGACAGAGTGCAAAACTGAAGAAACTCACAGATGACCTGATAGAAGTTTCCAAGGCGACTTCCGGAAATATAGAGATGAAGCTTGAAGACTGTGACGTGAGTGTTCTTATCGGACAGGCCGAGGGTGAATTCAGCGATAAGCTTAAAGCAAGAGATCTGAAGCTTGAGATAAGCGGGACAGAGGAACCTGTAAATGTCACTGCTGATGGAAGATATCTCTGGAGAGTGTTCGATAACCTTCTTTCGAATATAACAAAATATGCCATGCCCGGAAGTCGTGTCTATATCGATGTGGTGAAGAAAGACGAGCACACATCGGTCATATTCAAGAATATCTCCGAAGAGAAGTTGAATATCACCGCAGATGAACTGATGGAGAGATTTGTCAGAGGTGATTCTTCAAGATCAACGGAGGGCAGCGGACTGGGACTTTCCATTGCGGATTCACTGATGAAAATGATGAAGGGATCGCTTGAGATAACAGTGGACGGAGACCTCTTTAAAGCAGAATGCAGATTCTGAAAGATATGAGGATTTATGCTATAATCTGAAGGGTGAACAGTAAACCCAAAGAGGAGATGATGGCATGGAAGAATTAAGGAAAAGGGAGATCATTGAGCAGTATTCGGAGAAGCTTGACAAGGCTGAAAAAGAGGACCCTGAAAACGGCTATGATGAAACCTATAAAGAGTTCAAAAGTGTCTGCGATTCCAACGGCTATGTAGGTGAGCTTAAGGAACAGATGTGGCAGTCTGTTGTTAAACGTGTGAAGATTACCAACAGAAAGGCTTGAAATCGGACTTTCATTACTCTATAATCAGACAGGTGTCACCGTCCGCGGTGACACCTTTAAATGGAGACGTATCGAAGCGGTCATAACGGGGCGCACTCGAAATGCGTTTGGCGGGCAACTGCCACGAGGGTTCGAATCCCTCCGTCTCCGCTTTGCGGTTGGCCGGATGCCCAACCGTTTTTTTATGTAACACGGGGCTTTTTCGGAGGAAGTACGATGCCTGAGGATATTGAGAAAAACGAACAGATCGAAAAAATTGAGATCGATACCGAGATCACTCAGCGTATGCTTAAAGAGATTGATGGAAGACGGAAAAATAATATCCTGCTTGCCATCGTGATCATCGTACCTCTGTGTGAACTTATAGGATTGTTAATTAAAGGCAGAATGGAAAGTCATTTTATGCCCATGATACTGGTTGATACCGCAGTGGTTGTGGGAATCTTCTTTGCGATAGAATCATTGCGAAAGAAGCGGAGCGGGAACAACGTAAAATATCATATCGTTTTTGATGATATGGGGATACATATCCTGAATAAAAACAGCAACAAGATGTCAGATGTTGAACCGGAGAGTGTTGGAAAGTATTATGAGACCAAAAGCCTTATTGTTTTGATATGCGGGAAGGAGAAAGGAACGCCCGGCCGCATACTTGCAATGGAGCGGTCAAAGGATCCGGAAGGGCTTGTACGTGCATATCTGGAAAAGAATAGCCCGAAGTGCAGTTTTTGATGAGATGATTTTGGATAAAGATATAAGAGGAACAATATGAAAAAGATAGTGAACATACAGGATTACAGAGATGCGGCCGAAGCGCCTGAAGGAGAGAAGATAGAGGCTCACGGTCTTCTTGCTCAGGATAAGTGGGTTGCCCTTGTTGATAATGCTGCCAGAGGTGATCTGGAAGCCATTGCGGATCTTGCCGAATCATACTTAAAAGGGACCTTTGGAGAAAAGGATCTGAAGAAGGCAAGAAAGTGGTGTGCCTATGCCGCAAAGAAGGGACACAAAAGAGCGATCGAGTTGCTTAAGGAAATCCCCGAATAAATAAAAAGTTTCTTAGACAAATCCTGATACGTATATGATCATAAATAACTGTTTCGATGTCATGACAGACTTTATTACTGCCCCGCGCAGGCAATAAGGCTCCGGGTCGAAACAGTTTTTGTTTTCACGAACAGATACCAATTTCGAAGCTGAAAAAGCCCCCGGATCATCCTCCGCAAGCCTTGCAGACAAGTTGGAAATAAGTCGGAAATAAGATATAATTAAGAGGATTTTCGGACCTGCTCATTATGAAAGGAGGAAATTGGATATGATGCGTATCGGTATGCTTACAAGCGGCGGTGACTGTCAGGCACTGAATGCGGCAATGCGCGGCGTTGTTAAGTGTCTTTACAACAGCGGCGTGGGCGGAGAACTCGAGATATTTGGCTTCAATGCAGGCTATAAAGGACTGATCAACAGTGATTTCAGAATGCTTACCGGCGATGATTTTTCAGGTATCCTCACCAAGGGCGGAACGATCCTCGGATCCTCCAGAGTTCCTTTCAAGACCATAGATGAGCCGGACGAGAAGGGTAATAACAAAGTTGAGAGCATGAAACATACCTATCACAAGTTAAGTCTCGACTGTCTTGTGATACTTGGCGGAAACGGTACACACAAGACTGCCAACAGGCTTCGTGAGGAAGGCTTGAATGTCATCACACTTCCCAAGACAATCGATAACGATCTCTGGGGAACGGATATGACCTTCGGATTCCAGAGTGCCGTTGATGTGGCGACACATGTGATAGACTGCATCCATACTACAGCGGATTCCCATGGCAGAGTATTTATCGTAGAGGTTATGGGACATAAGGCCGGATGGCTTACACTTAATGCCGGCATGGCTTCAGGTGCTGATATCATCCTTATTCCTGAGATCCCTTATCATATGGACTGTGTAATAAATGCAATAAAGCGCAGAGAAGCAAGAGGAAGCAAGTTTACAATCCTCGCTGTTGCCGAGGGCGCTATTTCAGCCGAGGATGCTAAGCTTTCCAAGAAAGAATATGCCAAGAAGCTCGAGAAGCTTCCCTTCCCCAGTGTCTCATATGAAGTGGCAGATGCCATTGCAAAGAAGACGGGGCTTGAAGTAAGAGTTACTGTACCCGGACATATGCAGCGAGGCGGCAGCCCCTGTCCTTACGACAGAGTTTTCGCATCAAGACTCGGTGCCGAAGCGGGCAGACTGATACTTAAGGGTGAGTATGGAGTTATGGTCGGTTATAAGGACAGAGAGATAGTAAGAGTGCCCCTTAAGGATGTTGCGGGCAAGCTTAAGACAGTTGCTCCGGATGCCACCATCATCAAGGAAGCTAAGATGCTCGGGATCAGTTTCGGAGACGAGTAATGTCATATACAGCACTTTACAGGAAGTTCAGACCTGTGACATTCGATGATGTCAAAGGTCAGGATCATATAGTTACTACATTAAAGAATCAGCTTAATGCCGGACGCATAGGACACGCATATCTTTTTTGCGGGACCAGGGGAACCGGTAAGACTACGGTTGCAAAGATCTTTGCAAAAGCGGTTAACTGTGAGAATCCTCAGGATGGAAGTCCCTGCGGAGAATGTGCGATGTGTAAGGCTATCGCGGCCGGCACGAGCATGAATGTAATAGAGATCGATGCGGCATCCAACAACGGCGTTGAGAATATCCGTGAGATCATAGAGGAAGTTACATATCCTCCCGTTGAGGGAAAATATAAAGTCTATATCATGGACGAGGCTCACATGCTTTCGGAGGGCGCAAGAAATGCTCTCCTAAAAACGCTTGAGGAGCCTCCTTCGTATGTTATCTTCATTCTTGCCACAACGGAGCTCCAGCGCATCCCCATTACCATAATGAGCCGCTGTCAGAGATATGATTTCAGAAGGATCTCCATCGATACCATTGCGGCCCGCATGAAGGAGCTTACACAGATCGAAGGGATCGATGCGGATGACAGAGCGCTGCGTTATGTTGCGAAGGCAGCAGACGGTTCCATGCGTGACGGACTGAGCCTTCTGGATCAGTGTGCCGCATTCAACTTCGGAGAGAAGCTCACATACGAGAAGACACTGGAGGTTCTTGGCGCGGTTGATACCACGGTATTCAGTGAACTGATGAGACTTCTCATTGATGATGATGTCATCGGTACCATGGATCTGGTTGAAAGAGTTGTCATGCAGGGACGTGAGCTGTCCCAGTTTGTAACGGATTTTATCTGGTATCTGCGAAGCCTTATGCTTCTTAAAGCATCCGATGATAAGGATATGGAAGAGCTCCTTAATATATCACCGGAGCATCTCGCGCTTTTAAAAGAAGAAGCGGGGATGACGGATATGGAGACGGTCTTCAGATACATATCTGTTTTCTCGGAACTTCAAAACAAAATGAAATTTGCATCACAAAAGCGTATAATGCTTGAGATGTATCTGATAAGGCTCACCAGGCCACAGATGGACAAGGATAATGATGCGCTTGTTCAAAGGATAGACAGGCTGGAAAAGCTGATCGAAAACGGAGTGACGGTAGCTGCTCCTCAGAGTGCGGAAGCTTCCGGTCAGATACAGGCAGGGCCTGCACCAATACAGCAGGCAAAAAAAGCAACTCTTGAAGTCGCTATTCCCGAAGACATCAAGAGAGTGTGCAAAGAGTGGAATGAGATAGTGGGAAGAACATCTTATCCTCTCCGCGGCATCATCCGTCAGGCGGAACTTTCACTGGGCGAAAACGGAAAGCTGCTTTTATGCTTTTCCAATAAATTATATGTGGACCAGATGAAGAGCGAAGATTATTCCAAAGCACTTTCGGATGTGCTGAATGATCATATCGGGAAAGAAGTTTTGTTTGATGTAAGGATATTCGATGGCACTCGAATGTTTGATGAACAGTTTGCGGATCTTTTGAAGATGCTTCATATTGAGAAGATCACGGAAGAGCCGGCTTAAATATTTTTTACAGGAGGATACTCAAATGGCAAGAAGAGGCGGATTTTACGGAGGCGGCGGAATGCCCGGAAATATGAGCAATATGCTCAAGCAGGCACAGCGCGCACAGCGCCAGATGGAAGAGGCACAGAAGTCTATAGAAGAGAAGGAGTTCACCGCATCTGCAGGCGGCGGAGCTGTTGAAGCCGTAGTTACCGGCAAGAAGGTTCTGACCAAGCTTACTATTTCAAAGGATGCTGTTGATCCCGATGATGTTGAGATGCTTCAGGATATGGTTATGGCTGCCGTAAACGAGGCACTTAACCAGGCTGAGGAAGCAAATGATGAGCTCATGAGAAGCATCTCATCAGGACTTAATCTCGGGAGCCTTCCTTTCTGATGGAACTCTACAGCGGTGATATAAATACACTGATCGATGAACTGGCTGCGCTGCCCGGTATAGGCAACAGATCCGCACAGCGCATGGCTTTTCATATACTCAATCTTCCGCATGACAGAGTTAAGCGTCTGTCGGATGCCATTATCAATGCGAAGGAGAATGCGAAGTACTGCAGGGAATGCTGTACTCTTACGGATGGAGATATCTGTCCCGTATGCTCCAATCAGAAGAGAGATCACTCTCAGATAATGGTCGTGGAAAATCCGAGAGATATGGCGGCTTACGAGAAGGTAGGTAAGTATGAAGGAGTTTATCACGTGCTCCACGGGACTATCTCTCCCATGAACGGTATCGGACCTTCGGATATAAGGCTGAAGGAACTGATCGCCAGGCTTGGCGAGAATGATGTGAAAGAAGTGATAATAGCAACAAATGCCTCTCTTGAAGGAGAGACAACAGCAATGTATATCAGTAAGCTTATCAAGCCGGCAGGCATAAAGGTTACAAGGATCGCAAGTGGTCTTCCTGTCGGAGGAGATGTTGAAAATACTGATGAAGTTACGCTAATGCGTGCATTTGACGGAAGGACGGAATTGTAAAATGGCTAAAACAAAAGAAATCACAAAAGGGATCACAACTAAACTGTTTGGAAAGACAAAGGACGGTAAGGAGATAACACTCTATACCATCACCAATGCCAACGGAATGAGTGCATCCGTTATCAACTACGGTGCGATACTTGTTAATCTTCTCGTTCCGGATAAAAAGGGAAAGACCGCCGATGTTGTTCTTGGTTATGACGACCTGAAAAAGTATTTCAAAAACAGCTGTTTCTTTGGATGTACTGTAGGACCTATCGCCAACAGAACTGCTTTCGGAAAGTATAAGATCGGAAGAAAGACAGTGCAGCTCCCTGTTAACGATCGCGGCATCAACAATCTTCATTCCGATATCGAGCTTGGATTCCATAAAAGAGTTTGGGATGCGAAGGTCGGAAAGAACAGCGTTAAGTTCATGCTCGATAAGAAGGATAAGGATCTTGGACCCGGAAATATGCATGTTTCCGTAACTTATACTCTTACAGATAAGAACGAGCTGAAGATCACATATGATGGAACATCCGATAAGCAGACTGCCATTAATATGACCAATCATACATATTTCAATCTTGCGGGACAGAAGAGCGAGAACTGCTTTGATACGCTTGTGACGATCAATTCCGACAGGATAACAGCCGTAAATAAGGAACTCATCCCTTCGGGCGAGATGATCGAAGTAAAGGGAACTCCTTTTGATTTCAACGAACCCAAGAAGATCGGCAAGGATATCAAGGCTAAGGATCCGTTTATCAAGATCGCCGGCGGTTTCGATCATAACTTTGAGATCCGCGGAAAGAGCGGAAGACTCAGAAAAGCAGCTGTTGCCGAAGACAAGAAGAGCGGAAGAGTAATGGAAGTGTTCACTGATCTTCCCGGCATGCAGTTCTATACCGGTAACTTTATCTCAAAGCATACAGGTAAGGCGGGCGCCGCTTACGGCAAGTTCAAGGGATTTGCAATGGAGACACAGTACTTCCCCGATGCTATGAATCATGATAATTTTGAGAAGCCTTTATTCGGACCGGAAAAGGATTATCATACTGTAACGGTATACAAATTCAGCTGGTAATATGACGGAAATTTACGGATCATATGAAAAGTAAGAATCCCGACAACATATTTTCCATAGATCATATCAAGAGAAAAGCTAGGATACTGCTTATAAAGAGAGCGGTATTCTGGCTTGCTCTTTTTGTGCTTATCACGGCTGCGGGAGCCTATCTTGTTAATCGTGAGTATAAGAGAGTGTTCAGATCCTATGAGGTAACGCTGAGATCTCCCATGCAGGATGTCGGCAATGCCACATTCAGGTGTTTCGGAAAAAGATTCCTTTCATATAATACCGATGGCATCAGATGTATCGGGCAGGATGGCAAGGCTGTGTGGACAGGCGCTTATCAGATGGAAGCACCTATAGTTGAAGTAAACGGAAATTATGCTGCTGCTGCTGATCGCGGCGGCAGGGTGATCTATATATATGATCAGACGGGGGAACTCAGATCCATCAAGACTGCGGCTCCCATTATCAGACTCTCGGTGACATCCGGCGGTATCGTGGCTGCTGCTCAGGATGAAGGGACTGCGGTTTCTGTATATTTTTATGATTACAGGAAAGATGAAGGCAGAGAGTGTATCTACGGCATCCATACTACGATGGACGGCAGCGGATATCCTCTTGCTTTTTCCGCCTCCTCCGGAGGCAGGCTTGCTGCCGCGGCGACTCTCTCCGAAAACGCGGGACGGGCAGATACCAGGGTATCTTTCTATGATTTCAGCGCGGCGGGCAAAAATTACAGTGATAACAAGACTATTTCCTATCATTATGCGGGAGATGTGGTACCTGTCACTGCTTTTTTAAATGATAAAAAAGCATTTGCGCTGTCCGATTCGAGGCTCATAATCTATGAGGCGTCAAACGGGAGCGTGATGAAGAGTATGAACGAAGTGCTGCTAAGCGGCAGGATACATGCCGTATTCAACAGTGAAAAATTCATAGGGATAGTATTTGATGATCCCAATATTTCCGACGGCTATCGCATGGATATCTATAATTCCGCGGGGGAAAAGACCGGAGTTGTGGAGATAGACAGCGCATACCGCGAGATAGTTTTTTCCGATGACAGAGCGGTGGTTTTGGGAGACAGACACTGCAAGGTCTACAAGACGGACGGAAGACTCAAGGCCGATATTGATTTCGGTGAAGATAATGTAAGACTTCTTATACCCCAGCCGCAGGAGGACAGATTCATTGCGGTGACGGATTCTGATGTCATCAGTATGCAATTTAGATAATCTGTTCTTTTTTTTCTTGATAATATATGCAATTTATATAACTATTTTTTAGAAAGTTGCACAAAAGAAACGGCAAATACTTGAATTTTCATGTGCAATAATTTATCATTATTATATTCTAAAAGAAGCAAGGATGCTTGATTGCTAGAAGCGCTGAAAGGAGAAGGTGAGATGGGGAAAAAAAGTGTTAAGAACGGAAATCTTATCGGACACATTATCACTATCGCTGTCATAGGATTGGTCGCAGCGTGCGCGATATTGTGTGTGGTAGCAGGCGTTATGTTTGCCGACATTTATCACACCACGACTCTTGAGGAACTCAAGGTGGCTGATGAACATCTGGCTAGCGAGTTTGAGGGTCGCTATTCGGGTGACTGGCACATGGAGGGGGAAGATTTATATAAAGGCAGTACAAAGATCTCGGGAGATTACAGTGTCATCGACAAGCTTCATTCCCAGACCGGTGTTAACTACACTATTTTCTTTGGACAGACCCGTATGATCACAACTCTTACCAAGAAGGATTCCGGCGACAGGATCATCGGAACCGATGCAACGGAAGCGGTCATCAATAAGGTATTAAAGGGCGGACAGGACTTTACCAGCACAAAGACAGATATACAGGGTCAGAACTACTACGTATATTATATCCCGATGAAGAACAGCGACGGTTCGGTAGTCGGTATGTATTTTGCGGGACGTCCTTCAAGCGACATCACCGCAGATATCAGGGGGAAGGTAATAATTGCAGTTGTAATTTCCATCGTTGTGGCTGTTGGTCTTTCTATTGCAGGCGTACTGATCTCCGGGAAGTACTCCGTAATGATGAAGCAGATCGCTGAGAATGTTAAGACTATCGCGGAAGGTAATCTTAAAGAAGGCGTTGCTTCTTCTCTTATCGCAAGAAACGACGAGCTGGGAATCATAGCCGAGAGCGTATCGGAACTTTCGGACAGACTGAAGGATGTCATCGGAGGTGCACAGCAGGCAGCAGGCCATGTTCACAGTCAGGGTGGTGACCTTGCGGAGTCTTCTGAGCAGGCATCACAGGCTTCCGGTCAGGTTACGGATGCTGTAAATGAGATCTCTAAGGGTGCGGTTTCACAGGCTGAAAGCGTACAGAATGCCGCTAATAACACTGATGAGATCGGAAATAACATTGAAAATATCACAGATGATGTGGCGCAGATGGATACTTATGCTGCTGATATGAAGGAAGCTTGCGACAAGGCGATGCTCGCACTGGAGAAGCTCATAGATCAGAGCGTTGAAGTTACATCTTCCGTTAAGGAGATAAGCGAGACCATCATTTCCACAAATGAATCGTCGAAGCAGATATCCCAGTTTTCACAGGCTATAGCTGATATCGCTACACAGACCAATCTGCTTTCGCTCAATGCTTCCATTGAGGCAGCACGTGCGGGTGAAGCCGGAAGAGGTTTCGCGGTTGTAGCGGATGAGATAAGAACTCTTGCCGATCAGTCCAGCGAAAGCGCTGACAAGATCAAGAGTATCGTTGATAAGCTGCTTGAAGGATCTGAAGCGTCTGTGGCTGTCATGGATAAGCTCAATGAGAATTTCAAGCTTCAGTCCACACAGCTTGATTCTACAAGGCGCGATATGGAGATAATGTCCGAGAACGTCAAAAACGTCAGCGAGACGTCTCAGGAGATCTCAGAAAGGGTTAATGCCCTTAATACGGCCAAGAAAAGTCTTATCGAGATAATTGCCGATCTGTCGGCTATCTCCGAAGAGAATGCAGCCTCTACCGAAGAGACCAATGCTTCCATGGAAGAGCTGAATGCGACATTCTCCATCATAAGCGAGTCGGCAAATAAGCTTCAGGAACTCTCCGAATCATTGAATTCGTCGATGGCTTATTTTAAGGTTTAAAGCAGATTAAGGGGGGAGATTGAGAATCCGGTCTGCTTGAGAAAGCAGACCGGATTTTTTTGCCTCAAAAAAAATTTTAATTTTTTTTAAAAAAGTTGTTGACATTTAAAACAGACGGTGGTACTCTGATTGAGTCGCGCGGGAGAGCCCAAACGACAAGGACCTTGACAAAAAAACAGTAATGCAACCCCGAAGATTTCTTAAATAAATATCCTATTTTCGAAGGGATAAAGCGGTCAGATAGAAATATCGAAACCAAAGAAATTATTCGGAAGAACGGTTCAACGAACCAAGTAAAAAAGGAAACTAAAGCCAGAATTAGTCTGGACAGTTTCGAACACTTTAATCGAGAGTTCGATCCTGGCTCAGGATGAACGCTGGCGGCGTGCTTAACACATGCAAGTCGAACGGGGTTTACGAGAAGCTTGCTTTTTGTAAACCTAGTGGCGGACGGGTGAGTAACGCGTGAGTAACCTGCCTTAGACTGGGGGATAACACTTAGAAATAGGTGCTAATACCGCATAAGCGCACAGTATCGCATGATACAGTGTGAAAAACTCCGGTGGTCTAAGATGGACTCGCGTCTGATTAGCTGGTTGGTGAGGTAACGGCCCA
>FMVK01000014.1 GCA_900102065.1 Lachnospiraceae bacterium XPB1003 | reverse complement strand
CGGAATTTTTTAGGATAGTTGTCACCCTCCCCTTATTCCTTTCCTTAGTTTTTATGAGGCTTTTGCCTCGTTCTTAGTTTCTTTTTCTTGTCTTGGATTTAGCCACTCTGTATCCTGGTATTCCCACTTTCTGATACTTCTGGTCCAGCGCTCCGGGTGCTTAGCTCTTGCTTCTTCATACACCCTGATTCTTTCTGCAAGGATTTCCTTATCCTTGCCTGCATGACGCTCATTAGGAGTAACATAGTTAATTCCACTATGACGGTGGTCATTGTTATACCAGTCTACGAAATGTTTTACCCACATCCTCGCTTCGAAAAGATTGTTAAATCCCTTCGGCTGATAATTAGGCATATATTTCAGCGTCTTGAAAAGACTCTCTGCATAAGGATTATCATTGCTGACTCTAGGCCTGCTTCTTGAAGGAATGACCCCAAGAGCATAAAGCGTCTCAAGCATCGTAGCACCCTTCATAGGGCTTCCGTTATCAGAATGGAGAACCAATGGTTCCTTATTCATAAATATCTTTTCTTCTCTGTATATTCGCTTTATCAGATCTCCGGCAAGTTTTGCTGATTCACACTCATGTACTTCCCAGCCAACGATCTTTCTACTGAACAAATCTGAGAATAGGTACAGATAATAGTACTTGCCTTTTATCGGTCCGTTAAGATATGTGATGTCCCACATCCACACCTGATTAGGGGCAGTCGCCTTATGGGTTGATACCGGGCGTTTCACAGGTGCCTGTTCCCGTCCTCTGTGAGCAAGCTGGTTTGCATCTCTTAATACGTTATAGAATGTACTTTCACTTCCAAGATAGATTCCTCTATCTGCCAGTATCGGTACGACCTCACAAGGTGTCTTTGATGCAAACTCCTCTGAATTCATCGTATCCAGTATCTCCTGTCTTTCTTCCTTTGCCAGTTTATTGACCGGTTCAGGGCGCTCGCAGGTCGTGCGCTTATCTATATATTCGTTGTCAGTTTTTCTCCAACGATTATAAGTACGTTTACTTATGCCCAGCTCTTCGCAAGCTTTATATAATGCAGCTCCTGAGTTTACCGCTTCGCTGATTAGCTCAACTGCCTGTCTGCGATCTGAGGCGCTAATCATTCTTCCTCTTCTTCCGTCCCCCAAATCGCATTGGCTTTTTTTCTTAAGACCAGCAGTGCTGCAGCCTCCGCTAATGCTTTTTCTTTCCTGGCAAGTTCCTTCTCAAGCTTTTCCTTTTGCTTACGCTCAGCCTTAAGTTCCTTACTGAGCTTATCTCTGCGTTCAACTGCACCGTTGTTCGCATTCATGCAGGCATCTCGCCATTCTTTGACCTGTTCAGGGTAGATTCCTTTTTCTCTGCAGTACTCAGAGAATTCTACTTCTGAGAGATTGGCTGTTTCCAAAACAACTGTGAACTTATCCTGACTGCTCCACTTATCAGCATTCTTGTACTTGGTCGTAGCTGATAAGCCTTTCTTATTCATAGCATCATCTCTCCATCTGTACAGAGTATTGATCCCTATACCGGTCTCCTTGTGGATGTCCATTACGATAACATCTTCTTCAAGTAACCTGGCCACTATGGCTTCCTTCATTTCCTTTGGATATCTGTTATAGCTCATACTTGTCACCTTCCCCTTGATAAGCATCTTATCAATTATGGGAGGTGGGTGACAACTACCCTAACTCAGAGGGGAAAATCTTCAATTTTTCTATCCTCAAAGCCAGCCAAATTACAGTCAAGTATTTTTTCTAATATGTCATACACCACCTCAACCAGCTCATCTCCGTTGGTATATAAAATAGATTTGTATCTAAGGTTTTCTTCTAACTTTTCTTTCGCTCTTTCTATTTTTCCTTTACTTGTTTCTATCTGAATAATACTATCTTTTATTATCTCATTCTGTTCCTCATCGTCTCCAAAGTTTATGTTATTAATCCAATCCGGTATATCACAAGTCTTATTATCTCCCAAAATCGAATCAATATAATTAATCAGCTCATCATACGAACGGCAAATGTTTAATGTAGTAAAATAAATATTTCCATAGCAATTAAGAGTTGTTATTTTTTCGCTTGTATCTGATTTTGTTACGATTTCTCCAAATTGAATGGCAAAGTGGAAATCTGCTGAATACGTTATTTTTCCTATGGTTGTTTTAGTAGGTTCGAAAATCACATTAATCGGGGCGTCTCTATAAGGAAAACACTCCTTATAATCCTCCACACATGTCGTAGAATTTAAAATATTCTTTATATTTTCAACATCTGTATAAATCCCCTTATTCATATGAAACAAATATTTTCCATCTTGAGGATATACGTAAAATATGCGAGCTTTTTTAGTACCTCTAACCATCTGACCTATAGCTTGTAGATCTTTATATTTATTAGTCTTTCCTATGGTGCTTCCTTCATATTTCCAAATATCAGCAAATGATAAATCTATTATATCAATATCAAAATCATCCATTGCCATCGGTCTGGATAAATCTGAAACAATTAAATTATCAGTACTTTTCATCTCTTTGTTTCCCGTAATTAACTGTATTTTCATTTGCAATTATCCTTCTTTATAATTTTTCAGTTATTATTCCCACCAAATCCACCTCTTGCAACTCTTTATTGGGGGCGCTATAATTTATACAGATAACTCGTGAAGGAACAACACTGGGTCCCAAAATGGGGTAGGTCGTAAGACTGAGCATCCTATGTGCCTGGGGTTATCTTTTTTTCTTTAAACTTTCAACAAAAGTATTCGGATTCTTTTTTATTTCTCCAATCACAAAATCTATAAATTGCTGAGAATATGTATACTGTTCCTGATTTCCTATCGTATGCTTATATGCGTATAACTGATTAGTTTTTATATCATAAAAGTCCATAAGCAAATTTAACACATACGCATTGAATCCTTTTGGATAATCTATGTGTAAATTATCCTTATGCATTTTCTCAGAAACCACGGTAATAACTGACTGGTATGAGTATTTATGCGTATTTGACGGATCTTTTAGTTCCTTAACAATTTCAACTTTATTATCTGAATCCTTTACGATGGAAACTACGAAATCCGCCTCCTCCTTTCGCTTGGTAATATATAAATTTTGCTTAATATTAATTGCAAATTTATCTGACGAGTATGCCTCATTTAATACATCTATCTCGTTTGCCTGTTTAATAAACTTTTCTGCCACTTCAGGAGGATATTTTAACCTTATTTGCTCATTATCCAGTGGTTCATAATTAGCCGTTATGGTAAGAAAATTTTGAGAAATGCAATCTTCCACATTTACCTTATGAAACCTTTTCATCTCATTAACATAGTTCAGGACACATGCCTGGAATAACGGTGCGTATTTAACCTCATAATCCTCTGTAATATAGTGCGTACTGATATTACGAAGTTCGATAATCTTTTCAAGGTTCAATCTAATCTTCGTATTTTTGTCTGTATATATTTTCTTAATAGCGACTTCCACACTTATGGTACGGTCAGGATTATCTTTGTAGAAAATCGATAATCCCCTATTAATCATTTCGGCCTTAAGCATTAATTCCCATGCATTTACGATAAAAAAACTAAAGCCCTCAACTCGATATCTTATCGTTGGCTTATTATATATCTCCAGCCCAAGGATAAAAGCTTCCGTACTTTTGTTTATTAATCGTTGCTTTTCAGATTGCATTTCCATATTTCTTGCCCCTTTTATTACTTTTTCAAGAGTTTATCCAACTCCTCCATTTCTTTACTTATCTGCTTTTCGATTTCTCTTATATTTGCCATTATCTCGGATGTCGGAGGATACTCTACTGCAACGTATTCAACCTTCTTATACTTATTAATAGAGAGATCATAGTCATTATCTTCAATCTCCTTCTTAGGTACCATGAAGGATTTGTCAGTACGTTTTCTGTCTTTTTCAGCTTCAAGATTTTTGAATCGGCTGATGATATCAGGGATATCGTTATCCTTGATTTCAGTACGTTTATCATCAAGACTGAAGCCATCAGCAGTCATATCATAGAACCACACATCATCCGTTCCGCCGTGGCCGGTCTTCGTGAATATAAGTATTCCGGTGGAAACACCGGCATAAGGTTTAAACACACCGGATGGCATCGAGATCACTGCTTCAAGCCGCTGATTCTCGACGATTTCCTTTCTGATAGCCTTATGAGCATTGGAAGAACCAAAGAGCACTCCGTCAGGAACGATGCACGCGCATCTTCCGCCAATCTTAAGCATTCTTACAAACAATGCCAGGAACAAAAGCTCCGTCTTCTTAGTCTTACATACCTTCTGAAGGTCCGTTGATACGGTGTCTGCATCGAGGTTGCCCTTAAAGGGAGGATTAGCCAGGATAAGAGAATACATGTCCTTATCAGGATTCTGATCCGATAAGCTGTCACGATACTCAATAAACGGATTCTCAACGCCATGTGTCATCATATTCATAGCGCCAATGCGGAGCATGGTTCTGTCCATATCGTATCCATGGAACATGTCATTCATGAAATGATTTCTGTTCTGCTTATCAAGAAGGACTTCCTTCTTATACTTTTCTCTTAAGTAGTCTCCGCTGGTTACAAGGAATCCGGAAGTTCCACAGGCCGGATCACAGATAAAGTCTGTAGGCTTCGGATCCATCATCTCTACCATCATGCGTATAATATGTCTCGGTGTTCTGAACTGGCCATTAACTCCGGACTGTTTAATCTTGGAAAGAAGATATTCATAAACATCACCTCTAATATCGGTTTGGTGCAATTCTTCCATCTTAGAATATATTTCATCCAAGGCATCCACGATCTTCGATAACATAAGCGGTGTATTAATCTTAAATATGGCATCATCCATATATTTGCTGTACGCAGAGTTTTTATCTCCGTGGAGGTTCTTGATAAACGGGAATACCCATTCCTGAACAACAGAATACATCCTCTGCGCCGGGAAGTCGTGGAATGTAGACCACTTAAGCTGATTGCCATCAACCTTACGGTCTCCGATCTCAACTTCATCTGCAAATATGCTCTTATAAGAAAGCCCAAGCATGGCAGCTTCCTTTGCACGGAGGTTATCCGTATCATCCAGATCTTTTATAAACATGAGGTAGGTCATTTGCTCGACAACATCAAGTGGATTTGTAAGCCCCCCGCTAAAAAACACATCCCATAAAGAATCAATTTTGTTCCTTAATTCTCCCGTTACCATCACATTCCTCCGTTTATTCTATTCCTTATCATGATTCCAAACATATTTAGTATATCTGCCACCGCCAACTTTAAGTATTCTTCCAGATGACAACAGTTCTGTTAATGTACGCTCAACCGTTATACGGCTGATATCAGGACATTTCTCCATAATCTGCGACTTAGTGATTTCTCCGTATGTATTCTTTATCAATTCTGCCACGCGTTCCGGTTTGGAAAGCTTGCTTGTTACCAATACCTGTACTCTGTCGGAAAAATCTCTGTATGCGGCAACAATAACGCCAAGCATATATTTAACAAAAGGAACGTAATCATTATCATCCTCATGCCAGTTAAGCGAGCTTTTCTGAAGACATTCATAATACGCTTCTTTTGTCTTTTCAATTAAATGCTCGATACTTATATATTTTCCTACTATATATCCTGCTCTGTAAAGCATAAGCAGTGTAAGCAATCTACTCATTCTTCCATTACCATCGTTAAACGGATGGATACAAAGAAAATCCAATATAAACATAGGAATCAGAAGGAGCGGATCTATTGTTCCGGATTCATACGCCTTATCAAATTCGTCGCAAAGATTTTCTATTGCCTCCGGAGTTTCCCAGGCCGGAATCGGTTTAAAACGAACGAATTTATTTCCCTGTTCATCTTCTTCCTCGATAATATTGTCAGCAGCTTTATATTTTCCGCCAATATCATATCCTTCAAATTTGTATAAATCCCTATGTAATTGAAGGATCATATTGGGTTTGATTGAAATATAATCGTGGCTTTCATGGATTGTATTTAGCACATCCCTGTATCCCGCAATCTCCCGCTCGTTTCTTGTCTTTGGCATTGTCTTGTCTTTTACAAGAGCTTTCAGTCTGTCATCCGAAGTATATATACCTTCAATCTTGTTGGACGCTTCGGTACTCTGAATTCTGGCAATTTCAACAAGTTGCGAAAGAGTGTCCGCTTTCGCGTCTATGAAAAGGGACTGTTTCCCCCTATACTCATGGATTTGCGAAAGAAGGGCTACTATATCGGGCGTTAATAATTTTTCCCATTTTTTTCCGTAATCAAAATTTCGCATAAAAACCCTCAATCTATGTTAATAATTCACATTTCCTCTCCTAATGATTTAATTCAAGGATACCATTCAATATACTCATAGTCAATTTCAATTGCCTCATTTTCGAGAAAATGAGGCAATTGAAGCCCAAAATGAGGCAATTAAAATAGCAAAAAGGATCATTCCTTTCGGAACACTCCCTATAATGTCCATGAATTCGCGGATTTTTTATATTAACAAACTGAAAATTTTGATCTCTTTCACACAAAAATACCACCATTTCATGCGTTGACAACTTTTCCAAGGGCAAATCGACATTGCTGAGAGTGCTATTATCCAGAGATATTCCACCTATCCTCGCCAGTTCCTCATCCTCCCGAACTACGGGAATCGAGAAATTGAAAAGGGTATTCTTTATCCAATTACAGTCTTTCCTGCGCTCCGGATAAAGTTCGATCCGGTCCACAAAGGACTGCATGAACCTCTTGCTCGATATTGGTGCGGAAGGTACATTTATGCCCGGTAGCATTTACTGTGTTTTTGCAATAATAATAGTATCTGGTCTTATTATCCTTTGAATGAGCCTTGGCAACATTTCCATACATTCCTTTACCGCAGCAGGGACATCTGAGGATCCCGGAAAGAATATGCGCATGATCAGGATCATTCACCTTTTCCCGGCGATAATTATTCTTTGACCTCTTTTCCTGCGCCAGGTTCCATTCTTCCTCTGAAATGATTGCTTCATGGATTCCTTCGTAAAGTCGGGAGATTTGCGGTCAAATTTTTTGACCGCAAATCATCAACCTCTTCATCAGAAAGTTCGAACATAAAATCATCATCAAATTTCTCAAGATTATTCTTTATCTGCTGATTAAACGCCTTGGTAGTATATCCATATATTTCAGCCAAATCTGCATCTAACATGACCTTAACGCCGCGAATCTCATATAGTTTCTCCCTTAAGAGCTCCTCAGTAACTTCTATCGTACCAATCTCGGCGCTAACCAATTCTGTTCCCTTCTTATCTGCCATATACTCCTCCGTCTATACTTGAGGTCGAAATTTACGACCTCAAGTTTTGTCTTTTTCATCTACGCTCTTCTGTTAAGTAGTCGAATTCGACGGGGTTTATTTGAGGTGCAAAAATTCCACCTCAAGATTTCCCCTTCTTCTTTTTTTGCATCTCGTCATAATAGGCTTCTAAAATAAAAAAGACATCCACATGGATGTCCGAGTTAATAGTTACCAGTATGTTTTCACCAATTCATACTTGCTTCTGCAGCCTGCTTTAGTTCTTCGCTAAATCCGTCCAGATCTTCCAAAGAGATTGCGCCCTCTCGAATAAGCGAAACAATATTATAAAACATCTGTGAGCGCCGTATCTCAGCCCGCACTCCGACTTTTTTCCTATCTCCCTTTATGCGCTCTTCCACTGCCCAAAATCTGTCTGCCGAACTGCCATCGGCGCTTAAGATATCAATATACTCTTTGCAGAGTTTTTCCATATACGCTTCCTGCCAATCCGATATTTTGCTTCTAAAAAGTTTCCAGTCACTCTCCGGATAATTCATATTTGGCATCGTTTTATTCCCACCTTCCCAGACAAATACACTCATCTTCAAGCTCAGATCATTAATCTGCGCACTCAATGAGGATCCTTTGCATAATCTCCTTTAAATCATCCCATAATGTCTAAGTGCCTTGTTCCCTAACATAATCCTTTATCTGCTCGTATGTCGCTGTCTCCGCTCCGCTTCGGTCCGCGCTGAACAAAGGTCCCCCGGACCTTTGTTCAGCGCCCTCTGAGCTCCGACAGATCAAGGTTCTCCATGGAGAAATCTATCTTTACGTTTGTTGTCTCGGGCGCTTTATTCCCTTTGTTGTACCCGCTGATCATTCCAATATCATCGGTCTTCGCAATACTTTTTCTCTCCGAGCTGTCTCTGTTGATATTTCCCTTGGAAAAATGAGGCAATTAACAAGGCCATCATCCAAAGCACTTCCTGAATGCCGTAATATTTTTCCCATCTTCCGCTCCATAGATCGCGAAACATATATTTTTGAAGCAGTACCCGTACTTATCGTCTATTATGACTCTGCGGAAGTATTCGGATACATCCTCCGGCTTGTTTCCAAAGGCTCCACAGCCCCACGCTCCCAGGATGATATCCTTGTAGCCGTATTTTGCTGCTGCGGCAAGCATTATCCTGATCCTTCTGATAAAAGTCTCTTCTATAAGCTTATTGCTTGCAAGGAGTGCCGCGCCGAACCTGTTGGGAGCAGGTACCGTTACCACTGCCATGGTTACAGGCTCTTCCAACAGTTCATATTTCTCGTCACGGAAGACGACCACCTCAGGTGATATCAGCATATAGTCCGATTCAACACGCCCCGGATGGAGATTGTTATATCTATACATCTCCGATGCGGCTGCTGACGTGATAGACCTATAGAGGCTGCTGCATCTGCATAGGGCTTCTTCCTGCGCATTTGCGCCAAGTAAGAACCCGCCTCCCGGATTATGCGCATTTGCGAAATTCATCACAAGCGGATTCTTGTACAGCCTCCCTGCCTGGAATGAATCGGCATTTATGACATTTATCCTGCACATCTCATCTCTCATCAGGGACGAGATGCCCTTTTCCAGATATGCCTTTCCGGCCTCCGGAGATATGACGATCACGCTGTCGGCCTTTACCGCGGGAAAGAGTACTTCCCTGTCGCCGAGCATATATTTACCGTCTTTTACGATCTTTATGGTCTGATTTGCAATTGCTATATTGTTCATAAAGTCCTAAACCCCCTCTCATCCTCTACAGGCGTCAGTTTTTGGACATCCATGCTTTCTATCATCACATATCGCCCCTGACCTATCGCTGTGATAACCGCATCTAGGGATTCCTCCGAGCCCTGTATCTCCATGCTCACACTTCCGTCCCATTCATTCCTGACCCATCCGGTACAGCCATACATTCCTGCCGCATGCATTGCCCTGTAGCGAAAGCCGACACCCTGTACGGCACCGTAAAATACTATATATTTTCGAACCATAGTCTAGAACAGCACTCCCTTAAAGCACACCTTCGGCTTTTCATTCTCATAATCCCAGCTGTGGTATGCGTCGCCCCTGCACCACTTTGCTTCCGGACAGGCCGCACATTTCTCATTACGTTCGGAAAGTGGCGTACGGTATATTTCAAATCTTTCTTTCCACAGCTTTGTGAAGCTCTCTGAATTAATATTCCCTTGTATGGTCTTTTCGTTCCTCGGGATATCGATGCAGGCAGTCACGTCTCCATTCACCAGTATGCCTGCAACATAGATACCGGCATTGCATAAGAAATACCAGTCCCGTACCTCCGCCTCGTATTCCAGGCCCAGGAAATGAGTACAGGAGTATGTTACCGGGATCCGCTTTTCCCGCTTCTCCTTTATGAACTCCATTATCCTACGGTTATCATCCGCAGAAAGCAGCATATCCGGAACCTTCTCCGCGCGTCCTATGGGCTCGATACCCGTCAGGCGCCATTCATTGATATCCATCCCGTCGAACACATCAAAAAGCGCATCCAGCTCATCTATATTCTCATGATTCACGACTGTCGTGACCATTATGTTAAAACAGTCTTCATCAATAAGATTCTGTATGCCTTCCATTCCCAGCTTATATGCGTCCTTAAGTCCTCTGTAGCGGTCATGGGTTTCAGGCAGGCCATCGATGCTAAGGGATATGCTCTTCATCCCCGCTTCCTTCAGATGATGAGCCACCTCTTTTGTGATGAGCGTCCCGTTGCTGGTCATCCCCCATTTGAAGCCCAGCTCCTGTGTATATTCCATGAGTTCAAAAAAATCCGGATACAGAAGAGGCTCACCGCCTGTCACGGCTATCAGCGCCTTCGTCCCGAAATTCTCTTTTACTTCATCCAGAAGCGACTTATATTTTTCCACAGGCAGCCCGTCCGGCAGATTTCCGCCGCAGCTGCTTCCGCAGTGAAAGCAATGTTCGTTACACTTAAGCGTCAGCTCTAAAAAAAGCTGCTTAAGAATCGGTTCCTTACGCAGCTTTTTCTGATAGTCCGCAAGTGTATCCAGATTACGTATCTTGATCTCTTCCCTTGTCATCCGTCACTATCCTGTAAATTAAAAATCTTCCGGCGGTCCGTACACATCAGGCATCTCATTATCCTCGACGTTAACTGTCGGTGTCGGAGCATCAGTCACTTCCGGTGCGTCCGTAGCTTCACCTTCCTGATTTTCATACTCCTCAAGTGCCTGAGGCGGGCCATATACCGCAGCCGGTTCGTTATCATCCACGCCTATGGTCGTCTGAGGCGATATTACATCTCCACTCAAACTGTTACCATCGTCTTCGATCTGAATATTATTATTATTGCCGGGATCATATTCCGGCGGTGGGCCGTACACGCAACCCGAGAAACCACCCACTGAGAACAGCGTGGTGGCAGCAAGCCCAAATATCGCAGCTTTCTTTTTCGTCATCTTCATTGGCTAACCCCTCCGAATGGTTTCATTATACCATAATCCACGCCTCTAGAATCCGCCGGCCTGATACGCTCTTGCTATAACATACGACGGCTCATAAAATGCGCTGCAATTATAATTATCAATCACATCACACAGCTCATCATTATATACTCTTATGATACCATCGACATAATTTTCCTTGGAGTTCATAGTATCAAGGATTAATCTTTGATATACGTTTCCCATTTCGAGAGCCGTCGGAATTTTTTCCGCCAAGTCCTTATCGACTTTCGTTATATCATAATCTCCTGATTTAAGCCCATAGTCATTAATCCAATCTTCTTCGACCTTTAACGGATTCTCCGAGTGCAGGACATTAGCAACACTAAGCAAATGATACAGGCCTTCTTTTCCTATCGTATTTACCACATAGCGATTCCTTTGATGGATATGACGAGCTACGCGTTCGATCATATAACAAACGAAATAAAGGTCATTTTTTTCTATTTCTTCATCCGGGAAATATTTATTTTTCACAATATCTCACTCCCTTCAAACTTGAGCGTCTTAAGAGCCTCTTCTGTACAAAAAACAATCTGATGCGTCGGATGATTAAATCTTACAATCTCCCAAAATGCATTTCTTGTAATACGACCTTCAACAAAATCCTCTACGAAATTCCAAATCTGATCATCTGCCATCGGACCTTCAACGATATCATAATCGTGAAGTGTTCCCCTTCTGCATTCTGCGACAAAATCGATCCATTCATCAGTCATCTCACCAAATGATTTAATTTTCAACTCTTTGTTTTCCGAATAATTATATCGATTAACAATAGAATTCCCCTTTCGGGTTAATGCCCATCTTTTTGCCTGTCGCTCAAATTTGGTACAGTAAAAACCATAACCAAAATCCTTGTAAAAACCATTTTGAAGAATACGCGGTTCTGCTACTTCTACATTACTTCCATGATAAACGATAGCTTTATCCATACTTCACTCCTAATTCCAGGATTAATCGATTACTATGCGATTTATAATTCCATCTATATTTTATCATAACCTATGATACATCGTAATGTGGGACCTGCAGGGCAGAGTCACTTACCCAGCACTTCCTTATATGATCTCTCTGTATCGATGATGAGATTCGGGTGGAACGCAGTCCCCTTTATGGGTGTCATATAATTTTCGCCAAACTGAGCCTTTAAGACTTCATCATACTTATATGGCACCGGTAATTTCGTATTTTCAAATTCAAGGTATTCTGTTTTTTCGTACCACTCCGATCTTATCTTTTTTACACTCTTCGCATCATGCCAGAAGAGCAGCTTATCCACATATCCTGTATCAGGTATGTTCTTAACCACTTTCTCAGTCTTTTTGTACACGGAAAGGACATTCCCGAATTTTATCCTTCTCTTTAATATTCCGAGCCTGCATCTGAGCTTCTTTAAGAAAGATCCCTTTATATCATGCTGTGTCATTATTGACATAACATCATGATAATCATTAAGGATCTTTATTGTTTTCTCAAGTTCCGCTTCTCCCTCCGGGATATTATCCATTACGAATATATCAAGAAAAATCCCCTGATTGATATTCAATGTATAAGCTTCCGAAGGGATAGCCGCACAGGTATCACTTTTGCGAAGCTGCGCATGCCCTCTGAAATAATCCTTTTCCGAATATGCAGTCTGCAGGAAGAAAGGCTCCTTGAATTTATCCCCACATTCATGAATGAGTCTGTCATAATCCTTTCTGAACATTATGAGATCGATGTCGTCATCCCAGGGAATAAAACCGCCGTGTCGCACCGTACCCAGCAGTGTCCCCTGATCTGCATAATAAGGCAGGCCGCACTCCCTGCATACTCTGTCGAATTCACTAAGCAGTTCCAGTTCCACAGCCCATATCTTCTTCGTAGAAGCGGATACGGTATGTCCGTTTCTTACTTCTTCTCTGTAGAATTCCTCCGGCAGTTCGATCACTGTTTTTTCTCCATTCTATATTTTTACTTAAACTACTTTTTTAATCACTTATCTTCAGGCTTTTTCTTCCGGCACTTAATCTTTATCCACTTTAAGAAAGTCATCGCAAAGCTGTCCCGCAGTCCGAACATGGCAACAATATATATCACTGCCCCTGCGACAAACTGTACTAAAGTAAACGTAACTCCGCTTAAGCCCGTCCCCGTCAAAAGCAATATGCCTCCGAACATGATAAGCGATGCGGCAAGCTTCTTAACAGACATATGTAGCAGCTGTGATACCCTCACAACGTCTCTGCTCATATATATATATATCAGGCTTATCACCAGTTCCGCAGCAACAGATCCAAGCGCGGCACCCGCTGCTCCATATCGCGGTATCAGTATCAGATTCAGCACTACATTCACTGCAGCTCCCGCAAGTATTCCCTTCGTGCTCCTTACTCTCTGTCCCGAAGGTGTAAGATACTGACTGCCCAGCACATTACTGATACATACTATTGCAGGAAGCGGTGCCAACAGACACAAGAGATATCCTGTCATCTCAAATCCCTCACCGAAGAACCACAGGACGAAATTCCCCGACACTGCCACCAGTCCGAACATTACCGGTATCGATAGTGTCAGGAGGAAATCGTAAGAATCCGCGATCTTCTTCTTCATCTCCGTGATCTTCCCTTCCGAGAAGAGCAATGACATTCTCGCATACATCACAGTATTAAGAGAAAAGACCACCGACTGTATCATCCTGATTATCTTGACCGCCTGCTCATAATAACCATTCTCTGCTTCGCTTCCCGTTATGAATCCGATCATGGATTTATCCAGTATCGTATAAACCGATGTTGCAGCAGACGGGATGAAATATGCGATGGTATTCTTCAGATGTGAAAAGGGATGTATATCTTTTATGCTTACCTTATCAAGCATCCCTTTTAAGCTAAGCCACATAGAGAGATTCCCCAGGAGTCCTGTAATGCTAAGCAATGCCATATAAAGCAGCAGATCGTCACCATCCCTCACCAATGCAAAGAGAACGATGATACCGACTATCTTGATCGCAGCATTCCTTGCAACGATAATTCCGAACTTCTCAAATCCTCCGAAATACCATGAGATATCAAAAGCAACAGCTAATATCTGCACTGTCAGCACAGCATAGTAGATCCTGTACTGAGTGGCCATATACACCCATATCGCCCACAGTGCCAATACGAATACGGAAGATATCAGACTTATAAGCTCGATCTCCCAGAAGAGTCTGCTGCTTTTCTTCCTGTCATTCCTGGCCATGGATATCTCACGCTGACCGTATGTAGCTGTTCCCAGCACTGCTATAAGCGTAAAGACAGCAGTGTTGGATGAAGTAAAGCTCTGTATACCGATATTATCCGCGCCCAATACTCTGGACGTATAAGGTGCGGTTATCAGTGGCGTGATGATTGAAAGCAACTGATACAGCGTATTAAATATATAATTTTTCTTTATACTTGGAAGCTTATCCTCACGGGGACCCATGAACTTTTTCCTGCCAAATCTTCGATATGATCCTGACCTTATCTTCTCTGAGCGTTTCTGATACGATTCATCCGACCTCTTCGTACCGAAAAATTCAGACCACCTTGTCAGCTAACTCCGTAATTTCTTTTAAATACATCTCTTCGGAGTTATTCTCCTTCAGATACCTGATGCTGCTCTGTCTTATCCTGTCTTTTTCTTCTTCGGAAAGGTTCACTGCATAACTCAGCTTGTGGATGATGTCATCACAGCTCAGTATCTTAAATCCTATGCCTCTGCCATCCGAGATCAGTTCTCTGACACCTCCGCGCGCGGAGCCTATGACAACAGCCCCCGCTGAAAAAGCATCAAGCACCGCCGTCGGATAGTTCTCTATTCCCAGCGAAGGAACGACTACAAATCCCGTATGTCTCATCATATCCAGTATCTCTTCATGAGACTTCTCGCCTTCATAACTGATCCAGTGATATCTGTCTTCAAGTTTTTCAAATCTCTTCCTGTCATCTTCCGATGAGAAGGCACCTGCGATGGTGATACCGTGCGTCCCTTCACTGTTCCACTTCGCAAAAGCATCCAGGAATTCAAATATCCCTTTATCCGCGCTGATCCTCCCGGCATATAAGAATTCGGCCCGTTCATCGCGCGCTTTTCCTATGACAGCATTACCCACAGCATACGGATTATTGATAACGACATTTTTGTAGCCGTAAGCATTTAAATAAGCGCCCAGTCTCTTGCTCGGAGCTATAAAGCAGTTCACCGTATGCTTGCGCAGTATTCCCGATACAGCAGAAATATATCTGAAGATCATAAGCTTTGCTTTTGATCCGTCATACAGGCAGCCTTCTTTACAGCATGATCTGTACTTAGTGCCCTTGCATACCGATCCGTCAGGCAGTATGCAGTTGAACTTGGGACAGATATAGAAATAATCATGCACCGTCTGGATGCACTTATATCCTCTGACAGCCATATACTGTGATATGGGAGATCTGAGTGTTCCGTGGAGGAAGATCACATCCGGCGAGAACTCTTCTATCTTCCGTCTAAGGCGAAGATATATCGAAGGAGAAAAGAATACTTTATTCAGGATATTGATGCGGCTATCGGAACAGGTCTTGATATTATAGATGTTCTTTTCTATTAAGCCATCCCTGTAAGCAGGATCCAGCGTGATCATCATCACTTTTTCGTTGCATGATGATAAAAGCTCCAGCTGCTTTAATGCTGCAAGCTCCGCACCGCCGTATTTATACAGATCGTTGAGTATCAGTATCTTCATATTGATCTATTATTCCGGTTTAAACATCAATCTGTTTAAAGCATGTTTAACAGTGATCCGACCCATCTTCATCACTGTCCTGAAAAAATTGACTTTCATACCACCTGCTCTAACACTGCGTCCGAGCATTCCCACAGAGAAACAGTATCTGCCGTTTTCCCATGCATTCACAGCCAACAGTTCAAAGAACTTCCCTCTTGCCTCAGGATACCTGCCGAATGCTTTGCGATACTTTCCGTATATCCGTTTCCATCCGGTGAGCCTTCTGTCGAAGTCTTCCGTTATATTTCCGGGATGCATATGATAGTCCACCAGGATCTCTTTTACAAAAGCGAACTCTCCTGCTTCTGCCAGTCTGATCCAAAGATCGTAATCCTGTGAAGAAGAAAAGTCTTCATCAAAGCATCCGCACTTTATCACAGCGCTTCTCTTAATGAGAGGTGTCGAGCATCCGCCCACGAAATTATTTCCAAGGATCTTTGGAAGAACGCAGCCTTCATATTCCCATCCGCGATTATAGATCCTGGTTCTCTTACTTCCTTCGGTGATCACTCTGATATATCCCGTGATGAGGACTGCCTCCTTATGCTCCAGGGCTTTCTTCTCCTGAAGCATGAGCTTATCTGCTGTCCACTCATCATCATCATCCAGGAAAGCGATATAGTCTCCGACTGCAGTCTCTATCCCTCTGTTTCTTGAATAGCATGCGCCCTTGCAGCCGTCATTCTTCAGATAATGAAGATCAGTCTTCCCCGCATACTTCGATAACATCAGGGTTATCTCTTCAGAGTGCGTCCCTGTTTCCGATGAATCATCTATGATGATGAGTTCATCCGGAAGTCTCTTTTGCATGACAGCACTTTTCACAGCCCGCTCAAGTATACTGACCGGTCTGTTGCAGGTTGTTATGATCGCGCTGATAGTAATCTCGTTCATGATCTGCACCAAGGTGGTTTATTCACAGTATTATATTTACAGAAATGCTTCATGATCTATCAGATCCCATATCGGGATCAGGAGAGATCCGCATTTTCTCAGAAGTGTCAGTTTCTTTCTTGTGACACTGTCATAGTATTCTCTGTAGTCGTTATAAAGAGTCTTATCATAATCTCTGAACTCTTTCTTCTTTCCGAAGTGAGCAAATATCATATACTGTTTATATACATACGGACGGATGAACTCCTTGCACAGTTCAGATTTATATGATAAATCTTCAATCCCGTCTGCGGCTTTGAGCATATTCATCACGAGATCTTCATGATCTCTGTAATGCTTCTTCGTACCGCTCATGCTCACACTCTGCCCGTCACGTCCAAGTCTGTAATGATAAATGACCGTATCATCCACATATACGGTATCTGCACCTAAGAGTCCTTTTAAGACATATTCCTTATCTACATAGAAACGATGCAGAGCAACCTTCACATCATTCTCTAAAAGCAGCTTGCTCTTAAAAGTCATGGCATGCATCCTGAAAGTCAGATCCTTCCAGTGATCCGAAAGACCTATCTTCCTGTTTCTGTGTATCTCCGCCTTCTGTCCGATGACAGAAGTGGTCTCCCCTGTCTCATCATCAAAAGTATCAAAGGAATTAAATACTATATCCGCATCTGTCTCTTCCAGTATCTCGATCAGATGATCAAGGCCTGCGGGATCAAGTCTGTCATCACCGTCTACGACTTTGTAATAAAGTCCCGTCGCTTCTCTGATCCCGGAATTGATCACATTCCCATGTCCTCCGTTCTCCGTATGTATGAGACGGATCGAATCCGGAAGTTTCCCGGCATACTCTTCACAGATCTTAAAAGTATCATCGGTTCCGCCATCGTCAAAGACAAGAACTTCCAGTTTCTCTGCATTCTTAACCTGCAGGAAACTGTCCATGGCAGACCTTATATATTTTTCTACGTTATAGGCAGCGACGGCAACTGTCAGTATCTTTCCTGTTCCGCCTGCCCCTCTCATAAGCTCATCCAATTTCTTCAATACTTTCCTGCATGATAGATCTTCGACAATACTGCATGACGATAGAACTTTCTGTACTCAGCCTTTGAACCTATCATCATTTTGATAAAATGCTTATCTGCTTTTTTCTTTTTCTCTTTTACCTTTTCTTTCTCCGCCTCATCAAAACCCGAGTACATCACATTGATGGTGCGATACAGGTCACAGATATGTGAGACCAGGGTGGCATCCTTGTTCTCTATCTTCTCAAGGCCTGCGATCACATGGAGCATGGCCAAATAATTCTTCTCGCATTTCTTCGTCGTAGTAACGGAATTCTCATGCAGCTTTCTAATATAGAATATATCAGGGAGCACCACTGCTCTCCTTGCCGAATAGATAATCTGAGGCGTAAAGAGTTCATCCTCATGGATAGTCCTGATGAATCCGGATCTGATCACAGTTCTGCGCATGAATAAAAACGGCACGCAGCATGCATACTCATCATTCTTCTTCATCTCCGTAAAGAGAGCTTTCGGATCACGTATACTGCTGTAATCATGCTTCTTCTCATAAGGATCATTTGTGATCCTGTCTCCGGATCCCGTAACAGTCTCTGCTCCGAACATTACAAGGTCCGCATCTTCGGATACCGCTGCATCCACGGATCTCTCTATAGTCTCCGGTCTGATGGTATCATCGCTGTCACAGAAGTAGATATATTCTCCCTTGGAAGCCGCAAGCCCTGAGTTGCGCGCCGATCCTGCGCCGCCGTTCCTCTTATGGATAAGCTTTATCCGACTATCGCTTACTGCATATCTCTCGCATATCTCTTTGCTTCCGTCAGTCGATCCGTCATCAACAAGTATGATCTCGATATCACGATATGTCTGTCCGATGAGACTCTCTATACAGTCTTCCAGATATCTCTCAGCGTTATATACAGGCACGATGATACTGACTGACGGTTTGCTCATAGTGCCTTCCCCGTAAACTCATTCAACAGGATCTTCGCACTGCTCTCCCATGAATACTTCTCCGTCACAGCACTTATCTCATCCGGCTTTATCCTGTCATCCCCTTCGATACATTTCTTTATGCATTCCGCAAGTTCCTTAGCATCACCGCTCTTAAAATATTTTACTGTATCGCCGAACACTTCACGATGAACGGTGATATCCGACAGGATGATCTTTTTTACATTACATTTCATTGCTTCAAGAGGAGGCATGTCAAAGCCTTCATATACAGATGCATCCACGAAGATATCCGCATGGGCGTAGAGGTCGCCTAAGTCTTCATCATCAATAAATCCCGGAACCAGAACGCGTTCGCCCAGCTCACCGCAGATCTTCTCTATCTCTTCTTTCATCTTCCATCCGTTCCGGCCTGCCAGGACAAGAGGCGGAAGCTCTTTATCGCTCATCTCTTTTACAAGGCTTCCGTAAGCCTCAGCTATGAGCGCTGTATTCTTTCTGGGCTCCAGCGTGGAACATGCAAGGATATAACGATCCGGGAGGCCGTATTTTCCCACTGCGTCTTTGCCGATCATATCATCAGCTGCGCAGGGTGCCATGACCACTTTTCCCAGAGGATTCAGATGTTCTTTTATCCTTGATTTCGAGAATTCGGATATTGTTATTATCCCGCCACAGACATTAGCTGTATGCTTAAGCCCCGCACCGAAGAGAAGTCTCGATCTGAGCTTCATGGTCTCCGGGACATCGAATACCGCAGTATCTGCGATCAGTCCAAAGATACGGCTTCCCTTTTTCCCGCCGAACAGAAGCGGCACAGGAAATGCCGGGAACAGATATACGTCAGCCTTTATCCTCCACATCACGGCAGGGAGTTTCAACTGATTGATAAAAAGCTTGCCGCCCTTTACCATCGCAACTCTTATATCGCCCTTCATCTCTTCATGTAGTTCCTTCACGAATTCGGGAACAGTATTACGGACAACGAGTATCCATTTGATACGTCTGTATCTTTTACTTTCACGGCCCAGTCGTATCATGGACTGTGTAATATTCGCCGCATATCTCTCGAGCCCCGAGAGGTTTCCGCTTAAACTTGTCAGATCTACCGCTATTCTCATCTCATCACATCCTTATATTTCCATGCTAATATAAATATTTTCATATCATCTATAAAATATCTTTTAAATAATCGTCCGGGTTCCTGGAAGAATCTGTAGAACCATTCCAGTCCCGCATTCCGCATCCATAGGGGTGCTCTCTTATATTCACCTGCCGCGAAATCTATCGCCGCTCCCACCGGCAGCGCCACATGGAAGTTCATCTCATCCATATGCCTTGCGATGAATTTCTCCTGCTTCGGTGCCCCCATACAAACTACCAGGATATCGGGGGAAGCTTTGTTTACAGCCCTTACAGCTTTCTCCACATCACTCTCTTCAGGTTCCACCTCATCCTCTTCGCACAGCTCTTCGTCAAAGCCCATGGGCGGCGCATAAGTCCCTGCAATGATGAGCCCCTTATATTTCTTCTTTAGATTGGCCGCAGCTTTATCTGCCACACCCTCTCTTCCTCCAAGCAGGAATACGGACTTCTTTTCTTTGGCAGCCCGCTCGCATACCGCAGGCATTATATCCGCACCGCTTATCTTCTCTGTAAGTGGATTGCCCAGCGAATCCGCGATCCATAGGAGTGGCATACCGTCAGCCGTTACAAGATCCGCCTTCTCATATATCTTAAGGAACTGCTCATCCTTTTGAAGCTTCACTATATGATCGGCATTGGGTGTCACGATATAATGCTTCCCTTCACCTGCCATCTCCATGATCCGGTCTATGGCCGTATCGAAGCTTATATCATCGATCACGAAATTCATGAAGGGGCGTCTCCCTTCCTGCTTACTCTTCCCGGTGCCATCCTTTTTCTTCCTCTTCTTATCGAGCCATCCGCCGCAGATATAGAATACTGCAGCCATCATTATCACGCTGACGCAGTCCGCAGTGAAGTCGCCTATATCTCCGTATCTGTCATAGACGAATATCTGGAAGAATTCATCAGCAAAAGCGATGAACGCTCCTGCGAAGAACATGTACAGGAATCTGAGCTTTCCTCTGAAACCGTTGACCGAAACCACTATCCCCGTAAAAAAAGACAATGCCGCATATTCAAACATATGCAGCACTACTCTCGTCCAATAGTCAAATATCTCGGGAACACGTCCATTGGATGCACTATCCCCTGTTGATAATAAGTATACTTTTGATGATATTAGCATACTTGTTGCTTTCGACCTTGCACCGGGCTGTGACGAGAATACAAATACAAGTATTATCACAGCCGCAAAGGGGATCCAGGCTATCAGTCGGCCTGTCTTCGATGTTTTTTTCTTTATTTCATCTTTCATCCGCTATCTTTACTTCAGGCAAACTGTTTAAAATACTCTATAGTCTTGCGCAATCCTTCCTCGAGAGGGATAGCAGGCTCCCAGTCAAGTTCCTTCTTAGCAAGCTCGATCACGGGTCTGCGCTGTGTAGGATCGTCAGAAGGAAGCGGCTCATATACGATCCTGGAAGAGGATCCGGTAAGGTCGATCACCATCTCCGCCAACTGCTTGATGGTGAACTCTCCGGGATTACCGATATTCACAGGTCCCGTGAATCCGTCTCTTGAATTCATGAGTCTTACCATACCTTCGATAAGGTCATCCACATAGCAGAAGCTCCTGGTCTGAGATCCGTCTCCGTATACGGTGATATCTTTTCCCTGCAGTGCCTGCATGATGAAGTTGGATACTACTCTTCCGTCAGCGGGATGCATGTTGGGACCGTAAGTATTGAATATTCTCATTACTTTGATATCTACATTGTGCATTCTGTGATAATCAAAGAACAGAGTCTCGGCAACTCTCTTTCCTTCGTCATAGCAGGAACGGATTCCGATAGTATTTACACATCCTCTGTAGCTTTCGGGCTGGGGATGAACTTCCGGATCTCCGTACACTTCCGATGTAGAAGCCTGGAGAATGCGTGCGTGAACTCTCTTAGCAAGTCCCAGCATGTTCATTGCTCCGAGTACGGAAGTCTTGGTCGTCTTGATGGGATTGTACTGATAATGAACCGGGCTTGCGGGGCATGCCAGGTTGTAGATCTGATCCACTTCGATCACGATGGGCACCGTGACATCATGTCTTATAAATTCAAAATACGGATTGCCGATCAGATGTCTTATATTATTCTTGTTACCTGTAAAAAGGTTATCAAGACAGATAACATCATTTCCCTCTTTTATCAGTCTGTCGCAGAGATGGGAGCCCAAAAATCCTGCTCCGCCCGTTACCAGTATTCTCTTTCCCATGATTTATCTCCTTACTGTGTTTCTGTAATTTATTTTCCTATCAGGATCCTGATATACGGTGTTGCCGAATGGTAACATGCCGGTATCAGTCCGTAATTCTTCTTCACAAAATGATACCAGTCACCGGCCGGAAGTCCCTTGGGGCTTTCCTTCTTCTCAAGTCTCACCTTTCTCTCAAGGTTCTTGTCCATCCAGCTGCCCGCAGTATCATTGCCCTCACACTCACCTGTGAATTCAGAGCTGCAGATGACCTTCAGTCCCAGTCTCTTCATCCTCATTCCGTAGTCATAATCTCCCATGCTGTGAACATATGCCGCATCAAGATTACCGGCATTCATCATACATCTTTTTGACATTAAGAGGCAATTGCAATTAAATGTATCACAATATGTATATTCTTCAACAGGCGCGATGAGTTCAAATCTTGCAAAGTGTTTCGATCTCATCCTTACTCCGCCGTATGTCTGATTGCCGAAGGAATCACACATGGCACCCACTGCAGCATCCGCGCCGGATTCCGTAAGTCTTCCGTAGAGCTTGTCGATGGAATCGGGGAAGAAAACCACGTCATCATTGACTAACAGTATCATATCTTCTTCCGCCGCATGTATTGAAGCATAAGACATTGAGGCACGCATTCCGCCGTTCCAGAATATCTCTCTGTTGCATCTGAGTATGTGGGTTTCCATCCCACATTTTTTCAGAGCTTCCTTTGTTCCGTCATCGCTTCCCGCATCCGCATCAACAACGATAAAATCTTCGCTGTATGCTTTTTTGATCGATTCGATACACGCGATAGTCTTATCTTTCCTGTTGAATGTTGTCATTAAAACCCAAAGCATTTCTACTCCTTTGCGATCACACAGAAGCCACTTCCGAAAGTGTCCTTGCGAGATCTCTCACTACTCCGTCACCGCCGTTTTTACTTGATACCCAGTCAGCGATCTTTTTAACCTCAGGCTCGGCATCGGCGGGAACGCCTTTTACTCCCACCACATTCATGGCTTCATAATCATTAAGATCATTTCCGATATACATCACGTCCTGCAGATCGATACCTTCCTGCTCGCAGTATTTGATAACAGTAATCCTCTTATCTTCAACGCCGTGTATCACATCAAGCTTAAGCTTGTTTGCACGCTTCTCCACCACGGGATTGACCTCTGTGGAAATGATCACCTGACGTATTCCCAGAGCTCTTATCATATTTACGCCCCAGCCGTCGCCTCTGTTGACCATTACTGTCTCCTTACCGTTCTCGTCAACAAATACATGATTGTCCGTCATTACTCCGTCAAAATCATAAACTATAAGCTTGATCTCTTTCATCATCCACCTCCGTGCCGGTTTTCTTTCTTTATAACTCAACCATCCCGCAAGTTAACCTGTGTACGTAATCCATCAGTTCCCCTGCCATTCTCAGAACAGCTTCAGTCTCTTGGCAACTGCTTCCACGAACTTCTTCATTCCGTAGTATTTCTTTATATATGCGCGATCGTATTCAACATCACGCTTTATGGGCAGGATCTTTTTTAACGGGAACTCTACCGTTCCGCAGGAGAAGTCTTCCTCCGTGTGCCACGTAGTATGAGTGGCATCCTCTCTGTCGAATCCGATATTACGTATCAGATTCTCCCTCGGAACTATTCCAAGCCCGTGATGAGTATGCCTGCAATAATCCCACTGTATATCCCAGGTATCCTTCTCATGTGTATATACACTGTCAATATGATTGGACAGGAACATATATGCAAATCCGCCGCCCTGTACAGTTTTCAACGTGCCCTTCTTCTTAAGCTCAGGCCAGTTCTTTACGTCCACATCATAATCTTTCCATGCACGGGCCCATGTAGCCCATCCCCAGATGCTTGAGAAGCATGAGAAAGTATAAGGTGCATCTATCTTGTGATCCCTGATGAGATTCGTACCGGAGATCATCATCACACGCTCATCATTCTCATAGAGCTTGAGCATTTCCTCACAATATCTGAAGAACTCCGGAACAGGAACAACGTCATCCTCGAGTATTATGGTATAGGGTTCCTTTGATAAAACATTTGTTATACCGGAAGCCATGCGCATCTTGCAGCCCATATTGGTCTCGGCATAATCCTTTATCACCTCACAGGGCCAGTCTATATGAGACTCCACGTATTCCCTGCAGGCCTTAACCTTCTCCACATCATCTTCCCTGCCTTCTCTGGGAGCGTCGGACACGATATAGAACTTGGGAGGCTTTGCTCTTCTGATCTCCTCAAATACTTCTTTGGTCGTATCCGGTCTGTTGAAGATTATCATCATTACCGGAACCGAAAGTTTAAATTCTTTATCTGCCATTCTTTATTCCTCCACCTGACGTAAATTTACGAACCGTTTATCTTATAATGTCCGTTAATTATGGTCCATATCAGTAGAAAACTTTATTGCGTTTTCAGTTTATTACTTTTTCAGTTTATTATATGTTCCTTCAAACATGCTGAGCACTTTATAAAATGGATAACCCATCGCAAAAGCTTTCATCCTGAGCTTCTTGGCTGCGGGCCACTTTTCTTTCTTAAAGTACTCATTATATATTTCAAAGAACCATTCTCTTGTTTCTTTCTTACCTGTCTTATCCTGTGCCGCCTCATAGAATCTTATGGCAGAATAGATATTCAGATTCAGTTCTTTTAAATACAATTCCTTCTCATCATGCTCTATGAAGAACTTCAGTTTCCCTGCTCCCGCTTCTCTTGCGGCCCTGTAGTTCCTGTCGGCATTTTTATTCATTATACTGTCTTTGCGCTGCCTGTAGAAATACATTGCTTCATCTATCACAGCGACTTTTTCGGCCTTATATATAAGCTTATATGTGGTATATCCGTCTTCGAAGATCTTTCCCTTCGGATAGCGGATCTTATCATCATCAAAGAACAGGTCCCTCAGATAAAGCTTATTCCATGCCACCATACACTCGCCCATTTTTCCCGGCTCGTAGAAAAGCATTTCGGCTTCTTTGTTTGATCTGACTTTTATCTCGGTCTTGCTGTTATCCTTATCGTTTTCTTCAAAATCATCTTTTGAATATACGCTCTCCGCAGGTATCTCCTTAAATCCGCACCATACCAGTCCCGCGCCGGTCTCATCCGCTGCATCCGCAAGCTTCTTTATCATATCCGGAGATGCATAATCATCCGAATCTATAAAGACGATCCACCTGCCCGTTGCGATCTCAAGTCCCGCGTTCCTTGCATCCGACAGTCCGCCGTTTTTCTTGTGTATCACCTTTATGCGCTCATCTGCTGCCGCATATTCATCACACATTTCGGGGCATCGGTCTGTGGTACCGCCGTCGTCCACCAGGATTATCTCTAGATTACGATATGTCTGATCCAGAATGCTGCGCATGCAGTCATCCAGATATTCTTCCACTTTATAAACAGGAATTATTACGCTGATAAGATCATTCATATTTTTCACACATATCCAGGAGATGAGCCGGAGAAAACTCTCCGTTATATACAGGCAGCTCGGTTTCTTTCCTTATCATATCGATCATCTCTGCTCCGATGTCATTTATATCTCTCGGTACCAGTATCTGTTTGTCATCATACAGGCGCATTTTTTTCGCCTGTTCATTATCCGTCAGAAGCTTCTTTCCCATGGTGATGGCTTCGAAATATCTAAGAGATACGCCACCGCTGTAATATCCCGTGATATCTATAAGGCATCTGCTTGCCATTGCGTTCTTTAAAAGCTCTTCATAGGGAATGGGCTCATTGTAGGTGATCCCCGGGATCTCATCTCCGGTGATCTCCGTATAGCATATGCCCATGCGTACCTTTAATCCCGCATCAGTAAGCTGCCTGTATATACTCTCTGCTTTGGCACGTCTCCCTCCGTCTGTTCCCCAGAAGAAAGCATCGTATTCAGGTTCGGTACAGTTCTTTACTTTCTGCTTTGAATAGTAACAGTCAAAATATCCGAAGCCGAATCTGTCCGCGTCATCATGCGAGAAAGTAAATACCTTATCAAAGGTTCCGACACCCGCTGCGTTTATGGCATCCGCAGCATAGACCGAATCATGCTTATCCACGAGATACAAAAAGAGCTTGAGCTTATACTTTTCTTTCCATTTCTTCAACGAAGCCGGTTCATAATAAACCATAGCCAGATTGCTGAAGATGAGTGCAAGTGTCTCTCCCGGGTGAGCCGCAGCTGCCGCTTCCACTTTCATCTCCGCATCTGCTGCATATTTTCCCCAGATACCTTTAAAAGGAGCAGGCGCATTTCTGTTAAGGCCACGCTTATGATGAAACTTCCAAAGCTTTGATCTGCTTTCGGGAATATGAGGAATGATACCCGTGACCTCAGATCTTCCCGGTATATCAGCATCCGCCATCAGCGTATCAAATAAAGGATTTTTTTCTCCGCCTGTAAAAACAATAAAATACATTCAAATATCCTAAAACTTACCCATTGCTTTCTTAAGCACTCTTTTGCATCTTGCTTTCAAATGTCCGACTTTCCCGTTCCGCAGGCTTTCCTTTATCCACTTACCATTCATCCTGTAGACATCCAGTGCTTCCGTGATATTATGGTCCACCGCAGTTGTATAGAAGGGTTCCAGGTTCTCTATCTTAAGCTCATCCTTATGATCATAGAGATATTTAAGGTCCGGGTAATGTCTGGTATCACTGAGCTTCTTTAACTCAGGTGCCAGTTCGCGCTCTACACTGTAGCCGATCATATTTGAAGCGCTTCTCTTAAGCAGGTCTATGGCGCTCCATGAGGATCCTTCCACCTGTCTGTAATCTCCCATGGATTCCGGCAGGTAATACATCTTCCCAAAGCGCATGAGCCAGAACATTATATTATTATCATCAAAGGAAACTTTCAGTCTTCCTTCCGGTTTATGATCTTTATAAATATTCCTGAACACCACTGCATTCGACTGCAGGAACATTGTTGTCCAGTATTCATCAAGCTCTATCTTTCTCTCGGTCTTTGCATTTGAAAGCGGCACGCGTCTTCCGTCCTCATATGCCAGATTCAGATTATGCGCGCATAAAATACAATCCCTGTTTTCCGGTGCATCCAGGATCTTCACCATCTTATCGATCCTGTGCTTATCCGTATAATAATCATCCCCGTCAAGGAATGAACAGTACTCTCCCTTGGCCTCTTCAAGCAACTTTAATCTGTTTGCGGCCGACCTCTCCACCCTGTTATACTTTGCATTTTTATCTCTGGGTGTTTCAATGAGGCGGATATTTTTTTCGGGATACTTATCAATGATCTGCCTTACTATGTCAGGCGTCCCATCTTCCGATCCGTCGTCTCCCACCAGTATCTCCACCGGGATCTCTGTTTCCTGTGAGATCACGCTCTCCAAAGTCTGCTCTATATATTTTTCAAGATTATAAGTAGTGATAAGTATACTTACCATTTCATACACCCTTGATCTTATACTTCATGGCACATACGGAAGGGATGAATCTAAGGCCCAGTCCGAATCTGAGCGTCCTGATGATCATTCTGACCCACTTGCCGTCATTGTAATGATTCCCCTCAGGTTTCACGTAACGGGGCTTTTCTCCCGCTATCACTTCATCCAGATTCCTGCTCCATTCTTTTATCAGATCTGCAGCTTCGAATCTGTCTTTGAAGATATCACGGGCATTCCTGCCCATTTCATCATTAAGCTTCCTATCGTTTAAAAGCTTTACCACATCATCAACGAATTCTTTTTCATTCTTAAATAAGAATCCGGATCTGCCGTGACTTACGGTATCCAGGAGACCGTGTTTTCTCCTTGATACTACTGGGATCCCGTGAAGCTCCATCTCCACAGCACTTAAACAGAATGTCTCATCAGACGCGGCAGGATTGACAACCCCCACCGCCGTATCTGCGAAGATCCGCTTCCTGCCTGCATTATCAAGCAGCCCGCAAAACTCAACTGACTTTAAAATATTTCCTTCTTCGTCTGTCAGATATCTCATGAAGGATTCTTCATATCCGCTCTCAGCGATCCCGAATTTTCCAAGTTCCGCATTCCTGCTGTAGAGCTTTCCGGTGCCTATGACCCTTAATCCCGCATCAGGCACCTTTTCCAGGATCTGAGGCCAAACCTTCGCCAACAGATGAAAATTCTTTGCAGGTACGAGAGACCCCACATAAGTAACATTCTTTCCGAAGTCAGGCTTTCTCTCTCCCAGACATTCTGCGGTATTCATCATATTGAATATGAATGCCGACTTCTCCATGATGTCATCATCCATATAGGAATCATATTCTTCTCTTCCCACAAAGATGACACGCTTTACATTCTCACATGACACTATGGCTCTGACTTCCGGATAGTGGATGTAATTATGTGCCCAGGGGATATCAGCGACATATGTCTTCTTTATCTTCTCATACCAGTTCAGATCCCTGTTCACATGATGGATGAACACTTCCGTACCGTCTGTCTTTAATCGCTCAACTATATCTCCTTCCGAAGATACGATCACGCTTTCCGTGCCCTCCGGAAGTTTATTCTCGCTGTAATGATAGATCCTTACAGCGTACTTATCGCAAAAGTATTTATTCAGATATGCGGCAAGCATCACGAAGAGATACTCCGAGCCGCCTATGCCCGGATTCCCCATCTCCGGATGAGACAGATCCAGTCCGGTAAAATTATTATCATGAAGTTCTATCCCTATGATATGCATATCTTCCGATTCGTCCCGTTTTCAGCAAAATCTTCCGAAAGCATCTCGTCCATGGTCTCAAAGAGATCTGAAGGTACAAGAAGCTTTCCGTTTTTGTATAAAGACATCTCCCTGACCTTCGGATCCAGCTTCTCTAAGAAAGAAGTATCCATCATTTCCGGAGATATTCCGTTTATCATGAGTTTGCCGCCGCCGTACTCCGCTGCCGCAGCTTTCATGGCACCAAGAAGCGCATACTTAGCCACCACATAATCAGTCATGAATTTCGGCGGCATATCATCTGCCACATATGATGTGAGCATCACAAGAGCTCTTGCATTCTCTTTCTTTTTCATAGCAGGAAAGAATTCCTTTGCAAGAATCATAAAACTTTCAGCCTGCACAGCAAAAGACTTCTCCACTCTTTGAAGGTCCAGTTCCTTTAAACGCATATATTCAAATTTAAGTGCCGGAAAAAAAAGAAAATGATCAATGTCATAAGAACCGTCCCTGATGCTCCTTATCATGGCTTCAACCTGATCCGCATCGGAGAGATCGGCTTTCAGATCGACGATCTGAGCCTTAGGGTATGACTTTTTAAGCTCATCAAATCTGCCCTGTCTTGAAAATGAATGGGCGAGGACAGTGATCCCCGCCGGATTATTCCTGACCAGATGTCCGATATATTCGGAACACACATCTGATGATGCACCTATGCAAAGATATGTTTTTTTAAGATCCGTTCCGCTCATAGAATCTAAAACCTACTCTGTAAGCATTGCCTGTATCGTCGCCTGTGATACTTTAACTCCGTTCTGATTGACTACGACAGCCTTGACCTTGATCATCTTCACAGCCTCATGGACCTCTTCCACGGTTCCCATGACTGTCAGTGTATCACCAATATAAACAGGCGCATGAAATCTTGATCTTACTTCCTGAAGTATGCAGTTTTCACCGGGAAGATAAACTCCCGCCAGTCTGGAATAAAGAGAGGAAGTGAGCATCCCGTATACGAGCTTTCCCTCGTATCCCTTCGCCTTGGCATATTCCTCATCCAGATGCATCGGATTGGTGTCGCCGCTGATCTCCGTGAAGGCATTCTGCATCTCCTCGGTTATGGATACAGTGAACGACTCGGTCATTCCGATCTGCATATCTTTAATCTTATAATGCTTCATTTTGAAATCCTTCTTGCTAATATCCGTCAGATATTCTGTGCGATGATGTCCAGCATCTCGCCCACATTCTTCATACCAACGACATCTTTCATCATGAATTTAAAGCCGAAGGCATTCTCTATCTCGGAAACCAGTGTGATATGCATAAGCGAATCCCAGTCCTCGATGTCCTTGGCGGTAGTCGTCTCCGTTACTTCGATGCTGTCATCGTCAAATACTTCATGAAAAACTTCATTAACTTTGTTTAAAATCTCTTCCCTTGTCATGATCATTCCTCCAAAGGATAATTTTACCATAAATCCCTTTATTTTTCACGTTTCCAGAAGCCGTCGGGGCCTTCCGTATAGCCCTCAAAGAGCGCCGGATCCAGGTCCTCATCCAGATCCACGGGATAGACCGCTACCCTGTCATAGGTTTTAAGAAGCGCAGCGTCTTCTTCCCATACGGTCCTGTAACCTCTGTCACGGAGATAGAATTCGGCCCAGCCGTCTCTTCCGTATTGGTCTATGATATCCGAGGGTCTCCCCAGGATGACCAGGACCTCACTCTTATCAACATCCACTTCCTCATCGTGAATATCCTCCGCATCCTCTCCGTCGGCTATATATTCCGTATATGCATATTTGAATTCTTTGATACCGCCCGCTGTCATCACACATATCACAGGTATAAGGGAGATGAGACTTACCATCCTCGGATTCTTCTTAGTCTTGTCCGCGATCCCCTCCGCCAGCGCATATATGGCCAGTGCTTCCGTCATCTGCAGCGCGGGCATTATGACCGTAAAGTATCTCTGAACAAAGAGACCGCCGCTCTTGCTGATAACGATACTGTAAGTAAGGACAGCCGCAAAGATGAGCGCCACAAGTGCAGAGAGCATGACCGCAAGGCTTACATCGGCGCTCTTACGCTTTGTGATCAGTACAAATATCACATATGCTATCATCACCAGACCGATGAATACCGTCAGAGCCGGGATATGGCCGCATACCGAATTGACTGCGCCGAATATCTCCTTTATCCCCGGTACGTCCACCCAAAAGGATTCGATATTTCTCCTCTTCATGCTCATGGCACACATGACCCATATGCCACAGCAGACTAAGGGGATCAGATATACGCCTATGATCTCCGTGAATCTCCTGCCCTTTTTCCGCCTGATCCTAAGCAACAGCTCCACTGCAAAGAGTTCTGCAGCAAAGAGCACTCCGAAGAAATGGGTAAAGGAAAGAGCAAGTAATGAGAGCGAAAAAGCCACCCTCTTTCCCGCTTCTTCCTTGAGTCCGATCTCGGGTATCCTTTGAATGAAATTCATAAGAGTAAGAGATGCGAACATATACAGGAGCGCATAAGCTCTGAGCTCATTGATGACAGACTTAACAGCGAAGGGATTGGCAAAAGCAAGGAAAGTAAAGATAAGTCCTGCTCTGTCATTGCCCGTCACCTTCTTTAAGAGACCAGTGAGGCCGAGAACACCTGTTATATAAAAGATCAGATTGGGGAAAAGTAAAAAGCCTTCCGTATGAGGGACTATCCTGTACCAGAACCAGAGTATGACATCATACAGTGGCAGATTGGTCACCTCATCCGTAAGAAAGATATGCATAAGCTCGCCAAGGGATCTTGGCAGGCGCACAAAAGATATGGTGCAGAGTTCATCATACCAGAATGTATAATCCTGATAATGAGTAACTACCGATATCATGAATATGACCGCAAGTACCATTATGATGATACTCTCTGCGGAGTATTTATAACTTTTTTTAGCTGACATATGTTTCCCGCATCGCAAAGCTGTTAACGTCGCATCTGTATTTTCCGTCTCCGAGATCCTCAAATCCCATGCGTCCGTATATATCCTTGACCATAGCATTCTTGGCGGTAGGGATATATTCAGCCTTTATCATTCCTATCCCCGCATCCTTCACCGCACTGACCATAGAGTTGATTATATATTCTTCCATGGTGCGCTTGAGGACACGGCAGCTCATAAACCAGTTCTCTATAAACGCGCTGTCATCTTCCTTCTTTATCACAGCCACACTGATCAGCCCGTGATCACCGAACTTATCCTTCAATGTAAAATATAATGTTATATATGAAGGATCCTCCGCAAGAGCCTTTATCTCATCTGCCGTATAGCGAACAGTCCTTAAGTTGAACTGATTGGAACGCTGTGACAGCTCCGCTATCCTGGGATAGTGGAAAGTATCGAAAGGGCCCGCATATGCCACCATATCCAGATCCTTCAGATAATCCTTGTAATCCGAAAATGCTGCCTGCGACTTAACGCGCTCTGCTTCCGCCCTGTACTGCTTCGTCCTTACCGCATCATCCGCAGCAAAAGATATGGTCTCAAACAGATCCAGGCTCTTTAGATATCCGAGATATTCCGCAGGGTCTTCCGGCAGATCAGGAACAGTGATCTCCGGGATCATGCTCTTTACAAGATTCCTCTCAAACGGATTGTCATCAAGGAATACAAAGCTGTCCATGCCAAGATTAAGTATCTCTCTTATCTTCTTGATATTCGATGCCTTGTCTTCCCAGTTGGCGATGAAGCATGCTATATCATCAAGCTTAAGGACCATATCGGGATGTTTTTCAAAGGGTTCCTTTGCCTTGTCTTCATCATTCTTGCTGCATACCGCAAGTATGATCCCCCTCTTCGTAAGCTCCTTTAGCCACAGCTGAAAATCCCTGAAGGCTCTTCCGATACCAAGCTCTCCTATCTCTATCCCTTCGAGGCCGTCGTCACCTATGACACCGCCCCAAAGCGTATTATCCAGATCCAGGACAACACATTTCTTTATCTTCGCCCTGAGGGCATTCACTATCTTCATCACCTCATCGGATATATGCACCAGCATATCCGTGGAATACGGCATTCTTGCCGCATAATACATTTTATTATCCTTGAATGCAGCATCTCCGAATCTTGCCCTCAGTACACTCAGGTCACAGATGAAGACTCCCGCATATTCGGAAGCTTTCTCCATCATCAACAGATTAAGCTTCCTGGTCTGGAATAAAAATGATGATCCGACCGAATTGGCGAAATTTCCGAATATCCTGTCATCACTCTCCGGGAAATTAAACTGTATGATCTTCGTACCGGCCACATTGGACTTTATATGTTCCCAGTATCCCAGGATCTCTTCCATCTTCCTGTCCGCGAAGTCGGCTCTCTCTTCCGCAGCTGTCATGCAATAAGCTTCATAGAGCTTCTCGGTGCACATATCGATAAGTATCGCTTCGGGCTTATGTTCATACAGCTCCGAGGAAGGATCCATAAGCTGTGCACGGATCTCATCATAGTCCGCATCGAACATTACGAGATTCATCCCGTACTCGTAGGCCTGCCCTCTCAAAGCCGTGGCAAGATGCTGAGTCGCACAGTCACCCGTAACGGCGAATCGGTACTCCGGCAATGCAGACATGTCTTTTTTCAGATTTCTCTTTAATTCTATAAATGAAGCCATATAATTCTTTGTTTTCCTTTATCAGAAGATATAATATGCAAATCCGGCAGCACTCCTGTCGCCCTTGCATATATATACAAGTAATATAGCGAGTATATAAACCGCCCATCTGCATACAGGATTCCACTTGTGTATCTTTTGGAAGATATCAACTTCCCTGTATTTTAATATATCTGCCACCAGAAGTATGATAAGCGGAAGCGTGATAAGGAACATATCATAACTGTGATCATAAACAAACATTGCCGCAGCTTTCACGTCCGCTCTTACAAATATATCCTTCATCATAAGAAATGAATCGCCCAAGGTCTCGGGCCTGAAGAACATAAAGCTGAATGCCACGAGGAGGAACGTCCTGACAGTCCTAAGCGCATCCATGACACGCGATCCGAATACCTTCGGTGCGGAATCGTTTACCTTAGCATATACGGGTCTGAGGAATTCCGAAACGATTATTATCAGTCCGCAGAACCAGTCATAAGCCAGGTAATTGGCATCAAAACCGTGCCACAGTCCTATGAGAGTCCAGTTCACCGTAAGCGCTATAGCCGTAGGCACCGTCTTCATCAGATATTTTTTCTTCTTCGTCTTGAAGTGCTTCTGGATATTCATGCAAAGCTTTGTCCTGAGGCAGGGATAGAAGATATAAGCCTTGAACCAGAGTCCCAGCGACATATGCCATCTCCTCCAGAACTCAGCCATGGACTTTGATCCGTAGGGAACATTGAAATTCTCTCTGATCTCGATACCAAGGAGCAGCGATACTCCCGAAGCCATATCCATATATCCGGAAAAATCCGCATAGAGCTGTATTGTATAGAGCACCATAACGATCACTACCGTTAATCCGTAATAACCGTCGGGACTTTCAAATACGGAATCAACGATATATCCGATACGATCAGCAAGAACCAGCTTCTTCATAAGACCGAATAAGAATCTTGCAGCTCCCCTGTAGGCTTTATCCGCATCAAATACATGAACGGCATCAAGCTGAGGTTTTAATTCTTTATAGTCTTCAAAGGGTCCCTGTAAAATATGTGGAAAATAAGATACATACAGAGCAAGCTTAAAAAAGTTCTTCTCTGCTGCCGTGCTTTCCCTGTAGACTTCAGTGATATATCCTATGCACTGAAGCGTATAGAAAGACAGACCTAACGGCATTATGAAAGATGCGAAAGGCAGTCTCATTATCACCAACAGAATGATAAAGAGGAGCATGGAGCTCCAGAAAGCCACATTTCTCGCAACATTTGAGCCCTTACCATCAGCATTCTTTTTCGCCTTATTTACAGCCTTCTCAACTATGAGTCCCGCTCCCCAGGTGATCACCGCGATAGCGCACAACATCAAAAAGCCCGGGATACCTACCTGAAAATAAAAGTATCCCGAAGCCAAAAGCAGTATGACCCACTGGCATTTTCCCGGAAGTATGTAATACAGAAGGAAAACAGCCGCAAAAAAATATGCAAATTCAAGTGTTGTAAATGTCATTGTATCCTAAAAACTGATCTTATTTATTCTTTGAAAAAACCTGATATCTGACCTTATTCATGAGGTGCATGGGCTTCTTTATCACATCAAGCATGCGAACAGCCTTCTTTGCATCCTTAAGCTTCTTCTGGTAATCGCGTCCCAGATATACCATGTTCCTGCGTTTTGCGACTTCCAAATCCTGATCAAATATATGTCTTAAAAATCCGTCTGCAAAATCCTCTTCAAGGATCATCTTCGCCTGTACATCGTCTGTAAGGATGGGAGCCTTCATCATTTTCAGGAAGAGCTCATCATCGTTATCGATCCTCTTGATCTCTTCGATAGCTGCTTCGATGCTTCCGAAGGATGCGGCATCAATAAAGGATTCCGGATTGAATTCTTCCTTTATCCTCGAGCTTCCCCAGTAAACGGGGATCGTATCTCCCGCAAAGGCTTCCAGTATCTTTTCCGTGGTATAACCGTTCATGCAGGAATTCTCGAAGGCCAGAGTGAATTTATAATCCTTTTCAAAAGCCACCTTATCTGCTACGGGTCCGCCCACATTGTTTCTGTACTTTCCGCCGGAATCGATTTCCTTATATTCATTGAGCTTGAGGAACATGTGATCTCTCTCGCCCATGGCATAAGGATTGGATACTACCCTGTTGCAGAACTTCTTCTTGGACAGATAATACTCATCCGAATATGTATGCTTTTTCAGAGCAGGCTCTATGACTTTATCACGTGAATACAGGGCATACAGAGGAAGCCTCAGATACCTGTCTTCGAAATCGATATAATGAAAGCCCATAGCATAATCGAAGAGATTGAAATCCGGAACGATATTTTCTCCGGTAAAGAAGATCTTCACACAGTCCTGATAATCAAAATGCTTATCGGAAAATCCCCCGCTGAAGATGTAATCGGGTGTATCGCTTATCTCAACGTCGTAATACTTTATCAGCGTGTTATAGAAGAAATTGTCCGTCTTAACAAAGTCGGGCCAAAAATCCACAAAATCAATTTTAATCTTTTTCTTTGTTTCCATTATCATAAACCTGCATGATCTGAGTCAGATTATCGGTATCGGTGAAAAGCGCCTTCGCTCTCTTCTCTCCCTTCACTCCCATCTCACCGGCGAGTTTCTTATCATCCATGAGTCTGTTCATGGCATCTGCCAGACCGTTTATATCATCATACAGAATACCGCTCTCACCATCCGAAACTATCTCCGGTGTAGCTCCCGATCTCCTTCCGATCACGGGAAGTCCTGCGAGCATATATTCAACGGTTACCAGACCGAAGCCTTCATATTCCGATGCTATGATACCCACATCAGCTTCCGCAAGCAATCTTTTTACGTCTTTGACGAATCCGCTTATGGTCACGTTATCTTCAAGACCGTTTTTACGGATGCATGCCTCAAGCTTCTTCCTGTAGGCCGGATCCCCGTCTCCCGCAAATGTGATATGGAAGCCGGTTTTATTTTTTTTCTTCAATAATGCCGCAGCTTTTATGACATCAAGCTGATGCTTGGCAGGAAAGAGATATCCCGTATATAAGAATTCGGTTTTTTCGCGATCCGATCTTTTATGATCCTCTTTATCCGAAGTCTCTGTTTCCGAAGCTTTTTTATTCTCAGTCTCTTCTTCCGGCACTTTTTTATCTGCCGCAACGCCGTCGTAAACTCTTATGACTTTAGCATCCGGGTATTTCTTTTTACAATTATCGGACACCGCATCGGAAATGGCTATAAGACATTTTGCTTTTCCGTAAAGCTCAGCTACTCTGTCTCCCGGATAAAAATATCTCATGCCGTAGTGCTCTCTTGCGAATTCTCTGATATGCCATATATGGGCGCATCCCAGTCTCTCTGCCAATAAAGCACCTGTACCGATCACACTGGAATTGGAATGGATGATATCTATCCCCGCATCCTTAAAATGCTCATATAATATATCCGTTTCACGGGCTATAGCGGCCAGTCTCTTCCTCTTCTTCAGCGCAAAGCTAACAGGCTCTCTGAAAACGGCCTGCCATTGCGTGATCCCGCAGATAAAAAAATCTATTCCCTTACTCTTTAGAATATCTGTAAAATCACCTTCCGCAGGTATCACCACCACCGGCTCGTACTCTCCCGATGCCTTTACTCCAAGCACCAGATCAAGCAGCGCACGGTTGGCTCCGTACATATTGTCATAATGTGTTAAATACAGTATCCGTTTCATAGCATCCACATTACCAGTAACAGTTCATATCAAGTCTTTCAGCGCCTCTTGGCCTGGTATCTTCCGTGAGACTTATCCATGAATCGTTGTAATACTTCGCAATGCCCGATGTATCATTATCCCAGCGCTTACCCTTGATGCCGAAATACAGCTGAAGCTCACCGCCAAGGTAAACAGACTTCTTTCCCATCTTCCTGATGGTTACCTGAAGGGGTGCTCCAAAAGGGCCGCATCCCAGCAACGCTATATCGAAATCCAGCTTTTCTATATCCCTGCGCTGTTTTTCCAGCGCTTCAAACCATGTGTTGAATCTGGGATCATGAAGTTCTTTTTCTTTTGAAATGAACCATACGGACTTATAAACTATCAGCTCTCCGAATTCCGGAATGAAGCCCTCCGGATAGATTTCATTACGTCTCTCATATTGGCGCTTTACGGCTTCGTCAAAAGGCGTTACCACGAGGACTTTTTTCCCTTCAAGAGCTTTCAGCCAGAAGGGCCCCTTCATATCAAAGCCATTTATCACATTTAAAAATCCCGGATCAAGACGTGCCGCCCGCGGCGCATATTTATGAAGCATCTCCGCTTCACCGATCTTTGAGATGTACCAAACGCAGGCTGCATCCGCATTTCTGTAGCACTCGGAAAAAACTTCTCCGTATTCCTCCAGATTGTCTTCAGGCCAGTCATAGACCATATCTCTGGGGCCGGGCTTTCGTCCGGGATGATACTTCTTCAGATCATACAAAGAAAACCATCTTATCTCCGAGACACCCAGTCTCATGAGCATGAAAGGCTTATCGTCCTTTAATCTCTCATAAACATATGCATTGCACTTTTCGTTGCCTCTTATGAGGGATCCGTTATTCAACAGGAATAATCTCGCCCCACATGCAACTGTACGATTATATAATTCACTTAAGAGCTTTCTTAATGCACTTTTTTTTGCAGGTTCAGCCATTATACTCCTTGAGGAAATCCATGGTCCTCTTTATTCCCTCTTCAAGAGACATTGGATCAAGCTTTCCGTAATACTTTTCATATCTGCTTATATCAAGATAATTCTCGGGAACATCTCCGGATCTTGAAGATTCATATTCCACGCAGATATCATCTCTCACTATCTTCTTTATCGAATCTATCACCTGATTGACACTGGTGCCTTTACCGGATCCCAGATTGAACACTCTGTATTCGCAGTCACCGTCGGCGATATTTATTATCCCCTTCACCGCATCATCGATATAGATGAAATCCCTGACCACGGTTCCGTCACCGTATACTTCCAGCCGTCCGTCAGTCATGGCCTTGTAGATAAAAGTGGTCACAACACCAAGCCTTCCGTTAGGCCTCTGATAAGGGCCGTAGGGATTGGCAAGTCTGATGATCCTGTAGTCCAGACCGAACTGATATCTGTACAGATACAGCATCTTTTCTATGGCAAGCTTCTGTATGCCGTAAGAAGAGATAGGATATGTCACCATATTCTCTTCTATGGGGCACTTTCCTTTCTTCCCATATACAGTGCCTCCGGAAGAGATGAATATGACCTTCTTCACCTTCTGCTTCACGCAGGCATCAAAAAGTCTGGCAGTAACGGTAACATTGGAATCCAGCTCCTCCGGGATATGCTGATTGGACGTTCCCGGTATCGTTGTGGATGCCAGATGATAGATCACATCCTGTCCCTTTACCTGCCTGTCAAAATCCGTATCATTATCGAAACTGCCCACTAAAAAAGCCACATTTGAAAGATTAAGCTTTCTGAGTGGCTCAAAAAAAGACTCATCCCTGTCAACAACCGTTATCCGGTTATCCGGAAAAGAGGAAAGCCTGATGGCCAGATTAACACCGATAAAACCGGCTCCTCCGATTATCGCTATGTTCATTTGTATCTCTTTCTCCGATTTTGAACCATTTACCGACTTATTATAGCATTTTAGGCGCTTAACCGCTAGTTAAACAGGGTTTCATAGCTTAACGAAATTGATATCATCCGAATAAAAAAAATCTGTCCCGGGGCGTTCCCCGAAACAGACGAAGCAAATATTTTCCCGTTATGATCAGCCGTTCATTATGACCTGATAACCTTCGATATAATCCTTTACGACCTCAGGATGCATATCCGCATGGCAGAAAATATAATTTCCCATCCTGTCGTCTATAAGGAAGGACTTTAACGCTTCCGTTACTTCACCGTGGAAAACCGGACAGGAAGGACTCAGTGTGATCACGCGCTCATTCCCCTTCTTCATCACATGTAAGGGTCTGATGCTGCACTCAAAGGGTTTCTCTTCATCGCTTAACGCACAGCCCCTCTCGTTATCAAAACAGGGACACAGCACCTCTTTTTCCGGATCATTCCCGTCGAATTTATCCTCAAAATAATCCGCTGACACTCTTCCGTCCGAAAATACAGGAAAAAGGTTTACACTGTCCTTTTTATATGAACAGCAGCCTTTGCAATCCGCACATATCTGTCTTTTTAATATCTTTGAAAGCATTATCTACGTCTCTTCACTTTCTTACTTACACTGCTCAGGATCGGGTAACGTTTTCCGCCGGGTTTCTGTCAGTCTCTTCGGATCAGCGGTATTCTCAAGTATATCATTGTGTTGATATTTTACTATTGTATAGATTTTAGTTTTTATCCCGTCAAACTCTTAATATTAAAAAAAAAATGCGACTCCGGAAACCCGGAGCCGCAAAATATAAGAGTTATAGAGTATGGCTGATTTAGACAATACCCTGAGCAAGCATGGCGTTTACAACCTTCTCGAAGCCGGCGATGTTAGCACCTGCTACGTAGTTGCCTTCCATTCCATACTTCTTAGCAGCATCATCTGCCTTGTGGAAGATGTTGATCATGATGTTCTTAAGCTTTGCATCAACCTCTTCGAATGTCCAGGAAAGTCTCTCGGAGTTCTGGCTCATCTCAAGAGCGGATGTAGCAACACCACCTGCGTTGGAAGCCTTACCGGGTGCGAAGAGTACTCCGTTGTCCTGTAAGTACTTTGTAGCATCCTCTGTTGTAGGCATGTTAGCACCTTCTGCTACACAGAATACTCCGTTAGCAACAAGCTGCTTTGCATCGTAAAGGTTAAGCTCGTTCTGTCTAGCGCAAGGAAGAGCGATATCAACCTTAACACTCCATACACCGTTAGCTGACTCAGCAGCCTTCTCAGCGCTGAACTTAGCTGATGAACGACGCTTAGCATACTCTTCAAGAGATCCTCTCTCAACTTCCTTGATCTGCTTAAGAAGCTCAACATCGATTCCTTCGGGATCGTGGATCCAACCGTTTCTGTCTGAGCATGTAACAACCTTTGCTCCGAGCTCCTGTGCCTTCTGGATAGCATATGTTGCAACGTTACCTGATCCGGAAACAGCTACTGTCTTGCCTTCGAAAGACTTACCGTTGCACTTGAGCATCTCATCTGTGAAGTAGCAGAGACCATAACCTGTTGCCTCTGTTCTTGCAAGAGATCCACCGAATGTTAAGCCCTTACCGGTAAGAACGCCTTCGTAAACGTCCTTGATCCTCTTGTACTGACCGAACATGTAACCGATCTCACGAGCGCCTGTTCCCATATCACCTGCAGGAACGTCTGTGTCAGCGCCGATGTGTCTGTAAAGCTCTGTCATGAAGCTCTGGCAGAATGCCATAACTTCTCTGTCGCTCTTTCCCTTGGGTGAGAAATCGGAACCACCCTTGCCACCGCCGATAGGAAGACCTGTAAGGGAATTCTTGAAGATCTGCTCGAATCCAAGGAACTTAATAATTCCAAGATAAACGGAAGAATCGAAACGGATACCGCCCTTGTAGGGTCCGATAGCTGAATTGAACTGTACTCTGTAACCACGGTTAACCTGTACCTGTCCCTTATCATCAACCCAGGGAACACGGAACATTACGATCCTCTCGGGCTCAACAAGCCTCTCAAGTACAGCTTCTCTTCTGTAGAGCTCTTCATTTGCATCAATGACAGGTCTTAAAGAATTAAGAACTTCATCTACTGCCTGAATGAACTCGGGTTCATTTGCACTCTGCTTCTTTACTTTCTCAAGCACCTCGTCTACGTAAGACATTTTGATTCCTCCTTGTTATCGTTAACATTACGTACATATAGGGAAATATAACGCATTTTTCCCCGACACTTTTCTGTTATATCAGAATATTTTTTTCTGTACAATAAAAAAATCATCTTTTGCTCAAAAAACCGTTATGCTGTACAAGCCCGTATTGCCGTCCCCAAAACACGTCTTTACAAAACAGAAGACCCTGAGCGCCTTATTTTTTAAGGTTCTCAGGGTCTGTAAGCACTTATTTGTTTAAAGACTTTAACTTATTTGTTTAAGAATTCGTCGATAGCCTTTGCTGCCGTTTTACCGGCTCCCATCGCCAATATAACGGTCGCTGCACCGGTCACCGCATCTCCGCCGGCATATACGGCGTCTCTGCTGGTCTTACCGCAGTCATCAGCCACGATACACTTCTTTGCATTAACATCAAGTCCCTTTGTTGTGGAAGAGATAAGAGGGTTGGGTGATGTTCCGAGTGCCATGATAACAGTATCAACATCGATAACGAACTCACTTCCGGGTACCTCAACAGGCTTTCTTCTTCCGGATGCATCGGGCTCGCCAAGTTCCATCTTGATGCACTTGATGCCGTTAACCCAGCCGTTCTCATCACCGATTATCTCAACGGGGTTTCTCAGAAGATCGAACTGGATGCCCTCTTCCTTAGCGTGATGAACTTCCTCTGCTCTTGCGGGAAGCTCGGACTCGCCTCTTCTGTATACAACATGAACTTCAGCGCCGAGTCTCAGTGCTGTACGTGCAGCATCCATAGCTACGTTTCCGCCGCCGACTACAGCTACCTTCTTGCTCTTCATGATAGGTGTCTTGGAATCGCTCTCATAAGCCTTCATGAGATTGCTTCTTGTAAGATATTCATTTGCGGAGAATACACCGTTTAAGTTCTCTCCGGGGATTCCCATGAACTTGGGAAGACCTGCACCTGATCCGATATAAACAGCATCAAAGCCTTCTTCGTTAAGGAGCTCATCGATGGTTACAGACTTACCGATGATAACGTCTGTCTCGATCTTAACGCCAAGACTCTTGATGTTCTCGATCTCCTTCTCAACTACCTTCTCCTTGGGAAGACGGAACTCGGGAATACCGTAAACAAGAACACCGCCTGCCTTATGAAGCGCTTCAAATACAGTTACATCATATCCTGCCTTAGCAAGGTCTCCCGCACAGGTAAGACCTGAAGGGCCGGAACCGATGACTGCAACCTTCTTGCCGTTCTTTACAGCAGCGGGCTCGGGCTTGATACCGTTCTCTCTTGCCCAGTCGGCAACGAATCTTTCCATCTTACCGATTGAAAGTGACTCGCCCTTGATACCGCGGACACACTTGCCTTCACACTGCTTTTCCTGAGGACATACTCTTCCGCATACAGCAGGAAGTGCGCTTGATAAGCTGATAACCTTATAAGCCTCCTCGATATTTCCTTCCTTCAGTTCCTTAACGAAACCGGGGATATTGATGGATACGGGACATCCCTGAACACACTGTGCGTTCTTGCAGTTAAGGCATCTGGTAGCTTCAGCCATAGCCTCTTCTTTGTTATACCCTTCACAAACTTCTTCGAAATTCTTCGCTCTTGCAGCAGGAGCCTGCTCACGAACGGGAACCTTTTTCATCATATCAACTTCCATCTTATGCCTCCTTTACAGCTGTAAGAGCCGCTGCTTCCTCAGGCTTGTACATACCGAGTCTGCGCATAGCCTCATTGAAATCAACTTCTGTTGCATCAAATTCGGGTCCGTCAACACATGCAAACTTTGTCTCGCCGCCGACAGTGATACGACAAGCTCCGCACATTCCGGTTCCGTCTACCATGATAGGGTTCATACTTACCATAGTATGAATTCCGAGCTTTGATGTAAGCTGGCTTAAGAACTTCATCATGATCATGGGTCCGATACAGACGCAGTGATCGTATTCCTTGCCTTCCTTGGTAACAAGATCTTCAAGGCAGGTGGTAACCATACCGGTACGTCCGTATGAACCGTCATCTGTTGTAATATAGAGATTGCCGACAGCCTTCATCTCATCCTCAAGGATAACGATATCTTTTGTCTTGGCACCGACAATGACATCGGCTGTGATACCATGCTCGTGAAGCCACTTAACCTGACAGTAAACAGGAGCTGTTCCGAGACCTCCGGCAACAAATATTATCTTTTTCTTCTTAACATCTTCTATATCATCTGTAACAAGATCTGAAGGATGACCGAGGGGTCCCACAACATCCGCAAGGTATTCCCCTGCTTCTCTCTTAGACATCTGAAGAGTACTTCCGCCGATAGTCTGAACAACGATGGTGATGGTCTTCTTCTCTCTGTCATAATCACAAATGGTAAGAGGTATCCTCTCTCCGTCCTCTGTATCGCGAACGATCACGAACTGACCGGGCAGGCAGGAATGGGCTACCATAGGTGCATCCAGAATCATCTTGAATGTGTTAACATTCAGCCATTCTTTTTCCAGAATCTTAAACATTTTTCTTTCCTCCTTGTATGACTCCCGCAGGCACTGCGGATAACGCCGTACCCATATATCTGCCTATTGTATATAAAATTAACTCAACTCACAATAGTTTTTTGTTGACACCGTTTCAGATCGTACTTTATCATATCCACTATATTTAGTAGAAACACACCGGATAATTCTAAACGGAGGATCATTATGGATAATAATTTCAACGATTCATACAACGGATATACGGATAATACTTATACCTCCGGAAGCGGCGCAGATCAGATGAACGGCTATATGAATACCGGCAATGCATATACAACCGGAAATAACGGATATTCGGCACCTGCCGGACCGTCCGGTTACAACGGATATACATTTAATAATCAGACTTACTATGCCGCTCCCGCTCCTCAGGATACGATACCCATCAATGTAGACAACACTCCCATCAGCATGTGGGGATACGTCGGCTATCTCTTTCTTTTCCATATCCCCACAGCCGGCTTTATCGTGGCTCTGATCTTTGCTCTGGGTGCCAGCAAGAATGATAATGTAAAGAATCTCGCAAGAGCGATCCTTATCATAGATCTCATAGCTGCGGCAGTGATCGCATTATTCTACGGATCCATCTTCGCTATGTTATTAAAAGACATGCATTAAAGGCTGTATCTGTCCGCACCGGATTTAAGCCATCCTTCTGTAAGGCCTCTTTCAAAAGCGGCCTTGCAGCATTTCGAGGATACGGCTCCCGTCCTTGAAAATCCAAAACATTTTACAGTCTCTTTTATCAGATCTTCTTCAGCAAGAGAGATCTGCGCTTCCAGCACTTCCTTTATCGCATTGCGTATCTCTGCATAAGGGATGACATCAAGAGTGCGGAGTTCTCCGCTCTTATCCTCCACTCTGTAATAAGGATAAGTATTCTCGTCCTGATCAGAACGCCAGTAAAAATACTTTACTCCATCGGAAGAATACTCTGTGGTCCGGGTACAGGATACGCCTTCCATTGCTTTATCGAAAACAGCTTCAGCCTTGTCAGTCTGACGTGCTACTCCCCAGTCGGATAAGACTTTCTTGATAAGTACGTTCCTCTCTATGGGTGCTTCCGTTATCAGATATCTAACGATGCTCCTTCTTATCTGAGGCACCTCTGCAGGATCCGAATAACGCTCGGGATTCCCGGTCTCCATAGTTTTCGCCGCTTCGTAAGGTCTTCTTGCTGATTCGCTTTTCTTTATCTCAAGACTTCCTGCGATACCGTTAATTTCCTCTACCGGTTCTGACGGCGCCGTTTCTTTTCCGTTAACGTCTGACCCACCATCTTCACTCTTCTCCGGGACATAATTGGTCATATCCTCAGGTCTCTCTTCAACCTTCGGAGCTTCGATGGCTTTTTTGATCTCATCCTTTATCTGCAGGAGCACAGCCTCAGGGTCGTCGAGCCATTCAAGGATCCATACGCGCATGAGCCTCCAGCCCAGACCTTTAAGGACTCCCGGCTGAACCGAGAATCTGTCCGCTGCTGTGGGCGCTTTCATCATATTGCTTCCGTCCAGCATGATGCCCAGCACATAACTGTCGGGATCATCCGGATCCACAACAGCAATATCCATCCTGTAATCGGAGCAGCCTATCATGGTCTTCACATCATATCCCGCGTCTCTTAAACGATCGGCTATGATACCGGCAAAGGCGTCGTTTCTTTTCACGCTTCCGTTCTTTGCAGCCAGCATTCCTCTTCCGTGCTCCGCATATTCAAGGAAGCCTTTAAGACCTTCCACACCTGCTGCCGCAGTTCTGGATGTATCGATCTGCCCGGCCTTTAAGACCGCATAGACTATCATTTCCTTTCTGGCACGTGATACAGCGACATTGAGTCGTCTCCATCCGCCCTCTCTGTTTAAGGGTCCGAAATTCATGGATACTTTTCCGTCCTTATCCGGGCCGTAACCTACAGAGAAGAGGATCACATCGCGTTCATCACCCTGGACATTTTCCAGGTTCTTAATGAAAACAGGTTCTTTGGAATTCCTGTCCCACTCCTCTATCTCGGGGTGTTTCGCCATTTCGTCGGCAAGCATATCTTCTATAAGATGCTGCTGCACCATACTGAATGTAACTACACCTATTGAATCTCCGCGCAGGGTCTTGTCCGACAGGCGGCGCATTATCTCCGCAACCACAGCTTCTGCTTCGGCTTTATTCTGCTTGCTCTTTCCCTTGTCATACACACCGTCCACAGAAACAAGCTTAACTCTGCTCACCTGATCGTTGGGCGACGGGAATGTTGAGAGAAGTCCGTCATAATATTTTGCATTGGAAAATGCTATCAGGCTTTCATGTCTTGATCTGTAATGCCACTTCAGATACATCTGAGGCATGGATATGGCAAGACAGTCGTCCAGCAGACTTTCAAGATCCTCTGCTTCCATGCTCTCATCGTCTGTCCCGGATGACTTGAAAAAGCTGGTTGGCGGAAGCTGTCTGGGGTCACCCACTATGATGGCATTCTCGCCTCTTGCTATGGTACCAACCGCTTCACCTGTAGGAAGCTGACTGGCCTCATCGAATATCACGAGGTCGAACTTGGGGAATCCCGGATCGATATACTGCGCAACTGAAATGGGGCTCATGAGCATACACGGGCAGAGCCTGCGAAGGAGCAACGGTATATCGTTAAAAAGCTTCCTGATGGTCATCCTTCTTCCGCCGGAGCGGATGGCTTTCTTAAGTATTCCAAGCTCCGATGAATCCGCAGCCTGCATGGTTCCTGCAGGGATCCCGGCCGACAGCTTCGCCACCAGTTCCTGTACGGTGAGGTCACGGAACCTGTTCTCTGTATCAAGATATCTGTCGATAAGGCTTTCGAACCGCACGCCTCTAAAGTCTTTTAATTTTTCATTCTTATCGATGATCTCCAGGGCAAACTTATACATGAGACTGCATTCAAATGAATCCAGTGCGTTATCCGCGGTTATCCTGCCCTCTTCGAAGGCTTTGGTCACACATGAAAGCCCCTGTTCGTCCAGCTGTTTCTTTACTTTTCTGTATCCCGTATGATCACGCAGCACTGAGATTCCTGCCGCATACCGTTCGAATCTTTCCGCAAGTCTGACTAAGAGATCATCCTCATTTTCCACTCCTGAAATATCGATCTCGGAATCTGACACTGCTGCCAGTATCTTATCAAACGAAGCAGAAAGCGCCGCATGTGCATTACCGTCGGGCGCACCACCCTCCGCATAAGCTTTCCACATATCGGGCTTACATGAATCTTTCACTTTTTTAAGCGCATCTGCTTTTACCAATGCGGCACGGAGAGCCAGGAAGTCCGTACGGTCTCCCGCATAGATTCCTCCAAGCATAGCCACTATAGGCGACATAGCATTATTTAGATCAGCCTTGTGTGTCTGCAGTCTGCTCAGAGCTTCAAGCAGTACTTCGATATTTTCTTTTGTTACAAAAGAAGGATTTGTGGCATAGCGTCTCAGATTCTTTACCGAAGCATTGTATGCCATGGCTTTTGCAACAAACCACTTTCCGCCCGCCGCTCTCAGATCTGACAGGGCACGTCCCGCATCGAGTCCCGATCCGCGATCAAAAGCAGATTCATTAAAATGAGGCGAGAGCTCTCCCAGTTCCTTTAGATATATGTCGCCCTCATCAGCAAGATCCTGAACATTCTTTCTTACTATCTCATATCCCTCTGCCGAAGCCAGCGCATACAGCGAAGGCACACCGTCCGTCTTAAGCTCAGCCATCCTGCACAGAAGCTTTAAGCCCTTAAGATCTTTTCCCGCAGATAATCCCATGCTGTTCATGAGGGTATCCGCAGAGCGTTGCGCTTCTCTGCACTCCGCCGCAGTATTAGTCCATTCCTCCTTCAGTCTGTCCTTAAGCTCAATGGAATAATCACTTCTGCCCACTTCCCTTAAGGGATCGGAAGAATAGTCGCCTATGGGCTTTGCCGCATGGGAATAATCTTCTATGAGTTCACGATACCTGATCCGCATTTCGGGTGAGACCGTATCCGCGGAAAAATCCGTCGCGGGGCTGTCAGAAATCTTTATCTTATCCTTAAAATCTTTTTTGGTTTCATATTCCGTTATCGCATCATAAAGAGAACCGCCAAAATGTCTCCTCTTATGTATCTCGGATATGACACTGTCCAGTTCCTTCCTTGCTTCCAATAGTCTGGAAGCCTGTATCTTATATTCTTCAGGTTCCTGCCTTCTTCCCACTTCAAGAGTCTTTTCAAGCTGACCAAGGACAGAATTCTTTCCGGCTTTATTGGAATGGAGTTCCAGTGAGAAGGGACCTAATCCAATCTTTTCAAGTCTCTTCTGAACAACGGAAAGAGCCGCCATTTTCTCTGCGACAAAAAGCACAGACTTTCCGTTATAGAGAGCATTGGCGATCATATTTGTAATGGTCTGTGACTTTCCTGTTCCGGGTGGGCCGTGAAGCACAAAGCTCTGACCTCCTGCAGCCGCTGCTATTGCTGCCAGCTGTGATGAGTCGGCTGACAAAGGTATGGCATTCTCCTCAGGCAAAAGCAGTTCATCCAGAGTCTCCGTATCAATATCGAAGTCCCCTGCTTCCCAGTTCATCCTGCCTTCCATGAGACTGCTTACGACTTTACTGATCTTCAGTTCTTCGCTTCTGTTGCGCAGATCATTCCACATGACAAACTGACCGAAAGAAAACAGTCCCAGGAAAGTGAGATTCTCCACATTCCATCTCTTTTTCTCCATGATAGCCTTGCGGATCGTCTGCAATACAAGAGGAAGATCGATACCGTGCTCATCTTCGGGGATCGGATCCAGACCGTTTATCGCCACGCCATGATCCTGTCTTAAATACTCAAGCAGTGTGATGTTGATCTGACTTTCTTCATTCCTTGTGCGGAGGATATAACCGCCGCCGCGTACGCTCTTTACCAGATCCACAGGTACGAGAACTAACGGTGCAAACCTCGGTTTCTCCGAGATCTCGGTCTCATACCAGCGAAGAAAACCCATGGCAAGAAAAAGTGTATTGGCGCCGTTTTCTTCAAGACTTACTTTTGCCGCACGCTGCAGTTTTTTTAATGATGAAATAAGATCTTCTTTATCCAGGAATGTCCTGACTCTCCCGTGACTCAGTTCTTCTTTTGAAAGTGTCTCATATGTGCTCTCACCCTGTTCAAGGAAAACTATCTTCTCATCCCGAAGCCCTGTCTTTAATTCCTCCGGAAGTTCATATATAGATATATCTTTTCCGTCGGAGAGCATGTCTTCCAATGTCCCCGGTTCCGTTACCAAAAGCTGGACCGTCGATCCTGTCGATCTGAAATTAAGGAGTGCATTCCTCAGGCTGAAATCAAGAAGCTTCCTCTCCCATATCTGCTGCCTTGTAAGACTCCTTCCCGAATCGTTATTATCAATACCGCCTTCGCGCTGCGCCAAAGATCTGTCCAGAGAAGAAGGCATTGCCGAAGCATCCTTTATATCATCTCTTCCGTACTCCCTGCCTCCGCCAAAACCTTCCTTCATAGCAGCTTCCAGCATCTGTTTGTCCGCAGGCATAGGTCTGATACCGCTTGCGCGGCTTCTCTTGATATCGATCAGCATCTCAAAGCTTCCTTCTTCCTTAATCTTTGAGAGTGCCATTTTCACCGCACTGTCGAAATCCGTCACGTTCCCGGTATTCATGCAGGTGCATTCCACAATAAGTATCTCCTCAGCACCTGATGCAGTCCTTTTCTCCAATGCGGAAACGTCATCGATCACACAATCCGCGAATCCGTCCTCCTGCAGCCAGCATCCCACAAAAGCATGTCCTTTGAGCAAGACTATGATAGGACGCAATCCCGCAGCTTCAAGGCATGACGAATAAAGCAGGGTCATATCAATACAGTTTCCCTGCTTTTTTTCCAGGACTTCATGAGAAAGCCTTATTCTCTGTCCCGCTTCTTCAAAGCTTGCGGGTGCAACGATATAGTTTATTTGTCTGTCGCAGATAGCAGCGAATATGGCAGCCATCTGTTTTTTTACGTTATCCGGATTGTCCGTCTGATATGCCGTAAAAGCAGGATCCGCATTCCATTTTCTCAGATACCGGATAGCATCATTAAGTATCTCCGCAACCTGAGGGATATTCGGCATCACAAATGAAGCTAACAGTTCCGGCATGATACCTGCTCCGGTCCACTGTCCCTGGGAAAGGAGGCCTACCGAGACGGTGGTCCTTCCGATACATTTCTCTTCCGTGAGCCCCTCATTCGAAGTCTCTTGTACATAAACCTCCGCCGTAAGTATCCCTTCCGTCCTCTCGGTCAGAGAAAAGAGATATTCTGTCGAAAGATCCAGCTTTACAGGGTTGATATCTATGCTTTCTTTGGGATTGATCCTGTCCACCAGTTCCCTGTAATCGGAAGCGAAAGCAGGATCTGCTTTGATCACAAACGTGAGGTTCTCAACAACGGTATCTCCCGTATTGGTCAGCCTCACATTTTTGATCAGAGATATGTAATTTTGCTGCATCGAAAAATTAAGAACAGGTCTCGCATCTATAGCGATTCCTATTCTTTCAAATTCTGCCATATCACAATTTCCTTTCTATATAATCCGGAATATAACTTATATGTGAACTTCTATCTGAATTTTTGTTTGAATTATTATCGGACTTCTATCTGAATTTCTATCTGAATTTCTTTTTGAATTATTGTCGAACCGCTCCGGAATTTCCTTTTGAATTTCTGTCTGAATTCTATTGATCTTTTTCCGTAATTGATCTTAATGGATATTCATTTTCTAATCTGTCCTGCCCGCTTTCATACGTATCTTGTCAGCATACATGGCTTTATCAGCCTCTGCATACGTAGTCTCGAAATCCTTATGCCAATCATGAAAACCAATTGCGAATGAGAATTCGGATGCCTGCTGCTGCTGACGTAATCTGTTGGTGAACAGAGCTACATTCTCTCTGGAGATATCGGTACATAATACACAGAATTCATCTCCGCCCACTCTGTACAGATAGCAGTTGGCGGGGAGTATGGAACGGATCACCAACGCAGTTCCTCTGATTATCTTATCACCTGCCTGATGACCTTGCGTATCATTAACTTTCTTAAGATTGTTTACGTCGATACTGTAGATATATGTTATGTTGTCGGCATACTTCTGGGCATCTGCGAAGAAACTGTTACGATTGTATGCTCCGGTGAGGACATCATAACGGAAGTATCTTAAATGGATATACAAATAATAGAAGGTGATATTCATGGAGATGACACCTATCAGGATTCCTCTGAGGCCGAACTTAAACTCCACAAAAGTGCCCAGTATGGCGAGTATCGACTCCACTATAACTATGGTTGCTTCTTCGGAATTTCCCTGTCTGATGAAAATGATCGACAGCCATGCACAGATGAGCATGTACAAAAGAAGCGTAAAATGAGGTGTATAAGCCAAAGGTCCTCTCATTATTGAGCCGTCCGGCCCATACCAGAAGACAAGCTTTGTAAAAAAAGCCGTGAATGTTATGCCCAGGTTGATAATGGCAGGCGCCATAAAGATCTTCTTTTTCTTAAAGGGCATATCTCTCATTACAATGACAACAAGCCTGTAAAGGATAAATATCCTCAGGTTGTATCCCATGAATGCCGCAAAGACATGAAATAATCCCTTATTTTTCCTGTCAAATTCGAAATAATCGATATTGTCGAAGACAACAAGAGCCAAGAGCATGACCAGCATCGGCCAGAACTTAACTGTAAGCTCATGTTCAAAACGATTGTTGATGATAAGAAATACGAAAAGAAAAATGATTACCATCAACGGAAGAAAATTTAATTGTAATATCGTCTGTAAATGATACGCTGGCATATCAATCTACCCTAAAGTGTAATCCCCGAATATATATCACGTTAGGACAAGTGCCTAACATCCGTAACAATTGTATCATAAATCAGGCCCGATTAAAACAATAACCCATCCTTATGCAAGGATGGGTTCAATTCCGCAGACTGTGATCACTCCGTCCCGGGCTTTAAATCGTATATTCATATTTTTATAGGTTACTCCCCAGATCCTGTCATCATCATGGATAAATGCTGTCCTTGGATCCTGCTTTAACAGATCATGCACTGTCCTCCTGTCATCTTCCGGGATCAGCGCCTGCAGTTCGTTCGGGATCACGACCTCCATCTCGCCTCTCGTATCTTCCACGAATCCCGCTCTTGCTTCGGGATGTGCATCGGCATAGGCGATATAAGGCTTGATATCCAGGATGGGGGTTCCGTCCAGCATATCCACTCCCGATACGTTTATGACATTACCGTATTTTTCTTCGTAGGTCACGCCCTCAAGCTTCACACATGATAATCCCAGGGGATTGGGTCTGAAGGGGGATCTGGTGGCAAAAACACCTTTTCTCTCCCTGCCCCCCAGTTTGGGCGGTGTGACGGTAGCATTCCACTTTGTTCTGACATTCTCCGAAAAAACAAAACTTATCCACAGATAATCAAAACCTTCCAGCCCTCTTAATATATCCGGATGCCTGAATTCGGGTTCGAATATGATCTTCCCTTTTGCATCGGGGACTAAAAGGCTCTGTCTCGGAATCCCGAACTTTTCCGGAAATCCCGTATGGATATGTGCTATCGGGCGAAATTCATAACTCTCTGCCATCTAAATAAATCACTCTTAAATCTAATTTAAACTATTTTCGCAACTTTTCAGCTTCTCTCAGGGACCTTTTAATGTCAATTTTAAACTTATTTTAATATCTTCTTCAAAAACTGTCCCGTGTAGGATTGCTTTATCTTTGCAACTTCTTCCGGTGTTCCCTGTGCAATAACGGTTCCGCCGCCGTCGCCGCCTTCCGGTCCCATATCTATTATATGATCCGCAGTCTTGATGACATCGAGATTGTGCTCGATCACAACAACAGTATTTCCATTATCCGTAAGCTTCTGCAGTATACCTATAAGCTTGCGGACGTCTTCAAAATGAAGACCTGTCGTAGGCTCATCAAGGATATAGATAGTCTTGCCGGTACTGCGTTTGGACAGTTCCGTTGCAAGCTTGATACGCTGAGCCTCACCGCCGGAAAGCTCGGTTGAAGGCTGTCCCAGCTTGATATAAGAGAGTCCCACATCATAGAGCGTCTGTATCTTATTTTTTATGGAAGGAACAGACTTGAAGAATTCCAGTGCTTCCTCCACTGTCATATCAAGGACTTCGAATATATTCTTTCCCTTATAAAGCACATCCAGTGTTTCCCTGTTGTAGCGCTTTCCGTTGCAGACTTCGCAGGGAACATATACATCGGGAAGGAAGTGCATCTCTATCTTAACTATTCCGTCACCGCTGCAGGCTTCGCATCTTCCGCCCTTCACATTAAATGAAAAGCGTCCCTTCTTGTATCCCTTGGCCTTTGCATCGGGAGTAGCCGCAAAAAGATCCCTGATCATGTCAAAGACTCCGGTATATGTTGCGGGGTTGGATCTTGGCGTCCTTCCGATGGGGGTCTGATCGATGGCTATTACCTTGTCGAGCTGTTCCATTCCGCTTATCTTCTTATGCTTGCCGGGAACCGCATAAGCTCTGTTTAAGTTCCTTGCCAAAGACTTATATAAAATCTCATTTATAAGCGAAGATTTTCCCGAACCGGATACACCGGTCACGCAGGTAAATATCCCGATGGGAATATCAACATCTATATTCTTGAGATTGTGCTCGGTTGCACCTTTGATGGTAAGCTTACCTCTGGGCTCTCTTCTGGTCACAGGTACATCTATCTTCTTCCTTCCGGAGAGATATTGTCCCGTTATGGATTCCTTATTTGAGATGATATCATCCACTGTTCCTGCAGCAACGATACGTCCGCCGTGCTCTCCGGCTCCCGGTCCCACATCCACAAGGAAGTCCGCCTGACGCATGGTATCTTCATCATGCTCTACCACGATCAGAGTATTTCCCAGATCTCTCAGTCCTTTAAGAGCACCTAAGAGTTTTTCATTATCTCTCTGATGAAGTCCTATGCTGGGCTCATCAAGTATATAGCACACTCCCACAAGTCCCGAACCTATCTGTGTGGCAAGCCTTATACGCTGTGCCTCTCCACCCGACAATGTGGCTGTGGCTCTTGAAAGAGTAAGATAATCCAGTCCCACTTCGTTAAGGAATCCTACTCTCGCTCTGATCTCCTTTATGACCTGATCACCAATGAGATGCTGCTGCTTTGTAAGCTTCATAGCTTCAAGAAATCTTCCCAGTTCACCTATGGGCATGGAAGTCATCTCGAAAATATTCTTATCAGATATGGTCACAGCAAGAGCTTCCGGCTTTAACCTCTGTCCGTGGCATACGCTGCAGGGCTCGATGGACATATATTTCTCATACTCGGCTTTGGAGTTCTCGGAATATGTCTCCCTGTATCTTCTTTCCACGTTTTTAATAAGGCCTTCAAAAGCGATGGGATAAACACCGTATCCTCTCTGTCCCTGATAGTGGACATCCACTTCCTTGTCCGTTCCGTAGAGAAGTAACGTGCGTATCTTATCCGGCAGCTCACACCAGGGTGTATCAAGATCGAATTTGAATTTCTTGACCAGTGCCTGCAGTAAAGCATTGGTAAAGCTTCCTTCCTGATTGGCCGACTGCCATCCCATGACAGCTATGCAGCCTTCATTAATGGATCTCTCAGGATCGGGTATCATTGACTCTTCCGTGAATTCCATCCTGATACCGAGTCCCGCACAGTTGGGGCAGGCTCCAAAGGGATTATTGAAAGAGAAAGTTCTGGGTTCTATCTCATCTACGCTTATCCCGCAATCAGGACATGAAAAGGACTGGCTGAAATTAAGTCTCTTATTTTCCCCTTCTCCGTCGCGGGCTACTACTTCGATCACCACCAGGCCTTCGGCAATGCCGATAACATTTTCTATTGAATCAGCAAGGCGCTTCTCTATGCCCTCTTTGATAACAAGTCTGTCCACAACCACTTCGATGGTATGCTTGATATTCTTATCGAGAGCGATATCCTCTTCGAGTTCATACAGACTTCCGTCGATCTCGGCACGAACATAGCCGCTCTTTCTCATCTGCTCCAGGACTTTCTCATGTCGTCCCTTCTTACCGCGGACTACAGGAGCGAGAACCTGTATTCTGCTGCCCTCCGGGAGCTCCATGATCTGATCCACCATCTGATCGACAGTCTGTTTCATGATAGGCTTTCCGCACTGCGGACAATGAGGGATACCGGCTCTTGCATATAAGAGTCGTAAGTAATCATATATCTCCGTAACGGTTCCCACTGTAGAACGGGGATTCTTATTGGTAGACTTCTGATCTATGCTTATGGCCGGACTTAATCCTTCTATCTTGTCGACAGCAGGTTTTTCCATCTGTCCGAGGAACTGTCTTGCATAGGAAGACAGCGATTCCATATATCGTCTCTGACCTTCCGCATAGATAGTATCAAATGCAAGAGAAGACTTGCCCGATCCGGACAGTCCTGTGAATACAACAAACTTATCTCTTGGTATCACCAGATCCACATCTTTGAGATTGTGTTCTCTTGCTCCCGTTATCCTTATAGTCTGTGAAGGCGGAAGCATCTTAAGTGCTTTGACCGCTTCAGATTCTTTTATCTTTTCTGCCATTTCAAACTCCGTAAACTCTAGCTGTGTTTCTCGCTTCTCTTATTCCTGCTGCCGGGCTTTCTTCCCGATGCATATTTTTCTTTATATCCGCCGGATCTCTCTCTGTATGATTTAAGTTCCAACAGCTGATCTCTGAGCTCCGCCGCGCTCTCAAAATTAAGATCTGCCGCAGCCCTGCGCATCTCCTTCTCCGTCTTGGCGATCATCTTATCAAGTTCTTCATCACTCATGGATTCGGGATCTTTCTCAAGAGTCGCCTTGGTGGATTCTATCGCTTTGCTTACCGCGATCAGATCCCTTACCGCCTTCTTGATAGTCGTGGGAGTGATATTATGCTCCTCATTGTATTTCATCTGGATGGCACGTCTTCTGTTGGTCTCATCGATACAGATCCTCATGGAATCCGTGATGGTATCGGCATACATGATGACATGGCCTTCGGAATTTCTTGCCGCTCTTCCCACAGTCTGGATGAGGGATGTTGCGGAACGAAGGAAACCTTCCTTGTCGGCATCCAGGATAGCAACCAGTGTCACTTCCGGGATATCCAGTCCCTCTCTTAACAGATTGATACCTACAAGAACATCAAATACATCAAGTCTAAGGTCTCTTATTATCTGGGATCTCTCCAGGGTATCTATATCCGAATGCAGGTATTTTACACGCACACCCACATCATGGAGATAGTCCGAAAGATCTTCTGCCATTCTCTTTGTAAGAGTGGTTATCATTACCTTATGCTTTTTCGCAGTCTCTTTCCTGATCTCCCCAAGCAGATCATCGATCTGTCCCTCCACAGGACGAACATCGATCTCGGGATCAAGCAAGCCTGTAGGTCTTATGATCTGCTCGGCCCTGAGAAGCTCATGTTCTTCTTCGTACTTAGCCGGTGTCGCCGATACGAATAACATCTGGTCTATCCGTGATTCGAATTCCTTGAAATTGAGCGGCCTGTTATCCAGTGCCGAAGGAAGCCTGAATCCGTAATCCACAAGGGTGCTCTTTCGCGACCTGTCTCCCGCATACATTCCGCCTATCTGCGGTATTGTCATATGCGATTCATCCACGATGATCAGGAAGTCATCCTTAAAGAAATCAAACAGACAATAAGGCGGCTCTCCCGGCTTCAATCCGTTTAAGTGTCTTGTATAATTCTCGATTCCGGAGCATACGCCGGTCTCTCTGAGCATCTCCACATCGAAGCTTGTTCTCTCGAATATCCTCTGGGCTTCTATGAGCTTGTCATTCTTCCTGAAGAATTCCACACGCTCCCTTGCTTCCGCCTCTATGGCCTTGCAGGCATCTTCCATCTTATCCATTGAGACTACATAGTGGGATGCGGGGAAGATACTTATATGTTCCAGCGTACATATGGCTTTTCTGCTGATGGCATCGATCTGAGTGATGCGGTCTATCTCATCGCCGAAAAATTCAACTCTTAATATCTTATCTCCGCCTTCAGCCGGATTGATCTCCAGCACATCACCGTGGACTCTGAAGCAGGCACGGTTAAGATCCAGATCATTCCTCTCATATCTGATACCGACCAGCTCACGCATTACTTCATCTCTGTCTTTCCTCATACCCGGACGGAGATTAACTACCATGCCTTCATATTCCTCGGGACTTCCCAGACCATAGATGCATGAGACGCTGGATACCACGATAACATCTTTCCTCTCTGTGAGAGATGCTGTTGCGGAAAGTCTGAGCTTATCTATCTCATCATTTATGGCAGAATCCTTCTCTATATAGGTATCCGTGGAAGGAACATAAGCCTCCGGCTGATAATAATCATAGTAGGATACAAAATATTCCACAGCGTTATTCGGAAAGAAATCCTTGAACTCACTGTAGAGCTGAGCTGCCAGAGTCTTATTGTGAGCGATAACAAGTGTAGGCTTGTTGAGCTTTGCGATGATATTTGCCATCGTAAAAGTCTTACCGGAACCGGTAACACCAAGCAGAGTTTCAAACTGATTGCCTGCTTTGAAACCTTCTACAAGTTTATCTATAGCCTGCGGCTGATCGCCTGTGGGTTTGTAATCTGAATGTAATTCGAAATTCATTTTCTTTTAAGAATCTCCATAAAACAAGAACGGTACACCTTTTGTAGTGTACCATTCTATAAGACCTGTGTCTATAGATTTTTAGAACATTTGTTCACGTATTGTTTTTAAGCATAACACCCGTTCAGGAGATCGTTCAATGTGTCCTGCACATCTAGAGGAACCCAATGCCCCTCTACACATATTTCCGGATCGGCATTCTTAATGGTATCGGCCAGCTTCTCACAAAGGTCAGCTCTTTTTTCACCTCTGAAAAAATCGTCGCAGGTGGAATCACCCAGAAATAATGTCCTATCGTTATCTACATAAATAAGAGTCGAATCATCTGTATGCGGTGCTTCTGTCTGAATGACTCTGACAGCACATCCCCCGAGATCAAGAGTGATCTCTCCTGCATAGATCATATCTGCAGGTTTTACTATCACTTCTCTGTTCCCGTCGTATTCCCTTCTTATACTTTCATTGATAGAAAAGAACTCTCCCGGTCCGTTCTTTTCTATCTTTTCTTTCCATTCACAAAGATACTTATTTGTTTTCTCATTGGCAAGGCAGAGTCCGTTTACGGCATGCATTCCGAAAGTATGATCCCAATGCCAGTGGGTGAGCACAGTTAAAGTCGGAAGCGGCAGGTTTTCCTTTTCCAACAGTGCATAGAATTCTTTAGTATGCGCTGCGGAATGACCGGCGTCGATCGCCAGGCTCCAATTGTTTCCCTTCACATATCCGAGATTCGGACGATCCCGCTCCGTTTCATAGGGCATATACCATATATGTTCAGTCAGCCGTTTTAATCCCATCTTCAATTTTTCTCCGATTTCATATCTTACATCTATTTATCAAATCTTACCCTATCGTGTTTTTGTATTTCTCAAACAATTCATGCGAATACTCTTTCTTCATGTCCGACTCTCTGACGATCTTCCATAACGCGGCAGCCGCCTTCAGCCGTTCATCGAATATCTTCGTTGCCTCATCCCCGCAAAAGTCTTTTAGGAACCGGTTCCATTGAAGAGCAGACTTATCGTATGTAGCATATGTTCTCTTACCATAGTATATATCCAACAGATCTCCAAGTGTAAATTCTTCGTCTCCGCTTTCCTTAACAGCCTTAACTGTAGCAACCATATCAACATTAAACTTAAAGTTCTGTTCTCCGGTCTGCTGCCTGAAAAACTCCCTGAATCTGTTACCGAATGTAAAACCGCATTCTATCAATCCTGTATCCGGGGTGATCTCAGTAACTGTTACGCTTCGTTTTTTGACCGCTCTTTTCTTTTCCGGCAATATCTTCTCTCCGGAGAAATATGCTTCAATCACTTTATTCAGTTCTATCTTGCCGCCGTCAGACTTAAGGCCATGCGCCTTACAGATCTTTATCAGTTCATCTCTGTACCAGTAATACTTGCTGAACTCCTCAAAATCCCTGATAGTATCAAACTCCGGTCTCTCCATCTCTCATGCCCTTTTTTCTTTATGTGCTGTAATGATAGTATAACTGCTTGCATTCACGGTGATAACACAGCCGTCGATCCTTACATACCAATTCTTCCCTTGCCTCGTGATATCGGCACCTTCATCCAGGATCTTAGACTTACACCACATAACAACATCCGAATCAACCAATCCGAGATTTCTCCTGATCCTGTTGGCGCCCATATCAGTAGTATGAACTTTCTCTATGTTTACCAGCAATTCATTTATCATTACCTGCACTCCTCAATTTTTACCGAATCAACCAACACGATCACCCGGACTGTCAGCCACGATCCATATGTTCAAACGTCCGCTTTGCATCTAAAAGTTATTTCCCACGGCAGGTTTTATTATAGAACATTTGTTCGTTTTTGTAAATGATTTTTTTAAATCAGCTAAGCTGCATCAGTGATCACTTCGCTCCTTTTCCGCTTGCGAGATAAGCCGGGTACCATTTTTCAAACCAAACCGTAAATATTCCCATGAGTGCCGGGACGATATAATTTACGATCTGCACCCAGAGCTCCAGTCCGGAGCTGCGAAGGAACCATGTCCATATTGTTGTCAGGACATACAAAACTCCCCAGCATGCAGCAAGGATATAATTTGTCTTCATAAACAGCGGATTCTTATAAGCCGCATCCCCACCGTAGTTGTATTTCACATATGTGGAACACAACGGTTCTTTAAAGACACATGAGAAAAGCCACATAAGACCGAAAACCAGGTATCCCAGGCATGAGATGAGACAACTGTTTTCATTAAAACTTGCCACAAGGGACAACACCGAAACAGCTGCGATGGAAAGTCTGTCCCATATGACGATCTTATGCTTACGCATAATGATCGGAATGAAGGCACATACAGCCAGTGTGATAAGAGCACCTGTTTTACCGCCCAAGGGGATCGCAAACCAGAAAGTGATCCATGCGATCAACATCGTGGTCATCAACGGCTTCTTCAGTTCTTCACCGTCAGCGTTCTTCTTTTGTGAAGTCTTTCCCGGATCACCGCTGCCAAAGAATTTATCCCAGTTTATCATGAGGGAAAAATCACCGGTCACGGTATACATATGCTTACCGAGAGCTTCCGCTCCGTTTATTTCATTTCGGGAAATACTTTTCCATACATCAAACGGTGTTTCTATGCACGTTGTAGCTGTAAGGCTTTTATCCGTATAAACTTTGCTTCCGTCCTTACCAAGTAAGATCTGATAAGTCTTATCCAGGTCTGTATAATGCATCTGAAGCACTCTGTCTTTGCCGTCATATGCGCCTTTGTTATAAAGAGCCGCCATCTGTCTGGTAAAGATCAGATCAGCATCTTCCTTTTCGCCACTCTCCCTGCTTATGCCCCAGCTTGCATCGGCCATCTCCTCGAAGACCTCTCTGGGATATAAAAGCGTACTGAGTCTGTCTCTTGTGTCCTCGGATATTCCGCCACGTGCGTACTCACATCCGGCATCCCTGACATATGAAAGATACTCATCCGTTCTGGCTGAAAGTTCCTTTATCCTGAAAAGCTCACCCTGTCCGCAGAATATGGTCTCATATTTTCCGCGTCCGAGGAAATGGTCAAACATCTGCTTTACGCTGTCATAATTTCCTTCGGATGAATAGAATCCGCAGGTTGATATGAGAACATGTTTTGTCCCGCTCATATCGTATCTGGCATCATGTCCGCCGCTGCCGTATCCGTTGTCATCCTTGCTCATAAAAGGAAGGCTCATGGGAAGCTGTCTGTCTATCATATTTTTAAGCAGACCGGGAACATTGAAATAATAAAGCGGAAAACTCCACACTATCATATCTGCTTCAACCTGTTTTTCTATGATCATCTGCATATCGTCCTTGATGCAGCACTCTCCCGGAGTCTTAGTCCAACATGAAAAACATCCCTTACATGATGCGATCTTAAGAGCTGACAGATCAAGCTCTTCAACTGTAACTTCTTTTGTCTCTGCACTAAGTCCGTCTATAAATGCATTCGCAAGCCTGAGCGAATTGCTCATCTTACCCTTGGGGCTTCCGTTTATCAGAAGTATTTTCATTTCTTTAGCGCCTCCAGTTCGCGCACACAATTATCACACCATTCCTTTACCATCTTCTCGTACATGATCCCGAAATCTATCGTGAACTTCCAGTACAGCGCTTTAAGGGGATCGACCAGCTTCTCCTTATATTCGCTGCTCACCGCACCTGCCGCTTCGCTTCCTTTCGGAAAGACCGACTCCATTTTGGGCAGGTTCTTGAAGAACTCTATATTCTCATCTATTCCGAACTCGCCTCTGAAAAATGTCTTCATGAGCATTCCACTCCTTACCGGATTAGTATCAACGCCATCACTCAGCCACGCTTTAAGTTCATCACGACCTGCCTGTGTTATGGAAAGAACATTTTTATCTGGTCTTCCGGCCTGCTCCACTTTTGTAGACGTTACCCAGCCGTTCTTTTCAAGTGCCTGAAGTTCTCTGTATATCTGGCTGGTCTGTGCATGCCAGAAATGATTCAGCGAATCACTGAAGACCGTCTTGATCTCGTATCCTGTCATATCTCCGTAATTCAACAATCCCAAAATTCCATGTTTTAACATCGGTTCTTTCCCTTTCTTTTTATATTCCACTTGTGGATTATACTTTGAATATAATTCCACTTGTGGAATATGTCAACAGTTTTTTATTTTCCCACTTAAAAAGCGCCCGTCTCAATATGAGACAGGCGCTTTAAGATCATTCCTGATAAAAAGTATATGTATGCTTTCCTTTTTTCTTGGACTTATACATGGCTTCATCCGTTTTTTCAAACAGACTATCCGTGTCCGTAACATCCTTGCCGTTTACTATACCCACGCTGATGGAGATAGGCGGCAGACCGTCATCCGTATTCTCCAGTTCCCTGTTGATCTGTTCGATCTTGGATTCGATCAGGCTCCTTTGCATTCCGGCGGAATGGACCATAAACACTACGAACTCATCTCCTCCGATACGGCATATACAATCATCATCACGGAATACACCCTTTAATACCTTGACGATTTTTATCAGAGCCTTGTCACCAACTTCATGTCCGTATGTATCATTGATGGATTTGAAGTTATCCACGTCAAGCATCATCAGATACGTTGTTTTAAGATCCACGTTAGAGAGCATGAAATCATAACCGACGCGGTTGTATGCTCCTGTAAGCACATCATGTGAAGCCTTGAAATTTAATTTCTCGAGACTGTTCTTAAATTTCTGGTACATCTTATTATAAGCCTTGGCAAGATATACGAACTCACTGGCTCCCGATTCCGGAATGGGATCATCCGACTTTATCTTTTCTACCGCAGTAAGAACAGGCTTTATTCCGAGATGTGAGATCATTCCGAGTATAATCTGTATTGATATTAACTGGATTGCCAGAACAATATATACCATTGTTACCCGGCGATTCAGCGCATCCTTTTCCTCTTTCTCGATCTCATCCATGAGTTCATCGATCCTGTCTGTGCTTTCCTGCATATCTCTTCGGATGGCAGATTTCTGCTCATAATAATCATCACTCAATACGATCTCGGTTGCACGTTTTATCTTTTCTTCGGGACCTAGCGCAGCATCTTCCGGGCTGAGAATAACCTCATCCAAAACCTCATTGTGATCGGTATATCCCTTTGCATCCACAACCAGGCGCATTGCATAATACTCCTGATCCATCAGCGAAACGGAATTGTCCATCGCTTCCTGAAGTTTTTTGAAAGCTTCTTCGGTATTCTTACCATTGTCCATTTTTTCAAGTGCTTCTTCACGCCTGTTGGTCTCGAACGCTTCCGTAAAATACAGGTCCATGAATTTCCTGTCACCGCTTACCGTAAATCTCTGAACATTTTCAGTCAGATAATCCGAAGCATCCATCAGTTCGCGAGCAGCCTTCCCCATAGCATAGTGCTGCTTTTCCGCTTCTGTCAGGCGCTCAAATGATGAAGCCAGATGAAAATCCGCATACATTACCATCCCCGACATGATGACCACGACGATGATAAGGCTTGCATTGATACTTCTGAGCGATATTGATCTGTTTCCTTTTTTTGACATCATTATTCCTCAAATAAAACAGCAATGCCGTATTAAATCACTTCCCACGAAATCGTATTATATTGTTATCATTTTCCTCTTGTCAACAGAAGCAACGGGCTTTATGCATGTACTTTTTGATATACAAAAAAATACCCCGGCAGATAAAATCCTCCGCCGGGGTACCTCAAACTATAATCGGATATCTTCAGATCATTTTGTTTCAGGGTTCCGTAGCTTTATCTCATTTAGCCTCAATGATCTCCTTAGCCATCTCCTGCATCTCTTCAAAAGACATAACACCATCAACAGAAGTAAGCTGGTATCTGATACCGTCCTGAATCCAGCATATATCAGACATCTCATTGATCTTCACATTCTCATCACCGCCCGCCTGAGTGGTTACGAGCTTACCATCCTCAGTCTCAACAACTTCCACATAAGTCTCGCCGTCAGCAGATCCATCAGAAGATACCTTTATCGCAGTCTCGTCATATGCCACTTTGATGCCGTTGATATCTGTCTCATCACCGTGGACTGTCTCTTCGTCACCGGCCAATTCTTTATCTGTAGGGAAAGCATTCAGATAAACCTCCTTACCCTCTGCATTTTCATAAACCAGATTGAGTTCATCGTAAGTTCCGACAACATCTCCGTCCTCGCTATAAATCTCTGAAGCTGATTTGCCTGCCGCATTGAATTTATATCCGTTTGAAAAGCTTTCTACAGATCTGACATCGAATCCCACTTCCTGTTCCAGCTTAGAAAGATCCTTATATTCAACTTCATCACTTACAGTTCCGTTAGATTTGGTAAAAAACAGTCCTGACGATGCAGCAGCCGTAATTCCGAGTCCCATTGTCATAACCGCTACTGCAGCACATGCTACAAGTTTCTTTCCGGGTATCATTCTTTTTCTGTTCTCTTTCATTTTTGCCTCCAGATCAATATCATCGGAGGCATGAAGCACGCCAAATGCCTGTTTATATCTTTCCTTATCTGTCATCTGTCCATCCCTCCTTCATTACACTTTTAAGCAGCTTCCGGCCTCTAGTCAGCCGAACCTTAACATTTGCTTCCGATAGGTGCATTATCCCGGCGATCTCGCGTATGTTGTAATCCTCGTGATAAAATAGGTGTATGACTATTCGATACTTCTCGGGAAGCTTCATGACCTCTTCGAACAGGTGCTCCGCTTCCGGTGTTTCAAATGTCAGGCTTTCCACGTATTCTTCATAAGGAACGCTGACTCTCCTGAAGAATGACATGGTGATATTCTTTGCTTTATTGATCGCAACCCTTACAAGCCACGCCCTGATATGCTCTTCACTATCAAATTCTTTTTTCGCGGTATGGTATTCTATAAACGTATCCTGAACCACATCATCTGCATCCGCACTGTTTTTTGTGATATTGAATGCGATGGCAAAGATGTTGTCCTTATACCTTTCCATAACCACTCCTGTGTCTAACCTCATGAGTGACTCCTTAAAACTTCTTTGTAAGTCCTTACAACAATAATACAATCCACATGGCGAAAAGGTTACAGATGATTATTTTTATTTTGATATAATGACTTTGTTAACAAAACTGTACTTTACTTCGCTATATTAATCCATGATCGAAACTAAAACAAACGGTAAGACAACAGCATATTATCATCTTCCGGGATTATTTGAATTCTATGAATTCTATAAAGTATTTCTCCCGGTTTACAGAGAGCACCCCGGGTTCTTTTACGAATGGTGCAGGATAGGTTCCGTCTACGGTGCTCCTGCCGACTGTCTGTGGGGTGGCGGAAGAGTCGGATATGGTGATGATGATCCGGTGCAGGTACTCGGCCTCATGGCAGAGCATGGCATCTCATCCAGACTCACCTTCAGTAATTCGCTTCTTAAGAAAGAACATCTTAACGATGCAAAGTGCAACAAGCTTTGCAGACATCTTTCCGATGCTCCCGCCAATACTAACGGAGTGATCCTGCATTCCGATCTGCTGCTTGATCATATAAGGACATACTATCCTTCTCTTTATCTTGTATCTTCTACTACGAAGGTCCTTACCGAATTCGATGATCTGGAAAAAGAACTGAGTCGTGATGAATTTGCCTATGTCGTTCCCGACTTCCGATTAAACAAGTCTTTTGACAGACTGAATTCATTGAGTCGTGAAAAAAAAGAAAAGACGGAATTTCTGTGTAATGAATGTTGTTATACTGGCTGCACTGGGAGAAAAGCCTGCTATGAGAATGTCAGCAGAAAAGCTCTGGGAGAAGACTGTCCGGATCATATATGTCAGGCACCGGACCGCGGCGAAGGCTACCGCTTCTCCAAGGCAATGAAGAATCCTTCTTTTATCAGTCTGAATGATATTAAAGATACTTATCTTCCAATGGGTTTTTGCAACTTCAAGATAGAAGGCCGAAGCCTCGGCAGTGCACTGCTTCTTGAATTCATACTCTACTATATGACAAAGCCCGAATATCAGTTAAATGTCAGAGAAATGATCTATCTGGATAATACACTCGATCTGTTCTGAATATAAAGGTCACATCATCAGGAGTTCTTTTTTGATCCTGTTATCAGGGTCACCAGCTTATGGAGTCCGAAAGCAAGCGGGATCGCGACCACCGCTACAGCCGCAGAATACAGGAACGGGTTCTTTATATGATATAAGGGTTTTACCGAATCCTGCATGAAAGCATAACTAAAGAGCTGAACAAACAGAGGATGAACCAGATAGAGCTCAAGTGTAAATCCTCCAAGAAATGCCAGTACCTTATTGCCAATCTTTATCTTCAAGCCGATCAGCATTACAAATATCACAAACGTTAACGCAGATATCACCTGGCCTGTTAACTCTGCAATGAAATGCGACTTATCATCCATGCCCCATCCGAAGATCACAGCAAAGGGATAATAATAATTTGATATAGCAAATCCGACAAAAGTAATGATAAGTGAAAGTGCTATCCAGAAAGGATATCCCTTCTTAAAAAACGAGCCGATCTTTTCTTTATGTCTTGCGGTGATGATACCAACAATAAACAGGTGCGGAGTATTGTACCACCAGGTTCCCGGACTAAAGAACATACATAAAACAAAATAAATACAGGTACCGATGAATACGGCAACAACACTTAACGTTTCTTTTTTGATAAAACGAAAAGAAAAATAAAAGATCAGGTACATATAGATCATGGCAGGTATGTACCAGATGTAATCAAAAGTGTTATACCATACAGGCTTCGGGATCCTCATCCCCTTGCCTTTCTCCACCATGAAGAAAGTGATCCACACGACAATAGTGGGAATAAGGATCTTAAGTATCCTTTTATAGTATCCTTTAAAGAATCCCTCTTTCTTATGGAAGCTGGTATACATTCCGTATCCGGAACAGAAGAAGAATACAGCAACACATAAGTATCCCCAGAAAACAAAATCATCAAGTCCGTGGACGATACGAAATTCCGGCAGCCACGGAGCACAGGTTCTCTGTGAACAGTGATGCAGTATTATGATCAGGGCGCAAAAACCCAGAAAAGATTTCGTCTGCGCAAAGGAAAGGACATCTTCATTCCATTCCTTCCTTTTGCTGATCTTCGCTCCCCAAAACAAACATACTCCAAGTAGTGCAAACAGTAATAAAGTCATTTGTCCTCCCCAAAAATACGCCTGTTCTTATAGCAAGGACAGGCGTATTTATTCTTAATTGTTTTATCCTGAAAAATCATCAGTGTTCCGGTGCTTCGGTGGGAGCATCTGTAGGCGCTTCCGTCGGAGCAGCATCCTCTGTTGCCTTAGCTTCGTTGGTGCTTACGGATTCATATTCTACACCAAGCTCATCGCTCACCACTTCCATAGCCTTTTCAAGCTGATTGTCATATTCGTTCTCAAGATAAGCGTCACGATCGAACTCTACCTCGATATCAGGCTTAACTCCAACCTTATGGATATCATTTCCCTTGGGAGTATAATAATGACTTACCGTAAGCTTAACCGCTTCATCTCCCGACAGTCTGAATATCTGCTGGACGATTCCCTTACCGTAGGTCGTGGTTCCGATGATCGTTCCTTTTTCGTAATCCTTGATGGCACCTGAAAGGATCTCCGATGCGCTGGCACTGTTGCCGTTTACAAGAACTGCAAGCGGTATATCCAGCTCATGCTTTCCGTCACTTTCATATACTTCCTGCCGTCCGTACTTGTCTTCGGTATAGACCACCTTACCCTTTGGAAGTATCATGCCTGCTATATCCACAACAGCTTTTAATGATCCGCCCGGATTATCTCTGAGATCGATGATAAGTCCTTTTGCGCCTTCCTTCTTAACCTCCTCAAGAGCCTCGGAAAACTGTCCGACCGTTACTGTATCAAACTGAGCTATCTGGATATATCCGATATCATTTGCCTTCATCTCGTAGGCTACGGTAGGTGTCTCAACCTTCCTGCGGGCAACGTCGAATTCCATCTCCTCGCGGTTTCCGGCCTCTCCTCGCATGATAGTCAAATGTACGGATGTACCTTCTTCTCCTCTTATCCTGTCAACGACATCATCCAGATTCTGATCGTAAACATCCTCACCTTCAACTTCGATGATGATATCATCTTTCTTGAGGCCGGCCTCTTCTGCCGGCGTATTCTTGATGACTCCCGTGATCCTGGGATAGAGATAATCCTGATCCTTGAGAAGATATGCACCTATGCCGTAATAGATACCCTGGGTCTCTTCCTGCATCTTTACCCATTCTTCGGCATTATAATACTGTGCATAGGGATCGCCGAGGGAATCCATTATACCTCTGTAGATCCCTTCGCTTAACTGATCATTGCTTACACTGTCGATATATTCTTTATCGATTATGTATTCAAGCTCACCGATCTTATTAACTACAGCCGGATCCGAAAGTACCGATCCGCTGTCTGCATTTTCGGTAACCTGCTTTGATTCTTTACCGGATAATCCGGGTCCGCCAGTTGTATTGAAGAAGATCCTGATACTTAATACAATACATCCAATGAAAAGAAAAATAATGCAGGCTGTTAAAAATCCTGTCCAGAACCCGCTGCCGGACTTTTTTTCGTTATTCAACTTTATTGCCTCGATTCTCTACAGATATCCCATGGGATCAACATAATTACCGTTCAGTCTCACACCAAAGTGAAGATGATTTCCCGTAGATCTTCCGGTAGATCCTACTGCTGCGATCTTCTGCGCTTTGCTTACTGTCTGTCCTTTTGAAACATACAAAGCAGATGCATGCATATAGATGGTGTAAAGACCGTCTCCATGGTCTATCATTATATAATTTCCCATACTCGATGAGTATGCCGCGGCCACGACTTTGCCGTCATATGCCGCAAGTATCGGCGATCCTCCCGGTGCCGCCAGGTCTACTCCGTTGTGGAATTTCTGAACCTTGAGCGTAGGATGCATTCTCCATCCGAAGGGATCGGAAATCCTCGTATAAGAAGGTGCGGGCCATGCAAAAGCTCCACCGTTGAAATGTATCTTTGTCGCCTCATCCAAAGCCGCCTTATCGGCCGCAACCTGCGCCTCCAAAGCTGCGATGACAGCATTCTGATCCTCTATCTCGGCATCATATTCGGCTATCGCATCCTCATTGGCCGCTATATCCGATGAATACTGATCTATCTGAGCCTTCTTCTCTCCGATCAGAACATTGATATTTTCCTGCTCTTCCTCGGCAGCCGCTCTGGTTTCCTCAAGAACTTCCTTTTCTTCATCAAGAACATTTCGACACAGCTCAACATTCTGAATAACAAGCCTGTACTCATCCAGCATGTTTCTGTCGTATCGGTTGAGCTCTTCGATATATTCGGTTTTATTTAACAGATCTCCGAAGGAATCGGCATTGAGGAGCAGCTCGATATACATGCTCTCTCCGCTCTCATACATGAAGCGGATCCTTTCCTTCATAGCATCATACTGGGCATCCGCCACAGCCTGAGCTTCTTCAAGTTCTATCTCTTTCTGAGCGATCTCTGCTTCCTTTTCTTCAACCTGTGCGTTCAGATCGTCGATCTTTCCCTGAAGCTCCGTCACCTCTGCATCCAACTCGGTAACATAATCTGTCATTTCCTTTTTCTCGGATCGAAGATTATTGACTATCGCCTGGATATTGGAGCGGCCTGCTGCCAGTGCTTTTTTCTGAGCTTCAAGATCGCTTAACTGATCTTCCTTCTCATCGATGCTGGCCTGCAACTCGGCTACAGTCCTCTTGTCCCCCTTGTCATCATCATCGTCATTATCCGCAAACGAAGATGTGCCCATGAAAAAAACAAGGAACCCAAATACCCATATATATAATACTGTTCGTAATACCTTCGTCTTCAAAAGCAATATCCCCGCCTCTTAATTCCGTCAGACTCTGAGTCGTCTTCTGACTGTAAAAAAGCTTCCGAAGAAACCGATACCTATACCCACCGCCAGGCAGACAGGGAAGAGATAAGTAAATACCTCATCAACCGGTACAAACTTCAGCACTTCTTTAAGAACCGTAAATCTGTTCTGAACATAAAGGATCACCTTATCATACAGAACATATATTATCGCCGACGGAATGATGGCACCCACGGCACCTATCACAATACCCTCAATAACGAAGGGGGATCTTACAAAGAAATCCGTCGCACCGATATATTTCATGATGGCTATTTCTTCACTTCTGATGGAGATACCGATCATAACCGTATTTGAAATAAGGAAGATCGATACCAGAAGCAGTATGGCGATTATTCCCACCGATACATAGGTAAGGAGGCTGTTGAAACTGCTGAGCATGTTCGCCGTGATCTCCGAACAGTTAACACGTCGTACTCCGTCGATACCTTTAAGGTAATTGACCAGATCAGCCTGCTGTGAAACATCCTTTAAATAGATCTCATAGTTCTCGGAATTTGCCAAAGGGTTCTCGGTAAAACCGTCCGAGTATTCCCCGAGATATGAAGTCTTGAAACTCTCCCATGCCTGATCGGCAGATACAAATTCCGCTTTGCTTACAGCCGGATGAGCAACAATGAGATTTCCTATCTCCGCTATCCTCTCATCACTTATGTCTTCATTGAAGAATACGGTAACGGATACGCCTTCTTCCGCACTTCTTACCATATGCTGCAGATTATAGAAAACAGTAAATCCTATACCAAACAGGAAAAGACATGCTGCTATGGTCGCAACTGATGCAAGCGTAAACCACTTATTTCTGAACGTGCTCGCAACACCCTGTTTGAGCAGATATAAAAACGTCCTAATCTTCATTATCGTAATTACCCTCTTCGATATCGCTTATCACGACGCCCTTCTTGATGGTGATAACGCGATGGTTCATGTTATTAACGATCTTGTCATTATGGGTAACTACAAGAACGGTAGTCCCCTCCTTATTAACCTGTTCCAGCAGATTCATGATCTCGATGGTATTCTTGGGATCAAGATTACCCGTAGGCTCATCTGCAAGAAGTATCTGAGGCTTATTAACAAGCGCACGTGCTAAAGCAACTCTTTGCTGCTCACCTCCGGAAAGCTCATCTGTCCTTGCTCTGTATTTTCCGGCAAGGCCAACCTTCCCAAGGATGGCAGGAACGTTCTTACGCATCTGTCTCGGAGATGCCTCCACTATCCTCTGGGCAAAAGCAACATTATCATATACATTCCTGTCTTTTAACAGTCTGAAATCCTGGAATACTACACCCATTGTCCTGCGGAGCTTTGGGACTCTGCTTCTGCGGAGTCTGTCCAGCTTGAAATCGCCCACTGTGATGGATCCTTCCGTAGGAAGTGTCTCACGAAGCAGAAGTCTGATAAGAGTCGATTTACCCGATCCGCTCTCTCCGACTATGAATACAAACTCACCTTTCTTGATGGTAATATTTACCTTATTGAGTGCCGGCGACGGTTTGTGCTCATAATACTTTGTCACATTATCCAGGACGATGATATTGTCTTTGCCGGAATTTAATCTCTTCCTCTTTTTGCCGAGAAGGCCCTTGCTCTTCTGACTCTTTTCAGCATCAGAAAAAGCGCTCTGTTGATCGGAAGTGTCTTTGTCTTCCTTCAGAACTGCTCTTTCACGCTTGTTCTTTTCTTTCTTTTTCTTCTTTCTCTCCTGAGCTTCCGCCAGGGCTACCATGGTTTCATCCATGGGAACGGTATCACGAAGAGTCTTCTGAAACATCTCGCTGGGCTTTAACTGTACCTCAACGTCATCTTCATCGAATATACCGTCATACTCTTCGGATGAATCATATTCTTCGCTTTCAGCTTCATACCCTTCTTCATCCGGGTACTGTTCAGCATCGGAAGCTGCATCACTGTAATCTGAAGCTTCTGTCTGCTCCTCTTCGGTTAAGGATCCTGTATTTTCTGCCTCTGATCCGGCAGCTTCATTATTTGCAGCCTCTAATATTGCAGCTTCTTTGTCTGCAGCCGCCTTCTCTCTCAGATCGGCCACTGCAGCTCTGAGCTCTTCAGAGTCTTCAAGTTCTCTCTTTTTCAAGTTGTCCTCCCTGTGTTGATCAGAAGTCCTTCGATTCCATATACTTCATGTACTTGACTACCATGAGAGCGATCTTGAATGTAATGGCATCCTCAAATACCCTGAGATCAAGATTGGTACTCTTCTGGAGTTTATCAAGTCTGTAAACAAGAGTATTTCTGTGTATGAACAGCTGACGTGATGTCTCTGAAACATTCAGGCTGTTCTCAAAGAACTTGTTGATCGTTGTAAGTGTCTCCTCATCGAAATCCTCAGGGTTCCTGTCTCCGAAGATCTCTTCGATGAACATCTGGCACAAAGGCATGGGAAGCTGGTAAATGAGACGACCGATCCCCAGTTCATCGTAGGAAATTATCTTCTTCTCCTCAAAGAAGATCCTGCCCACATCAAGAGCCACCTTTGCTTCTTTATAGGAACGGCTGACATCCTTTATCTCTTCTACGGAATTACCGTAAGCGATACGGACATTCTTCACGCCCTCTTTCTCAAGATATGCCGAGATATTCTTGGCAGTCTTGGCAACATCTGCCTCTGTCTCATCATCGCCGAGTTCTTCAACGATGATCACGCTGTTCTCATCAACAGCTGTTACGATCTCCTTGGAACCTGTAAGTCCGAGACAATCCTTAACGAGCTCAACGGCATTGATCTCTTTGTCTCTTCCCGTCTCGGCGATAAGCACCACTCTTCTCATGTTGATCTGAAGATGAAGTTTCTTCGCTCTGCTGTAAATATCAACAAGAAGCAGATTATCCAGAAGGAGATTCTTGATGAAGTTATCCTTATCGAATCTCTCCTTATATGCTACAAGCAGACCCTGCAGCTGAAATGCTGCCATCTTGCCCACAAGATATGAGTTATCACTTCCGCCCGAAGCAATGAGGATATATTCAAGTCTCTGCTCATCGAAGATCTTAAAGAAATGACAATTCTGAACTTCCTGTCCGTCAGCGGGGGACTTAACGAACTCCCTTACCGCATCCGAAAAATCACGGTTCTCCGAAAAAGTTGCAACAACAGCTTTTCCGTCCGTGTCTGCCACGCACAGCTCGGTATGAGAGATTGACGTTATCCCGTCAATGGTATTCTGAAGAATCTGATTTGAAATCATAACCCCATTATCTCCTTATACAAAATTGACAATAGTTCTTAATGCTTCTTAATAGTTTAGCAACAATCCAAATGCCATTTTAACCGATTTTCACAAAATAATCCATAGCGGCTCTGTTAGATTTTATAAACTTTTCACAATTTAATCTTCAACAGCCACCCATAATGAAGTATTTATTATACTCTTGCCTCTCTCGTACAGCTCAGCCTGTCTGTCCCAGGGCAAAAATACAAAGACTGCGGCGGCTTCCGCCTCATTTACGGCATTGTACATATCATCGATATCAAGGGCGTCATTAAGAATATAAGAATTGACTTCCGACTCTGAATGATCGGTTTTCTGAGGTTGTTCATCAGTTACGAAAAAGGAACTTCTGATCTCCTGTTCCCTCTCTTCGCTATCGGTGATGAACATCACACCTTTTCCGGTCCCCGAAAGATATTTGATGAAGAGCCTGAGGTAGTCCTCGGCTTTCATATGATTTTCCGTATCTGAACTTATCCCGGCCATGTCATTCTGGCCCCCGGCATAAAACACTGCAAGATCGGATTCTTCCAACCATGCTGTTTTTTCCTCATCCGCATCCTTCATATAGTCGGATGACAAAAGACAGACGATCCTGTTAAGTCCGGGTAACTCCAACAATCCTCTCGTCCGGTCAAGGCATTCTTTTAAAGGCAGATCTTCCAGATTCATAAATATACCTCAGTTCGTAGAGATCATATATCTGAGCGACTATCACGCCTCTCCCCACTGTCTTTCAATTTTATCATAAAACAGCTTATCTTCCCATATTTGACTTTTGTCCTGTTTGCAACACGTGAAGTTTACTTTCACGCCCCGTTGCCATATAATCTGACTAGGATGAGTCCGTGGCTGAGGAAACTGAAGCAACGGATTTCAGATAGATCATGTATTCGATTTTTTGAGGGGGTTAGAAGAATGGATAAAATGGTACTGGTAGATGCCGGCATCGATTACGACGGCGGATTAAAAAGATGTCTTAATGACACATCTCTGTACGAAAGAGTCCTTTGCAAGTTTCCCGGTGACAAGAGCTACAGCAAAATAGTTGAAGCACTGGAATCTGCCGATGCAAAAGCAGCTTTTGAAGCTGCTCATACATTAAAGGGAGTTTCCGCAAACCTGGGACTTACCGATCTGTACGATTCAGTATTCCCACTGGTGGAAGAACTCAGAAACGCATCCGATACCGGTGGTGCGGCACCGTTGATGCCATCAGTGACATCCAACTACGAGCGCGTGATAAAAGCCCTGGAGGCTGCGCAATAAGACGATAAAAAAAGTCCCGGAGATGATCTCCGGGACTTTCTTGTATTAAAGCATTTTCTTACGCTTTATCAGCCGGCCTTAGCAGCCTTGTCAGCCTTGATAGCCTCTGTAAGCTTCGGAACGATCTTGTTAAGGTCGCCTACTACACCGTAGTCAGCAACTGAGAAGATAGGAGCATCCTCGTCCTTGTTGATAGCAACGATGAGATCAGACTCTTCCATACCTGCAACGTGCTGGATAGCACCTGAGATACCGATAGCAAAGTAGATCTTAGGTCTAACGGTCTTACCTGTCTGTCCAACCTGAAGATCCTTAGGCTTCCAGCCTGCATCTACAACTGCACGTGAGCAGGAAACTGTTCCACCGAGTGCCTCTGCAAGATCCTCAAGAAGCTTGAAGTTCTCTGCAGATCCAACACCTCTACCGCCTGATACAAGAACCTGTGCGTCCATGATATCAGCTGTAGTATTAACAGCCTTAACGATCTCCTTGATGGTGACATACTTGTTGTCAGGTGTGAATCCGGGATTGAACTCAACGATCTCTGCCTTAGCGCCCTTTACAGGAGCGATCTTCTGCATAACACCGGGACGAACCGTAGCCATCTGAGGACGATTGTCGGGACATGCGATAGTAGCGATGGTGTTTCCACCGAAAGCAGGACGCGTCATAAGGAGCTGATTGTGAAGTGACTCCTTACCTGCAACGGGAACGATGGGGAAATCACCGATCTCGAGTGATGTACAGTCAGCTGTAAGACCTGTATGAACTCTTGCTGAAACGGTAGGACCTAAGTCTCTTCCGATAGCAGTAGCACCTACAAGCATGATGTCAGGCTTGAACTCGTTGATAACAGATGCAAGAGCATGAGCATAAGGCTCTGTTCTGTAATCCTTGAGCTCGGGATCGTCAACGAGGATGACACGGTCAGCGCCGTACTCAGCAAGACCGTCGCAAAGGCCCTTTACACCTGATCCGATAAGAACAGCGGTAACCTTTGCCTCAAGGGGAGCAGCAAGCTCTTTTGCCTTTCCAAGCAGTTCATAAGCGATAGGGCTTGTCTCGCCATCTACCTGCTGTGCGTAGATAAACACGCCCTTATATTCTTCAAGATTCATTTATGATCTTTCTCCTTTCAATATGATGATCTGCATCAGATGGCATGCTTCTCGTTGAGCTTTCCAACGATATAGGAAACAGCATCGTCGGGAGAGTCGGGAACAACCTTTTCACCGGCACCCTTACGAACTTTATCGGAAGCCTTAGCGATCTTGGTAGGAGATCCTGCAAGACCGATGTTGGAATCATCAACATCCTTAAGATCATCTCTTCCCCATGTGGTGATCTCTGCTGCACAAGCATCAAAGATTCCGCCGGGTGTCATATATCTGGGCTCGTTTAACTCAGAAAGAGCTGTTACAAGGCAGGGAAGCTGAGCTTCAACCATCATGTAACGGTCATCAAACTGACGCTTAACAGTAACCTTCTTGGCAGCCTCATCAACTGAGATCTCCTCTGCATAGGAGATTACAGGGATTCCAAGGTGCTCTGCGATCTGAGGACCTACCTGAGCGGTATCTCCGTCGATAGCCTGTCTTCCTGTGATGATAAGATCATACTCAAGATTTCTTAATGCACCTGCGATTGTTGTTGATGTTGCCCATGTATCTGCACCGCCGAGTCTTCTGTCTGTTACAAGAACGCCCTTATCAGCGCCCATAGCGATAGCCTCACGCAGTACATCTGCTGCCTTGGGAAGACCCATTGTAAGAACAGTAACTTCTGCTCCGTACTGATCCTTAAGTCTCAGTGCTGCTTCAAGACCTGCCTTGTCGTCAGGGTTCATGATTGCAAGCATTGCGGCTCTGTCAAGGGTTCCATCGGGATTGAATTTTACTCCGCCCTTTGTATCGGGAACCTGCTTTACGCAAACTACAATTTTCATATTATCCTTTCCTGCCGTACAATAACGGCATCCGTTTTTTAATCTCTTAAATTATTTAAGAATATTTGCAGAAATAACCATACGCTGAACTTCGCTTGTGCCTTCGTAGATCTCTGTGATCTTGGCATCACGCATCATACGCTCTACATCATATTCACGGATGTAACCGTAACCGCCGTGCAGCTGAACAGCCTTTGTTGTAACTTCCATTGCAACTTCTGCGGCATAAAGCTTAGCCATGGCAGCCTCAACAGAATATGAGATCTTAGGATTCTTAACATACTCATCCTTCTTTGCCGCAGCGCGGTAAACAAGATACTGAGCAGCCTGAACCTTTGTAGCCATATCAGCGAGCTGGAACTGTGTGTTCTGGAACTGAGCGATGGATCTGCCGAACTGCTTTCTCTCTTTTACGTAGTTGATAGTTGTCTCAAGAGCGCCCTCTGCAAGGCCGAGTGCCTGAGCAGCGATACCGATACGTCCACCATCAAGTGTGTGCATTGCGATATTGAAGCCCTTGCCCTGTGCACCAAGGAGGTTCTCCTTGGGAATTCTGCAGTCTGTGAAGATAAGCTCATAGGTTGATGAACCTCTGATACCCATCTTTGCTTCCTTAACACCGAATGTAAATCCGGGTGTTCCCTTTTCAACGATGAATGCGGAGATCTCTTTCATGAACTTACCGCGCTTCTCGATCTTGCCGGTAACAGCGAAGATAACATAGATATCTGCTTCCTTACCGTTTGTGATGAAGCACTTGGATCCGTTGAGAACCCACTCATCTCCTTCAAGAACAGCCTTGGTCTGCTGACCCTGAGCGTCTGTACCTGCGCCGGGCTCTGTAAGACCGAAAGCACCGAGCTTCTCGCCCTTAGCAAGGGGAACAAGGTACTTCTGCTTCTGCTCTTCTGTACCGAATGTAAGGATAGGATCAGCGCAGAGAGATGTATGAGCAGAAAGGATAACGCCTGTTGTGCCGCATACCTTTGATAACTCTTCTACTGCCATGATGTATGTAAGAACATCACAACCCTGTCCGCCGTACTCCTTGGGAATAGGGATTCCGAGGAATCCGTACTTAGCCATCTTGTCTACTGTGGGTCTGGGGAACTTTTCTTCCTCATCAGTCTCCTGAGCAAGAGGCTTAGCTTCATTCACAGCGAAATCCTTAAACAGCTGTCTCGCCATTTCATGCTGTTTATCTAATGTGAAATCCATCTTGTTTTTATCCTCCGTAATTTTTATTTATTATTTATCTGTAGGAACCTTGCCGCCGTCAGCGTAGTTGTAGAAACCGATACCGGTCTTTACGCCAAGCTTCTTAGCGCGAACCATCTTCTTGAGAAGAGGAGCGGGACGATACTTGGGATCGCCTGTCTCCTTGTAAAGAACTTCCATGATAGCAAGAACGATATCAAGACCTACGTAATCGCCGAGCTCAAGGGGTCCCATGGGATGATTTGCACCAAGCTTCATAGCTGTATCGATACCTTCGATATCGGATACGCCCTCAGAGTAAACGAAGATACCTTCGTTGATAAGAGGGATGAGGATACGGTTAACAACGAAACCGGGAGCCTCGTTAACCTGTACGGGAGTCTTGCCGAGTGCAACGGAGATCTCCTTAACCTTCTCAACGATATCGTCGGGAGTGTTAGCACCCTGGATAACCTCGATAAGCTTCATAACAGGAGCGGGATTGAAGAAGTGCATACCTACAACGGGCTTGGGAAGTCCTGCACCGATCTCTGTGATTGAAAGAGAAGATGTGTTGGAAGCATAGATGCAATTCTCGTTCTTTACGATGTTCTCCTGAAGCTCCTTGAAGCAGTTCTTCTTGATATCCATAACTTCAAGTGCAGCCTCAACAACAAGGTCAGCATCAACAGCGATAGTGTTAAGACCTGTCTTGATCTTGTTTGTGATGGCATCAGCTGCAGCCTGCTCCATCTTACCCTTTGCTACTCTCTTGTCGAGACCCTTCTTTATCTTTGCGAAGCCTCCGTCAGCAAACTCCTGCTTGATGTCGCAGAGGTATACTGTATCTACGGATTCTGCCTGAGCAAATGTCTGCGCAATACCTGAACCCATTGTGCCGGCACCGATAACTGCTACCTTCATTTTATTTCCTCCTTAAAAAAGTTTGATTATTATAAGAGCCTTAGCTCAATTTAACACTTACTGTTTATGCATTCTTGAATGCAACATGCTTAACCTTGGCAGGATCATCCTTCTTACGTAAGAAGTTTGCCATACCTTCTTTCTGATCGTATGACTCGAAGCAGTCACCGAAAAGCTTCTCTTCAATAACAGCACCCTCGTCGATGGAAACCTGAAGACCTTCGTTGATAGCCTTCTTGCAGTTTCTTACAGCGATGGGGGCGTTGCCTGCGATGGTCTGTGCCATCTTAAGAGCCTGCTCCATAAGCTCAGCCTGAGGATATACTGCATTAACAAGTCCGATACGAAGAGCTTCGTCAGCCTTGATATTTCTTGCGGTATAGATAAGCTGCTTAGCCATTCCTACGCCAACTGTTCTTGCAAGTCTCTGAGTTCCGCCGAAACCGGGTGTGATTCCGAGACCTACTTCAGGCTGTCCGAACATAGCATTGTCGGAGCAGATGCGGATATCACAGCTCATTGAGATCTCACAGCCGCCGCCAAGAGCGAATCCGTTGATAGCAGCGATAACGGGGATGGGGAACTTCTCAATCTTTAAGAAGAGATCGTTACCCTTCTTACCGAAAGCCTCACCCTCAGCCTTTGTAAGGGTGCTCATCTCACCTATATCTGCGCCTGCAACAAATGACTTGTCTCCGGCACCTGTAAGAACGATACATCTTACAGTATTAAGATCAACCGAATCAAATGCCTCGTTGAGTTCTTCAAGAACCTGAGAGTTCAGCGCATTGAGAGCCTTCTCTCTGTTGATGGTGATAACACCGACCATATCTTTTACTTCGTAGATTACGTATTCCATATTATCCTCTCATTCTTAACCTGAAACAGGCGGACACATCAGTCCGCCTGTGAAATGTATCAGTCTCTCTCAACAATAGTAGCGCATCCCATACCGCCGCCGATGCAAAGAGTAGCAAGCCCCTTCTTTGCACCCTTAGCTTCCATCTCATGGAGAAGTGTAACAAGGATACGAGCACCGGATGCTCCAACAGGATGTCCGAGTGCGATAGCACCACCGTTAGGATTGAGCTGCTTGTCAACATCAATTCCAAGGTCCTTACCTACTGCAACAGACTGTGCAGCGAATGCCTCGTTAGCCTCGATGATATCGAAGTCTTCGATCTTGTATCCAACCTTATCCATAGCCTTTCTTGTAGCAGCTACAGGTCCGATACCCATAACTTCGGGACGAACACCTGCAAGAGCGCCTGCTACGAAAGTAGCCATAGGCTTAACGCCAAGTTCCTTAGCCTTCTCTTCGCTCATAACAACAACTGCAGCAGCACCGTCGTTGATACCGGATGCATTACCTGCTGTTACGAAGCCATCGGGATTGAGGGGCTTAAGCTTTGCAAGACCTTCGATAGTAGATCCGGCTCTGGGGCCTTCATCTGTATCGAAGATAACAGTTTCCTTCTTCTTCTTGATCTCAACCGGAACGATCTCCTTCTTGAAAGCACCTGCCTCGATAGCAGCGCAAGCCTTCTGCTGAGACTTAAGAGCGAACTCATCAAGCTCTTCTCTTGTAAGTCCCCACTCTCTTGCAACATTGTCTGCTGTTGTGATCATGTGGTAATCGTTGAATGCATCCCAGAGAGCATCCTTAACCATGGTATCAACGAGACCACCCTGGCTCTGGCTGGGCCACATCATACGATAACCGTATCTTCCGTTGGGGAGAGCAAAAGGAGCCATTGACATGTTCTCCATACCGCCGGCAACAACGATATCAGCGCTGCCTGCCTGGATCATGTCTGCAGCCATGTTGATGCAGTTAAGACCGGATCCGCAAACAACATTAACCGTTACTGCGGGAACCTCGATAGGAAGTCCTGCTCCGATGGAAGCCTGACGTGCAACGTTCTGACCGAGTCCTGCCTGGATTACACATCCCATATAAACCTGGTCAACCTTATCTGCAGGAACTCCTGCACGGTTTAATGCTTCCTTGATCACGATGGATCCGAGCTTAGCGGCAGGCGTAGTTGAAAGTCCTCCGCCCATTGTGCCGATAGCAGTACGGCATGCGCCCGCAAGTACGATTTTCTTACCCATTGCTTTTCCTCCATATAATAAATTTGTTTTAGGTTAAAAAATTCACGCTGTCCGGATGGAAAAATATGATTTTTCTGTCCGCAGTCAGCGTGAATATTCTACCATAGAGGGTGTCTGTTTGCAATAAAATGATTGCCCAAATCTTCTTTATTTTTGTGCATTTTACGGGTTTTCGCCCCGGTGTTTACATAACTTTCGTCCTCTGTTCACCTCATCTCATTTCCGACATATCATCACCATGAGAGTACCTGTCTCCAGAGAGATAAATGCGCTTTTCCCTTCATCCGAAAACTCATTGCTCTCTCCGGTAAGCTCCGCCGCATCATGAGTCAGCTCTATCCCTTCCGTCTCGTAAGCCACATTCCGAAGTACGAGGCCCTTACATTTTTCCGTCATGGAAAAAACAGACAATCCGTATCCTTTCACGGGATCCAGTTCCAGAGTATTGACACCGTTTCCCGCAAGAAAATATATCCTTGTGTCCGCCGATAAAAACGAGATCTCCGCTCCGCGACCGGCAGCATAAACTCCCGTCTGATAATTTGCAAAAGTATGATCCGCACGTCCACCAAGCCCACAGATGATATCTATTTTTTCATATCCGTGTTCAAGAGCATATTTTACAGCCAGCATGGTGTCCGTATCGTTTTTCGCAGAAGGATGTCTTTCAACGATCACACGCTCATCCACTTCTCCGTCAAATGAATCAAAGTCGCTGACAAGCACATCGGGCATGATCCCCATGCGGATCGCATGATGATAACCTCTGTCGCAGGCGATCACAAAGCCATAAGCTTCATCAGTTTCCCCATCATTTTTCTTTGCATTGCAGTAAACCGCGGTCCCTTCCGGAGCCGCGGTCACCTTTAAACATGTATCATCATAATCGCCGCCGGAAATGATCAGGCAGGCTTTCATATTTTTACGTATACCGTTCAATTTGTTTTTTCCTTACAGCATATGTGCTCTTAAGTACTCGGGTGTCTCGGGTGAAAGATATGCGGGAGCGATATCGAACATTGTCTTGGCGCCCTTCGCTCCTTCACTGTTCATCCTGTATGCCGCACGTGCAACTGCTGCCAGTACAGCTCCGGTGAATTCGGGATTGGACTCGAGCTTAAGAGAATACTCGATGACATGCTTTGTGTCACCTGTCTTGCCGGAATAGATCACGGAACCGCCGTGAGGAAGACTTGCATGATCACGCTTCATCTCTTCTTCGCTGATAAATGTTACTGTTGTATCATAATCGGCAAAGTAGTTGGGCATCTCTTTGATCTCTTTCTCGATCCTTGCCTTGTCTGCACCTTCCTCTGCAACAACGAAGCACTCTCTTGTATGCTTCTGTCTTGTAGTAAGCTCAGGATCCTTGCCTTCACGTACAGCTGCAACGGATGCCTCTACGGGAACAGTATACTGTCTTGCATCCTTAACGCCTTCGATACGACGGACCGCATCGGAATGTCCCTGGCTCACGCCTCTTCCCCAGAAAGTATAATCCTTGCCATCGGGAAGGATGGAATGAGCATAGAGTCTGTTAAGCGAGAACATACCGGGATCCCATCCGCATGAGATAACGCCGATCTTTCCTGCTTCCTTTGAAGCCGCATCAACAGCAGCGAAATGCTCGGGTACTGCAGCATGTGTATCAAAGCTGTCTACTACATTGAACATCTTTGCGTACTCCGGTGTCATCTTGGGAAGATCCGTCGCGGAACCGCCGCAGATAACAAGTACATCTATATCGGATGTCATATTCTTAAGATCATCGGCCTTGAAAACCTTTGCTCCTGAAACAGTCTTAACGCCTTCGGGATCTCTTCTTGTGAAAACTCCTACCAGCTCCTCATCCTTGCTTGCGAGAACTGCCTTCTCAACGCCTCTTCCGAGATTACCGTATCCCAGTATTCCTACTCTTATTGCCATATTTCAATAACCTGCCTTTCTCTTTGGTTTAAATTGGTTTCAAATACCATTCCCGATCATTTTACAACTACCGGAAGGATTTTACATATATTTTTTCTTCTTGTGATAAAATGAGGCCATGACTAAAGAAGAAGCAAAAGAAAAATTAAAATTTATCCCCGACCGCGAAGGATGCCTTACCCTTGCAGAAGCCGCCTCCGTTGTCTTTACCGTTGATGAGACCGAGTGGATACTTAAATACTACAACAAGCCGGAAGGGCGCTCTCTTACGGACCGCGGTCCCGAGAATAACAGATTCCCTCAGTATACCGACGAATACGGGATGTCAAAATACTGCACCGCCCTGGATCTGGTCCTTGCCATGAACAGATTTAAGATCGACGAAGATACATACAATAAGATCTTCGATATGGCCTACCGCACTACCGTCATGGATCTGGCAGTCAAATTCGGAATAAAGCATACAGGAACAACCATCGCCGATTTTAAGCCCGATGAAGAGGACGCACTCCGCTATCCTCAATACCGTGAGCTCATCCGGAATGCAGAGACGGAGATGGAACTCTTCAAAGATCAGATGGCCATCGACCATGTACTATGGGCTTTCCCCGGTGCGTTCTCAATGACCATCGATGATGTGATAAAACACCGTGCGGACGAGCCTCAGAGGCTTTGCGGCGCAGGCATACCAAGAGAGCGGCATGAAATGGTCAGGCTTATCCTTGAAGATATAGCAGCTCCCGATACGGATACGAAATCCGCAAAACAGCATATCAGACATATTTCAGGGCGTCCTTAATCAGGGCTGATCCGGATTAAAAAAGCGGCTCCCCGATACGGGTTGCCGCTTTGTAATCATCTAAAGACCTTTTTTTCAGATCTCAGGCTCGATAAGACCGTAGGTGTTACCCTTTCTCTTATATACCACATTAACCTGGTCTGTCTCTGCATTACAGAATACATAGAAGTTATGTCCTAAGAGCTCCATCTGTACGCATGCATCTTCGGGATACATGGGCTTGATGTCGAACTTCTTGGTACGGATGATCTTGATCTCCTCATCATCCATGAAGTCCTTCTCAAGGTACTCCTTCTTGAAATATCCGCCATCCTGATGCTTGTCCGTAAGCTTTGTCTTATATTTCTTAAGCTGTCTCTCAATGATCTCCTCAACAAGATCGATGGAAACATACATATCATTGCTTACCTGTTCGGAACGGATGATGCTGCCCTTTACCGGGATAGTAACTTCGATCTTCTGACGATCTTTTTCTACAGACAGCGTAACATGTACCTCTGTATCCTCGGTGAAGTACTTCTCCAGCTTTCCGATCTTCTCTTCAACGGCACTGCGAAGTCCATCTGTCAGTTCGATATTCTTGCCTAAAATTACAAATTTCATACTCAGATCCCTCCTTGTCATTAAATGCGGTTCACACTCGAGGCTCACACTCCGCGGCGGATCATTTTCTTCCGCGGGCATTATTTTTATATCTGCGATTATACCATAAAACCGCCCTCCGTACAACCAAACAAACAGTCTTTAGGTGTCCCGGGATTGCAGGCATGATATTTACAAGCCCAGTTCGTTAACGCAAAAAAGAGAGCTCATACGAGCTCTCTTTTGTAAGTCTGTCTTCTGATATCGAACTTAGAAGATTCTTCTGATAGCAAGCAGTCCTCTGTAATTTGCATTACCGATGACGATTCCGGTACGTTTTGTACTTGCATGAACGATCTTTCCATCACCGATGTAGATCGCAACATGACCGGAGTAGCAAAGGATATCACCGGGCTGTGCATTCTCAAGACCACCTTCAACCTCAGTTCCTCTCTGACGATCCGCTGTGGATGAGTGAGGAAGCGATACACCGAAGTGCGCATATACACTCATAACGAATCCCGAACAGTCGGTTCCCTGTGTAAGACTGGATCCGCCGTACTCGTAAGGGTTACCTACGAACTGACATGCATACTGTGCAACCTCTGTTCCAAGTCCGCTTCCGGAGATATCGGGAACAGTATAATTTGCACCGCTCTTATTGGAATTATTGTTATTCTTCTTGGAAGCGCTTGCTCTTGCAGCTTCGGCAGCCTGTCTTGCAGCCTTTCTCTCAGCTTCTTCACGGGCAAGTCTTGCTTCTTCCTCTGCCTTGGATTCGGCATGAACGAAGTCTGTTCTTAAATTAACAAATTCCTTCGATACGTAACCGTCACCCTCTTCGATGGAAACCTTGATCCAGTCTTCCGTCTCTTCGAGAACAACCAGTTCTTCCTCTATGGGAACAAGTCCGAGTACCTCTGAATCAACCGAGGCCTCTGCACGGACCTTAAGTGTCGTGGTATTAACAACAGCCATTCTCGTGCCGACCTTCTTGGCAAGCTCAATGGCATCATCACCTGTCACACAATATTCTGCCTTAACATATCCTGTCACATTACCGGATGAGATCTTGTACCATCCGTCCTCTTCTCCGAGGAACTGACCGGCTGACTTATCGTAAAGCTTTCCGACCACTTCTCCGTCGGTGCTGGGGATATCACGAACATTAACAAAGTCATGCACCTTGGCGATAACAAGACTGCTGAAATGCTCCGGATCTCTCGCGAGCTCTTCTGCTTCGGCCTCTGCCTGAGCAACCTTGATCTCCTCCGCGAAGCCCTCGGCTTCGGTAATGGAAAGGACCGCACTCTCTGCTGCCGACTTGGCTCCGGTATCATCCAATACAAGGGCGCCTGCCGCACCTGCGGGTGTAAGCTCAGCCATAACCGTTGCGGGAGTCTTCTCTTCAAGAGCCGCTGCCGCACCGATAACCGGCATTATTTCCTTGGCTTCGACAACTGTCACAGCACCTGCGGCATTTGAGCCTGCGGCCTGTGAGAAAAATGACGTATGCATTCCCTGTCCGATCACAGAAGCGAATGCTACAACAGCCATTCCCGTTATCATTGCCATTCCATGTTTTCTCTTTATCTGCATACCTTAATTTTCTTTTTATTTGTTACGAATTTGTTACGATTTGTTAAATATATCATCTGAAAATAGTTTTGTCAACCAGTGCCACTTTTTTGCTTATTCGTGTACACGATCCATATGCTATAATTCTCATTGTTAATATGATAAAAACGAAAGGAACCGATCATGGGATCCGAAGAGATATTTCAAAAAAAGACCGCGCTCGTAACAGGCGCTTCAAGAGGGATTGGAAATGCTATCGCCGCTGCTCTGGCTAAATCCGGATACGATCTCATCATAACAGGATACAGTCATCCGGATAAATTAAAGGCCCTTGCCGATGAACTTACGGGAAAGCACTCCTGCCATATCACGACTCATGTCGGCGATATATCCGATCCGGCTTTCGTTAAAGACATGTTCTCTTCCATAGATCATCTGGATCTCCTGGTCAATAATGCCGGCATCTCTTATGTGGGACTCCTCCAGGATATGAGTGACGAAGACTGGAACCGGACCATGGGTGTCAATCTAAACAGCGTATTCTACACCTGCAGGGAAGCCATCCCCGTATTTTTACGAAATGAGAATGACCCTGCCGGACGCATCATCAATATATCTTCCGTGTGGGGTGTTGTGGGTGCGGCCACCGAAGCTGCCTATTCCGCAAGCAAGGGCGCCGTCAATGCTTTTACAAAGGCTCTGGCCAAGGAGCTTGCTCCCAGCCATATCCCCGTCAATGCTATCGCCTGCGGTTTTGTGGATACTGAGATGAACGGCCATTTAAGTGCCGAAGAAAAGCAGGCCGTGATAGCGGAGATTCCCGCCGATCGCATTGGCCTGCCTTCTGAGATTGCTGATGCTGTTGTTCTTGCCGCCTGTGCTCCCGCCTATATGACAGGACAGATAATCACCGTTGACGGCGGCTGGATCTGATGATCAGTGTGTTGAATAGAAGATCTTCTTAAGCATGTTGAGAATCTGAGTATACATCTCCGTCATCTCTTCGTGATGATCCCAGATAAAAGTTATGTCACCTCTCTTTGCCGCTCTCTCCATTCCGTATGCCATATCGGCAACATCCAGAGCGCCTATGGACTGGCTCGCACCCTTAATGGAATGAGCCGTCACTCCGTAGTTTTCCAGATCTTCCTGTTCGTAGAATTCGTTTAAGAGATTGACCAGGTTGGAACCTGCATAAGTCTTGAGCAGTTCGATATATCCGTCAACATTGCCCGCACAGTTCTTTATTCCCGTGTCCGTATCTATTCCCTCAAGCTTCTCTAAAAACTCCTCATGCGACAGACGATCCCAGGGGATGCTGTTCTCTGCACGTTCAACAGCTTCCATGGATGTTCCTGCAGGGAATATCTTGCTGTCCGGAAGCCACTTCTTTAAGATGGCGCTTAACTGATCCACCTTGATGGGCTTAGCTATATAATCGTTCATTCCTATTGATATGAGCTGCTTATCCACGCCCTTGATGGCATTGGCTGTAAGTGCAACTATGGGAACCTTCTTTGCATAGGCACTGTCGAGCTGCCTTATCTTCTGCGTTGCTTCCGCACCATCCATATAAGGCATCATATGATCCATGAAGATAATGTCGTATGTCACCAGATGGTGTGCCACCAGATCGATGGCTTCCTGTCCGCTTTCCGCCATCTTGGCTTCAAATCCGAAGAGTTTCATAAGTTCCTGGGCAACCTGTCTGTTGACCTTATTATCATCAACGATCAGGACCTTGGCCTTTGGTGCCACGAAGTCTGCGGAGTATTTTCCGCCCGGGATTATATTTTCCAGACGCTTGAATGTGAAGTCATCCGGTGTGGCATCATGTATCTTCTGCGGTATCACTACGGTGAATGTTGAACCCTTGTTGATCTCGGATGTAACGTTGATGATACCGCCCATGGCATCGATGAGCTTTTTACATATAGCAAGACCGAGTCCGGTTCCTTCCACGTTTCGGTTCTTCTTGGTATTGATCTGACCGAATGCAGTAAAGAGTTTTCCTATATTTTCCTTATCGATACCTATACCGGTATCCGTAACCTTCATCGTCAGTCTTCCGATGGGAGTCGCAAAATCCCTCTCCTCATCCCAGCGTACCACCAGTGTCACGGAACCCTGATTGGTAAATTTGGCCGCATTGTTCAACAGGTTGATGAGGATCTGTCTGACCCTGTTGGCATCACCGATAAGCTCTCTGGGGATGTTCTTTCCTATATCAAGGATGAGCTGTAAGTTCCTGTCACGTATCCTGAACTCGATGATGGTGACAACATCCTGCAGCATCTCGTTAAAATTATAAGGTTCCTCTATTATTTCAAGCTTTCCCGCATCAACCTTCGAGAAATCAAGTATCTCATTGATAATGGAAAGAAGATTTTCGGAGGAACGTTTTATCATGGCAACATATTCCTGCTCCGTCTTCTCTCTGCTCCTTCCCTCAAGAAGCTCAGCCATACCGTATATGGCATTCATGGGGGTACGGATCTCATGGCTCATGTTGGCAAGAAAATTAGACTTGGCTTCCAGTGCTTCTTCCGCAACAGCTGCCTTTTCCTCCATCTGCCTCTTATATCGATTGATGCTGTAAGTGATGAATACCATTGCAACACCGGCGAAAGCATACATGGTAATGTAGGTAACATACTGCGTCATATCGAAGAAAGCAGTGACCACATCCTTCTGAAGTATACCGATGATGATAAGTATCGCAGTGGATACGATAAAATATTCCGTCTCAATATACTGATCCAGGAAAAGTGCCAGGTTGATACTCATGGCTAAGAGCATGAATACCAGCATCGCCTCGGTATGGGATGCCGTGCACATATAATAGAAAGAAGCAAGGCCGGAATACATCAGGCACCTGATCACGACCTTCTCCTGTGTGATCTTGAGGGACAGGATAAATACCAAAAGCACAGGCAGGAGACCTAATCCCACCAAAAGCGCTGTCCGCAGTCCCAGTTCCGACAGTACGTATGCCGTCTGAAGTAAAACCGCACAAAGAAATTCCACGATAAAGATTATGACATTTGTCCTAAAAGGAAGCATCCCACTCTCCTGTCTGTTAATGACGACTGTATTTTCTGAGTTCCGGTAATATCTCTTTTAAAGCTTCTAATGTTTTTTCAAGTTCAGCCTCTGTTGTATAAACGGAAAAACTGAATCTCAGTGTTGAATCCATTAATTCCTTCTTAAGCCCTATGGCCTGAAGCGTATCCGACAATGAAACTTTATGGGTTGCACAGGCGCTTCCCGCAGATACATATATGCCTTTTTCTTCCAGTGCATGAAGGAGGACCTCCGAACGCACACCCGCAAAGGATGCACTGACTATATGCGGTGCCGATATCCGCTTCCATCCGTCCTCGTCTGCATCCGTCGGAAGTGCGGGGCCGTTTAAAGTCACCCCTTCTATCTTAAGCAGCTCCTCACTGAAGTGTTTCTTTAATCTGTAGAGCCCGTCAGTCTCAGCCGTAAGATCCCCGTAAACTCTTGCGGCAGCTGCTGCCATACCTGCGATACCGGGCACATTCTCTGTTCCGGAACGCATGCCTCCCTGCTGGCCTCCGCCGAAGGTTATGGGCGCAAGTTTTGTTTTTTCTGCGATATATAAGAATCCCACGCCCTTGGGACCGTGTATCTTATGAGAACTTACACTGAGCAGATCTATACCTGCCTGACGGGGATAGATAAGATCTTTCCCGAATCCCTGCACGGCATCCACATGGAAAGTGATTTCGGGATGTTCTGCCTTTAAGTATTTTCCTATCTCTTCGATCGGCTGCTTAGCACCTATCTCATTATTGGTATGCATGACAGACACAAGTATCGTCCCCGGAGTTATGGCTGCTTTAAGCATATCGAGGGATACCAGGCCTTCATTATTCACGGGAAGATAAGTAACACTGCAGCCTTCCTCCCTCTCGAGATATTCCATTGTCCGCAATATTGCGGGATGCTCGATCTGCGTTGTGATGAGGTGCTTCCCCTGCTTTTTCTTTGCGTGAACCGTTCCGATCAGAGACAGGTTGTCACTTTCCGTTCCGCCGGAAGTGAATAATATCTCTCCGGGTTTGCATCTGAGTATCTTCGAAAGCATCTCTTTCGCCTGACGCAGATAGGCCTCAGCCTCCATGCCCTTCATATGTGCACTGGAAGGATTACCGTAATCCTCAGTAAATACTTTGTTCATCACAGCAGCCGCTTCGGGGCAGACAACGGTTGTTGCTGAATTATCAAGATAGATCTCCATTATTTAAATGCCGCCTTTATCAAATTTCCGTTTCATACATGAGTATCGATAAGACTGCCATTCCCGCAGTCTCTGTTCTGAGTATCCTTCTTCCCAGGGAGACGGGTACTATCCCCGTTTCTGCGGCAAGTGTCACTTCTTCTTCCGTAAAGCCCCCCTCAGGTCCTATGAAAATACCCGCCGTGGGAATAAGTGAGTCTCCGTCTTTGGATCGGTTCGCAAGGCCTTTAACTTTCTCCACAAACTCACGCATGGTATCCATGCCCTTGGCGAGCTCATAGGGAATAGCCGAAATATCAAGTTTTCCGGCCATCCGGACCGCTTCTTCCATTGTCATGGGAAGAGTGACTTCAGGAACAAAAGCTCTCTTGCTCTGCTTGGCCGCAGCCTCACTTATCTTTCTCCAGCGCTCGGTCTTAGCCTGTGCTTTCCTGCCATCGAGCTTTACAACTGCCCTTGCCGTTTCCACCGGGACCACTCTTGCCACTCCGAGCTCCACAGCCTTTTGGATGATGAGCTCCATCTTGTCTGACTTGGGCATTCCCTGAAAAAGAGTAAACATCACCGGAAGCTCAACACCGTCTTCCTTAACGAAGAGCAGGTCACAGATTATCTCATCCTCGCCGATCTGAGATATCTCCGCACGATATTCATTATCATCCACACCGTTGCTTATGCTTATCTCTTCGCCGTGTTTCATCCTGAGGACGTTTTTAATATGCTTAACATCCTCACCTGTGATGATTATCTTATTTCCCGTTATCTGCTCCGGTTTTACAAAAAAATGCTGCATATCAGCTGGTCACGGGAAGAATCAACCTCTGTAGATTCCCGTAACACTCCTCCATTCTCCCTGCTGTCCGATATTCACTACTTCAAATCCGTTAGCTTTCATGGTCTCTGCCACCAGATCTTCTTTTCCTTCGATGATACCGGAAGTGATATATATTCCGTCCTTCTTTATCATCTCTGTCACATAGGGAGTCAACGGTACCAGTACATCCGCAAGGATATTTGCGGTAACGATGTCGAATTTCTTTCCCGCATTACTCTCAAGAACCTCTTCTATGACCTCGCGGTCTCCGATCACATTCCCAAGTATCAGCTTAAAATTATCCGCTCCCTCAAGTCCGTTCTGTCTGAGATTATCAGCCACTGCATCCACTGCGCAGGGATCCAGATCCGTTCCGGTCACTCTCTTTGCTCCGAACATTAAGGAGAGTATTCCGAGGATGCCGCTTCCGGTTCCCACATCGAGGAGGTCACTCTCTTTTGTCACATATTTTTTAAGCTCACGGATACATAACTGTGTGGTCTCATGCATACCTGTTCCGAAAGCTGTTCCCGGATCGATATGAAGGATCATCTTGTCATTATCAGAGGGCTGAACATCTTCCCAAGAAGGGATTACAAGGATGTCATCGATATAGAAGCTGTGAAAATATTTCTTCCAGTTATTGATCCAGTCAAGATCCTCTGTCTCTGAAACTTCAACTGCCCCGGAACCTATATCCATGAATGCCTTCGCATCTTCAAGGACGTTCATTATCGTTGCCTTATGCTCCTCTGCCAGTGCCTTTCTTTCAGCTTCATCTTCCGGTGCCTCTACGAAAAAGCTCAAGTAAGCCTTACCGTCATCTTCTCCCGGATCCAGGGGGATATCAACGAACATCCTCTCCTTATCAAGCGCCGATAACGGCTGCTTATCCTCGATCTGTGCACCTTCAAAACCTGCATCGTAGAGATCGGAAATAAGGATATCTTCTGCTTCTTCAACGGTCTCTACTCTGAATTTAAGCCATCTCATTATTCTTACTTGCCCTTCCTGTCATTTTCTATAAGTATTTTTAATGCTTCCACCGCAGTCTTTATGGCATCACCGGTATCATGAGCCTGAACATTGGAAAGTCCCTTCTTTGCTCTTTCCTGATTAGCCACTACCAGGAAGCATGAACCGACTCTGACCTTTAAAAATGCTCCTGCTATGAACAATGCTGCCGATTCCATCTCCGAAGCAAGGCAGCCCATTCTAAGCCACGCTTCCCATTTATTCTGAAGCTCGTAGCTTACCGGCATTATCTCCGGTTCATGCTGTCCGAAGAATGAATCTTTGCACTGTACAACACCCACATGATGCGTAAGTCCCAGGTTCTCTGCAGACTGAATAAGAGCATTCATAACTTTCACATCAGGCACTGCCGGGAATTCTATCGGAGCGAACTCTCTGCTGGTACCTTCATTTCTGATGGCACCGTTGGCGATGACTATATCTCCGCCGCAGACATCTTCACGCATTCCGCCGCATGTACCGACTCTTATGAAAGTATGTGCGCCGCACTTTGCCAGCTCATCTATCGCAATGGATGCCGACGGTCCCCCGATACCGGTGGATGTAACGCTTACCTTTTCGCCTGCAAGAGTACCCGTATATGTCATGAATTCTCTGACATCAGCTACAAGATGCATATCATCAAAATGTTTTGCTATAGCCTCACATCGCTTGGGGTCTCCCGGCATTATGACATATTTTCCTATATCATCGGGCCCCACCCCCGTATGATACTGCTTGCCCGAACCTTCAGTGTAATCTACCATAAATCCCCCCTCCTTATTCGCAATCAAGATCCTCTGCTGTTATACTAATAAGCTCCTCCACGCTGCCTTTACTCTGTGCAACTATGCGGTTAGCCTGTTTCGTTACAACCTTCTCGAAATAATTTCTTATCTCTCTTCCGTTTGCAAACTTATCACCCTTCTTGATTATCAGATTCTGTATGTGCTGAAGAATGACTTCATGAAGCTCCGGCGCAAACTGATAATCATTTTTCTCGCAAAAGTTCTTAAAGATCTCAAACAATTCGTTATGAGAATAATTCTCAAATACTATATATTTATTGAATCTCGATCTCAGTCCCGGATTAGAATTCAGGAATCTCTCCATAGGCTCCGGATATCCCGCAACAATGACTATCAGATCATCTCTGTGATCTTCCATCAGCTTAAGAAGCGTATCCACCGCTTCCTGGCCGTAATCATTATCCGCACCGCTGACTAAGGTATATGCTTCATCTATGAAAAGTATTCCGCCTCTTGCCTTCTCTACAATACTTTCAACCTTGGCCGCAGTCTGTCCCATATATCCCGAAACCATTCCTGCACGGTCTGTCTCTATGAGCTGTCCCGTTTCAAGCACACCAAGAACTTTATATATCTCACCGATCTTTCTTGCTATTGTCGTTTTACCTGTACCGGGATTACCCGTAAAAACAAGATGCATTGACATGACCGGGATCTCAAATCCTCTGCTTTCACGCAGTTGCTTTATACGTATGAAATTTACCAGATCATGAATATCCTTCTTAACCGAATCAAGACCTATCATGGAGTCCACTTCTTTGAGAAGTGCTTCCAGCTTGGCCTCTCTTGAGCTTTCAAGCCTGATATCGAAATCTCCAGCAGCAGCGACCGGATCGGTTTTAACGGGATCCGGTTCCTTCTTCTCTGCCTCTCGCACAAAATTGATCATGATGCTCATATATGCATCAAGTGCATCGGTCTCATATCTCATTCTGCTACCGTTACAACCTATGGCGATATTTCCGGCCTGCTCGAAGGCAATGCAGAATTCTCTGGCTGCAGTTAATATGCCCGGTGCTCCGCCTCTGTCAAAGCGTTCTTTATCAGCAACAAGTCTGACTGTCTCCGGAACTCTGTTTAAAAAGCATCCCTCCAGCTGACAGTCTTCATAGAATCTTTCCTTTAATCCTTCGGGACTAAATCTTGTTTTAAAAAAACTGTTTATCGTAAGAAGTTCAGCTTTATCAAGCTCAGCATCAAGCATGGTGATTAGATATGTTTCCCTGATTATCTCTCTGTGGAACTCATCGATCTGTTTGCTCATTCCCATGTTGTTCAGAATATTATCGCATTTCCATAACTGCTGTCCGATATCTATCATTTATAATATCTCTCCTGTAAGATCATCACTTAGCCTGTAAGTAATTTTATCATAAAAAACAACTGATTATTCAGTAGGTTTTGACTAAATACGCCTTGGCCTTTTTCTTCTTAAGTGTACGATATCGTGATATAATATTGAGGAATGAGCAAGTGCCCAGAGGATATGAAAGGAGTAACATGAACTATCAAAAGTTTGTTGACAGTATCTGCGAATCGGCCTGTATATTATCCGTAAAAATGCTTCCGGACAGCGATGCAAAGGAGATTAATATCGTAACATGCAATTCTGCATTTGAGGAATTGCTCAGGACATCGCCCGAAAGCTCAAAGGAATCTTTTGTTCAAAATACTTCTTATGACAGATATTTCCAAAGAAGTTCATCAATAGATGACATGACTATTCAGGCTGCTATCCTGAAGATCCCTGCTCACAAGTTTACCGCTATGGAAGATTCAGACGTTTGGGCAAATCTTACCTGGATCCCTCTTACCGAAGATGAAGAGAGCGAGGATATATTCTATTGCTGTCTTGTAGTTGATATCTCAGAGATCGCAGATCCCAAGGATTCCATCGATACATCCAACGGACTTTCAAATACATTGTTGGAAATCTGCGGCAAGATGAATTACTCAACGAATATGATAGACGCTGTCAAAGGCCTGCTCTCAGACATCACAAACCTTTGCAATACAGAAGGGCGTTTTTGTGTAATGTCCATGGATAAGGTTAATAAGAAAGCCCTGATTGTCACCGTTGAAGGTCAAAGCGATGTTATCGATGCGAGCTTCGGACAGAGTATGGGTAAGGATCTCTACAAGGTAGCCGAGGATTGGATAAGAGATTTCGGTGATGATGACTGTATCCTGGTAAAGACACCTGCAGATCTGGAGAAATATAAGGAACTGGATCCCGCTTGGGTAGATTCCCTTATTAACTTCTCTGTAGAGAAGTTAGCAATGATGCCTCTTATCTCCCAAAAAGAAATTGTCGGTTTCATATGGGCTTCGCTCTATCCTACGCCCAATTTCGAAAAAGAAGATATAAATCTGATGAAAAATATTATAGAAAAAGTCAGATTTGCCGTTGCCAACATAGTTGCAAATTATCAGGTAACATACAAAAAAGAAAATTTGGAATAAAGAGCATAAAAAAACCTCTCAACATTGAGAGGTATAATTATCTACTTAAGGTGCCAGACGGATTTGAACCGCCGATCAGGGAGTTGCAGTCCCACGCCTTACCGCTTGGCTATGGCACCATATTATATTATGACTCCGACGGGAATTGAACCCGTGTTACCGCCGTGAAAGGGCGATGTCTTAACCGCTTGACCACGGAGCCGTATACGGGTTACGAATCCGGCTACGGATTCTTTAAGCTTGGCTGTGCTTCGCATACTGCCTCGCTAAGCTCCCCGAGTTGGGCTCGAACCAACAACCCCACGGTTAACAGCCGTGTGCTCTACCATTGAGCTATCGAGGAATAAACAGATTTATCCGGGTACTTTTTCCCCGGTTAATCTTTCTTTGTTTCTTCTCTCTTTAGTTTTCAAGGTGTCGAGCACATTCAAAACTGAACACAGACTCTTTCGAGTTCCTTCTTCTTAAACTCAAGATCTCAAACCTTCAGGACAAGCCTTCGACCTATTAGTAACCTTCCGCTGAACGTATCACTACGCTTACACTTAGGCCCTATCTACCTGAT
>FMVK01000001.1 GCA_900102065.1 Lachnospiraceae bacterium XPB1003 | reverse complement strand
TTTTAAGCTGTTTCCGGACCATTACGTCAACCGTTTGCAGGTTTTATGTAAATATAGTCCTCTGAATGAAAAACAGCTCCCCTATACTTCAGGGAACTGTTTACGGAGAAGGAGGGATTTGAACCCTCGCGCCGGTTGCCCGACCTACACCCTTAGCAGGGGCGCCTCTTCGGCCTCTTGAGTACTTCTCCGAATTACTTACTTTATTCCATATTCACGCGCCCCTTAAGAGCGCGTATTTCATTATACGAAGTTGATATTTAACTGTCAAGACAGTTTTTTCACTCCCTGCAATATTCCGCGGGCGCTGTCTTGTACAGATCATTTCCTTCGGAATCTATCACTACTACCGCAGGGAAATCTTTCACTTTAAGTTTCCTGATAGCCTCGGTCCCAAGATCGTCATATGCTATAACTTCAGATTCTATGATCGCCTTAGACAGCAGCGCACCTGCTCCGCCTACCGAAGCAAGATATATCGCACCGTTTCTTACTATTGCATCATGAACCGCTTCGCTCCTTTTTCCTTTTCCGATCATTCCCTTAAGTCCGAGATCGAGAAGCGCAGGAGCATACTTATCCATCCTGCTAGCCGTAGTAGGGCCAGCCGATCCGATCGGGCGTCCCTCACGCGCAGGCGAAGGTCCCATATAATAGATCACATTTTCATTCAGATCCAGCGGAAGCTTATCTCCTCTGTCAAGGGCTTCCTGCATCCTTTTGTGCGCAGCGTCACGGGCAGTATATATAGTCCCGCTTATAAAAACATAATCACCCGCTTTAAGTTTCTTTATCTCTTCAGCCTTGAAAGGCGCCGTTACCGTTATTCTCTCTTCGCTCATCTTACTACCTCTGTTTTTTCCGAACCGTTATCCTGTCTTCCTCATCTCTTACAGCACTCTGACAGAATGCCTGTTTACATGACAGCAGATATTTATCGCAACAGGGAGTCCTGCTATATGAGTAGGATATGTTTCGATATTTACAGCCAGAGCAGTGACAGTTCCTCCCAGGCCTGCAGGTCCTATTCCGCTTTTATTGATCCTTTCCAATATATCTTTTTCAAGGTTCCTGATCTCCGGATCGGAAGCCCCCTCTTCAACGGAACGTGTGAGTGCCTTCTTTGCAAGCAGCGCACATTTTTCAAAAGTGCCTCCGATACCGACTCCCACTACCATTGGAGGACATGCATTCGGACCTGCATCCCTGACCGCAGTAACAACAGCATTCTTGATCCCTTCTATACCATCTGCCGGCTTAAGCATGAAAATACGGCTCATATTCTCACTTCCGAAACCTTTCGGAGCAAGCGTGATACGGATCTGATCACCCGGTACCATAAAATAATGTATGACCGCAGGAGTATTGTCACCTGTATTGACTCTGTCTATGGGACTCTTTACAACAGACTTGCGCAGGAAACCTTCGGTATATCCCTTTTTCACTCCTTCATTGATGGCATCCTCAATCCATCCGCCCGTAACATGAACATCCTGTCCTATCTCAACAAAAAATACCGCCATTCCCGTATCCTGACAGATGGGTATGGTATCTTCCTCTGCGATCTGAAGATTTTCTTCCAACTGCCCAAGTACTCTTTTTCCTATGGGAGATTGTTCGAGATCCTTTGCATTCTTCAGTGCATTAACCATATCCGGCGCAAGCTTGTGATTTGCCTCAATGCACATTTCCCTGACTGCCGCCGTGATATCGGCTGATGATATTTCTCTCATTTGATCCTCTTTTCTACATAAAAAGACGCCGCCCGCATCGCGGAATAGCGTCTTTGTGATTAACTGTTCAGACAGATCAGTTCTTTACTTCTCTCTCGAAAATAATAACTGTCTGCTTCTGCGTTCCGGTAAAACCGCTCATCATAAGCTTATTGTGATTTCCGACTTCTCTGTCGGTAAAGCCTACAACACGATAACCTGCTGCCGCATATTTATTGAGCAGTCCCTGGAATGATACGAATTCGATAAGAGATCCCGAAGGCTTTTCGCTGTCCAGTGCGATCTCGTCAACGATCTCAACAGCGTATTCATAACGCTTGCCGGAAAGAACATCCAGCTTGGAATTGATCCTTATCATGTTATCAAGAAGACAGGACTGCATGATCTTGCTCATGTCTTCCTCTTCCATGTCTTCCAGAAGATCCTCTACCATTGTACGGCGCTTGCGCACACGTACCGTTTCCGAACCTGCAGAACTTTCAAGTATGTGCTGCTTTGCCTGATCGAGATTCTGAGGGCTTCTTGAATAACCCTTCTCATCAAGATACTCTGCCGCCATCTTCTGGACATTCTCATCTGTCTTGTCCAGGCCTGTATCTACGATCTCCTCGATCTCATTAACGCTGCTTGTTTCAATGGAATTGCTCTTTTTGATCATGTTATACATGATCTGATTAACATCAACCATCTAAGCTCTGCTCCTCCGCACACTTTTTTTCTGCACGTCTGTTCCGGATAAAACATATCAAAATGCCACGAAAAACCGTTGCACTTGTATTTGCTATAGTACCATAATAAGCCTGCAGTGTCAAAGTTTTCCGCACTTTCCGGCCACCGTACAGCGGTACTTTTTAATAACTATTCTCTTTAATCAACCATTATCTGCGGATGGGTTTTGCCGGCCTCTTCTTTAACATGTTCGACAGCATCTTCAACAGACTTAAATCCACCGGAATTATATTCGGCAGCGGTCCTTATCACTATCTCTTTTAAAGAGCCATCCAGATATGATCCGTTATCAAGGCTTATCTCCGGAGCTACCGCAAGCCAGATCTCTACAGGATCACACTCCCCGAGAACAGGTGCTTTACCCGCACCATCCGCAAGGATCTGTTCCATGGCTTCGCTGTTATTGACAAAGTCGGATGTCTTAGCCGATATTTCGTACATCATATCCTTATCACAGCATAACTCATACAAAAGAAATCTGCATAACGCGGGATTGGACGTTTCCCTTCCCACGCATAAATATGTTCCGCCCTTATGGAAGGAAACAGGTCCTCTGCATATACTCCATTTTCCGAATGTGCTCTTCTCGCTGTCTTCGGTCGTTGCTATCGAATTGTAAACGAACTCGGGATATCCAAAATATCCGAAAACATCATCTTCAAAATTTGCAGACCAGCCACTGTCTCCCATGACCGTTCTGTCTGTATAGCCACCGTCATAGAGACGCTTGGAATTTTCAAAGTAGGACGATATAGAATCATCAAGAGACAGCAGCTCTGTCCCGTCAGCGCTTACAGTGATCCAGGGATCAGTCTGCTGATCCAGCGCGGCATAGCTTATATCATCCGGGCCGGAAAGCATCTTGTATCCCGAAGCTTTTATCCTGTCTGCGGTAGCGAAAAAAGCATCCCAGTCATTTACCGCTTCCTGAACCGTCTGCGGATCCGATGAACCGAGAACAAGCTCAGCTATATCGGTACGATATACAAAACATCCCGGAGTTGCCTGCCAGGTAAGTGCCATAAGATTTCCGTTATATGAAGCTCTCTCAACAGTATATCGATATGCGCTTGAATACATATCTGCCGTAATACCAAGCTCATCCATGGAAAGGACTTCTCCCGATTCCGTAAAACTTGCGGTTAATGCATCGTCCGAAGGAATTATGGACGGGTACTTGTCACTGTTTTTCATGGCTTCCTCTATAGCCTTCACATAATCTTCATCCGGGCCGGACATATTAAGATCTATATACTCGCAATAATCCCTGTACTGCGGATACTTTGCCAGGACCATATCGAGGCGGACTTTAAGATCATCATTCCAGGAATAAATAAATATCTTCCTGCTCTCATCCCATCCCTCGGTTACGGGAGCATCAACAGCAGTGATAACAGGCTCTTCCACAGCTTCCGAAGTCTGTGCATTCTCGGTTGCCGGCACGGTAGCTGCAGGCTCGACACTTCCGGCGGCGCCGTTGCTTTTTCCGCTACATGCCGTAAATGAGCACGCTGTCATGATCATTGTTATCGAAAGAGCGCAAAATCTCTTTTTCATCTTTACCTCTCAGTTTTCTTTAGAAAACCCGAATGATAAGATCCATCCGGGTTAAATAAATATAGATGTATATTATCCGCTACATGATCCCGATGCTCAGAATTTTAAATCTCCGTCTCCGGCATGTCTCATGATAGTTGCGGAATACGCCGGAAGCGTAAGTGTTATCCGTCCGTTCTCAAGCCAGTACTCCCTTACGGAATCATCAAATCCATCTTCCCACGTAAGCATGATCTGCTTGATAGTAGCATTCTTCTTGATGCCAAGTTCCCAGAAAGAGAATTCCTCCGTACGTTCCTCTGGCGTATTATTTATCAATATCGCAGACTGACCTTCCCTGTCAAAACGTCCGAAGGCAATAAGACCTCTTCCCTGCTTGATCACCTTGATGGAACCGTGCTTCATCTCATGGAATTTCTTCCTGATAGCTATAATCTTCTTGTGAAATGCTATCATTTCCTTATCTTCGTTGCCCCAGGGATAAGTACGTCTGCTGTCCGGATCAGTAAATCCGCATACGCCGGCTTCATCACCATAGTAGATAGTGGGAGCGCCTATCCAGGTAAACTGAAGTAGCACCGCTTCTCTCATAACAGCCTTATTGATACCTTCCTCCGCAGCAGCGGGGCCAAGCGTTCCCGTTCTTCCTGTCTTATGATTGGTTCGTGTAAGAAAACGCGAATGATCATGATTAGACAGTTCATTCATGGCTGTAAGGATAGAAGGTGTCGTCATATCCGCCACATGATAGAACATGCAATTCCAGAAATTATCTGAATTGTTTTCCTGATCATGTCTGAACTCATCGCTGTGCTTCTGCATACCCGTCAGGAACCAGGACACCGGCTCCATGAACGCATCATAGTTCATGACAGTATCCCACTCATTTCCCTGAAGCCACGCAGCAGGGGAGCCGTAATGCTCCGCAAGTATTATGGCGTTGGGATTGGCTTCCTTTACAGCTTTTCTGAATTCCTGCCAGAACTTATGGTTGTATTCCGTGGATTCTCCCAGATCCGCCGCAACATCAAGACGCCATCCGTCTGCATTGTAAGGCGGAGAAACCCACTTCTTCGCTATCCTTAAGATATATTCTCTGAGGCTCTTGGATGTCTCGTAACGAAGCTTCGGCATGGTGTCATTTCCCCACCATCCGTCATAACTGTGATTGTAGGGCCATTTATCCTCATAGAATTTAAAATAATCATGATAAGGGCTGTCTTTTGCTATATATGCACCCTTCTCATAACCCTCGGCATTTTCATAGATCCTCTCACGGTCTAACCACTTGTTGAAAGAACCGCAATGATTGAACACTCCGTCGATTATGACTCTGATGCCATGGCTGTGTGCAGTTGCCACAAGCTCGGCAAACAGTCTGTTGCCCGCCTCCAGATTTTCCCTGTTGGTCACTCTGTCTATGTATCGTGTCGCATGACTGTTGTCACGATCTCCTTCAGAAAGAAGCTCACCTTCATCATGAACTATCTTACCGAAGTGAGGATCTATATGATCATAATCCTGGATATCGTATTTATGATTTGAAGGTGATACGAAGATGGGATTGAGATATATGACCTCAACTCCCAGATCTGCCAGATAGTCCAGCTTATTCAGTACACCCTGAAGATCACCGCCGTAGAAATTCCTTACGTCCATTCCGTCAGGATATCTGTTCCAGTCATCAATCCGGTTGACCTTTTCTCCTATGTAGCAATACTCATTGGTTAGAACATCATTATCCGGATCACCGTTACAGAATCTGTCTACGAAAATCTGATACATTACGGCGCCCTTAGCCCATTCGGGGGTCTTAAACCCGGGGATGACACGAAAATAAAAATGTTCATCCGCCTGCTTAACAACACCTCTTGTATCAAAAATAAGAGTTATATTACCTACACAGATTTCAAAATAATATGAATACTGGCTCTCGCCAAGGTGGACATTAACGCGATAATAATCAAAAAGCTCATCATAGTCGTAACACTCCATGAGCATCTTTTCACCATCGTGAATAAGATAGACACTGTCGGGATTATTGTGTGCAGCACGAAAGCGAACCGTCATAACATCAAAACACTCCGGCTGCTCAGGCGATATGAAATTGCCGGTAGTATCCGAATAAAAAGAATTCTTGCGTACTATCGGCCTCATTCCTGTTATATATTGCTGATTCAGATGAAGAAATTCTTCTTCATTCATCTCAATACCCCTCCAAGTACAAGCCCCAGGACAGCCAATCCGAGTACTATCCTGTACCAGCCAAACACTTTGAAGTCATGCTTCTTGACGTATCCCATCAGGAAGTTAAGCGCGAGCAGTGATACCGCAAATGCCACTATCGAACTAACCGATAAAACAGCGATCTCCATACCGCTGAAGGTCATTCCGTTTTTCAAAAATTTAATAAGCTTAAGCAGGCTTGCACCAAACATTGTAGGTATAGCGAGGAAAAAAGTAAACTCTGCCGCAACGGTTCTTGAGAGTCCCATCAACAACCCTGCTATTATCGTAGCTCCTGACCTGCTGGTTCCGGGAAGTACTCCGGCTATGACCTGAGCCACACCCGTAACTATTACCATCAGGTATGATATGTCGGAGATCTTCCTTACCCTGGGTCTCTCATTTTTCTTCACAGACTCAACTATGATGAACAATATACCGACTAAAATCAGCATTACCGCCACAATGATCGTTTTATAAGATCCGGTGAGAGTTTCCACCATATCATCGAGTAATACACCATAGGCAAAGCCCGGAAGGCAGGCAACCGCAATCTTTATCCAAAGGAAAAGAATATCCTTCTTGATGATCATGGGGCCGCAGATCCTGATGACGTGACTTTCAAGATCTCCGACCTTAAGCTTCACTTCGGCATCTCTGTCTTCGATACCGAAGGGCCATATCTGTTTAAAAAACAAGATCACAACCGCAAGGATCGCACCCAACTGTATGGCAACATCGAAGAATTCCATAAACGCTGCCTGTTCTGCGGCTGTTCCCGGAATATCGAACTTCACAAAACCGTTAAGCAGTATTATATGTCCGGTGCTCGATACGGGCAACCATTCGGTGATGCCTTCCACAGCCCCAAACAACAGGGCTTTGAATAATTCTATCAGTGTATCCATAAATCTTACTTACCGTATACTTCTTTTACAAACTTCTCGAGAACAGGCAGAGATCTCTTAACCTTCTCCGTATCTATGCAATATGCTGCTCTGAAGTATCCCGGAACACCGAAGCTGTCACTGGGAACAAATATAAGATCATATTTCTTCGCCTTCTCGCAGAATGCAACCGCATCGTCCTCAAGCGCCTTGGGGAAGATATAGAAAGTTCCGCCGGGCTTAACAACAGTGAAGCCGAGCTTTACGAATTCATCATAAAGAAGATTCATATTGGTCTCGTAAACAGAAAGATCGCTGGTCATATCAACACATCTTGCCGTTGCCATCTGGATTATGGATGAAGGACAGTTATGTCCTATTCCGCGGGAAACCTGAACGCACATCGGAACCAGCATGTCAGCATCCTTTGCCTTGGGATTCACCGCAACGTATCCGATACGTTCTCCGGGGATCGACAAAGACTTGGAGTAACTGTAGCATGAGATCGTATTGTCATAGAATGTTGAAACATAAGGAGCATCAGCACCTTTGAAGACGATCTCTCTGTAAGGTTCATCTGAAATAAGGAATATCTCGTGTCCGTATTCTTCCTGCTTTGCATAGAGGAAATCGGCAAGCTTCTTTAAAGTAGCCGAAGAATATGCGATACCCGAAGGATTGTTGGGGGTATTGATGAGAACGGCCTGAACCTTTTCATTCATCATCTCCTCAAATGCTTCGAAATTGATCTGGAAATCTTCCGTATTGGCGGGAACAACCTTAAGCACTGCTCCGCTCTGATTGATGTAAGGATTATACTCGGGGAAGAAAGGAGCAAAGGTAAGCACTTCATCTCCGGGTTCGGTAACGCATCTTACGGCATGTGCCAAAGCAGATGCTGCTGCCGACGTCATAAAAATATGCTTCTGCTCATAAGGAATTCCAAATCTTCTCTTAAGAGATTCTGCGATTATAGAGCGAACTTCGGGATTACCGGGGTTCGGGCTGTATCCGTGAAGAGCAGAAGAAGGAAGCTCTGCGGTAAGATCTCTTAAAGCCTTATTAAACTCTTCCGGAACGGGAACCGACGGATTGCCGAGTGTGTAATCAAATACATTCTCGTATCCTATCTCTTTTCCTCTCTCGTTCGCATATCCTGCAAGTGCACGGATAACAGAAGGAGTGTTGCACATGTCTTTGAATTTCTTTGAGATCATTTCTTTATATCCTTTCTAAATATAACTGTCCTTATAAATCTGTTCCGTTCTGCCGCCGTCAAAGCAACGGGCTCGTCAGTTTGAAGAACCACTGCATTATCTTCTCGGCTGTCGGACGTTTCTTCCATTCCTCGTAAGTAACTTCTTCGCTCTTGGAAAAAGACTTTAATATATTATCACGTATTTCATCCACAATGGGCGTCCTGCTGAAAAACACCCCGTTCTCATGATGGGTATGCATGCTCCGGAAATCAAGATTGATGGTTCCGCATATCGCACACTCGTCATCGGCCACCACATCCTTTTCATGAATAAATCCCGGGATGTATTCAAATATCCTGACTCCGTTTCTTAAGAGCTTGCCGTAATTGGAGACAGTCACCATGTAAACGTACCATTTATCGTAGATCCGGGGAGTCAGTATCCTGACATCAACCCCGCTCATTGCCGCATCTATCAGATATCCCGTAAGTCTTTCATCAAGGACCAGGTAAGGTGTAGTAATGTAAATGTAATCTCTGGCTTTGGATATCATCCGGGTATACGCACCCTCAACCGGATTGAAAGGCGTCTTATGGGGACCTCCCGAGAAGGGCTGAACAAACCCCTCATCCTCAACTTTCCATCTGGGCTTATATACAGACGGATCTTCCACCTCTTTGCCCGTGCTGTCTTCCCACATCATCAAGAAGATGTTGGTAAGTGTCCATACAGCCTCACCTTCAAGCCTTACCATTGAATCCTTCCACTCGGATCCGCCGAAACGCTTTATCCTGTTCACATATTCATCAGCCAGATTGCATCCGCCGGTATAACCGACAGTACCGTCCACAACCATTATCTTCTGATGATTACGATAATTGAAATTGATGGATGAGATTCGCTTATTGATGGGCTTAAACAATTCAAGCTTTATCCCGCATCTGCGCATCTCTTTTTTCATGGACACCGTGTCCATGAATATGCTTCCGAAATCGTCGATGAGCACCCGCACATCCACACCCTCAGCAGCCTTGGCCACCAGCACATCCTCTATCTCGCTCCACCATTTACCGTCATAGACGATAAAGAATTCCATCAGGATACTGTGCTTTGCTTTTTTCAGATCATCCACGAAATCATTGGCAAGTTCCTCACCGCCGATGGGATAATACTTCTGCACGGTATTACTGTATACGGGAAAACCTTCCTTCGACAGGTAATTGGATATCTGGATCTTATTGGGATGAACCTGTGCCAGCTCTTCCAGCTGTTCTTTATTGTCCGGAAGTCTTTTCAGCGCCTCCTCTTCTCTCTTCCTGAGGCCTGAGTTGACTACGAAGTCTTTTCTAAAGCTCCCCCAGAAGAAGTACAATATAAATCCGAATCCGGGAAGGACTAACAGTATGACGATCCAAAAGGTCTGGTTGTACGCTTCACTGTTAACCAGTCCGAAAACAATGGCTATGGAAAGGAGTTCTACAACAAAATAGATCTTCAGACCGTCGGTCTGCATCCAATAAGCCAGTGCCGCGATAAATGCCACCTGAAGGAAAAGTACGGTAAGTACGGTAGCGGCCCTTATCAGTCCGTGATATTTTGCTCTTCTTCTGTCAAAATGGCGGATGCGGGTACTTCTGTTCCCCTGATCTGTCATTTTTTCTTTGGTTTTGGACATAACTGATTCTCCGACATTATTTTACCTTTAAGAATCAGGGCGGTCAACCTGAGCGGTCGTGACGTTGCATAACTATCATCTTAATGATAAAATATTTGCATTCTTTATACGGAAAATTTGATCGTTAATAAGAAAATCAGCTTTTTGCGGAGGTATATAAATGAATTCCGGTTTAACAATCACTCTGATCATCCTTGCAGTCTTTCTGGTGGCGATAGTAGTCCTTTATTTCGTCGGCAAGAAGATGAAAGCAAGACAGGATGAACAGCAGGCTGCTATTGAAGCAAACAAGCAGTCGGTTTCCATGCTCATCATTGATAAGCAGAAGAAAAAGATCAAAGATGCTAATCTTCCTGCTGCCGTTTTGGAACAGGTTCCCAGGATCTCAAGAGGCATCAAGGTTCCCATGGTCAAGGTTAAGATCGGTCCCCAGATCATGACAATGTTCTGTGATGAGGCTGTATTCGAGACCATCCCCGTGAAGAAAGAAGTTAAAGCTACCATAAGCGGTAACTACATCACGGCAGTCAGAGGTGTTCACGGAACAAAACTTGATGAAAAGAGCAAGAAAAAGAAAGGCATCTTTAAGAGAGCTCTCGAAGCCGCACAGGAAAAGGCAGGAGCAAAGCCCTCAAAGTAAGATTTCGGAAAGCATTAAAAAAGAGCGGATGGCCGCTCTTTTTTTGATCACATCTTTTCTGAAAACAATGGGCCTGCCGTTTCTTTTGATCTTACTTCAAGCTCCATATGGCATTCCGCATAGAATGAATAGTTGATGTCCAGATTGTAGAAGATCTCAAGCTTTAAAGTATCATCATCCGGGGTATCAAGCCTGATGTCCGTAGTATCGATACCAACCATAAGACTTCCGAAAGGCGTCTTGTAACTGCAAAGATTCTTCTGACCTTTAAGAAAATTCATGCTTACGGTGACCGGACCTTTTCTTGAAAGTTCTACACGGTCATCAGTTATCTTGATCATTGTATGGGAGCCCTTATCAAAATCTTCCTCCGGCTCATCATATATGAGATATCTTGCTCCGTCTTTCAGATAATATCTTCCGGCAAGTATTGCCTCTGCACTTCCCTGCTCGTTTCCGGGCCCCTGATATTGCAGACCGCGTATTGATATCAGTACTTCCTTATTCATAAAAACCTTTCATTATGCTTCCTGTTCATCGGGATATCTTTTAAGGAACTCCTCCATCTGCCTTGAAACATGGACTCTGGCAGCTTCGCTGGCAGCATTCTTATCCCTTTCTTTTATCGCCTTGATAATGGCCTCATGATCTTTTAAGAGAGTTCCTCTCGCGGAAGCTTCCTTCTCGGTCTCGTAACGGTAACGATTGACCTGATCCTCCATATCGTGATTAACGATAATAAGTTTCTTGTTGTGTGATCCGGCTACCAGCATTCTGTGAAATACGGTATCCCTCTCTATCATCACATGAAGATCGCCATCATAAACAGCCTGTTCGAATTCCTTGGCTGCCTTCTCTATCTCTTTGATATCTTCGTCCGTAGCCCTCTCGCAGGCAAGTTCAACCGCCAGCACATCCAGGACAGTTCTTAATTCAAGAACATCTCTCATCTGCGGAACCGTGATCTTAGCCACTTCTGCTCCGCGTCTGGGTCTCATTATAACAAGACCTTCCTGCTCAAGCACTCTTATAGCCTCACGTATAGGGGTTCTGCTGACACCCATCTCGTCTGCCAGGTGAACCTCCAAAAGCCTTGTTCCGGGAGGCATCTTACCTGCCAGAATAGCTCTGCGAAGTGTCTTGCATACCACATCACGTAGTGGCGTAAATTCATCAGCTTCAACTCTCAAATAATCCTTCATCTCCGTTCCCTCCTCATGAATTCCCCAATAACCTCACCATAAGACTTGTATCTCTATATAAGATTTCCGGAATAAAAGAATACTCCGGGATATCTTACTTCCATTTCCTTCTTTAAACTGTCCGCCACAGTCTTATCCTTAAATAATCCGAAGACTGAAGGTCCGCTTCCGCTCATAAGAGAACCTTCTGCGCCGCCTTTGATCATTTCGCCGCACAGATCTCTTATCTCGGGATAAAGACCTCCTATGACCTGATAGAATCCGTTTCCAAGAAAACCGGATATCTTTGATGCAGCATCACTGTCTTCTCCCACACCGTCGCGAAGAAGACTCACAAGGCCGTCCGTATCGGGATGGATCAGTTCACCCCTGGCATCCGCATCATCAAGAAGCGAATATGCTTCGGCTGTGGAAACCGCTATTGCAGGCTTCGCGATAAGAACAGGTATGCTTCCGGGAGACGGTAATGATGTCATCTTCTCGCCTATCCCCTCACAGAGCGCTGTTCCCCCTTTTATACAAAAGGGAACATCAGCACCCAGGGTCACTCCCATTCCGCAAAGCTCCTCTTCGGAAAATCCCATCTCGTAAAATCTGTTTATCCCTGTCAGAACAGCAGCCGCATCCGTACTTCCTCCGGCCATACCGGCAGCTGCCGGTATCCTTTTTACAAGGGTGATCTTTACTCCGCCACAGGATTTACCGGATCTTCCCGCTTCCTCCAGGATCTTCTCTGCTGCGCGATAAGCTATATTACGTCTGTCCATGGGAACCATATCATGGCACAAAGCACCTGATAAATTATTTCCGTCTCCCTCAGATTCGCTCATCACTTCAAGTTCTATCCCTTTGGAACCTTCATCTATGAGCACATCGTCATGAAGATCCGTCTGCTGCATAACAGAACGGAGTTCATGATATCCGTTGGGAAGCTTTCCCGTCACGTCCAAAGTCAGGTTTATTTTCGCATGTGCACTGATATTGATCATCGGCAGTCCTTTTGTTCTAATTTTTGTACATTATAAACTAAAAACATTTTCTGTACAATCTCTATACGGCCAAGCTATTTCTTCTTTTTCCGCCTTCTCCTGCCTGTGGATATGACCACTATAAGAGCAAGGATAGCCACACAAGCCGCCGAAACATAAATGACTGTATAGTCATTCTCCTTTGCGATACAAAAGTATCCCTCGGTACCGTTCATCCTGACTTCGATATATCCACCGCGTTCCTCAAGCTCCAGCTCCTGCCATTTACTTCCGTCGTATCCAAACACTTTTCTCTTCTTTCCGTAGGGATCAAGAAGTCTTAATCTGAATACGGTGGAGCCCGAAAGACTGTTGCCTGATACCGTAACATGGTAGATCACATGCTCTTCAAATCCGCCCCTATCCGTGTAGAATACCGGCTCATTTACTATCTCTGCTTTAAGTACCGCTCCGTCGTCAAAAGAGTCATCCACAAGAACAAGCGCTCTGTTGGCGGAAGCACTTTCGCGGCTGTCACTTTCCACAACTTCAACAGCTTTAACATATTCCGCAACCAATACAAGATTGCCGGAAACAGTCCCCGACTCTATATCGGGCCATTTACCATAATAACCCGGTTTTGCGGGTATGTCGGGGTAATGAAGATCTGTCAGGGGATCACCGTATGAGAGATCCTCGCTTCCCAGATCATAGAGATCGCTTTCATCATCTCTCTCATCAAGATCGATATAATATCTGATGGTCAGATGTGCGAAAGCAGAAGGACATTCGGGTTTAGCAAGGAGATCTTCATAAGAGATGGGTTCCGCAGATCCTCCGTAGCTGATCTCATCTATTCCATACAAAGAATTGCTTACATAATAATTACCCGTTACAGTTTCCAGATGAGGCACTTCCGTATCATCATCGATCTCGATCTGTCCGGCAATAGCACCACATTTTCCGTTAGCCTCCAAAACAGTAGGCATGGAATAACATCCCGATATGGTCGAACCGTATCCTGCGATACCACCTATATAATTATCTCCGGAAAGAGTACATAATACATAGCAATCTCTTATCACAGAAAGGGACTGACCGCATATACCGCCCACATAACTTCCTCCTGTGCTCTCTACCGGGCCGTAAGCCATGCAGTCACTTGTCACACCATGCTTCATGAAGCCTACTATACCGCCGGCACCGTCATTCTTCGAAGAAACATATCCGTAATTGGTGCAATAATACAGGACGTTCTGTGATGTATATTTTCCTCCGAGAGATATATCAACACTTCCGGCGGCATTCTCTTCGGGGTCATCCTTATCAAGAGCCATGGATCCCGCTATTCCGCCGATGTTAATATCTCCCTTTATCTCGCCTTCATTTAAAGCATATGATACCTTGCCCTGAGTTGCGGTAAGGATGGCAAGTTCAGAAATGTCTTCGTAGCTTGCCTCAGGTCCGTCGTTTAAATCCTCCGCCTTATCCTCAAGCAGATCATATATATGTTTTAACTGATCGTTTATTTTTCTGATATCATCATTAACCTGAGTAGGATAACTTTCCGCATCATCCGCCATCCTGCCCATGATATCGCTCATTCCATCCATCTGAGATTTCAGCCTGTCCTGACCATCCTCTATAGTCCTACTGATGCCAACCATCTTCAGGTCTTCCGACGCATTGAGATAAGTAACTATATCACTTACTCCGTTTTGCGCTTTCTGCAATGAATCCAGAGCGTCATCTGTGCGCTTCTTGGCCTCCTTCGCGCTGTCACCCGCATCCTTTGCGCCTTCGGTCACATATTTCTTATAGATCTCCTCCATGTTACCAAGCTGCTCGGAAATGATTATAAGAGACTTCTCCTGCTCTATCCCCGCAGAAGCTATGGCAGACATATCATCTCCCAGTTTGCTTCTCTCTTCATCGGTCGGAACTCTGGGTGATCCGTCTTCGTTAAAAAGGATAGAATCTATATCGGCCGCATTTTCACTGATGATCTTATTCTGTTCATCAGACTTCTCTCTTTCCGCATCGATCTTCCCCTGAGCTTCATCTAAAAGCTTTTTATCGGCATCGGAAAAATCGGTTATACCGCTTACAGCATCGCTCATATCCCCAAGGGCATCCGATACTCCGTCAGCTTTATCTGCCGCAGCGGTAACATTATCAACCACCTCCGGCATCATATCCGTCACATCGTCCGCTCTGTCTCCCAGCTTATTTATGGTATCGGTATTGGTGTTGATATAATCTTCGAAATTGTCCGCCAGGTCATCGCTTGTATCCAACGCAGAGTCAGCCATATTCTTAAGCTCATCAAAATCCGACCCGAGAGTTGCATTCCCGGAATCCATATCATCTAACAGATCGTCTATCATATCATGAAGCTGATCAACAGACGTGGAAACAGACTCCGTATCATCTATCTGAAGGAAGGGCTCCATCTGGCCTACTACTCCTCCCACATCCTTTCTTCCGCGGATACTTCCTCTGTTAACGCAGCTTGTTATGATACCCGACTGTCTTCCCGCGATACCACCCACGTTATATCCCGTATGAGGATATCCGATGGTTCCGTCGTTGGACGACCTGATGAGGATACCCTTTGAATATCCCGCTACGCCGCCTGTATCGATACCGCTCATTACCTTTACATCTCTTAATTCGCTGCCGGTAAGATCATTGATGATATTCTCGTTCATTTCATCATCGCCGGTCACCCATTCGGATGATGAATTGATATCACCTTTGTTATTGCAAAAATTAACGAGGCCGTAATTCTTACCTGTTATTCCGCCTGTAAAATAGTAACCCGAAATAGAAGCCTGATTCTCACAATTCTCAATAATTCCGCTTGCCTCATTGATCGCAGCTATTCCGCCGGTAATATTTTTTCCTTCAACGCTGCCAACAAATTTACATCTGGAAACAAGTCCTCTGTTGATACCAACGATACCTCCGGTCACCTCTTTGCCACCTTCGGCACACACGGTTCCCATAAGCGTGAGATCCTTTATCTCCGCATCTTCATCCGCATATCGAAACAAACCTGTCACATATCCGTCACCGCCATAAACATATCCTCTTATGGTATGTCCCTGTCCGTCAAAATATCCGCTGAATGTCGGTATGTTTGTGAAATCATTTCCGGATAATGATATATCCTCCATCAAAAAAACATCCTTGTCTTCAGACCATGTATCCGAATGACAGTTCTTTGCAAGCTCTGCCAGATCTTCCTCTGTATATATATCTATACGTGTTCTTGCTTCGTTATCCGAAAGAGTCTCATTAACTGATACGGCAGGCGCACCGTAATCACCCGCATAACAAATGCTTCCGGGCAGGCTGCTGCCGATCATACCTGCTGTCGTAACAGCGGTTAGCACACGTACAAGATGTCTGCGACCTTTTAAAGTAATATCAAACATTGTCGGTGCCTCCCTTCCTATCCTCAGCATTTTCCCCGGATACATCTTCAGGATCATAATTTATCCTCTTCAACTCTTCCGGCAATTCCGCCTCCATATCGGATGACAGGGGCGTCATCTTACCAAGAGAAACCAGCGCATTGACTTCACCTCTTACAACAGCATGCATCTCTCCCACAACCATACCGTTGACCTGACCTCTGACGAAACCATCCACCTGCATGAGTCCAAGTCCTCTGTCGAGCTTAATGGGAACAGATACTTTGAAGCTTGTCTTTTCAATAACCTTCTCGCCTATAAGGAGGATCTGGGGAAGGACAAACATAACAAGGAATATGGAGATAATGGTTCCTCTGCCCAGACACTGTCCGATACCGCTGATGGCGCCATCTGACGACAACTGTCCGATGAAGACACCTGCCAGTGCCATCATCGATCCGCTTGTAACGATAGTAGGGAAAGCGAAATTCAGAGTCTCTATTATCGCTTCCTTCTTGGGCATCTTGTCGCGAAGCTCATTAAATCTTCCCGAGATGACTATGGCGTAATCAATATTCGCGCCCATCTGTATAGAACTTACGATAAGCTCACTCATAAAGAATATATTGGTCTTCTGGATCGTAGGAAACGCGAAGTTTATCCATATAGCGCCCTGAATGACTGCTATAAGAAGCACCGGCATTCCCGCAGACATAAATGTAAAGAGCAAAACAGCAAGGACTATCAGGATGGATCCAACACTTACCACTATGTTATCCCTGTTAAATGTCTTATTAAGATCGTATTGGCTGGTAGGTTCTCCGACTATGATCACATTGCCGTCAGGATAATAACTTCCCGCAACTTTATGCATTTCATCCAAAAATGCGAAAGTCTCGTCGCCTTCCTGAGGAAGATTCAGATATACCAGCATTCGGCTGTAATCTTCGCCCTGCAGCTGATCCTGAGCTATCTTCATTTGATCATGCGCATCTTTCAAAGTGTCATACATATCATCATCAAGTGATACATATCCTTCTTCCACTTCATCGTAGAGGAACATGATGATATCAATTAAAGGGATGGAATAGGAACTCAATCCGTTTACCAACTTCGCATAATTTTCATCATTAACCGCATAAGCAGTATAGAGCAGTTGAGCCTCTTCATAGTCCAGATCAAGAAGTTCGGAGAATTCTCTTGCCGTAAGCTTATCCGTCAGCATATAGCCATCCATCGCTTCCGTATTGGACAACCCTACACAATGATCGACTTCCTTTCTGCTCTCAAGATCCTTTAGCATCTTCTTCTCTGTCTCATAGCTTCCGGCAGGCACTAACAGTGCAACAAAATTTTTTTCACCGAAGCTTTCCCTGATCCGTTCGTCGGCAATCTGGGTATCATTCTTGACAGGAGTTTCCAAAAGAGAATATCCGTACACGTAAGGGCACTTATTCTGAAGGAAAAATGCTGCTGCCACAACAGCAAGGAAGAGCACAGGCATGATGTGTCTCGTCCTATAATCCATCTTTCCTACAAAAGAGATCTTCGGAACAAAGTTCTTATGCTTCGTCTTATCCATAAGGGGTCCGAATATCATAAGCAGTCCCGGCATCAGAAGGAATACGCTCATCAAAGAGAAAAAGATGGCTTTAATAAGACATACGGCCATATCCGAACCGATTCCATACTGCATGAACATCATGGCAAGAAGACCGCCTACTGTTGTCATACAACTGGATGATATCTCGGGGATCGATTTCGAAAGTGCGACGATATCCGCTTCACGTATGTCCAGTAACTGATGTTCTTCCTTGTACCGGTTACAGAAAATAACCGCATAATCCACGGAAAGAGCAAGCTGCAATACTATTGTTACGGAATCCGAAACAAAGGATATCGTTCCCATAAGAAAATTGGTTCCTGCGGATAATATCGCAGATGCGCCGAATGTAAGGATCAGTACCGGAACTTCCGCATAAGTCTGGGATGTAAATATAAGCACAGACAACACTATGATAGCTACGATAACACTTACCACCTGCATCTCTTTATTTATCTGTTCCGCAGCCGCATCGCCCATGGATGTGGAAACATATATATCGTACCCGTCCAGATCCTGCTTAACTTTTTCGAGAGCTTCAAGAGCTCTGTCATCATCCTCCAGATAGGCAAACGTAATGTCATAAAGAGCCGAGAAATTATTAAAATGATCACTGCTGTCATCATACGTTAACATGGATATCTCCGGATCTTCTTCCAGCCTGTCGGCTATCTCATCCGCAGTTTCCTTGTTAATGTTGGTCACCATCACTTTCGCGGTTCCGTAAGTCGTGAACTGATCTTCCATAAGATCCAAACCTATTCTGGTCTCAGTAGTATCCGGAAGATATGCTGCCAGTGAGTTTTCAACTTTAACCCATTTCGACGAAATCAGAGAAAAGATTATCCCTATCGCAAACAGCAAAAAAAACAGATTGCGTCTGTCTACGATAAACGTCGCAATCTTGATCATCAGGCCATTACTCTTATCTTTTTTTCCGGTTTCGGTGTTCTTTTTTTCCATACTTCATTCTCCCACCGTATATTTTTTCCCCGTCTATGTCATTATACGCCCCGTATCGGAGCGTATCAACTCATGCCAGGTCTATTCACTCTTATAAAGATTCTCCTGTAAGTATGCTTTATTCTTATCAAAGTCTATATCCAGAACCGCCATTCCTCTTGCTCTCATATCACCCCATGTGCCTTCAAGAGGAATGCTTCCGGAGCTTCTCTCATAGAGCTTCAGCTTCCATCCCTGAAGAGCCAGCATATAGCATTCACTCTTCGTAAGATTGGTAGTGAGATGTCCGCAGAATTCATCTATCACCTCGGGTCCGTTAGTCATAAGCGCACTCGGAAGTGCTTCTATCACTGCATTGATAACTTTCCTCTGTCTTTCTGTCCTTCCGAAGTCGGTCCCTATCTTACGGTTTCTGGTATATGCAAGAGCCTGCGGACCGTTTAAATGAAGGTTGCCGCTGGCATTTTCATCCATGTAACCGGTCTTGATATCCTGGCCGTGAAGCAGATTATATTCATTCAGATATGCATTTACCCATTTAACCTCATCATTGGTCAGATCAAGATCTACTCCGCCGACCGCATCTACAACTCCCGCAAAAGCATCGAAATTGACCAGCACATATCTGTTTACCGGGATATCGAAATTCTCTTCCACAGTCTGCATCAAAAGTTCAGGGCCTCCGATGGAATAAGCCGCATTGAGCCTGTTATCATCATGACCGGGTATAGATACATATATATCTCTGAGCAGTGAAGTGAAGAGTATCTTTCCTGTCTTAGAGCTTACAGATACGAGTATCATGGCGTCAGACCTTCCGTCTTCTCCGTCTTCTCTCGAATCATTTCCTATAAGGAGGATGTTGATAACGCCGTTTTCCTGTACCTTTTCATCCGCAACCGATTCGATCTCTTTATATGTCATCCTGTCATAGGCATAATCTACTGCCGCATATACAAGACAAAAAGGTATCGCACAAAGTATAAGAAGTATTACCAGGAAAGTGATAAGTCCTTTGTGACTCTTCTTTTCAGAGCGTGTTTTTGAAGACTTTTTTCTTCTGCGAGGCTCTTCGTCCTCGTCATCTTCCTCTTCCTCGTAATCCTCTTCAGACTCATCATCCTGCAGATCATCGAGATCGTCTTCGTAAGAAATGCCTCGCTTCTTTGCGATCATTCTGCGTCTGTCATATTTTCCGCCGGGGGCTTTGTTTTCAATATTTCTTTTCCTCATTAACTGTCACCGTTTATAAATTGAGTGCTTAGCCCAGCTCTCTTACACAGGCAAATATCATGTAGGCAACGTACAGTCCCACCATTGTGATACCCTCTCCGCGATTGATCCTTTTGCCTGTAATGCAAAATACAAGACATAAGACATTACACGCAAGAAGTATAGTCAGGTCACATATTGAAGCGAAGTTAACGGCGATAGGGTGGATCGCACAGGACACACCGAGTATCAGCAATACATTAAAAATATCGGATCCAACGCAATTACCCACTGCCATATCAACCTGTCCCTTACCTGCTGCAACTATCGAAGTAACAAGTTCAGGGAGCGAAGTACCGACAGCTACGATAGTAAGGCCCACCAGTGTTTCGGACATTCCGAAAGAAAGAGCGATATTCTTTGCGGAATAAACAACTGCTTCACCACCGGAAACGATAAGTGTTATACCGAAAAGTATACAGAAGATACTTTTCCCCATGGGTATTATCTCTGTTTTTTCTTCATTATCCTTGGTTGGATTCTTCTTAGCCTGCATTATAAGGAAAAGTATATATACGACGAATATCGCTGTAAGGCCAAAACCCAGTCCATGTCCGAAAGTCGCAACTTTCTGATCCATGGGGATCTTAGTGATATCCCCGAGCTGTCTTCCGGCTAATACTCCCGCCGCACCGACAGCAACGACAAGAGCCGTGATACCGATATTAACAGGCATATCCTTCTTGATAATATCCTTCGTCACAGGAACAGGATGGATAGCAGAACACAAACCGAGCACCACCAGTATGTTAAAAAAGTTTGAACCCACCACATTGCTGACTGCGATCTCATTCGAGCCCTGCAATGCCGCCGAGATTGATACGGCAAGCTCCGGCGCGCTGGTTCCCATGGCCACTATCGTCAATCCGATGATGACTCCCGGAACATGGAATTTCTTGGCGATGGAAGAACTTCCGTCTACAAACATGTCGGCTCCCTTTATCAAGGCGAAAAAACCTACTATCAGGAACTCAAAATATGTAACCATAAACCCTCCTCTTACTTAACCGTAAAAAAAGACTCACACCACAGAAAACCCGTGATGTAAGTCTCGCTTTCTCATAAACAACTCATGTTTACAATTAGGAAATGTTCCGGGGAAACAGACCCTTATCGGTTCGCGGCTCCCTATCCCGTCCTGACGGAACATACCGCGGAGTGATCTCCGCAAGCTACTCCCTTAACACTTCGTCTAGTGTAATCCCTTACCACGAGATTTGTCAATGTCAAAAATCTCTATATACTATTATGCCGTCACACAGAGTAAATTTAATCTTTCCTGTCATTTCCTTTCCCGTGAACGGGCTGTTTTCGGACTTTGAAGCATAATCACCGGCGATCCACTTCTCTTTCGGATCGAATATGACCATATCCGCCGCCCTGCCTTCCTCTATCACACCTGCCTCCAGATGATAGAGAGCTGCCGGTGCACAGCTTATCCTCTCGATAAACTGCTCCATTGACAGATATCCCGTATCCACAAGATTCATTATTGCCAGAGGGAGCGCCGTCTCCAATCCTATTATTCCGCTGGGAGCCTGCAGCAGGCCCTTATTCTTCTCCTCCATACTGTGAGGAGCATGATCCGTAGCGATCATTTCAATAGAACCGTCACGTAAGCCTTCTATTATGGCGATCCTGTCTTCCTCTGTCCTGAGAGGAGGATTCATCTTGGCTAAAGATCCGAATCCTATGACCGCATCTTCGGTAAGCGAAAAATGATGAGGGGTTGCTTCCGCATGTACATTCTTATGAGTCCTGCGTGCTTCTCTTACAAGCTCAACACCCTCTGCGGTACTGATATGCTGTATATCTATATCCGCCCCGGTTTCCTTTGCCAGCTCGATATCTCTTTTTACCATAGAGATCTCTGCTTCCCTGTCGGCACCGAAGATCTCAAAATGCTCTGATGCCCTGCCGTGATTTATCCCGTTATTTTTTATAAATGCGGGATCTTCCTCATGAAAGCTGAGCGGAACATCAAGTTTCTTTGCGGCGACCATAGCCTCACGCACAAGCTCCTTATCAAGAAGCGGCTTGCCATCGTCGGTAAAACCTATGGCTCCCGCACTTTTAAGTGCATCAAAATCAGTCAGCTCGCTGCCCTGCATTCCTTTGGTTATATTTGCACAGGTGTGTATATTTATCCCTGTCTCTTTGCCCTTATCCAATACGTATCTTACGGTATCAGCATTATCCACCGTCGGAATCGTATTCGCCATAAGGACTATAGATGTATATCCGCCTCTCTTCGCAGCCTCGGCCCCGGTAAGAATATCCTCCTTATAAGTCTGCCCAGGATCTCTGAAGTGAGAATGGACATCAACAAATCCGGGCGCTATTATGCAGCCCCCGGCATCTATCACATCATCTCCGGTCATACTCCCCGCTTCCGCGATACAGCTTACTTTCCCGTCTTCCACGAGAATATCGAACATACCACTCTTCCCACGGGGATTGACCAGCTTTCCGTTTTTGATCAGTATTTTGTCTGACAATCTATCAACCTATAAGTTCTTTCAGATACTCTTCAATATCTCCTACTGTCTCAAGATCAGCGATCTTGTCATCGGGGATCTGAACATCAAATTCATCTTCGAACATTACAACAGCATTCACAACATCAAGAGATGTAAGATCAAGATCCGAAACAAGCTTTGTGTCTCTTGAGATGTCCTCCGGACTTACACTGTTCTCGGTAAGCTCCACAAGAATATTTACGATCTTCTCAAACATATTACTTCTCCTTTATATTTTTTGTGTCAGGTTAAGCCTGATCCTTTTTATATCTTATGATCTTCTTCGTTGAATTCTTCTCAAATTCCGTATCACGAAGAATAACTTTTCTTATCTTCTTATACTGAGGCTGCTTCTCATTTTCCTTGTCGATGATCGCATCAAAGAATGCCTGATCACCCATGTGTCCCTCAGCAGGGAAGATCTCTGCGATAAGCTGTCCATTTTCTCCGGAAACTATTATCTCCGCTATCTCCTCATGCTTAAGCAGTCTGTCTTCGATCTCCTCCGGTGAAACATTCTCACCGTTACTTAAGATGACCAGATTCTTCTTTCTTCCGGTGATGAAAAGGAATCCGTTATCATTTATACATCCCAGATCACCTGTCTTGAACCATCCGTTCTCAAATACGGCATCCGTTGATTCTTTATCCTTATAATATCCCATCATTACGTTATCGCCACGGGTAATGATCTCACCGTCATCGGCGATCTTAACTTCACATCCCTTAAGAGGAAGTCCCACACTGCCGTCGCAGAAATAATGGTTTCTGTTGACGGAAAGAACGGGAGAACATTCTGTGATACCGTATCCGCAAAGGATATCAACTCCGAAAGTTCTGAATGCCTTAACATACTTCTCATCCAGATGAGCGCCGCCGGAAATTATAACTTTTAAGTTACCTCCGAGGCCCTCTCTCACTTCCTTAAATATATCATTACGTTTATCGATCCCGACTGCAAGAAGCATATTGCTCACGCCGCTTGCTACCGAAAGAACTTTTTCTTTCTTCTTCTTCCTTACGGCCTGACGGATGAGCTTGTAGAAAGTCTCAACAAAAAGCGGAACCAGGAACATCATATCAGGCTTAACCTGCTTGAGTTCTTTCTGTATCTGCTTAAGTGATCTGTTAATGAAAACAAGTTTTCCGTAGTTGAACACCATGAAAACTGCCGTGATAAGTCCGAATGCGTGATGGAAAGGAAGCGGAGCCAGTGTAGTCTCGCCTTCCAGTAAAAAGTTCTTGCAGGCAGCGTTTATATCCGCAGCCATATTTTTCTGGGAAAGCATTACCCCCTTGCTCTTTCCGGTAGTTCCCGAAGTGAAGAAAAGCGCTGCCATCTTCTCGGGATCGATCTTGTAATCCTTATATTCCGTATCACCGCCGCTTAAAAGGGTTTTTCCGGTAGCGATAAAATCTTCAACATCATCAAGGCTGTAGACGTCTACTATTTTTCCGCCGATAGGCACCTCGGTGCATACTGCAGCATTCTCTTCCTGCTTGTTATCACCGATAAGACCTTTAAAGTTCTTGCCTGAAGCAAATACAACGGAACATTCGCCCTGTTCTATGAGCTCTTTTACTTTGTCATCGGGAAGCTCTTTATCAAGTGCAACCGCAATATCGCCTCCGTTGGCAGCCGACATAAAAGCTACTATCCACTCATAGGAATTCTCACCGATAACGGCAATATGAACATCCTTATAATTCTTGCTGTAAAGCCATGTACCGAAAGCCTCGGTATCATTTTTAAAATCGGCAAAAGACTTGCTTTTTACCTCTTTTCCCTCGTTCCAGGAGAAAGCCGTCTTGTCTGCAAGCTCCTCTGCGTGGGAATACACCATATCTTTGAGATCGGTGATCTGTCTGAGCGTATCATACAAAGGGTAATCTTTATTTTTCATTATCCTTACCTGTCCTTTTCCCGGCTGATTTTGATGCGCACCGGCGTTCTGATTTTAACACCCCCGGGTGTTTCCCGCAATCCATGCTTTTCTTTGCCCGAAAGAACGCCATGTGGTATGATTTACATGAATTATTTTATGGTAAACCAGAATGAATCGCAATGATTTCCTGTTTGCCGTACTGCTTTCCATAGCGGTTATAACGGCATCAGTCTTTAAAACATACTTCGGATCCACTTCGCAACCGGGTTCAGACGGCTATGCGACTGTTTTTCTTGTACCCGACAAAGGTATGGATATCCTGTCCGAAAATCCCACGACTGTTCCCATCGGCGAAGAAGTTTCTTTTAATGTAGCATTCCATCCCGATTATTATTATGAAGAAAAGGATGGCGTATCCGGAAACAGCTCCACTCTTTACTTTGGAAGCGCGACTACCGACAGGAGCTATTATTATAAGCCCGGTCACCTCTGCGACATACATGCTTTCATAAACGGTGCCGGCAGTGCGATTATCACAACTCCCCAGCCGGTACCTACCGGAGGATCCGCATCCATAAGCTTTTCGCCTTCCGATCACCACGTACTCTCATCCGTTTCCGTTAACGGTATCCCTTATCCTCTTCCCACAGGGGACAATTTTACTTTCACGGTAAGGGATGACAGCGAAGTTGATCTTTCATTTATCGGAGAACCCGTCACTCTTGCGGCTTTCACTAAGGGACCGGGAAGCATAGCATCACCGCCGCTTGCGGATCATCGTTACGGCGAGGTTGCAGAATTATCTGTTTCTTACGACAGCGCAAATGTTATCTTTGAGGGGTGGACCGAAGATCTGCCGCTCTCGGAAAGCGGTACATTTCTTTCATCCGATGAAGATCTCCATCTCCCTCTTAAAGGCGATACCGTTTGCTTTGCAAATTTCAAAAGCTCCCATACATATGATGTAAATATCGATCCAAACGGCGGAACATACTCTCCGGTAAGCGGCAATGAGGCTCTGTCGGACTGCAGTCCCGCTACTTTCTATAATCTTCCCGCAGATAACGGAAGTTATAAAAGAGAAGGTTATGTTCTCACCGGATATAATACCAAAGCTGACGGCAGCGGGATCCATCATGCTCCCGGTGCGATGATAGACATGCCGGAAAGTGATGTGAACCTATACTGCGAGTGGGCAAAGATCACTCCCGAGAAATATTTCACCTACAGAATGGGGAAAAAAGGACTCATCATCACGGGTCTGACGGATGATGCGGTCCTTGAAGATGATACTCTTTGTATCCCTCAAAGCATCGACGGTGTACAGGTTCTTGCCATCGGTCCCGAGGCATTCAGATTAAAAAGAGATATAGAGACTGTCATAATCCCGACGGGAATAGATGATCTGGGAGAAAGCTGCTTTTCCGGATGCACAGGACTCACAACCCTCTACCTGCCTGAGACATTAAAAAAATATTCTCCTTCCGCATTTAACTATACCTATTCTCTCAGCCACCTTCATATCATAGCATCGCTGCCCAGAGTTTATGATTACGATTATGATTCCGCACTGGCAGATAAATTCATGCGGCTTAAGAACACGGATGGAAAACGGATAATACTGGTGGGTGGTTCCAGTCTGACCTTCGGTATCAACTCACCGATGATACAGACATCTTTTCCGGATTATCAGGTGGTTAACTTCTCATGTTCCTACCGTTACGGGATAATCCCCCTTATGGATCTACTTGAGAATAATGTACGCGAAGGTGATATCGTTATCTTCGCTCCCGAATATATCGATACCATGTATGCCAACAGCGAATCCGGAAGCGTCGCCAACTGGGAATATCTGGAAAGCAATTATGACATACTGGAGGAGATGGATCTTAAGGAGAACAGATCACTGCTCGGAACTTTCGTTCCTTATCTCAACGGTAAGAGAAAGATCATCCCCGGCAAATCCATTAACAGCAAGGCTGCTTACTCGCGCAGCGGAATGAATTTCCAGGGCGATCTTATCACTGTCAGAAATCCGGGCGGGCCTTTCAAAGCATCACTCCCCTCAGAAAAACTTGTAACATCTGTCGGAATGGAGCGCTTCAATTCGCTCTGCTATAAACTGAACAACAAGGGAGCCAGCTGTTGCTTCTCGTTTCCGCCCATATGCATTGACGGTATGAGCAAGGAAGAAGCGGACTTAAGTACGAGAAGTTTTTGTGACAGACTCTCTTCAATGCTTGATACGGAAAACTGTCAGATCATATCCACCCCCGGAACATATGTGATGAGCAACGGCTATTTTTATGACAATGCCAGTCACCTCACCATAGAGGGAGCGGCAATACGAACAGGGAAACTGATAGATGATATTAACGCAAGCGGAGTGATACAGGAATAATATGCAGCTTACATCACTTTCATTCCTAATATTTTTGCTGATAGCGGTACTTTTTTATCACCTGCTTCCGGCACGTTTCGGAAATGCGGTACTGCTTGTTTTTTCCGTGCTCTTCTATGCATCACTCTCTCTGTCTTCATTTCCGACGATGATCATTTACCTCTGGATCATCTACCTGCTCGGACTCGGGATAGCAAAACATCGAAAAGCATCCCGGGGATTCATGATCTTCGGGATCGTTATTTCCGTTGCCTTTCTGTTCATCTACAGATACCTGAACAGATATATGGAACTGTCACTTGCAGTTCCTCTCGGTATATCATATATAACCTTCCGCTGTATCTCATTTCTGACAGGTCTGAGATCAGGAAAGATCGATAATGTTAATGATCCCGCAAGATTCCTCTTATATACACTCTTCTTTCCCAAGGTAACGGCGGGACCCATAGAAGAACCTGATGTTTTCATCCCTCAGACGGATAACAGACACACTCTCTCGGATGAGTATATTTTCACAGGCATAACAAGGATATCTCTTGGTTTTGTAAAAAAGACCGCCATCGCGGATCTCCTTGCCCCAGGTGTGGCATCGATATTCGGTTCGCCTATGAATGCAGACGGCTTCTCAGCCGTCATTGCTGCTGTCATGTATTCCTTCCTCATACTCTTTGATTTCTCAGGATATACGGATATAGCGATCGGCAGTGCTTCTCTCTTTGGGATAAAGCTGTCCGAGAATTTTGATTCACCCTATACTGCAGTATCAGTCAGAGATTTTTGGAAGAGATGGCATATCACTCTCACCAAGTGGCTTACCAGATATATATATATACCCCTGGGAGGAAGCAGGAAAGGAACCGTAAGAAGATATATTAATATATTCATTGTATTCATAATAAGCGGTTTCTGGCACGGCCCAACTCTCAATTTCATAATATGGGGAGCAATACACGGTATCACACAGATCATCGAGATACTCTTTGCTCCGTTAAGCAGCAGGATATGTAAGGCTTCCGGATCAGGAAAAAGATCTCTCATATGGAAGATACTCGCAGTGATCAGGACTTTTATAACCGTTACTGCCGCCTGGGTTTTCTTCAGAGCAGACACCTTGGAGAACGCATTACTTGTTTTTAAAGCCATGATATCCCCTTGGGCTTATCCTGCGATCATGATATCCAGATGCATGCCTGATATCACATACCTTTATGTCATGATACCGGCGATAATTTTTACAACTGTAACAGGAAAGCTTTGTAAGAAAAATAAGAGCACCGGACTTGCGCTCGTCACTGCAGTACTATCCGCATGGCTGGTCATACTGGCAGGCGCAGTAAGCGCCGGATCCGGATCGGACAATACATTTATTTATTTTAATTTTTAACAGGAATGAAAAAATTATCACCTCTCGGAAAATTCATATGCCTGATCGCTACTGCCGCACTTATCATCATGATACCTGTCGCAGCTGTGATTCTCTATGTCTCGGGATTGCCTCCCGTATACGGCGAAAGCTACTACGCGGGACTGCCTCTTAAATATGACAGATTAAGAAGCACACCATCTCCCAGGATCATAGTTATCGGCGGTTCCTCCACAGCCTTCGGAACTGATTCAAAGATTATCGAAAAGGAACTGGGTGAACCCTGTATCAATTTCGGACTCTACGCAGCCATAGGATTAAAGCCCATGCTGGATCTGTCTGCATCCGAGATACGTCCGGGAGATACTATAATCATCTGTCCCGAGATCGACTCTCAGATGTATTCCGATTTCGAAGGGTATAACTCTCTATGGAAATCCTGTGAAGGGCGATCTGATATGCTCTTTGCTCTCGGAAGCGATTCCATACCGGGAATGGCCGGTTCTCTTAAAGGTTTTCTCAATGAGAGAAAAAATCTCTCGGCAAATGCGGCTTCCGTTTCGGATAATAATGTATATGCTCTTTCTTCATTCGACGCATACGGTGACATCATTTATCCGAGACCGGACAATATCATGTCCAAGGGTTATGCTCCCGACTCACTTCCCGATATCGACGCATCCATTGTTACGGACGATTTTGCGGATATGATCAACAGATATTCCCTTATGGCCAGGTTAAAGGGTGCAACCGTATATTTTGGTTTCTGTCCCATTAATGCTCTTTCAGCAAGTGACATCTCAGATGAGCAGAAGCAGGCCTTCGTGGATGCCCTCGTATCAAAGCTTGATATTCCCGTCATCTCTTCTCTTGATGATCACATAATGGATCCGGGATATTTTTATGATTCGAATTTCCATACCAATGATCATGGTATGACTTACAATACCATGCTGCTTGTAAATGATATAAAGAGGGAAAGAAAAGACACTTCATTGTCATCGACATTCATTCCCTATCCGGTTGCCGTATCACAAAACGGTGCGGTGATATCAAGCGGAAGTACGGATATCCTTACCTACGATGTTACAGACACCGGAATCATCATTACAGGCCTTACTCAAAGCGGAGTACAGGCATCTTCCATTACTGTGCCGGATACAATTGAAGATACGGCTGTTACAGGCATAGCATCCCACACCTTTGAGGGAAGTCAGGCTGTAAATATTACTCTTCCTTCTTCCGTCAATTCTCTGTCAGACGGAGCTTTTTACGGTGCTGGTATTTTAAGAACCGTAACACTGCCATGCGGAGCCCTTCCGGAAGTCGGAGAAAACCTTTTGGACGGAGCATCCGCCGGAATAATTATCCGCGTTCCTTCGGAAATCTATAACACTTATATGACAGATTATTTCTGGGGACGTTACGAAAGTGTGATACAACCTGATATTTAATACTGTATCAGGTCGTAATTAAAAAAATATGGCTATAGTTCTTCTATAATGTTATCATTAAAGACAGGTTTTACCATAAAGGAGATATATCAATGATCCGTTTTATCATACTGGTTCCGCTTCTGATAATTTTTCTGACGGTATCCATACCGCTTCAGCTTATTGCGCTTCTTGTCGGTATCGTGAGCCCTTCCGCCAGAGACAAAATGAGTCTGGGTATCGTAAACTGGGCTTTCGGTGTATGTCTGAAGCTGGCAGGTGTTAAGACCACTTTCATAGGACTTGAAAATGTTCCAAAGGATGAGCCTGTTCTCTATATCATTAATCATCGCAGTATCTTTGACATACTTATCACTTACAGACAGGTTCCCCGTCCTACAGGCTATATTGCGAAAAAGGAAATGAAAAAATATCTCACCCTTACTACATGGATGATGATGCTTCATTGTGAATTCCTTGACAGGACCGATCTGAGACAGGGGCTTAAAGTGATCAAGAGTTCCGCAGCGAAGATCAAACGGGGAATCTCAATGGCCATATTCCCCGAAGGTACAAGAAATAAAACCGATGAGCCTACGCTTGAATTCCATAAAGGAAGCTTCAAGATCGCAGAGATGGGTAAGTGTAAGATAGTTCCCGTAGTACTTAACAATACACAGACGATATTCGAGGATCATTTTCCTGCCCTGAAACCGGCCCATGTGGTTGTGGAATATCTGCCGCCCGTAGATGTGCCTTCCATGAGCCGCGAAGAGCGAAAGAACCTTCCCGAGACCGTAAGAGACATGATGACGGAAACTTATATAAAGAATAAAGCGCTGGTATAAAACCGGCGCTTTATTTCTTTATAAGCTATTTTTATTCTTCACCTGTAAATGAACAACGCTTTTAATATATCTTAATTCTGCTCTGCGATATATCTTGCAACATGTACTCCGCTGGCAGATGCATGTGAAAGCGAATGTGTAATTCCGCTGCAGTCGCCTATGATGAAGAGATTCTTGTACAGTGTCTCCAGATTCTTATCTATCTCCACTTCCATATTGTAGAACTTAACTTCCACACCATAGAGAAGCGTGTCATCGTTGGCAGTTCCCGGAGCTATCTTATCGAGCTTGTAGATCATCTCAATGATACCGTCCAGTATTCTCTTGGGCATCACAAGGCTTAAGTCGCCCGGTGTCGCTGCAAGCGTGGGTGTAATGAATGCTTCATCTATCCTTGACTGCGTGCTGCGGTGACCTGTAGTCAGATCTCCGAAACGCTGAACAATGACTCCTCCGCCCAGCATATTAGAAAGCTTCGCAATACTTTCACCATATCCGTTGCTGTCCTTGAAAGGCTCCGAAAAATGCTTTGCCACAAGAAGCGCGAAATTGGTATTCTCAGTCTGCTTTTCAGGATCCTCATAGCTGTGTCCGTTAACAGTCACTATACCGTTGGTATTCTCATTAACGACCGCACCCTTGGGGTTCATGCAGAAAGTTCTTACAAGGTCTCCGTATTTCGCGGTACGGTAGACTATCTTGCTTTCATAAAGTTCATCCGTAAGATGTGAAAATACTTCAAAGGGAAGCTCAACACGTACACCTATATCCACACGATTGGATTTCGTAGGGATCTTCAGATCGCTGCAGACCTGCTCCATCCATTTGCTTCCGCTTCTTCCCGCGGATATGATGCAGTACTTTCCTTCGTATGAATCATCTCCCGTAAATATCTTATACCCTTCAGATGTCTTCTCAACACGCTGTACGGGTGAAAGGAAATGAAAATCAACTTTATCCTTTAATTCGTTGAAGATATTCTCCAGTACGACATAATTGATATCTGTTCCGAGATGTCTTACCGATGCATCAAGGAGATGCAGATCATTCTTAAGACAAAGCTTCTTGATATCGGTATTGGCGGTCGAATAAAGCTTTGTTCCCTTACCGCCGTGACTTACATTGATATCATCAACATACTTCATCAGCTCTATAGCTTTGTTCTTACCGACATATTCGTAAAGAGTACCGCCAAACTGATTTGTTATATTGTATTTTCCGTCAGAAAAAGCTCCTGCGCCGCCGAATCCGTTCATGATGGAGCACGGCTTGCATCCCACACAGCTCTTAACCTTTTCTCCGTCGATAGGGCATTTTCTCTTCTCCAGAGGATTACCTGTTTCAAAGACACCTATCTTGAGATTGCTCTTAAGTTTTGAGAGCTCATAAGCCGAAAAAATACCTCCGGGGCCCGCTCCTATAATTATCACATCATAATCCATGGTTCGACTCCTTTCTAACCCTGTAAATGAATGCTGCCATCGTTTTCTATAATAGATCCTGTCAGATCATTACGGTATTACGTCCGCCCTTCTTGCCCATATAGAGCTTCTGATCGGCGGCAGTGATTGCTTCCCTGACATTATCTGCTATCACATTCTCGTTATCACCGTCTCCCGGTGCGATATTGACGTCAGCAACTCCGAAAGTCATGGTGACCTTCAAAGTCTCTCCGTTCCATTCGATAGGAAGGGCTCTTACTTTTCCAAGCAATTCAAATACTTCAGAACCAGCTGTATCAAGATTCTCATTTACAAAGATGAACAGAAATTCTTCTCCTCCCCATCTTGCCACGGAACCATGTCCTACCATATATTCCTTGAAAACACCCGCTACAGCTCTTAGTACCTCATCACCGGCATCATGTCCGTAGGTGTCGTTAACCTTCTTAAAGAAGTCGATATCGCCCATAGCGACACACATACCGTTTTCCAGCGTCTTGCTTCTTATCTTCTCATCTATATATGCATATATCTTTTCTCTGTTGGGAAGCTTGGTAAGCGGATCCTGCCCCGCAACAGCGCGAAGCTTCTGATTGTATCTTGCAAGCTTCGCCTCCGTAGCCATCTTATCTCGAGTAAAGAAATAGAGCACGATGATCATCGAAGTGAAAATATATACTATATTGAACATCTGAAAAATATAGGTTATGCGATCACTAAGTATCTCAAAAGGATCATAGATGATCTGCCATATATACAGGAACATTCGAAGAGCGAAGATTCCCAAACATCCAAGGAACTTAACACTGTCCGATGTATAAGAACTGACAAAGATAAGCGCCAGCAGAACAAATATGAAATGCTGGATACCGCAATCCCACCCCCACTGCATGACAAAAGCAGTCATCCAGCATACGAGGACTGCGTTGTATATATATCTGGCAGCTTTAACTTTATTTCTGTAAGTAAGCCAGACAGCGGTTCCGAAAGCATACAAACAAAGGCCACAGCTGACAACATTCCTCCATCTGCCTTCATAGCTGAAACCTATGATCCACATGATGAAATAGGAACACATCAAAAGAGAATTGATCCTTACAATGAAGGCCACTCTGGCGGCTTCATTCTCACCTGTAAGATCCTTCAGAATAAAGTTTTTAAGCTTAGCAAACATGATTAGATTTTACCATATATCAGCATAAAACAGGAGCCCTTCCGGACTCCTGTTCAGCATTTGTTAATAATAATACTCTGGGTAAATATCTAAGCCCGGAAGGCTTCGTATCATCATGACTTACCTGTCTTATGGTTGGATACTACGTCGAATACTACGGCTGCAAGGAGAACTCCGCCCTTAACAACGTACTGCCACATGTCGGACAGACCGAAGATCGACATACCCTGGTTGATAACACCGAGGAGGATAGCACCGATCATGATGCCGGGTACTGTACCGGATCCGCCGTATGCGGAAGCTCCACCGATGAAGCAGGATGCGATAGCGTCCATTTCGTATGAGTTACCCATGTTACCGTCTACAGATCCGATTCTGGAAGCCATTAAGAGACCTGAGAAAGCAGCAAGTACGCTCATAAGGAAGTAAGCAACGAAGTAAACCTTTCTGGGATCGATACCGGAAAGCTTTGTAGCCTTCTCATTACCACCTACTGCATAGAAGTATCTACCGAATACTGTTGAGCTTGTGATGAATGCGAAGATAAGTACGATCGCAAGGATCCAGATAAGCATTACGGGGATACCCTTGTAGTTCATAAGCTTGTAAGAGTAAGCGATGATCAGGACATCAATGATAACAAGCTTGAAATATGTTCCGAAAGGCTTGGATACATTGTATCCGCTCTTTATCTGTTTTCTTCTCTTAAGGAATGTTGCTACTGTAACAATAACCGCGATCAGGATACCTGCAACAAGTGCCGAATAGAACTGGTTGGGAAGATTTGATCCGTCCGCTGCCTGCTGTCCTATTCTGTCAAAACCTTTGATCTGGATGTAATCTGCAAAAAGTTTAAGGAACTTGTCATCTGTAACCGCAATTGTTTTGGAACTCAGTACGACACGGGCAAAACCTCTGTAAAGGAACATACCGCCAAGTGTACAGATGAAAGGCGGGATATGAACATAACCTATAAGGAAACCCTGAATGCATCCGATTACGACTCCCACGGCTACGGAAACAAGTATTGCCGTAAGTGCCGAATGTCCTGTCTGAAGCATCTTAGCCGAAAGAGCGGCTGAAAGACAAAGTGTTGAACCTACAGAGAGGTCGACGTTACCACCTGTAAGGATACAGAGGAGCATACCACAAGCCATTACAAGTACGTATGCGTTCTGCAGCAGGAGGTTTGACACGTTCTGCGCCAGTACCAGACGCCCTCCGGTCAGTATGGTGAAGAATACGAATACCACCACCAGAGCTATAACCATGGTGTATTTTTTTATCCACGCTTTGATGTTCATGCTGTTATCTCCTTCCGATTGTTGTCCGTAGACAGAATGGCGCTCATTATCTTTTCCTGTGTGGCTTCCTTAGCGTCAAATTCAGCCACCATACTTCCTTCATTCATAACGTAGATCCTGTCGCACATTCCGAGAAGCTCGGGAAGCTCGGATGATACCATTACAACCGCCTTGCCCTGTGCAACCATGTCATTCATTATGCAGTAGATCTCGTACTTGGCACCGACGTCGATACCTCTGGTCGGCTCGTCAAGAATGAGTACATCCGGTTCAGCAAACATCCACTTGGAAAGCAGAACTTTCTGCTGGTTACCACCGGAGAGATTGCCGACTGCCTGCTGAACACTGGGTGTCTTTGTGTTCATCTTTTTCTTATATTCTTCAGCAGCCTTGTTCTCTTCCTGAACATTGATGATACCGTTCTTACTTACCTTCTCAAGCTTGGCCATGGTAGTATTCCATGCTATTGAATCCTCCAGGACAAGCCCGTTAACCTTACGGTCTTCAGTAACATATGCAAGGCCGTGCTTTATGGCATCCTTTTCATTCTTCAGATGAACTTCCTTGCCGTTGATATACTCATGACCGGTAATGTGAGATCCGTAGCTCTTTCCGAAAAGAGACATTGCAAGTTCTGTTCTTCCGGCACCCTGCAGACCTGAGAATCCTACGATCTCACCCTTATGTACCTTGAAGCTTACCTTGTTGTCAACGCACTTTTCTGTATAAACAGGATGGTAAACCGTCCAGTCTTTAACCTCGAGGATTACTTCTTCACCGATATTGTGCTCTCTGGAAGGGAATCTGTTGGTAAGCTCACGACCTACCATTCCTTTGATTATCCTCTCCTCATCGATATCATGACTTGCATTGGACATGGTCTCGATTGTAGAACCGTCTCTGAGGACTGTGATATTATCGGCGCAATATGCAACCTCATTTAATTTATGTGTGATTATTATGGATGTAAGACCTTCTTCTTTGAATGCAAGAAGCATATCAAGAAGCATCTTGGAATCTTCTTCATTAAGTGATGAAGTAGGCTCGTCGAGGATAAGGAGCTTAACATTCTTGGAAAGAGCTTTCGCAATTTCTACAAGCTGCTGTTTTCCGGTTCCTATATCCTTTATGAGTACGTCGGATCTTTCTTTAAGTCCGACCCTCTCCATCTGTTTCTGGGCTTCGGAATAAGTCTTCGCCCAATCAATTTTACCGACCGAATTACTTCTTTCATTGCCAAGGAACATGTTCTCGGCAATCGTTAATTCCGGTATAAGTGCAAGTTCCTGATGAATGATAACGATTCCCTTTGCCTCGGAATCCTTGATATTTGAAAAGGAACATACACTACCGTTGTACTTTATATCCCCTGTATACTGGCCGAACGGAATCGTTCCTGACAGAACATTCATCAGAGTACTCTTGCCGGCGCCGTTCTCTCCGACCAGCGCATGAATCTCTCCGCGTTCAACCTGAAGATTTACATTATTCAGAGCCTTTACTCCGGGATATTCTTTTGTAATGTTCTCCATCTCAAGAATATAATCTGACAATGCAATAACCCTCCAGTCCTAACTTCTTACTTAATATTATCGGGTAAGCGTGCCATCCATCGCTTACCCGATAATTTGGTTTTTCTTACTTTATTACACTAATTAGTTTGCCTGAGGATATCCGTTGCTATCAAGTGTGTAGTATCCGGTATCAACAAGTTCCTTCTGGATGTTGTCCTTTGTTACAACTGTAGGAACGAGAAGGTATGAAGGAATGATGCCTGTTCCGTTGTCATATGAAGATGTATCATATGCGCAATCGAAGCTCCATCCTGCTTTGTCGATGAGAGATGCATCAGGTGTCTCGCCGTTAAGGATCGCAACACCGAGATCGATAGTAGCAACAGCCTCGTTAGCAACAGCCTTGTAAACTGTCATTGTCTGCTTGCCATCTACGATGTTTGCAAGGTTAGCAACGTCACCGTCCTGACCTGTGATAAGAACTGTGTTGCTTCCTGCATAGTCAGTTCCGATCGCCTGTGTAACACCGAGTGCTGTAGAGTCGTTGGAGCAAAGAGCTACATCAAGCTGAGTTCCGTCTGAGTAGAAAGAACCAAGGATGTTCTGCATTCTCTCCATAGCGTTTGCTGTATCCCAGGAAGCTGTAGCAACCTTCTCGAAAGTTGTCTGACCTGAAGGTACAACAAGTGTTCCCTTGTCGATGTAAGGCTTTAATACATCGTATGCACCGTTGAAGAAGAATCCTGCGTTGTTATCTGCGGGATCACCTGCAGTGAACTCGATGTTGTAAGTCTTGTCACCTGCGTTAGCAAGATCAAGAGCGCTCTCTACGAACTGACCCTGAAGCTTACCAACTGTGTAGTTATCGAATGATACGTAGTAGCTGATAGCATCTGTTCCCATGATAAGTCTGTCGTAAGAGATAACAGGGATGTTGTTGCTCTTAGCATCGCCGAGAACCTGTGTAAGGGACTCGCCATCGATAGCTGCGATAACAAGGAGATCTACGTTATCAGCGATAAGGCCTTCGATATCCTTAACCTGCTGATCGATCTTGTTGTCGGAATATGTAAGCTGAACTGTGTAACCTTTCTCTTCGAATTTCTCCTTAAGGTAAGAACCGTCACGATTCCATCTCTCAAGAGACTGAGTAGGCATTGCGATACCGATGGTCTTTCCACCTTCTGCTACGGGAGCGGAAGTAGCATCTGTGCCGCCTGCGTCGGGAGCCTGGGTTGCTGCTGCGCCACCGTTGTTATCAGCGGGAGCGGGATTCTGTGCGCCTGCATCACCTGTACATCCTGTAAGCATTGTTCCAACAAGTGCTGCTGAAAGAGCTAAGGATATAAGTCTTTTCTTCATCTGTGCTTTTCCTCCTTTATAAGAAAAATAGTAGATTTACCAGGCAGGTTTTCTCCTGCACTTTCATGTTATCACCGGCTTTTTTAAATGTATTGCGATTATTTAGCAAATTATTGACAAATTGTTAACAAATTGGGACATAAAAAAACAGGGATAGCAAAAAAATGCTATCCCTGTATCGAAAATGTGCTACTTTTAGCGGGAATACACCTCTTCCTCTGTATGAACTCCTCCGTCCACTATTATGGAATCAATATTATCCGCTGTAACCGCAAGGGGCTCCAACTCGAGATACTTAACGGTATATTTGCCGTCAAAGATCTCGCTGTCCACGTTTATATCTTCACCCTTTGCAAGCCTTATGGCATTTTCCGCCGCAGCCTTCGCCTCAGTTTCAAAAGACTTATATACGGAAACAAGCTGTGTTCCCTGAACTATCCTCTGACAGGCCATGAGATCGCAATCCTGTCCCGTGATAAGAACCTTTCCGGCCAGTCGGTTCTCCGAAAGATCCATAAAAACCTGTGTGGCGATGTCATCATTTCCGCACATGATGGCATCAACTTCCGGATAATTCTCCAATGCGGTCTTAACCGCTTCATAGCCTTCCATGGCATTCCAATTTTTACATCTTGTCTTATATAATACCGTGATGTTGCTGTTTTCCACAGCTTTGGAAAATCCCTTTTCGACCTCTACGGCATTTGCGTCCGTGTCCGGACCGCAGATCATATATATTCCTCCGCCTTCGGGTCCCAGTTCTTCCTTTATTGCGTCTCCCATGAGGCGGCCCACTTCTTCATTATCAAAAGAAATGTACAGATCGACATTGGAATCAAGAGCAAGTCTGTCATATGAAATGACCTTGATGCCCTTTTCCTTGGCTTCAAGCAGCACATCTGACAAAGAACCGCAGTCTATGGGAACCACGACTATGACATCCACTTCCTGATCTATCAGATATCTTATCTGGTCGATCTGAGTCTCAACATCTCCGTTTGCACTTTGGACATTCACCACAGCCCCCGCTCCTTCCGCGGTGGATACGAACACATTTCTGTCAGTGATCCATCTCTCTATAACAAACGAATCAAAGCTCATGCCAATATGAATCCTGTCGTCGTCCTTCTTTTCTTTTTTTCCCCCATTGCTCGTCGCTTCAGCGCATCCTCCTGCCAAGAGACTCAGCATGACCAAAGAAACGATCGCCAACCCCTTTAACTTCATACAGATCTATCCTTTCTCACGGAACTCCGTGGGTGTAACCCCCTCATACTTTTTAAATGTTCTGCTGAAATAATTCGGATCCGTGTAACCGCACATGGAGCATATTTCCTTAATACTGTACTTGTCTCCGGAAAGATATTCCTTAGCCTTTCCAATGCGTACTCCGGTCAGAAATTCAATAAAATTGTCTCCTGTTTCCTGTTTGAAAAGCTTACTGAAATAATAGGGACTGATATCAACCTGTCTTGCTACATCATCAAGGCTGAGATCATCCGCATAATGATCTTTAATATATTCAACTGCCTTGCCCACAACTCCGTGCACTTTGGTGTTCCTTGATAAAAGGATCTCTGTACAGACATTAGTGGTTATATTTTCGGCCCACATCTTAAGCTCGGCAATATCACCGATCTTCATTGCGCCCTTCATATAGCTTTCATGGCGCTTGATATCATACGTCACCAGATTCTCATCGCCGGCTTTTCTCTCAAGAGAAAGCATAAGTTCCAACAAGGCTATCCTTATCTCAGAAATATCTCCTGCCTTACCGAAGGTATCGATCATACCGTTCAATACCGAAAGCGCTCCATCCGTATCTCCCTTCATGGCCTTGGCAAGATATCTGCTCTCTATGTCGCGAAGATCCTTCTTGGACGAGCTCTTATCTTCTGATGCGCTCATATCCATTACATGAACGATATGTTTGTCGCTTTCCATGAGACACTTCAGTGCATCGGTATAGGATTCGTAGATCATGTCGATATTCTTCACTCCGCCTATACCCGCACGGAATTTCATATCCAGTTCTTCTTCTATCTTGTGAACAAAAGATCTGCCCCTGCTTATTATCTCGTTACGTGCCTCATAACTGACCTTCTCCATTGCGGTGGGAACATAAGCTATGATCCTGTTACCCATTACCGGACCCGTAACACACTGAAAGAATCCTGCGAGGGTTTCCTTGAAAAGCTTGTAGTAATTATTCATTTTAACATTGGAACCGACAGCATTGGTGAAATTGCCATCCTTGAAATCATCACCGTATTCGAAGACTATCACGTATCCGTTCTCTTCATCGATATCGAGGATATTGAGATAATTGCGGTTTCGGTCGCCGCCGGATTCCTGCAGCATATTGTTGATAAAAGCAGTCTCCAGCATGGGAATGACGATCTCCAGCTTTTCTTTTATCCTGAGGTCATCACTTCTCTTCTGTCGCAGTTCCTCGGTCTTCTTCTTGGCCCTGATACATACATCGATTATCTTCTGCTTGTTCACGGGCTTTAAGATATACTCCATTACTCCGAGATTAACGGATTCCTTTGCATAGGAAAAATTATCATATGCCGTGATAACGACAAAGACTATTGAAGAATTGAATTTCTTTATCTCTTTTATAGCCTGGATACCTGACAATCCCGGCATCTGAATATCCACAAAGGCAATATCCGGTCTGAAGCTTTCTGCCTGTTCCACCACTTCGCGTCCGGTCTTTACGGTAACGATCTCAGTCTCACTTCCGAAATTAGCTTCGATCGTATTCTTTATGGATTCACGCATTATGCCTTCATCGTCAGCAATAAGTATTCTGAACATTTGTCACCCCAATATCATTCCTTCTTCGGTATCTTAAGTATTACCTCTGTGCCTTTTCCGTCGATCCCACTTTTTATATTATAGGATGCATTATCTCCGAAATAGAAATCCAGTCTTGAGAATACATTATCCATTCCTATTCCCGTAGAATCATCGTCATGCTCTATCTTGCCGCTTCCCAGGATCTTCTTCCTGGTTTCTTCGTCGATACCTTTTCCGTTATCCGAAACACATATATAGATATATGTCTTCTTATCTCTTATCTCAAGCTTTATATGGCCGCTTGAAAGATCATCTCTGATGCCATGCTGCAGTGAGTTCTCAACAAGCGGTTCAAGTATCATACTCGGTATCCTGTATCCCAGAACACTTTCATCTATATCCTTTATGAAAACAATGTCTCCGGCGAATCGAACATTTTGAATATATATATAATCGTCTACAAGCTTAACTTCCTCTTCGAGGGTCGCATCCTCTGTAGTCTTCTTGACATTATATCTGAAAAAATCTGCCATGCGATTTAAAAAGACCGATGTCTTCTCATCATTCTCCATTTCCGCAAGCTGTACGCCGGCGTTGAGAGAATTAAAAAGGAAGTGTGGATTGATCTGAGCCTGCAAAAACCTGAGCCTTGCTTCCTTCAGATGGTTCTCCATCATAAGTTCCTTATCGGCACTTTCTTTAACCCGGATCATATATTCATTAAGGGAATCAACCATTCCGTTGAATGCATTGGTAACTATTCCGATCTCATCATCGCCGCTTTCTATATCCAGCTTCTGGTTAAAGTCACCTTCTCCGACCAATTCCGCTTTCTTTGAAAGCAATGTCAGAGGCGCAACGATCTCGTTGGTCATCTTCGTCATAACATATATTCCGAAAATCATTATGATGGCCAGAACACCAATTACAGCAGCTTCCAGTATTCCCAGCGCACTTTGCAGCGACCGGTAGCTGGCAGCATTATTCTTCAGAAGAGTTTCGTTAAGTTCATCTATATCCGAATTGATGTATCCGTAGATGTTCATCGCTTCTTCATAATTGGCTTTATAATCTTCTATCTGCATGCCTCGCTTGGCGGCAATTGAATCATCCGCTTTTCTTATGAAGCGATAAGACATATTTTTTATATTCTTCTCAAGAATATCCGACTTGTTGCCTGTCACATCATCATTCATCTCAAAGAGCCTTGCATTGAGATCCTGCTGTACACGATAATACTCCTGCAATGAATCATAATCTCTGACTTTCAGATAGTTATAGAGATTCTTTTGCAGTTCGTTAAGCTGCTCCTGCAATTCGTTCAGGTCAACGTTGCTGGAATAGACAGAATCCAGCTGTCTGGTGAGATTATTGACCAGTCCGAACATAATGATATTGCTGAAAAAGATCAGCACTATCATGTAGATCATTATGAACGTCAGTTTTTTCTTGATAGAACCGTCACTCCTGCGCAATCTCGGGATCCCCCTTTTTCACAAGCTTTGACGGGACGGTATAGTATGCGTTACTGTAACCGTCGGTACTATAATCAACAAGTGCCTCAACCGCATACATTCCCATATCGTTGGCATCAAGCATAAGGGTAGCGATGACATTGTCATCCTCAATCCCTTTTGCGATGATATCCGACTTATAATAACCCAACACCTTAACATCTCCCAGCATGTTGTAATCGAGCAGGGTCTGGTAAACTATCTCTGTTGTGGCAGTATCGAAACATACAACATAATCCGGGCATTCTTCCGAATACTTGAAATTACTTCTTATAACTTCACTCGCACTGAATAATATGTCAGCAGGAATATCTACGGACGAAATGCTGATATGTCCTCCGGCCGGAACGCAGCTCAGTATCCCCGCTCTCGCCTGATTAAAGATCTGCTGCTGGTTTCTGGAAGGATCGGTATCCGTAATGAAGAAAACAATACTATCCGATCTGTCATCGCCGGTAAATTCCTCGGCAAAAAGATCCGTATATACCTGACCGAGAGAATACGCATTTATGCCGACATAAGATATCCTGCCGGTCTCCGGTGCATCATTAAGAAGGGTGACAACAGGTATCCCTTCCTTTGCCGCCTCGTCGATCTTCTTATCGAGACCGTTTTCACCGGTATATTGGAGGATTATACCGTCCACGTTGCTGTATATACTCTTGCTCATAAGATCCGACATGGTATAGTCGCTGTCCATGTCTCTCATCTTAAGCTCTATATATGCATTGTTTTCCGCTGCAGCTTCCGATGCCACGGCGTATACATCGTTCCAGTAGTCTGCATAGGATCCGTCAACGATCATAACATAGTGCTTATCGAAAACTACGGTCTCTTCCTTACCTTCCAAAAGGCCGGCATTCTTCAATATACCTCTGTAAACCCGGTAAAAAATACCGGCAAGCATGATTGTAAAAATGATACCGAATAATATAAGCGCGCGGTATCGGCTGATCTTCTTTTTCATAAGGACTATCTTATCATTACAATGTTCAAAAAAAAAGAAGGGCAGGCGCCCTTCCTCTTATATATCCTCCATGCCGAAGCACTTTGGCGATCTCATTCTCTTGAATCACCGTAAAAACATACGATAACTATAGTAGGTCCGGTATGCGTTCCTATAACCGGTCCCATATTATTGACCATTATGTTCTTAAATCCGAATCTTTCCTCTATAAGCTTTTTAACATATTCCGCATCTTCAGGGCAGTTACCGTGTCCCACTGCCATAAATTCCTCATTCATAGCACGCTTGGAACCCATATGCTTTTCCATATAATCAAGAAGATTCTCCAGCGCCTTCTTTCTTCCGCGAAGCTTGGAAACCACATCCAGCTTGCCTTCGTTATTAACGATTATAAAGGGCTTGATGGAAGCAAGTGTTCCGAGGAACGCACTGGACTTGCTGACTCTTCCGCCTCTCCAGAGATCCATCAGGTTATCAACAGTTACTCCGAGGCACACATTCTTTACCATATCTCTGAGAATGGATGCTGTCTCCTCAAGGCTCTTGCCCTCACTGCGAAGCTTCACAGCCTGTTCTATAACAAGTACTACACCCAGGGATCCCGTGAGTGTATCCACTACTTCTATCTTTAATCCCGGGATCTTCTCCATAGCCTCATCAGCACCGATCTTAACACTTCCTACCGTACCTGAAAGTCCTGATGAAATACCTATATAAAGAAACTCTTTATCAGTCTCCGCATGCTTCTCGAAAAATGTCCTTGCTTCTTCCGGATTAACCTGGGATGTGGTAGGCTTTGCGCCCTCGGCAAGCTTCTTATAGAATTCCTCCGCGCTTATCTCCAATCCGTGATTATAGGTTACTCCGTCTATTATAGTAGCAAGATTAAGTGTCTCTATACCGTGCTTTGCACTGTAATCTGCAGGTATATCCGATCCGTTATCGGTAACTATGCGGAACATTCGCTTTTCCTCCATATAAAAAAAGATGCTATGGTAACAACCATAACATCTTAAAAAAATAAGCCCTTTTTTTCAATGCACACAGTTTCCAAAATGATTACATGTAGTTTTTAAAACTATGTGCATTTTTTACAGTTTGAATTAATACTTTTCAGCCCCATATGGGTTATTAAAATGTAAAATCCTCTTCAGATTTGTAAATAGTCACCTTCGAACTCCAATCATCACCATAAATATCCGTCATCCACTGATCAAAGTACCACGAATCTTCAATTATATGAAGCATTTTATTGGCATTTTTATCATAAATATAATACCTTATTCCCTCATCCACTTGAATAAAGAAGATAGTTGGGCTTCCACTAACATAATTCTCTGCATTGATCCACGGATCAACCTCTGCTCCGATTCTTTTTGGCGGAGCTTCCATAATACCATAGAATTTTCTTTCATATTCATCATCTGCATCATAATGATCCGCTGAGAAATCAGATTTAGCTCTGAGCACCAGAATATTATATAGTTCATTTCCAGAGATACTACCTAAATAACACATATCAACGTTGTTAAGCATAGCACCTGCATCCATTCTTTCTAGTGCTTTACCATGTTCACATAATTGCTCAACATTTTGAATAACTCCAGTAAACACTCTTCCATCTTCAAATATATACAGGTGGTAACTGGGTTCCATTCCATAGTAGTAAATATTTATCATCAATATGAGTTTATTTAAATCTATGTCATAATCATTCGGATTATCTACAATCTCTTTAGTTCTATATTCTTTTATCTCTGAACATTCAATGTATAAACTGATACGCTTGAACACAGTATAAACAGGGAAAATTAGTATTATGCATACCAGTACAACAAGAAATATTCTGAGTTTCTTTGGCATTTTTTTTATTTTCTTTTTTTCTTCAGCCATATTTATTCCTTTTCTGTCAATATTCCAAACGTTTCTTTAAATCTTCATTGATCTTGTCTTTTACATAATCAATGCCCTTCGTTTCATCATATACAATTCCGCCATTTGCCTTGACCAATCCATCCATATCACTATTACTCTCATATGATACTGATATAGTATTGATTTCGACGCCTCTGCCTGTCATCTGATCCATCAACGTTTTTATATTACTATAGTTTTGTGATATCGTTGAATCATATCTAGATCCCGGATAAAAAATATATACCTTCCTCTTATTTGTGCTAAATTCATCCGTAATGGAATTTATTGCCGTAAATCCCCAATAAAAACCACCCGTATAAGTATTTTCCACAGAGTAAAAATTGGAATTAAAAATGCTAAACGGATTACTATTAAAGTTTATATCCATCATCTCAAGAGCTTCAAAAGAATCTTTTGTCCAATAATATCTCTTTGGATTGCTAAGTTGCTTAGCCACAGTTGCTTGTGTGATCGTGTATGCAAAAGTAATCCTGTCGCCTTCTTTCATGTTATTAATGATTTCCAACGCAATCTCTTTTTGCTTATCCAAATCTTCTTTTGAAGTTGAGTAATCAAGCACCACAATATAATCATAATGTTCCGTAACCGGGGCCGGCTGCATGATTATATCATAGGAAGTTTTATTCGGAAGAATATATATTGTTTGCATTGTATACTCATCTGATGACGCAACCGCCACATATTCTGAGCCCTTTGCTTTAATACAGCAATATCCCTTATCATCTGTAATTCCACTATATAATACTTCTGCATCAGTCCCGACGTCTTTAAAGGATGCTTTGTCATACAGTTCTATTGTAGCATTTTTAAGAATAGCCCCATTTTCATTTTTTACATTGAAATACAGACTATTCTCATAAACGTTCCCAAGATTAGCCACAGGATACCGGTAAAGATCCAATTCATAATATTCATAGTCATACGAGTATTCCTTAGCAGACTCAATAATGCGCTTTTTAACTTCACTGCATGATAATCCCGGATCAACTGAAAGCATAAATCCTGCCATACCTGCAACGATAGGTGAAGCCATAGAAGTCCCCTGCAATTTAGTATAATTTCCATAGTCATCCCCATATCCCGTGACAGCACAACTTTGTACTGAAACTCCCGGAGCAACCACATCAACACGGGGTCCCACACAACTGAACACTGCATTATAGTACTTTTGATCCGTCTTTTTTCCGTTTATGTTATCCCCAGGCTGACCAATCGCACCCACAACCATTATATGACTTTCTATATCTTTATCAGCTATATAAGCAAATACATTTGTATATCCAGCTCGAACATCTCCAGTAATACTTGCTCCAGAAAAACGCCCCCCAAATGAAGCTGAAAAATCATATTTTCTGTTTGTTGATTTATCAACTCCATTTGAATCTAAATTCTTTTTTATTTTTGTATTATAATCATATATCTTTTCTATACCGCTCTCATTTCCCTTTGTCCATGGAACAAACCCTTCTGCATTAGCATTACCAGCTGCTGTCACAATTAGGAAATCATATCCCTTTTTGATTTCCTTTCTTAATAACTTTTCCACCTCCTGACTTCTTTCAAACAAGCCACCGTCGCTATTCTCATCTCCAAAATACGTCTTCCTAAGTTGCTTAGAATAATTAGGATCTGAAATTGACAGGATAATTGAGTCTCTCTCATTTCCCCTGCTGTAATTTATTACTTTAACATTATTCTCTATAAGAATTTCCAGAAAGTACTTCAGTTTATAAATTTGACTCTTATTTACAATCCTCTTATCGCAATTTCGATCCGTTTCCCCATCAAAAGAACAAAGATAAAGCTCAGGTTTCAGACAAACTCCTGATATACCCATACCATTATCAAACTCTGCTCCTATTATTCCTGCCACGTGAGTACCATGATGATACGCATCAACTTTATTATTACTATTTGTATATATTAACTCACCGAATTCATCACAATTATTATAAGTATCAAAAATATTATCATCCAGATCCTCATGCCACTCATCAAATCTGTCATCCATTACTCCTATCTTAACAGGAGTAAGCTTATCGAGATTAAACTCGCCTGAAGAAGCCGAGTGGTCCGAGGCAATACCGCAATTAACCAATGCGCCTTCCCAATCAATAGCTTCCATACTCCAGTTATCACCCGCTGGTGATTTTGAATCCCATATATCATCTGCCCATTCCTCGTCAGAAATTTCAAATTCAGGATCAATCTCTGAAATATAATTGTATGCCACAGATTCAACTTCTCTTGACTTTTCAAATTCTTCCTCAAGCGAACTTATAGCATCCCAGTCCAGATCAACAACACTTTCCAACTGATAAGATGCGGTTCCTTCCAGGTATCCTACGATCACCATCTGGTGTGATGCTGCGAAAGCTTCAATCTCATCAAAGCTATAACCTTCCGTTGCATAGATCAAAAGCTGATTTCTAAAATACTCAAAACCTTCAGGTGAAAATGCCACCTGCTCCTCTTTAGTCAGATCCTTAAAATAAGCCTCGCCTATATCTATCCATCCTCCTGTCGCCTCGTAGCTCGATGTTCCATCAAACATATCTTCCGGAATATCCAGCTCAACTTTGTTAGCAGATACCGAGGCTTTAGAAAGACGTCTTTCTTTTAATCCCATTACGATTATTTCATTATCGTTGTCTTTATCATGATCATCCATTTGATATCCAATATTTGCTTCACTATATGCAAGGATATTCTGATCATAGTCAGGGCACTCGATCTCATAAAGGTTTTCTCCTGTCTTCTTAAAAGTCGCGCCCCATACACTATTAAAACCATCTTCCGACTGAATAGTTAAAACCCAGTCCTCGATATCAGTATCTCTGAGGTTCTTTATATTTAATGATCCTGTATACCCCTCTTCCCAGGTTGAAGTGATCGTGTTGTTTACACTATAATCCGATGAACGTACATCAAATTCACCCGAAGTAAGATAAAAACTCTTAGGAATATCCAGTTTTTTCCCAAAGTGAACCTGAAAGCCAAACTCTACACTTCCTCCCGCAGTAATGTCCTGATTATATCCTGCGTTCTTGAATATCCATTTCCCGTTTCCACTTCCCTCACCGATGATCTTTGCATTATAAGGATCGACGATCTCATCATCAGATACAAAAGTCAGATTCCAGTTGTGGATCTTTTCATCAGATGTGTTCGTCACTGTTACCGAAACATTACAATTCTCACTCCAATGAGATGTAACCTTGTACGATACCGTATATCCGTCATATTCGAATATATAAGGTTCTGTTGAGATTATTTCTTCCGGATCCCCCAGCTCGTTATCAATATCAAAAACAAACTCTACATTAACATCTTTAATACTTCCTGATTCTCCGCTTGCCTGGAAACCTATTGTTACTGAATCTCCCGGTTCAATAACTGAATTATATGACTCTCCTGTAAGACAAACATGCTCAACTTTTGTTTCGCATACAGCATTCCATACGGAAGACAGATCATCTTCTGAGATAAAAGATACAGACCAGTCTCTCACCGTCTTATCAAATGTGTTTTCAAGGATGATCTCTCCCTGATATCCACCGGGCCAGCTGTTGGTTTTTCTTATTGCGATACTGTAATCATCTGTCTCGTAAGAATAAGGCAATGAAATGAAATCTTCTTCATCATCTGACATGTCTTCAGCCGATTGGTCTTCAGAAGCCTTATTCGCCTCGCTATCGCCATCCAATAAAATATCATTTTGGGAAATCGCGTCATCATCAGAAACCGTATCATTACCTGAAACAGTATTATCTTCTAAAACTGTATCATCTTCTGACACATCAACATTCTCTGAATCAGAATCCTTTTCATATCCCGCGTTATCCTCAGAAACAGTTTCATCACTTGTTACAACCTGATCGTCATATATATCTTCCTCATCATTATCAACACTATTCTCCATCAAGGCTTCTTCAGCCGCACTTCCTGAAAGGCTTCCATCGTCTTCTGCCGCGTAGACACATATCTCCCCCATATGTCCAACGATGAATGTGGTTAACAACACACCTGTTACAATCTTTTTGATCATTTTAGTAAATAACATTTTGCATTCCTTCCTTTATACACGGCAGACACTGCTTTCCCACAGAAATAAAAAAGCTGCAGAAAGACTAATTCTCTGCAGCCTGACTATCATAGAAGAAAAAGTATATCCGTAGACTCAAGAGCTTTGTGTCACTGTCTTTTGACAGTTTTGCCGATTAGTTTACATTATACTATGCCAAATATATATATATATTGTCAAGCGATATTTTTACTCCCCATATTTGACATTGATATTGCCGGAGGTCATCTTAATGTTCAGATTCTTTTCGGCATCCGGGTTGTTGATGGAACTCTCATTACAATAACCGCTTGTCATATTAAAGATTGCATTGTAATTCTCTTTGCTGTCGGGAAGAGTCAGCTGGATATCGCCGGAAGTACCTTCTATATTTATATCTTTTGACTCGACATTCTTAAGTATCATCTCACCGGATGTTCCCTTGGCCTTCAGACTATTGCAGCTTAATTCGTCTGCGATCATAATTCCCGAAGTCTGCTCCAGGTAAATCTCTTCCTCGCAATCAACATCATTGACTTTCAGTTCACCTGATGATGCTTTGTATGAAAGATTATTGCAGGAGATGGAATTGAAATCGGATAAACCGCTGGACATCTCGCACACAACCGAACCCTTGGATGTTACATTGTCCAGTGATATGAAGCCGGATGTTGCCTTAACTGTAAGATCCGAACTGGTACTTACATCTGCCATCTTGATGCTTCCTGAAGATCCCTTAAGTGTATAAGCGATATCCGAATCTTCCGGAACAACTATGCTTATCTTTCTTTCATTGGTAAATCCCGGTAAGTTAAACTCCCAGTTTACACTGAAATCTTCATTACGTGAGATGGAAAGTACTCCCTCATTTACCTTAACGATGTATTTTTCACCATCTTCTCTTTCCCAGTATGTCATTTCGACATTTTCCACATCTCCTGTCATAATATCGACATCATCTGCGGAAAGATTTGTCTTGATAGCCGTGATCTCTTCCGGTGCAGTATATTCGATCTTTGTGAGATGTCTTTTTTCATTATACCGGTCTATATTCTTATATATCATTGAGCCGGCGGTCACACATAATACCGACCCTAAAACTGCTGAAGCTGCGCCTGCTGCAAGCACAATTTTTGCCGCCTTCTTCATTTTTTCCTCCTTCTGCCGCCATAAAGCGGCCCCTCATTTATTTTCCGTTAACAAGTAATTTCTTGATAAATTTCACAAGTGCTACCGACATCTTTATGATCCCTTTTGCTGTATATAATCCGGCAAAGAAGAACAGTATCGACATTCCGACCCCTACAAAGAAGGTTCCTATACAGTAGAGGACCGGCCATCCTCCGATCGATGCCGCAGGAATGATCGCCGCGATTCCGGCCACCGATACAACAACTCCGGTAAGTGATACTATCCAAAGCGCGAGATCTATGGACCAGAGCGTAATAATTATTGAAAAGATTATCGCAAATACTGCAGCCAGGACCGAAAACCAGATTGGAAATCCAAGTACCAGTAAGGTGATTATCACTGCGTTTCTTGTTCCGTTATCCTTATGCTTCTCAAATTTCTCCTGAGCCTTGTTCTTTATCAAGGTCGAGAGAGGAAGTTCACATTTGATCTGGTTAACTATCTCGTCTATGGATCCAAGAGATTCGACTGCGGCTTCTTCCTCCATACCGTCTTCCACACGGTCATCTATCATTTCCGAATAGAAGCTGATCGATCTGTCGACCTCATCGCTGGAATATACATTTAATTCTGTTTTTAATTTTTCCAAAAATTCAGTTTTATTCATTTTCGTTTACCGCTCCTTTGATAAATGCGTAAATGTCCATCATGGATTTCCACTCATCAAGAAATGTGGTTATCTTCTGGTTACCGATATCTGTGATCGCATAATACTTTCTCAGTCTTCCGTTGTGCTCAACCGAATATACTCTTACCGCACCGCTTTCTTCGAGTCTTCGTAATATCGGATACAAGGTAGATTCAGAGATCGATACTACTGTATTCAGATCCTGTATTATCTTGTATCCATAAGAATCTCCCCCCACGAGAACGGCAAGAACGCATATGTCGAGCATACCTCTTTTAAGTTGCTTATCCATTTCCTATGCCTCCTTACACGGTATACTATACGTCGCATAGTATTATATGTCAAGAGGTATAATATAAAATTTTTTGAAAAACAGAAAAGCCCTTGCATATAAAAAACCTCCATCTTTTCGTACATTTTACTGTAAACGAAATATGGAGGTTTTAATCAGTCATCCAGCGCCGATATGGCATCAGAAATTTTAGAAGAGATACCCTCGAGAAGCTGCCCCGCATCGGCAAGCATCATTTCCTGGGTATGAATCTTATCCCCGGGGCCTATCAGATCATGCTGCTGCCCGTAGGTCATATCATTGTAGATGCTCTTTTGATTGTCATGCTCTGCCGATATCTCATCAGTGATGGTATCCAGCTCATAGAGAATACCCTCAAGTCTTTTCTTGATATCGCTTATGGCATTATCACAATCTTTTGCCGCATCTTTTAACTGTTCCTGCGTATAAACCGCACCGGGATCAGCTGCATCCTCATTTTCAAGGATCTTGATTATATCCTTTTCAATGACTTTCCCTGTCTTTGGTTTTTCAAGTTTGATCTCTGAGCTTAATGCGTCCTCAAAGGGATTGCCCATTTATGTACCTCCCCATCATATCCGAAAGGATCAAGAGAATAATCCCTTCTTCTTTTTGGTCTTCTTAGGTGCAGCCTCCCCATTGTCGGAACCTGCATTGCGCTGTGCACGGAAACGTTCCGCTGCGGTAAGACTGCTTCCGGTCTCCTCATCAAACTGTCTGAGAAGCTCCTTTGCCTTGGCAGATAGCTTGGAAGGCGTCTGGATTACGAATGTCACGTAGTGATCCCCTCTTGTCTTGGAATCCCTGAGACTGGGAACACCCTTTCCTCTGAGCCTTATCTGAGTATCTGTTGTCGTACCTGCCTTAACTTCATAAGTTACAGGGCCGTCAACGGTATCTATGACTATCTCTCCACCGAGTGCTGCAATTGCATAAGAAAGAGGCACTGTGGAGAAGATATTCATATCCTGCCTCTGGAAAATGGGATGAGGAGCTACTACAGCCTCTACCAAAGCGTCGCCTCTCGGTCCGCCATTCCTTCCGGGCTCGCCAAGACCGGCCATACGCTTACACTGACCGTTATCAACGCCGGCAGGGAATTCAACCTCATAGCGCTTACGCATGGATACATATCCCGAACCTCGACAATCAGAACATCTTTCCTTTATTATCTTACCCGAGCCTCCGCATTCGGGACAAGTCTGAACATTCTGAACAACACCGAAGAAAGACTGCTGTCTGAATACAACCTGACCTTTACCGCCACACTTCGGACAAGTCTCCGGTGTGGTCCCGGGCTTGGCGCCGGATCCGTTACAGGTCTTACAGATCTCTTTTACATTAAGCTCTACTTCTTTCTTGCAGCCGAATACAGCTTCCTCGAAAGTCATGCGGACACTGGTCCTTATATTGGAACCTCTTTGAGGACCGTTCCTGCTGCCTCTTGCTCTTCCGCCGCCGAACAGATCACCGAAGAGATCACCGAATATATCAGAGAAATCCATTCCGGAGAAATCAAATCCACCATCGTAGCCGCCACCGCCGTTTTCGAATGCGGCATGGCCAAACTGGTCGTATTTCTGCCTCTTCTCAGGATCGGAAAGCACGGCATAAGCTTCGGATGCTTCTTTGAATTTTGCTTCCGCTTCTTTATCGCCGGGATTAACATCCGGATGATATTTTTTTGCAAGCTGTCTGTAAGCTTTTTTCAGGGTATCGGCATCGGCATTCTTGTCTACACCGAGTACCTCATAATAATCTCTCTTCTCAGCCATAATTTCTAACTCTTTTCTTAAGAAATCTACGACCGGCTGACTCTTACCCGATCGCAACACTTATAAAGCAAGAATACGGGGAGAATTCCGTTACCGGACATTCTTCCCGCTCTTTGCTCATTCTGACGATACTGCCGGAAATCCGACCGTCTTCATCAGATCTCCTTAAAATCTCCGTCGATGATGTCGTCGTTATTACCGCCATCACTTCCGCTTGTTCCGGCATTACCTGCCGCACCGCTCATATCGGGGCCTGCACCTGCTGCACCACCCTGCATTCCTTCATACATCTTGGTGAATACACCCTGGGAAGCAGTCATCATCTTCTCCTGAGCAGCCTTGATCTGAGCTACTTCATCCTCTGTAAGCTCTTTATCCTTGGTATCCTCAAGAAGCTTCTTTAATGCATCAACTTCAGCCTGAACACTTGCCTTCTCAGATGCATCGATCTTGTCACCAACTTCACCGAGAGCCTTCTCTACCTGGAATACCATTGAATCGGCATCGTTTCTGGCATCGATAGCTTCCTTACGCTTCTTATCCTGTGCTTCGTATTCCTGAGCTTCCTTAACTGCCTTATCGATCTCGTCATCAGACATGTTGGAGCCTGCTGTGATGGTTATGTGCTGCTCCTTGCCTGTTCCCTTATCCTTAGCGGATACGTTAACGATACCGTTTGCATCGATATCGAATGTAACTTCGATCTGAGGAACACCTCTTCTTGCAGGAGGGATACCGTCAAGACGGAACTGACCGAGTGACTTGTTATCCTTTGCAAACTGTCTCTCACCCTGGAGGACATTGATATCAACAGCGGTCTGGTTATCAGCTGCAGTTGAGAATACCTGACTGTGCTTTGTAGGAATAGTTGTATTTCTCTCGATAAGCTTTGTAGCGATACCACCCATTGTCTCGATGGAAAGTGAAAGAGGTGTTACATCGAGAAGAAGGATATCACCGGCACCCTCTTCACCGTTGAGCTTACCACCCTGAACAGCTGCACCGATGGCAACACATTCATCCGGGTTGAGTGACTTATCAGGCTCATGTCCTGTTAACTGCTTAACCTTCTCCTGAACGGCGGGAACACGAGTTGAACCACCTACAAGAAGTACTCTTCCAATATCGGAATTAGTAAGACCTGCATCCTTCATTGCGTTCTGAACAGGAATAGCTGTACGCTCGATCAGATCGTGAACGAGTTCTTCGAACTTAGCTCTTGTAAGAGTAAGATCAAGATGCTTGGGTCCTTCTGCTGTTGCAGTGATGAAAGGAAGGTTGATATTGGTAGTTGTGGAAGAAGAAAGTTCCTTCTTAGCCTTCTCTGCAGCTTCCTTAAGTCTCTGCATAGCCATCTTATCGCCTGAAAGATCAACACCTTCAGCAGACTTGAATTCAGCAAGCATCCAGTCCATAATCTTCTGGTCGAAGTCATCACCACCGAGGTGTGTATCACCGTTTGTTGAAAGAACTTCGATAACGCCGTCACCTATATCAATGATGGAAACATCGAAGGTACCACCACCAAGGTCGTATACCATGATCTTCTGCTCTTTTTCATTATCAAGACCGTATGCAAGAGCTGCAGCTGTAGGCTCGTTGATGATTCTCTTTACTTCGAGACCTGCGATCTTACCTGCATCCTTTGTAGCCTGACGCTGTGAATCGTTGAAGTAAGCAGGAACTGTGATAACAGCCTCTGTTACCTTCTCGCCAAGGTGGCTCTCTGCATCAGCCTTTAACTTCTGAAGTATCATAGCTGAAATCTGCTGAGGGCTGTACTTCTTGCCATCAATGGTACGGCCTCTGTCTGTACCCATATCACGCTTGATGGAAGCGATGGTCTTATCGGCATTTGTTACTGCCTGACGCTTTGCAGGCTCACCGACAAGTCTTTCACCTGTCTTTGTGAATGCAACGATCGAAGGTGTTGTTCTTGCGCCTTCTGTATTTGCTATAACGCTGGGCTGTCCGCCTTCCATAACCGCTACGCAAGAGTTTGTTGTTCCTAAGTCAATTCCTATGATCTTTCCCATGGTTTTTATCCTCCTTACCGAGATTACAATTTACTGATTTTAAATGTCGATCTTTCTGCTAGTTGGCAACCTTTACCATACTGTGTCTTACCACGCTGCCTCTGTAGGTATAGCCCTTCTGGAGCTCCTCTGCCACTATATTCTCTCCGAGACTTTCATCATCCACGTGCATTACCGCATTGTGAAGCTCGGGATCGAATTCCTTACCGACTGCTTCTATAGGCTTAACATCGAGCTTTTCCAGCTCACCTGTCAGTTCCTTGAAGACCATCCTCATTCCCTTTGTGAAGGGATCGTCCTCATCTTCACTCTCTACCGAAGAAAAACCTCTTTCAAAGTTATCGACAACAGGAAGTATCTTTTCTATGACACTCTTGGCACCTGCCTCGAACATCGCATCCTTTTCCTTGTCGTTCCTTTTGCGGAAGTTATCGAACTCTGCCATCTGGCGAAGGAGCTTATCCTTGAGCTCGGCATTTTCTTCCTTCAGCTTTTCTTTTTCGCTGTCCTTGTTCTTACCGAACAGTCCCTTCTTAGGCTTTTCTTCTTTTCCTTCTTTTTTATCTTCAGCCTCTTCCTTTTCGGATCCGCTTTCTTCAGTCTCTGTTCCTTCGTTAACTTCGGCTTCCTGCTTTTCTTCTTTTACATCTTCCTTTGCTTCAGCCTCGGTTTCCTTAGTCTCACAGGAGTCCTTCTTTTCTTCCTCCATTACATGCTTTCCTTTCTTTTATTCCGGTCCTAGATATCATCTTTCTTGTCTTTCGATGACCCGGACTTTCCGGATTTCTTTTTCTTCTTATACATAGTCTCAAGCTCGTCCTTCATAGTCTTGAGGGTTCCGACCACCTTGTCGTAATCCATTCGCTTGGGGCCTACGATCGCTATGCTTCCCCGCATTCCCTCTCCGAGCTCGTATGTGGCAGTGACTACGCTGCAGTCCTTCATGGACTCTATAGGAGCTTCATCTCCTATATAAACCTGAATCCCCGTATTCTCATTACCCTCCAGGGATTCCGATGCTATCCTGGCAAGCGCCTGCTTCTCTTCAAAAGTGCTGATAAGTGCTCCGGCCTTCTGATTATCGGCAAGCTCGGGATACTTGAGTATATTGGTCGTTCCGCTGGTATAAACTTCCAGATCCTCGTCGCCTCTTATGGCCTGTGCCACAGCATCCAGGATCTCTCCGACTATCTTGGAATGAATACCCGACTGTTCCTTCAAAAGAGTGATCATTCCGAGGTTGATATCATCAAGGCTCATGCCGGTGAGATGTGTGTTCAGAAGTATATTGAGCTTCAGCATGGTCTCATCCGAAAGAGGATCCTCGATAGCTATCATGTTGTTCCTGATCACATTGCCCTCAACAACGATAGTCGCCAGGATCTGTGTGTCATCAACTTTCGAAAGCTGAATGAACTTAAGCTTATTACCGCGGATCGCAGGTGCAGTGACCATGGTTGCGTAATTTGTATTTACCGCAAGGACCTTCGCCACATTTTTCAGCATCTGATCCATCTTCTCTTCAGCCTGCGTAAGCATGCCCTTCAGATCGCTGATCTCTCTGTCCTTCTCCTCCATCATGGTATCCACGTACAGGCGGTATGCCTTATCCGTAGGGATACGTCCTGCCGATGTATGAGGCTGGACTATATAACCCAGTTCCTCCAGATCCGACATCTCATTTCTGATGGTGGCGGAACTTAAGTTGAGATCTGTATATTTAGAAATGGTACGGCTCCCGACCGGCTCTCCGCTCTCAAGGTAATTCCTTATGATCGCGTGCAGGATCTTTGTCTTTCTTCCGTCAAGTTCGCCGGTATTCTCTTTCTTTTCCTGCTTAGCCACTGTCCGAGCCTCCCTTCTTTTTCGATTTGTTAGCACTCAATTATATGGAGTGCTAACACGGCCTAAACATAAAATATCACTAGCCCCCCTTATTGTCAATGAAAAAATCAAAAACCCGGAAGATCTCTCTTCCGGGTAATCAACTTATATCAGGCTTTCTAAGCCATATCATATCGAAAAACTGCCGTTTTCTTTCTTATTAAAGACGTAATATACCTTTCCTTCCTGTGGCTTAACGTACAGATCCATGGTCTTAAGCTCACTCTCCGCTCTCTTCATATCCTTTGTCCAGATTTTGAGAGCTTCGGATACGATCCGGGATCCTTCCACGGTTTTCCCTCCATACTGAAGGAAGACCTGTTCGGACATTACGTTCTTTTCATTACCTATTTTTTTTTTACAACAGCTTTCTTAACAGGAGCCTTTTTAGCTGCGGGCTTTGTTGCTGCCTTCTTTGCAGGTGCGGCTTTCTTAGCTACGGGCTTTACTGACTTCTTTGCAGGTGTTGCCTTCTTAGCTACGGGCTTTGCTGCCTTCTTTGCAGGTGCGGCCTTCTTAGCTACGGGCTTTGTTGCCTTCTTTGCTGCTACAGCCTTCTTGGCTACAGGCTTTGCTGTAGTCTTCTTTGCTGCTACAGCCTTCTTAGCTACGGGCTTTGCTGCCTTCTTTGCAGGTGCGGCCTTCTTGGCTACAGGCTTTGCTGTAGTCTTCTTTGCGGGAGCGGCCTTTTTAGCTACAGGCTTTGCTGCCTTCTTTGCTGCTACAGCCTTCTTGGCTACAGGCTTTGCTGTAGTCTTCTTTGCTGCTGCTGCCTTTTTAGCTACAGGCTTTGCTGCCTTCTTTGCAGCTACAGCCTTCTTAGCTGCAGGCTTTTCTGCCGTCTTCTTTGCAGTTGTGGCCTTTTTAGCTACAGGCTTTGCTGTAGTCTTCTTTGCGGGAGCGGCTTTCTTTGCTGCAGGCTTTTCTGCCGTCTTCTTTGCAGGAGCGGCTTTCTTTGCTGCGGGCTTTTCTGCCGTCTTCTTTGCAGGAGCGGCTTTCTTTGCTGCGGGCTTTTCTGCCGTCTTCTTTACAGCTGCTGCCTTCTTTGTAGCAGAAGCAGTCTCTTTCTTATCAGCTTTCTTTATATCAGCTTTCTTCACATCAGCCTTTTTAACTTCAGGTTTGGAGTCTGTTTCCTTTTTCTCGGAATCATCACTCTTTCTGGTGACAAGCTGCTCACGAAGCATTGCTTTAGTCTCTTCTCGGCTCATCTCACCACCTGAAAACAGATCTGCGAAAGTATGTCTTACGGGTTCCGGACTTACGGATGAAGAAGGTTTCTTCTCCTCAAATAAGGGCTTTTCCTCTTCGGGGGCCATCTTCAGGAGGGCCGTAGCATTACGCTTCATAATGCTTTTTTCCTTTTTAGCTTTGCTGTTCTTCTTATCTGCCATCTCTCATCTCTTTCCGGGATCCGGTTCCCCCCGTCCCTTCGTGTACTGTGATACAGGCATATAACTGCCTAGCCCAATGCTATTCATACAAAAGTGTACAATTTTCCATTGATGAGTTTAGAGCAAATTTACTCGAAAGTCAAGACAGAGGGGCGCAAAACATGCAAAAAGACAGCACCGATGGCACATTTTACCTCCGATGCTGTCAATTTTTTAAAAAATCACAAAGATGTTTGGATTAAAGTCTCTTCATAAGCTCTTCTCTCTGAGCTTCATATCCGGGTCTTCCAAGAAGTGCAAACATGTTCTTCTTGTAGGACTCAACTCCGGGCTGATTGAAGGGGTTAACTCCGAGAATGTATCCGCTTACGCCGCAGGCAAACTCGAAGAAGTAGAAAAGTTCACCGAGATAGAACTCGTTAACCTCAGGAATATTGATCATGAGGTTGGGAACCTGACCGTCGGTATGAGCAAGGATAGTTCCGTTCATTGCGCTCTTATTAACGAAATCAACGGTCTTGCCGGTAAGGTAGTTGAGTCCGTCCAGATCAACAGGCTCTTCCTCAATAGTAAGCTCTACCCTGGGAGTCTCGATGTTGATAACAGTCTCAAACATGATGCGGGCACCATCCTGGATGAACTGACCCATTGAATGAAGATCTGTTGTAAGATCTACGCTTGCAGGGAAGATACCTCTCTGATCCTTACCCTCGGACTCACCATAAAGCTGCTTCCACCACTCTGATACGTAGTGAACGGAAGGCTCATAATTTGCGAGGATCTCGACACCCTTGCCCTTTCTGAACAGGATATTTCTGATCGCAGCATACTTAACGGCATCATTATCTTCAAAAGATGACTCTAATGCAGCCTTTCTTCCTGCTGCAGCACCTTCCATAAGCTTGTCTATATCAGCGCCTGAAACAGCGATAGGAAGAAGACCTACAGCTGTAAGGACTGAGAAACGTCCTCCGATATCATCGGGAACTACGAAACTCTCATAACCTTCTTCATTTGCAAGATTCTTTAAAGATCCCTTAGCCTTGTCTGTTGTAGCATAAATTCTCTTTGCAGCTTCTGCCTTGCCGTACTTAGCTTCAAGCTTCTTCTTAAGGATCCTGAATGCGATGGCGGGCTCAGTAGTGGTACCTGACTTAGAGATCATGTTGATGGAGAAATCTCTGTCTCCGATAACATCTACCAGATGTGAAAGATATGTGGAGCTGATGGAATTACCGCAGAAGTATATCTCCGGGGTCTTTCTCTGATCTTTTCCGATAACGTTATAGAAGCTGTGTCTTAAGTACTCGATAGCCGCACGTGCTCCGAGGTAGGAACCGCCGATACCGATAACAACAAGAACTTCCGAATCGCTCTTGATCTTCTCTGCTGCCTTCTTGATCCTTGCAAACTCGTCCTTATCATAGTTGACGGGAAGATCGATCCATCCAAGGAAATCATTTCCTGCTCCCTTCTTGGAAACAAGAAGCTCCTTCGCGTCTTCCGCGATCTTTTTCATGTTCTCAACTTCATGATCCGCGATAAACGGTGCTGCTTTTGAATAGTCAAATGTAACCTTACTCATTTTGTTTTTCTCCTTCTCCGGTTTTGGAAATCCACCTGGATTCCGGTTGCCATTATATCATTAGAACCTTTTACTTACAACGCCTGCCGGATACAGACTTTTATAAAGTCTCTGTCACATCACAAAATCAAGGCTTTCTTCGCCCTCTTTATATCCGTCGCAATCCACGGTTTTTCCGAGGCATCTCACATGTACCTTTCCGCTCTTTAAGATAAAAGCCCCCGAACACTGAAATGCATCATCTTCAGCGGTAAAACTCATATTTCCGCCGTCGATATATATGAATCCTACTTCTTTCTTATCCGATTTCACTGCATCCCCCAAAACATGGACGATAACATTTCCACCCAGAAAGGCCACGCTTTCCTTGCCTTTGATGCCGTTATTATATGCGTGAACATAAATATTTCCGGATACAATCTTTATATTGTCCTTGCTTCCTATACCGTTATTGCGGATGCCTTCCACATTAAGATACCCGCCTCCGTTAACGGCGATATCCGACTTGGAATAAATACATGCATTGATACCTTCATCCTCAGCGTCTCCAGCATAGATCTTTCCGTCGGAAAGTGCATTATATGTCCCATCGCATAAGGTGATAACTACTTCTCCCGAGCCAAGATCACATAGCGGCGCCGAATCGCTGCAATTTAAATGAAGTCCGTTGAAGATCAGATGGACCTTCGCGTCATCCGGTGCATCCACATATATCTGCGCATCCGGTGCAAAACCGCTGAATACGTATGTGCCTTCAGCCATGATCTTTATTCTTTTTCCCTCTATTGAAATACTGTCAGCCTCATCTGTGACACCGGTCTCTCCCTCCGGGAAGCGCACCGTCACTCCGCCGTTTACGAAGTTAAATGAAACAGAGGTCTTCTCATCCCACGTGTCATCTTTTTCAAAATCCGAAAGGGCTACAGAGATGTTCTCAGATAAAGAATTCTCCGATCCCGTGTCATCAGGCTCTTTGAAGCTGCCATATACAGGAATTACAAAAGGTGCACCGGGAGTCACTTCCGTGGTTTCCGTGATAACAGGCGTACCGTCAGTATTTCCCGGGAAAGGTACCGTTCCGTCAGGAAGTACCGGTCCCAATTCCCCTCCGTCAGGAAAGATACCGTCTATAGCTTCGGGCTCATCAGGCTTCGGATCTGAAACCGTAAAAGGTGCGGGATGTCTGTTGAAACCTTCCGTATGAAGGCTCTCGTCAATCCATGTATATCTCTTTTTGATAAAACTCTTTAAATTCTCCAGATTCTTCTCGGAAACGTATGTACCCCAGCGTCTTCCGTTGTAAACACTTGAGGTCCTTGTCATCCTTCCGTATTCATCCACGGATTCGATAGCCGTGGCGAGAAGCTCATCTTTTTTCTCATCCCATCTGTCACGGACTTTTTCCATGAATTCATCCGACTCGTAGAGATAAGACATATAGTGTCCCTGCGCCAGGTCATAGACCTGCTCTGCCATAGACCAGTAACGATATGAAGGATTGTCATTTGCAAAATTGCCATATGCACGGTCAAAATCCCAAAGGGGTCCCAGCATAAGCTTTTCGCCGTTACGCTTATACATGAACGTACTTCGCCAGAAACCGGAATCCGTATTGCAGGACATCTCCATTATTATGAACCAGTCAACCCAGGAATCCACGTCAATGTACTCTTCGTAACCATCGCCTGTTTTGATCGCCTTGCCCACCTGATCCATATAGGACTGAACGAACTTGTATTCATCGGAATTTGTCACTTCCGGTTCGGGATAGTGGAAGAAAAGCTTTGGCATATATGCGGTATTAAAATAATCCTTGGTATATGTCTGCGGGCTGCGCAGATCTCCGCCACACTCCAGATAGAAAGGGATCTCCATAAGTCCTTCGTTCGTTGAGACGGAAGGGATCAGGTCTCCGGTAGCAAGAGCTTCAAAAGCTTCCGGCGATCCGGGCACATAAGTATCACCCGTAAAAAGATCCACCTTGTCATCTGCGGCATCCAGACATTCGGAAAAAGTATATACTCCCGCATACTCTCCGTTTAAGAATACGTCCGCAGGTATCTGCTGTGGTGTATATTCGAGGTTATCCATTACGGAAGCCATCTTCATTGATACGGGATTTCTGATAAGAGTACGATCGATATATGTAGGTACAAGTATCCACTTGTCCGAAGCATCCCATCCCAAAAGAGGAACCCTGTCATCCAGTTTCAACAGATAAGCCTTCTGTGCAAAAGACCACCAGCTGGTATTGCCTCTGCCTCGGATATCCATGGGATAATTTTCGCCGTCGATCATGAGATTGGCGCTTACGGTATTATATCTTTCTATGGGTTTTGAAGGATCATTCAGATCAATGTGGAGAACGGGAAGATCGGTGAGATATTCCGCACAGACAGTATAGTCACTGAATTCACCCTCAGAGTTGGTAACGCGTAAAGTGGGTTTTTCAGTAAGATCGATAAGACCTGTGTCTTCCGTAAGGCCTATATACTCGCAGGAACCTCCCGAAACGGAAAATTCAGGATATGACGAATAAAGAACTTTATCGTTGATATCGAGAGTAAGACCTATGGTTATAACATTTCCTTCTATACTGAACTCAGTATCAGTATAGGAAGATGTTCTGTCGGAGGTCTTATATAAAGTCATCCTGTCCGGGATCAGCGCCCTCTCTTCTGCATACTTAAGGATAGTCTCAGGATCCTGATCTAAGTCCTCAACGCCCATATCATCAATATCCGTAAGAGAATACCATACAGCATTGTCACCGGCATCAACGGTTATATTGTCAGCATATCTTCCAAAAGGTGCTGCTATTCCGATACCGGCCCCCGCAAGCGGAAGCACGGATTCCGAAGGATCTCCTTCCACAATGTTACTTCCGTCCGGATCCAAAAGATTAAACATCTCAACATCCTGAGCTGTACCTGTTATCATCTCGCCAGGTTCGGCAGGTCCTGTTTTTATACGGAAAAAAAATACCGCCGCCAAAAATACCAAAACAGACAGCAGGACTCTTATTATATTTTTCTTATTCCGTCCTTTTTTCATTCGATATCGGCTATCTTCCATTCACCGTCAATATTTACGAAATAATATACACTGTCCGTATTGTCCGTGACGGTCTTATTTCCCATCTGCATCGTTTTTGTAAATGCTATACGGCATGAAAAACATTTATCCGTATAAACCGTATAATCCGTTACTTCTTCATCGGTAAATTCGGTACCGGTATGGGCTACGATTATCTCCATATCCTGTCGACGATAAGTCTCTGCCAGTACGAGATAATCCGATCCCTCAGGGAAAAGATCTCTGATTGGATCTATACTTGCCGTTGCTCCGGGAAGATCCCTGGTGAAAAACAGCGAATATTTTTCAGCCATTTCCAGAACCTGTTCATTTAGATCCGAAGGCATTTCGGGCGAAGGAAAATCACATTTATATTCCATATCACCCGTTGCTTCATCACATGTTTCAGAAATATCCAGAACGTTGCCCGAATCATCTGTCACTACGACTTCGGCCGGGTCGTAGAATCCATATAATGCTACGGTGACCACATCCGGTATCTCTGTATATTCACTGCAGTAGGATAAAGCTTCCACAGGTTCGGATGATGTAATATGATCCGCACCTATTTCCTTCCCGTTTACGGATGCCGCGCAATTTTCCGGCATAGTTATCTCTATATCATAAGTATCCGCATCTCTGAAGATGATAATAGATTCCGGAGACCAGTCCACGATAGTCAGAAATTTAAGCCTTGTCCTGCTTCCGTTCGGCCTGAGGACTATATCAGCAAAACGACTGTCGTCAATATATGCGGAATATGTTACTTTACCCGAAGAAAAATCTTCGGTTGTCTTGTAATATGTTATTTCACTTCCGGCAAGTCTGCTTCCAAGTTCCGTCACATAATCTTTTACTTCTTCATAGTCATTACAGCTTACGGAAACGGTGACAGGTATCTCATAAGATATCTTATCTTCACCATCGGTACTTTTCTCTGCAATAACATAATTTGTTATACCGTTACGCGAAAGCGATGCGGAGATGCTTTCAAGTATGCGGTCCGGCTGAGAATACTCATAAAGTATCAGGCTTTTCCTGGCATACATAAGTAAAATGAGCATGGCAAAAACAAGTATGCCCAAATATATAAAATATATCCGGGGCATGCGGCTCTTATTTTCCGTTTTTCTTATCTTCTTATCCCTGCCCATTTTGATCCGTTACTTTACCACAAACGCAGTGGGTACTTTTCTTGATGTATCGGCATATCTCATATGCGTGGATGTGATGGCATATTCTCCTTCATAATAAAGAGAAGATGAACTTCCTCCGTCAAGATTGGCGGCATTCACCGCACCATACTGCAACATTATATTTATCAGATCCTGACCTGTCGCACCCAGATGTCCTCCGGTTCCACGCCCATCAGTACAAAGGAAAAGAACCGTACCGTCAGCGCACTGTCCTATGGCTGTACGCGGGTTGGCGCCGACGCCCTTTCCTCCAAGTTCAACCGCTTCACCGTTAACTATGAGCTTTGTGAAATGGTTGATATTTCCGCCTGCCACATCCTTAAATGACGCTGCATCCGTTATATTATTTTCTTTTACATAAGATTCAAACGCTGATGCGGACATACCGCCGACGTCTGTAAGTATCAGTACGTGATCCGAATTAAAACCTACCATTACATCGCCGTAGGAAGGACCGTTGTACAATATCTCTCCGTTCTCAACGACGACACCCACGGGCATGCCACCCCAGTTGGTACCGGATGTAACATACTCTCCCGCATTTATACCTGCCACCGCAGAGGACTGCTCGCAATGTTCTCCAACAGTAAGGCCGTCCTTATTTCTGGTTTCATCCGACCAGGGATAAGAAGAAGAAAGACTTAAGCGGGAAGGATCTTTTATCACAAGTAATCCTCCGGAAAAAGTATGGGATGTCACAGGGACAAGTATCAGTCCGTCACCGTCAGTATCCTGAGCATATGCATCCCTCAGCGCTTCGGGGATCGAACTGTCAGCCATCCCGTCTCCGGAATTGCCGGATACAGATCCTTTTTCATTCATATTTACAAGCGAAGCATCCGTATCCGCCGACTTTTCCGATACCGGTGCGGCTGATGCGATACCTTCATTCATGATGGCCATTACTTCATCGTCCGTCATATACCATGAAACAACGAACTTCATGCCACCTGTTTCAAGCATAGTGGCAACGAAGGTTTTTTTGGCGGATTCCGAGGGACCGTTACAGAACATATACATAAGAAGCCAGAGTGTAACGAATGTCACACCCAAAGCAGTTATTATAAACAGAAAGACCCATCCTAGGGCTTGGAATAGTTTCTTCATAATCAGCGCGCTTCTCTAAAAATATTCCGATAACGCACGTAACTATAACACAAACCTCTGAATGGGTCAAAAAATCAGCTGTATATCACGTCGCCCATATCAAATGAGCCCTGAAGTGTATAAATGACAAGAGAATCGATAAAATCATCAAGAGATTCAAAAGTTGCATTCTCGATCTCGTTCTTATTCACAGTGATGACTGCGGGACGATCCTTGAATACAGTAACCACATTGTCCGAGAAAACACAATCTCCCTTTGATAATTCAACCATTACGAAAGGTGTATATACTTCGCTTTCGATAGTGATCTCGTAAACATCATCCTTCTCATCGGCATATATCTCAACGCCTGTTTCTTTCAGATTAAGATGCTTGTAAGGTACAAAGACAGCATCCTCGGTCTGCTTAATCCCGTTGGAGAATTCAAAGTCAACACATACGAAGACATCTCTCTTAAAGTTCTCTTCCAGTTGTCTGCTGAAATCATGGACTTTAAGGGCAACCGAGCTGTCCGCCGGAAGCTTTACAGATTCCACGTAATGGATGTGTTCCTTGCCATCCATTGAGCAAAGTGCCGTACGAACCTTTACGGTAAGAGCCTCATTGCTGTCATTTATCGCATATGCACGGACTGAAGTTCCTTCAACATCTATACTTCCCACCACGGGAGCATAGAATTTCCTTGCCATATACTGGAGCGCTTTCCATCTTCCGTAATAATCTACGGATGACCAGGAAACTGCGGGCCAGCAGTCATTGAACTGCCAGAAGATGGTACCCATACAGGTGCCGCGCTTCTGTCTCATATGCTCTACGCAATACTTTACAGCCATTCCCTGCATGATCTGGCTGACATACAGGAACTGAACGAAATCCTTGGGATATCTGAAGTTCCTTGCAATATGCTGGAGTATCCTGCCGTTTCCGTTCGGAGACTTCTGATGAGCTTCCATAACGGGAGAGAATATATTCCTGTCTACCTCACCGGTAAATCCCTTAACTGTCTTGATACCCGGGAAGGACTGGAAGCCGAACTCCGATAAAAATCTGAAATCATGCTTCTTATAATCTTCTATAACGCCTTCGCCGTGCCATACATCCCAGTAATGAGAATCTCCCCTGCTCTCATCGTCAGGAGCATCGAAGCTTCCTCCCGATGAAGGTGAAGAATTCCAGTAGAAGGTCTGGGAATCATCCGCTGCCACCGCACGTGGAAGCAGATATTCAAAAAGCTTTACGTAATCGGACTTAAGAGCTAAAGGCTCCTTGGAGAAAACTCCATTGCCCGACCAGAAAGATTCTATCTCATTATTGCCGCACCAGAGACCGAGACAAGCATGATGACGGATACGGCTTACATTATCATGGATCTCCGCAAGCACTGTCCTTTCAAACTGTCCGGTCATCTCATATGTGTTGCAGGCAAACATAAGATCCTGCCATACAACGATACCGAATCTGTCGCATGCTTCATAGAAAGCATCGGACGGATAATAGCCGCCGCCCCATACACGCAGGCAGTTGAAATTAGCCTTAGCTGCATTCTCAACAAGGGATACGGTTTTCTTCTCGGTGATATTGGAGAAGACGGAATCCTCGGGAACGTAATCGGCACCGCGTGCAAACATCTTTCTGCCGTTAACCACAAAGCAGAAGGACTCTCCCTTCTCATCCTTCTTCCTCTCAACCTCTATTGTTCTGAGGCCGATCTGATATGTCTTCTCATCATAAGCCTTGTCGGCTTTTCTTACGGAAACGGTAACGGTATAAAGGGGCTGAGGTCCCATTCCGTTTGGCCACCATAACTGAGGAGACTGAATAGGTATCACAAATTCATTCTCGCCCGGATCGGATTCAACTGTTCCCGGCTCCGGCATCCTGGTCATAACGGTTCTCTCTTCCTCGCCGGTTATATTGACCGCGATCTCAACCGGTATGGGATCCGTATATTCCAGTATGGGGTCCACTCTGACGATCAGCTCATCTCCGTAATGATCCTGTGAGAAAAATACATCACTGATCCTTACCTTGGAGAAACTTTCGATAGTGATATCCCTGAATATTCCTATATCGGGCAGCGAAGGAGCCCAGTCCCATCCGAACATCATGTGAGGCTTTCGAAGGTACTGTCCTCCGAAAACCGCACCGGTGGGAGTATAGTCTGACTTTTTATTATCCTCGGGTCTGTATTCGGAAATGAATCTGAGAGGTGATTCGAATACAATACGAAGTTCGTTTGCTCCTACACGGATCTTATCCTTAACCTGATAACGATAAGTTCTGTGCATGTTCCTTGTACGTCCCAGGAGCTCATCGTTAAGATATATCTCCGTGCATGTATCCAGTCCGTAAAAAACGAGCTCAACAGATTCCTGCTGCATATGCTCGCCACTAACGGAAAAATTCTTTATAAACTCATAATCCTTTTCAAGACAGGCAAAAGCATTCTTTTCATTTTCCCTGTAGTAGATATTATCAATCTGCTTCTGCTCCATAAGAACAGATAAAACAGAACAGGGTGCCTTGGCCTTATATCCGCTGGCCGCACCTTTTTCTCTGACGAGCCAACCCTCGCCACACAAACTTTCCTTAAGCATATTTATCCGATCCCTTAATACGATTGATTACGATTCCAGTGAAACAGTCTTAGCCTTGCCGGTCTTAAGCGCTTCTCTGTATTTCTCGTACTGGTCCGTCATAACGTGTCTGTTGTCCATGGTCTTAAGAACGTCTTCGATCTGGATCTTCTCAAACACACGACCATCCGAGAGGTTATAGATCTTGTTGTCACGAAATGACAATACGAAAGGTCGAAGAATATCATCCTCGTTCTCGGTAAGAACGATTCCCTTATCTCCATTGGTAAATCTGACGCAGCATCCTACCGGAACGATCTTGATCGCCTGTGTAAGAGCCTTAACTGTCTGTGCATTTACATGATTCTTAGGGTGATGGAGGAATCTGTAAGCCTCTATATCAGACTTGGGCTCCTCCCCCATTTTCATAGCTGTAAGAGTATCAAAAAGATATGCTGTCTTAAGAGTCTCAAGCTGCATATCGGGAACTATGCTGACTGTATGGAAATCGTCGCGACGTTCCTTGATATCCCTGATGAGCAGGGCGATATTCTTCAAAACCGTACTGTCGAGATGACATTTTTCAAGAATGAGATTATGTCCGTTGACCCTGCACTTATCGATCACTTCATAATCCTCTTCCGTCAGCTCCGCCGTAGTCTTGCGGAGTATGGGAAGGGGAACATCCAGCAATCCCATATCATGAAGAAGCGCAGACATTACAACCCTTCTTGCGCTGTTAGGATCGTTAGAAAGCTTGCTGAAGATAGCTGCGGAAAGGATGGCCGTATTAAGAGAATGCTTATATACGTTGTCCTCCGCGCTTCGAAGATTCTGTGTAAAAGTGATCTTGCCGGGCTTAAGACCGTAGTGCCTTATGATCTCATCCGTAAGCTTTACCAAAGGGCCTTCATTACCGTACTGGCGAAGCTCCGACAGCACGTCACGAAGAGCAAACACTCCCATGGTCTGGAAACGTTCAAAAGCTCTGTCTTCCTCTGTCAAAGGAGGCAGCGGTTCGGCAGGCTCAAGTATATATACGCCTATGAGATTGAAATTCCTGATACTGGAAATTCCCTGTCTCGTAAGCTTGGTATTGCGGTCATACAAAAGAACACCGGTCTTATTAAAGATCGGTCTCGCAAGTCGCATACCCGCTTTGAGTTTTTCTGCCGGAACAAATTTCATATAAAAATACCCCTTGGATATATGTTACTAAATTATAGTACATATCCAAGGGGTTATACAAGAGCGCCGGGGGTATGGCGCAGGGGTTTATCCTTCCTCTGCCCAGAATGAAGCGGTGCGGATCGCACGCTGCCATCCTTCTATCCGTTTGCGTCTTTCTTCTTCCCCTATCTTCGGTTCAAATACCCTGTCCGTGCGGTTATGGCGCTTGATATCTTCCTCTGATTCCCAGAATCCCACAGCCAGTCCCGCAAGATAGGCTGCTCCTTTTGCCGTGCTTTCGACGCATTCCGGTCTGGCAACCTGTCTGTTGATGATGTCAGCCTGAGTCTGCATCAGAAAATCATTGGCACTGGCTCCTCCGTCAACTTTCAGCATCCCGAGCTTTATACCGGAATCTGCTTCCATAGCTTTGAGCACATCATATGTTTCATAAGCAATGGATTCCAGAACCGCTCTTATAATGTGATATTTATTGACACCTCTGGTTATTCCCACAATGGTGCCTCTGGCATACTGATTCCAATATGGAGCTCCAAGTCCCGTAAAAGCAGGCACCACATAACAACCGTTGGTGTCGTCTACCTTCTCAGCCATATATTCCGAGTCTGCGGATGATTCGATGAGCCGCATCTCATCGCGCAGCCATTGGATGGAAGCTCCCGCAATGAATACAGAACCCTCGAGAGCATAGTTCACTTTGCCATCTCTGCCCCAGGCTATGGTGGTCACAAGGCCGTTCTTGGAAAATACAGGTTTTTCTCCCGTATTCATGAGCAGGAAGCATCCCGTGCCGTAAGTATTCTTGGCTTCTCCCTTATCAAAACAGTTCTGGCCAAAGAGTGCGGCCTGCTGGTCTCCGGCAGCTCCCGCAATGGGAATCTCCTTACCGAACCATACTGCATCTGCCATTCCGTATACTTCACCGGAAGGCTTCGGTTCGGGAAGCATGCATGCAGGTATGTCGAATTCCTTAAGGATATCGGCATCCCATGCAAGAGTATTGATATTGAACATCATAGTACGGGCAGCATTGGAATAATCCGTGATATGAACACGTCCCTTGGTCAGCTTCCATATAAGCCAGGTCTCTACCGTACCGAATAAGAGTTCTCCCTTGACCGCTCTCTCCCTTACTCCGTGAACATTGTCCAGGATCCACTTGAGCTTGGTTCCCGAGAAGTAGGCATCTATCACAAGTCCTGTCTTCTCCCGGATCATGTCGGTAAGTCCCTTTTCCTTAAGGCTGTCACAGTACTCAGCAGTCCTGCGGCACTGCCATACTATAGCATTGCAGACAGGATCCCCCGTGGACTTATCCCACACGATAGTGGTCTCGCGCTGGTTAGTGATACCGATGGCTGCGATATCCCCGGCTGACAGGCCGGCCTTCAAAACCGCCTCCACCGCTGCTCCCAGCATAGTTGACCATATCTCATTGGCATCATGTTCCACCCAGCCGGGTTTTGGATATATCTGTGTAAACTCTCTCTGGACCATGGATACCACTCTGCCGTCATGATCAAAGATCACACATCTGTTGCTTGTGGTACCTGCATCAAGAGACATTACATAACGTGATGACATAGAAATCCGCCTTTCTTTATGAAATATCAGATTTTGTGTTGATCTGCTTCAATCAATATTATACACGCTATGCCTTATCATTACCGAAACTATATCCACGATCCGGACGGATATTTCGCCTCACCTGTAACTCAGCTTCACATGGCCTATCTCTATCTCGTCGTTTTTGGACAGCATGGCCATCTCGTCACCCTTAAGCTCCATGCCGTTTAAAAAAGTTCCGTTTGTAGAATTGCAATCCTGGATGAAATAATGATCATTCTCAGTGGTTATCCTTGCATGGATACGGCTTACCGTTCTGTCATTTAAAACAAGATCCGCAGAGTCAGACATCTTCCCTATAAGGAAAGGGAAATGATCAATCTTATATTCTTTTCCTTTCTTGTCTTCGAGAATGTTATCCGGTGCTTCATCATCTTCCGAAAGAAATACTGTCTTTCCAAACGTGATATCTTCAGTCGAAGTGACCGGTGCTTTTGGTGCGGGAGCTTTTGGCGTAAGATCAGAAAAGAAACTGTCGAAGTTCTGATCTGAAACTTTCTGATCTGAGACTTTCTGATCCGGATTATCCGATCTTAAGATGTCTGATCTAACGATATCTTCTTTTGAGCTTTCCGGCCTTGAAGATTCCTGCTGTAAAAATAAATCTTGGGGTTTGGGATCATCCTGTTTTTCGGGTCTGCATTTTCTTATATGATCGACAGTAAATACTATCAAAGCCACTAAGAATGAAACTGCCAGAGCTGCCGCGACGATCTTTTGTCCTGGATTCTTTCCCACATTCGGAAATACTCCGGACAATACCAGTAAACATACAACTGCCGACACAGCCAATAATCCGGCTATTACAGCAAAAGGTATCTTCTTGTCGTCAACTTTTTTTGCAGGCGTACGCTTACAAATATTGATCGCTTCTCCGACCGGTCTATTGACCTGCTCATCGGCTCTGAATAAACCGCCTCCTTTTTCTTTTATCCCGGATGCATTGCTTCTTTCTCTTTCTTTAGATGCAAAGCTTTCATCAACGATCGCTTCCAGATCTGCAAGAACATAATTATCTTTCCTTACTGTCTGATAAAACTTGTAAGCAAAAACAGCTGCATCCGCATCACTTCTTTCTATCCTCTCAAGAAAGAATTCCGCAAGCTCCGTCATTTCATTTGATCCACTGTCAGTATTATATGGATAGAACATCATATATATATTTCTATCATCCGGATCTGTATATATATACAAAGGAGACAAAACGATATTCGTGATATCAAGCATATGGTCATCTGCCTCTTTCAAAGCTTTTATCATATTTCTGACAGTATTCTTTATCTCATCGCTGCTCAATCCTTTGTGTTCATACATTCTCTGTATAGGCTGCAGAGAACTGATATCGTAGTAAAGATATTCCTTTCCGTCTATCATGCGCTCTTCTATCTTAAGCAGTCCCTTTATATCATTCTCCATTATCATCGCCATCTGATAATCATCTTCATATCCTGACGGCTTTTCTATGGAAATATAATTTCTGGTGGCAGTACGTATGAATTCATGTTTTATCTCCATTTTTGATCCCTCCTGTTATTCGGATAATTCCCCTGTTTCTTCCGTGTTATCTTCCGTGTTATCTTCCGCCTTCTCTTCAATTGCATTATCAAGTCTGTGGATCAGTCTGATCACCTTAGCTTTTCTTTCTCTCCTTACCTTTTTAGTTACTCCCAGATCCCAGGTCCCTGATCTGAACATGGCTCCCATTGCAGGAACAGGCGGAGAATCCATATAAGCTTCAAGTTCAGATTCTATATTTCCGAATTGCACACTGACCGTTATCTGCGGTTCTTCAACCAGCACCAGCTTGTCCTTCAATAATTCCGCTGTCTTATCCTTTACTTCACGACATATGGTTTCATTATCTTTTTCCGCTATCTGCTCACCATATATCAAGCCTCCGGACACCGCATAGTTAATAGCTGTCCTGTTATAAACCAATATCCCTATCCATAGTATCGTTATGGAAAGAAATACTGATATGGGTATGATCACGCAGGCTTCTATTGTCATCATTCCTTTGTTTCTCATGCAAAAAACCTCATTATGATAAAAATGATATATCCCGCCCCGAGAAAGGGTATAAATGGCAGAGCAGTATGTCTGTCTGCCTTCCTTAATGCAATAAGCGGAACCGAGAAAAGAGCGGCAAGCAGTATCCCGTACATAGATATAGCTGCGCACTCGGAAAGACTGTACAGCACTCCGATCACACATATCACTATGCCGTCTGCAAATCCGATAGCTCCCTTTCCCAATACCGAGATCAGTATGACAGCCAGCCCCGGCATCAGTGCCATCCCTCTTTCAAACCAGTCTGTCTTTCCTCCGCTAATCTGCATAAAATAAATGCTTATGATCACGCTCCCCAGTGCAAATATCGACATATACACTGAAGAAAGCCTTTTAGTCTTAATATCACTTATGCTTCCAACCATAAGCATGGAAAAAATCCATATCTCTCTGATAGCCATCTGTCATTCTCCGTAAGTACCCGAACACCTTGAACACAATCTTCTGTCTCCCACTTCCGAAAGAGGGATCTCATATATCGTTCTCTTTAATCCCGGACAATTAATATCCGTGTGGTATCGGTCACCGTCATCTGTTATAAAATACTCTCCATACGCTTCATTCATTCCACAAACCTCACAGGGTTTATACCTGCCTCCGCCGCTATTCCTGTACAGGTCCTGTGTTCCTTCATCAATGGCATGCACAGAAATACTCAGATGAGAACAGCTTCTGCTTAAGTGATAGACTTCACCAGTTTCGGTTACATAGACCATCCGCTCTTCCGGACTCACGCCACTGCCGGTCCCCGCATCATATCCTGTCCACGCTCTGGTTCTTGCTCTCCCTATCAATCCGATATCAGGTATCAGGAAAACATTTGCATCAGGAGTCACGGAATAATATGTGCTCAGATCAATGATATCTTCGCCCGTAGATTCAACAGGCAGAAAAACAAAATCTCCCTTCATTCCACATTGATCCCTGTATGCTTCAGGGAGTTCATCGGTTAGTTCTCCATAGGCATAAATATCCGACAGAACAGTCTTGGCAAAACCATCATCTATATCAACATCCCCACGCGACAAAAGTGTTTCCGCAGATGAATACAGAGCTGTTTCCTTAGCTGCCCTGCTCAGATAGAAATCAACATTCTGCTCCAGATGAAGGATCTCGAAAAATGAAATCAGAGATATCATAAAGAACAGATACAAAGGCATCAGGAAAGCGGCTTCAAGCGTTAAGCTTCCTCTATTCATAACCGAAGCTCCTTTCCATGAAAAATTCATATCCGTAAGTACTGTGAAAAGTAAACTGAACTGTTGCCGCTGCAATACAGTCATCTAAATTGAAATTTTCATATCCGGCTTTCCTGATATCCATCTCCACAACATTCATTAATCTTCCGACCCTGTTTTCTTTTGAAGTGATGAATAAAAACAGTCTCAGATACTGTCCGTAGTCCAAGCCCGTATCCGTCGGATTCACGAGTTCGCCTTTGCTTCCTTCAATATCTCCCGCGGTCAGGCCCAATGCATTTTCAATACTCAGCTGCCATTCACCCGTCTTCTTCAGAAGCGGCACTCTCCCTCCTGCCATAAGCTCTTTGATATCGTGCATGCTTTCCGCATATATCCATGCCGCGATTATCAAACCCTTGTATATAGGCTCCAGCTCGGGTGTCATGCTCAGTGCAGCAAGCGATGATGCCAACGCTTCAGCTTCAGACATAAGTTCCACATCCGTAAAGAAATAAATTGAGTTTGCCGTACCCCTTACCAGCAGCAGTCTGTGAACTACAGATTGCAGATTTTCAACATCATTGTCTTTCCCTGCAATTATGTACTCAGTTTCATATTTCAAAAGACTTCCCTCTTTGGAAGTTCTGTAATTTCCGCATTTATCCATTATGTATTCGTTGAACAACAACTCATAATCCGTACCTTTTCTCTCATCCCAGTCAGGACACATCCCGTCCCCTGCCGTCAGATTTCTTTGAGTCACATATCTTTGCGGATCTATGCACTGTTGCGATATTTCCTCACTGCAGACCAATCCCAGAATACCCGTGTTTCTGATCTGGTTGATATTGCCTGCGGGATCCGCCTTATCCGGTTCTTCCCAATCCGGGTCATCCATTTTTCCACCATTTCCATCATCAACCTGTGGAACTTCAAATTCATAATCATCCAGCTCCTTTTGAGCTGCAGCTTCCTCTTCCTCTATGTCACCGGAAAAAAGATCTGATGTCTCCGATACTTCGGATAGATCTCTGGCATCATCGATATATGCCAATCCATATTTTTCCAGCATGTATGATAAGACCATATATCTGAATACTTCTCCGCCTCCATCTGTTGCGCGGGATACTCTTGTGAATTCGATCCCCGCCGATTCAAGTCCCAGCAGGTCTGAGTGCTCACCGATAAACACAACCGACTTATCGGTCTTAAGGTTATAGGACAGATAATCTTCCATATGCGATATGGTATTATCCAGTGAACCTCTCCCCGTATCGTAAGAAGTATCAATAAAAAGCAGGTCATACTGCTTCAGTAATTCTCTGTTATATTCTGCAAGCACAGAGTCCATGGCAAGATCAACGGCACACTCCATACGCATCTTCATTGCATTAACTCTGGCGCCTTCCATCATTGTAAAAATAAGAGGTATCATTACTGCCAGCATCATTGCATAATAGACACTCAATGCACCTTTTTGATTATCTTGTATTCCGAACATTTAAATGCTCCTTTTCCGCCGAAAGCCGGAATCCGACCTCCCGTTATAATCGATATCCCGGCATGATGAACTTAATGAATGTGTCCAGACCGGACAAAAGATTTACATAGAACTTAAAAAGATATGATCAATAGAACAGCAGATAGACCTTCAGAATAAAGATCACCTGCCGCAGATCCGCACTTGCAGGATAAAACTAGAACTTTTCTGTTCTGTCAGTGATCTTTTCAAACAGACTGTTAACAATATCCGTTATCTGATCTCTGAAGAGCATAACAAGTCCGACTAATACCACGATTATAAGTATAATCTCCACGGTACCCATACCGCCTTCGTCTTTAAAATATGACTTCAAAGCTTCCATATTCCGTCCTCCTTTCATATTTCCCTCTTATATATCATCCGTCATTTCTGACGTTACAATGATCAGACTTACAATGTCATAAAGGCGGGAACTATTATCACCACCATCACGATCAAAAGCATGAGTATCATCGGCAGAAGAAGTTTTGTTCCTGCCTCTTCCCCCTTCTTTCTGGCTGCGGCCTTCTGTTCTTCAAGCGCATCCGTTGCTTCATGCCTTATGGCATCAAGAAATCCTTTTGCACCAAGCTTGATATTCTGCTCTAAAAGAGACACGAGCTTTATATATTTCTGTAATCGACATCTCTTAGCAAAATTCCTGTATGCCGCCAGTTCTCCGCTTCCGCTTTCCATCTCATAGACAGTTAGCAACATCTCTTCGTAAACATATCTCTTCTCTCCTCCGTCATTTATCCCCTGACGATATTCATCAGTCATCTTCTTCCATGCATTACGTATAGTCATTCCGGCTCCTACATAAAGAGCCAGCTTATTTACTATCTCGGGATAATCAGACATAAGCTGTTCATCCCTTATCTTTACTTTTCTGTTAAGATCATTATCCGGAGCCCAGAAGATCACCACCGAAACAGCAACTGCAAACAGCATAAAAAATACAGTCCTGTCAGTTTTCTCTTCATTCCAGATCACCTTTATCCCATCCGCCTTTTTAGGCAGAATATAATCCTTATCTGTACTGCTTCCTTCATCGGCTTTCTCAAGAGCTTTCAACATCTTCATATGCATCTCTTCTCTGTGAGAATACTTTTTGGGATAGACTTTCATCGGGAATTCATAGATTTCCGTATGATCCAGATAAGTGATCTTAGCCTCAGCCGATGTGATGACACCATCATCCGGAATACCCTCGTTAAGATTTCCTTTATAGTCGATAAGCCCTCTATCAAAGGACCATTCAACCTTAAACGGATAACCATTTATCTCTGCCACCGGATTAAGATCCGTGCAGATATTTGATAATGACTCGTTCTTTCCGAGCAGCTTACTTTCAAGTTTCTCTTTAAAACCCGGCATCATTTCCCGGATCTCTTCAGGAGAGTAGTCTCTTCTGAAGACCGTTATCTCTTCGTCTTCAAAAGTTTCATCGCCGACGGTAACATTCAGTTTTGCTTCGTAATCGCTCTCTTCGAATTCACGACGTTTTAACACACCTCCATCCTCCAGTAATGATCTGCCGGTTCCTTTGATAGAGATAATAAGTACCATCATGATCCCGACAGTCAACGCTATAAGGCAATAACCGCATTTTTTGACACAATGGATATAACCTTCCCTTGTTACATCTTTCCCGGGATGCAGAAGATATATCTTTTCGGAATTCTTCAGTATCAGAAGATTGCGCAATCTGTCCTTTCCCGATATCTTCCCTGTAAGCCACATACCTGTACGAAAGAAAGGGATCAGTATTTTGGAAGATGAACACTCAAACGGAAGTTCTTCATTACGGGTGATGACAACAAGTGCTATCAATGCGGCCAGTATCAATAATAGAATTATCTTCATCCTTCACCTCTAATATCTGATATCCAGTATCTTTTCACCTAAAAGGAATGCGAACACATATATCGCAAGCATGACCGTCATAAGTGCAACTCCCAGTAGATTGTGATAAAGAGGGTCGAAAAATCCCGGAGATGTGGCATCAATATAGAAAATGATCCCAAAGGGTACCATATCCATTATCTTCTGCTCCATCTTTTTATCACTGATACCTACTGCTATCTCTCTTCTCACTTCTATCCTGTCACTTATAGTCTCTGCGGTATTCCCAAGGATCGCAGTAAGATCTCCGCCGCTCCTTTTTGCGATCCTGAAGACTTCCGCGAAATCGGCTATATCCTTAACATGAGTTCTGTCAGCCAGATCGGTAAGAACTTCTTCCAGATTGTGATTGTTTCTGAGATTACGATTGATGACTTCTATCTCCTTAGGGATGATCTCATTCTTTCCGTACAGAAGTATCAGATCGTCATAGCTGTGCTCAAAAGCATTTTCAACCGAATAACCGGCCTGCAAAGCAGCAATGACGGAGTGCATCATTTCACGAAACTGTAATGTGAGTTTTTCTTTTTCGGATTTGATCCTGGATCTTCTTTTATATTCAAGAAACAACAGAACAGTTGGTAAGAGCAGAACAACTGCAAGAAATGATCTGTAGAATACATATGAGATCAGGATGATAAGTGCAATGCCTTCAGCCCCATATAATATGATCTCATTGATCTTCAGTTTATAATCGTTATAATCGGCTTTGACTACACCCTCACATGAATCCCGCCGCCATGAGTTTCTCCGTATGGCAGAGCGGATTCTTTGCAAGAAGCCTTCCGACGATCTTTCCATTTTCATCTTCCCCTTCCTCATTGAACCTGTACAACGTCGACGTCTTAATGACATCATCTTCATAATCCAATATTTCCGTTATCTCCAAAACTTTTCTGCTCTTATCCCGCAGTCTTCCGAGATGAACTATTATGTCTATACCTCTTGCGATCTGCCCTCTTATGGCAGAAAGAGGCAACTCCATTCCCATCATTATCATCGTCTCCAAGCGTGACAACATATCAGCAGCACTGTTACTGTGGCCGGTACTGAGACTTCCGTCATGTCCTGTATTAAGGGCTTGAACCATATCTATAGCTTCCGCACCTCTGACCTCTCCCACTATGATCCGATCCGGCCTCATTCTGAGACTTGATCGGATCAAGTCTCTAATGGTTATCTCACTGCAGCCTTCAACATTTGCATTTCTGGTCTCGAGCCGCACCAGATTATCAACACCTACTATCTGAAGTTCAGCACTGTCCTCTATCGTGATAATCCTTTCGTCCTTTGGAATAAAATCCGAAAGGGCGTTCAAAAATGTAGTCTTGCCACTACCGGTACCGCCACTTATAAAAATGTTATATCCTGCTATTACAAGGTTCCTGAGGAATTCCACAACCTCTTCGTTGATAGCACCGAATCTGATCAGATCATCCATCAGGAAAGGTTTCTCAGGAAAACGTCTTATAGTCACGATCGGACCGTTAAGAGCAACAGGGTTAAGAACTATATTTACACGTGATCCGTTTTCCAGTCTCGCATCAACAATGGGTGAAGCTTCATTGACTGTACGGTTGCATCTGGCAACTATCTGCTGTATCACATCACTTAATTTTTCAGCCGATTCAAACTTCTTATCCCATTTGTACAGATGCCCCGCCCTTTCAATGAATATATTGTCATATCCGTTTATCATTATCTCGGTGACCGCCGGATCATCTGTAAGCTGCTGTAACACATCAAGACGTCTGATAGAATAGAACAGATCTCGTGAAAGACGCTGTTTCATCTCCAGCGTAAGCCCGAACCTTCTTCCACTTCCCAGCACTGTTCTGTCGATGATCTCTCGAACTTCCTCATCCGTCAGTTCTCTGTCCATACTGATCTGAGAATTGATATCTTCTTTTAATCTCTTCCTTATCTCTTCCTCAGTCATCATTTATCTATCTCCCTCCAAGCTCAGCTTCCGCTATCTCTCCCACATATCCGGCAAGCTCCGAATATGGTAATTCCGAAAGATCCGAAGGAAGCATACTGAAAGTCGGCATCTCGACTTTCCTTGTGTGCTCGAGAATGTCATTATTCTCAAGCTGTTTCAATAATTCTTCATATTGCTTTATTCTGGATGGAGCAAGACCTTCTCTGCCCGTTATGGTGTAGACAACATCACACTCACGGAGAATATCCAGCATCCCCCGGATAATCTCCGAAATATCTACGATAAGATAATCGTACTTCCCTGTATTGATTATGCTTTCCAGTAAAAGTATCCAGTTTTCCCCTGTGACCTGACTCAGATCAAGAAACGAAAATGCGGGTGATACATAATCGAGACCACCTATGTTTCCCACCATACTCTCAAGCTTACATCTCATCTTGTCCTTTCCGGATTCCAGATAATAGATCAAATCTGTCAGGTCGCTTTCCGGATCGAAGCCTGACATACCAGACAATCCCGAGAACGGTTCCAGATTCAGGTAAAGAACTTTCTTTTTCTTCGCCAGAAACTGACCTAAAAGAAGGGAGAAGGATGTCTGTATGTCTCTTCCAACCGGTGAGAAAACACCGATCAGTCTGGTTCTTTTCTCCGCAGTTCCGAAGACAACATCCGAATTTCCTTTTTCAGAACAGATCTTTAGGATATCTTTTCTTATCCTGTCAGCCGCCTGATATTTCCATATAAAATCATCCGATGCATTAATGCTTCCACGCTCTTTTAGAAGTACCAGAAGAGAATTTCCTTTTTGCAATTTCTGATCCTTCTTCAATTCATCAAATGCTTTTTCTTCGGCAAGTATCAGTTCATAATCCGTATCCGTAAGACTTTTCTTTAATTTCTCGACACCGGTAAATGTGCTTACGGAAAAAGGAAAGTTATCTTTTTGCTCCAGATTCTCCTGAAGCTTAACGATATACTTTTCATCATCATCACACAGCGCAATAGTTCTTCTCTTCACGATAAACCTCCGTTTATTAATTCGTTATCAGACCGGTGACGTATAAGATCACCGAACATGCCATAGGAACACTGAAATGAATCATTGTCTTTGAAAGAAGCTTTCTCTTGGTAAAGATCATTTTGATGCAACCAACTACTGCCGCTAAAACCAGTGCTCCAAATAAGATCATCGCCGCAGCAGGCAATCCCAACATCGCACTTATCGCACACAGCAGCTTACCGTCACCTCCCCTGAGCGCTTTGATCAGGAATAAAACAAAAGTAATTGCAAATACCACCGCTACATCTATCACAATCTTTCCTACCTCACCTGCACCGTTGATCATTATCCTCAGTATTATTCCAAAGATCATTGCGGCAATGGTCAGAATATTTGGGATCTTATCGCTTTTTAAATCAGTTATCACAGCTATCGCTGACGTGATGATCGCTAAGACAGCCATATTTCACTCCTATACTTTTTCTATATTTACTTTTATTTTGATATACATACGTTGTATAAATAATACAGCCGTAGCACTACCGTTTTTTCTCTCACCCAACAGACCAAAGCACGTAAAAGCGCATAAATATTGGCTTCTGAGGTTCTATATATTTTTCTCGGAATCTCTGTCGATGAATTTCCGAATCGGAATCGACAGTTCATTGCAGAAGATTTCTGCTTTGACTGAAAATTAAATTATCACATTTCAAAAAAGAATGCAAGTGGGTATTTTATATTGCGGTACAACTATCACCTGATGATATCACTGCTTATTACCAAGTTTTGTTTTTCTGTAATTATGGAAACTAATCATTGCAATCATAATGGCTATAACTACTATTATGATAATCATTAATAGTCTATTACGACTATTTCTTATAGGTGCTTTTTATCATATTCATCAATATATTTATATGCCTCAATCGGAAACAAGATTTCTTTTACTAAATTCCGAAATACATCAGAATTATAAACTATTATTCACGCTCTTCTTCGCTTAGCTTATAGCATTTTGCTGTATGTTCAAATCCAAGAACATATATATATACTACATTACCATTTTTATCTTTAGTTTCGCCTATTCGTCTATTTAAAAACCTAGGTTTATAGTAATCTAACAAATTTGCTTTGCTCCCATCAATTGTTAAGTAGTTATCCGTGTATTCAAAACTATAATTATTTCCTTCTGTTGCCCTATTATAATTTTCAATACTTATTTCATAATACGTATCATCGTTGTAATGTAGAATTGCAGGGATCCGACTCTTATCAATCCAGTTATCACTAAATCTTTCTCTCCCCTTAATAACAATCGGAATAGATATTAACAAAAATATAATCAAGCAGCTTACAATTATTTTTGCTCTTTTTTTCATTTTCGAATACCCATATCTATTTATTATCCCTTTTTCAACTGTTATTTATACCATACGCCCCAAGATAAACATTTTCGGATGTGTCTGTAATCTTTTTATACTCCTTGGGATCACTTGATATATTTGCAGCAGCCAGATTTCAGGATTGCATTTATGGTTATTAAAATAATAAATCTGACATATGCCATATATAAGTCAATAGCTGCTGCTTTAGTTGATTCATCAAACAAAAACGACAGCCTTTTAAGATCAAGAATACATAGAAAGCATTATAATCTTTTGAACTTTTCCGTATATTTTTCCTGCATCATCATACTTAAAATTTAAAAATACTGTTTCTTTCCAGAAACGATGTACTGTCTTTTCAGGAAATTCTAAATCATACGATATGTCAACAAATTCTCCATTTACACGACATCCATCGTGCAGACTGACATATGATAATCCCTTAAAATCGATCCCGCAATAGATTTTTTTGTCTTGCATATTTATACAATATCCCCAACATGATTTAACACCATCAAAACCGTGCAAACTAATTTTACATGCTTGCGAACAATCTATGTTTTGTCCTTCAACGTTGTATTTTACAGTCAAGAGAAATACTCTGTTTAATAATGGTATCACACAAATAAAACTAAACATAATCAAACAGCAACCAATTAAGATTAACCTTTTTTTCCTGTTCATTCTTCTCTCCATTTTACTCCGGTGAAAACTCTGTCATGGGGATAACCGTGTTCCCAGCCTCTATCCTATCTAACCATGTGTATTCTCCCCTAAAAATTACATCTTTCCGAGAAATAACATACGCACCAAGATAAACATTTTCGGATGTATCAGTAATCTTTTTTACTCCTTGGGATCACTTGATAAATTTGCAGCAGTCTTATTTCCGTATACACGAACATCTTGTTTATTAGCACATTTTTGAAGATGGTAATAAGTTTTCTCGGTTTCTATATTAGTATAAATTTCAGCTATATGACATCCGTGAATATATATCTTTCCTATCTCTTTTATCATATCTATCATATGAAAAGACTGCAGAAATAATTTTCTGCAGCCCGATAATTTCAACAGCTTAATGATAGCTCTGTAAAATAAAAACAGCAATTATTTTTTTAGAATCTTAAGCGAACCCCCGTTTGGGGGCAATCAAAATATAAAACTCTATCGCCCAAATTTATTTCATCGAATAATAACAATTCGCTGTCAGAACCGTGAGTATGATGGGCTGTATTTACAGTTCCTCGAATGTTTCCGGCAGCATCACGCTCAAAGTCTAAAAATACCGTTTCTTTCCAAAAACGATGTACTTTCTTTTGAGGAAACTCTAAATAATAATCTATAGAAATATGATCCCCATTAACATCACATCTGTCTCTCAAGCCATAATATTCTAATCCACCAAAATCAATTCCAATATAGATTTTTTCGTCTTGCATATTTATGCCATATCCCCAACACGATTTGACACCATCAAAACCATCTAAATCTATTGTCCCTTCTTGCGTGCAGTCAACTGATTGCCCATCAAGGTTGTATTTTACAGCCAATATAAACACTCTGTTTATTATGGGGATTACACTCAACAGACACCCCAATGACAGACAACAAAATATTATGATTATCTTCTTTTTTCTGCTCATTCTTCTCTCCATTTTACTCCGGTGAAAACTCAGTCATAGGGATAATTGTGTTTCCAGCCTCTTTCCAATCCGACCATGTAAACTCGCTCCTGGAAATGACATCTTTTGGCGAGATTCCATAAGCGCCTAAATAAACACTTTTGGATGAGTCGGTAATCATTTTATATTCCTTTGGATCACTTGATAAATTTGCAGCAGTCTTATTTCCGTATACGCGTACTCCTTGATTATTAGCACATCTTTGAAGAGGATAATATGTCTCCTTAGTATCATCATCCGTGAAAATTTCAGCCGTGTGGCATCCATGAAAATAAAACTTCCCGTTATCTTCCCAGTTTAATTTTGGATATAAGCTTATATCCTCAATCCGAGTTGTTTTAGGCGTATCATACATACCTGCATGTCCTATATATCCATGAGTATACAAATGAATTTCCTGTATAGTCTGAAACTCTCTCCACTCATTATTCCAAATTAAGTAAAAACAATTTTCTCCGCCTCTAAAATAAACCATATTTTTTTCTTTATCTATTTGTATGTCTCCATCTATACGTCTCAGGAATATTCTTTCGCGACTTATTCCTGAATCAACCAATTCCCAAACCTTAGTCTGTGCCGCCCTTGAAAAAGCATCCGTCTCTTCAAACAAGTCCCACACTTGATCTGTCCACTCAGTGGTAAATTCATCACCATTTAAAAAAGGGAAACGCTCTTTATATTTGTGTTCAAAGGCCTTAACAGTATCTTTATTATATGACCATCCAATAATATACACCGGTTCAGAGTCATCATCGCTCGGTACAGAGTTCGGATCATTAGGATCACTCAACACCTTATACCTTCCTGTAACAGGATTGTATTCTCCCATTTCAACATTATCAGGGACGTCATCGCCATCTGTATCATGACTTATTGATGTATACGGACAGGAATAATAAATATGTCCGTTATCTCCAAGCATTCCGTCAAGCTCGTGTCCATCCGGTAATCCATCACCATCACTATCGCCCTGTCTTTGTGCTACTTTCTGATCGTCCAAATCCTTTATCACTTCATTTACCAGGGCAGCTATTCCGTCTACATCACTATAAGACTTTCCTCCGGTCTCAGGTATAAGTTCATCCATATATTTACTTGAATCGTAATCCGGATTTCCTATAGATACTGTATTGAGGATGAAATCTGTATCCGCCGCAACCTTTATACTTTCCCTAAGCGAGGGATCATACGAATATCCCACGCCATAAGTATACATAGAAGAACCATCCAGACTCTTTTCAATTTTTTCATCATATCTACTTCCGGAATAAAATACATAGGCTTTATAATTCTCTGAAACGATTCCTTGTTGTCCTTTTCGATATACTGCAATACGACTCAATTCTCTGGCGAAATGCCCGGAATATGTTGATTGTTCCTCAATAAAAATATTATTGTTACTATAATCCAATAATTTTGCTATTCCATCATATCCATACATAAATGATCCTGACGGGCACCACCCTTCTGACGTCCAACAGTTAAGTGATCCCACGCGATAACCTTGCTCATGTTGATATTCAGATCCATAGCAGGTAATAAACAGATAGTCGTATCCATCCATCTGATCGATTATAGCCTGTGTAACCTGCAACTGCTTTTCAATATCTTCCGGAGATGCTGTAAAGTCAAGACTGATATAATAATAGTCTTGTATATACTTGAACTTTTCATTACCAATATACGGATTATCCGTACCTGACATGCCGGGAGTATTAGGCGTATCAAACACCTCCTCATATGCCTTTCCATCAACCACACCCCAATCTGAGAAATGCGTTGTAGTATAGGATACTGTATTATTCTCAATGTCAACAACAGAGTCTTTAAGAAGCACGAACTCTCTCGTTTCTTCATTGTACCATATCAAACGAAGGTCAGATTCATCTGTATCTCCAAGCATGGATTCATCATAGCTGAAGATGATATCAGCAGTTTCAAAATCAGCATCACATTCGATATCGTAGAAATCACCAATAAGACCTGCCGTATCATAAAGGATACCGCTCTTATCAGCAGCCTTACTGATAAAGAGCTTATTCTCCATACTTCCTTTGCATCCTATGCTTACGCAAACCTTATCGATCGCTTCTCCGTTGTAATCTTTTGAAACTTCTCTTGTGATAGTTTCATCACCGTCGACGATCCCATCACCATCACTGTCAGGGTTTAAAGGATCCAGTCCAAGATCTATTTCTTCTTTATCCGTTATCTTATCGAGATCTGTATCTGCGAATGTCGGGTCTGTTCCCAGAACATTTACTTCATAGTCGTCGCTTAGTTCATCAAGGTCACAGTCATCCGATAAGTCAGAAGTTCCAAGATCATATTCCTTCAGTACATTGAGACCATCGCCGTCTTCATCTTCATCGCCATCTTTAATCCCATCATCATCTGTATCGTCATCTGTAGGATCGGTGTCTAAAAGGAACAACTCAACACCATCTTCAAGTCCGTCACCGTCGGTATCTTTCTTATCAGGATCGGTACCAAAATACTTTTCATAATAATCATAGATGTTATCGTCGTCTTCATCTGTGAGTTCTATAGAAGTATTCTTAATGTTGGTAGCCTCACGATTTATTATGATCAGTTCTTCCTTTAACGCAGTGTCATCAGAAAAGATAACCTCAAAGATAAGTTTATTTGCACCGAGTACGAAACCTGTATCTTTAGCACTCCAGGTCTCAAAACCATCATCAGATAAGATATCGCCTTCCCAGATGGTTTCATCAAATACGTCACAGATCTCAAGTTTTACAGATTCTACTTTAGGTTCATTTTCATTATCATTTTCATTGTCACTGCCGTTCTGTTTTTCATTCTCATAGTTTATATACCCTGTCATGGAATCGGAATATACATCAAGGAGATAAATGCCCTCTTCCAATAATTCATACTCATCCGAATCAATGAAGATATGCTGATGTCCGTCACTTTCGATATATGTGACAGGCTTGTTTTCACTGACAGAGTTATCGCTTACTGAATTATTGCTGACCGAATTCTCACTGATAGTGTTATTGCTTACTGTGTTGTCGCTAATAGAATTACCGCTTATAGTATTGTCCTTGTTTCCCCATTCTTTAAGTTCAAGTATCTCTATAGACGTATCATGACCGCTTATCTGATAACCAATAACAGCCGTCTGTCCGGGTGCGATATTCTGGCAGTAATCAGGGCATGAGAACTCATATGTATCCTCAGATACTTTCTTGATATTTCCACCCCAAACAGTTAAAAATACTGCATCGGTTCTTACGGTAACTGTCCAGTCCTCTATAGCTGTATCTTTGTTATTAACAATGTGGAGCTCACCTACAGCACCACCATCCCAGGAGGAGATTATCTGATCAGATATCTCATAATCACTATCGGATACTTTTTTCTCGCTGCTGTCTATTGAATAAGAGAACGGGATATCAATCCTTTCTCCGTAGTTGATCTGGAATCCGAACTGTATGCTCTCGCCGGATCTTATATCCTGATTGTATTCAAGGTTCTTGAACGTCCATTTATTACTATTACTTCCTTCAGATGTGATCCTTGCATTATAGGGATTAATGATCTCATCTTCTGACAGAAAAGAAAGGTTCCAGTTATGGATAGTCTCGTCAGATTTGTTTGTTAAGCTGACACTGACATTGCATACGCCTTCCCAGTGAGATACAATGTTCCACTCCACGCGAAAGGAATCGTAATCAAAGATATAAGGTTCCCCTGAAAGCTCTGACTCAAGAACGCCTCTTTCAGAGATTTCCTCGTCGTTATTATCAGCTTCTTCCTTAGCGTTGTCTGACTCGTCTTCTGAATCAAGTATATCAACGACACCTGCATCACCAAATGATACAGTCATAAAATTATCGTTCGAAGATACACTTCCGTTATCTGATGATACGGTATTAACAGCAGACTCTTCTTCGTCGCTCTGACTTAATGAAACATTAGCGTCATCATTCGCTGAGTCTTCGTCGTTATCAGAAGCTCCCGTAGCTCTATCAGATGCTGAACTATCTTCATCATTGGAAGCATTCGCATTATCTCCGGCAACTCCCGCATCATCTACAGATTCAACATCCGTCGCTTCACCTTCATCGCCTTCTACCGATTCCTCAAGTACTACAGCACTGTCAGAAGATCCACTATCTCCATCGATCCCTGCTGCCATACTTACAGTTCCGCTTAGAGACTGCGACAGTATGGATGCTGTCATGATACCTGTGATCAACTTTCTGATTATTCTTTTCATTGCCCTCATAAGTCCTTTCATTTAGTAATATGTCAAACATGCAAGCATGTTCGTGTCTTCGTGAAAACAAAAAAATATCGAAAAGATAAGGGCTCCCTTATCTTCCCGATATTTGATCAACAAACTATTATAAAACTATTACTGTTCTGTTCTGTTCTGTTCTGTTCTGTTCTGTTCTGTTCTGTTCTGTTCTGTAAGCATTATGTGTCTCCCCCCGAGACTGTCAAGTCGTACGAGGGAGAATATATCATATCAACTGAAGCTTCGCAATCCTAAAAGTTTATATAATTTATTCCATAATCTGTATCTTTAACAGTTATCCCCATTTTGAAAATTATACGTAATAAGCTTATAATTATGCGGACGGAGGAAGAACAAAATGAAAGACATGAATGTTAAGAATATTGCCCTTGCCTGCAAGGGATCCGTATATATCAATTACAACGGTGAGATAAAAGAAGCCATTGCATCCGACATCTCAGATAAAGAGATAACTTGCGCTGTCATCGATTCAAGACTGATCGAGCCTTCAGGCCTCTTCATTGCGACGAAAGGTGAGAGAGTCGACGGTCATGATTTTATCGAAGGAGTTTTTGAGAAGGGTGCACTTGCTGTCATCTGTGAGAAACTTCCGGACACATCATCCGCTTCATCAGATCAGTACTTCATCCTTGTTAAGGACAGTCTTCAGGCACTTAAGGATATTGCGACATATTATCGCACCAGGCTGAACTGCCGCATCATCGGTATCACCGGAAGTGTCGGCAAGACAAGTACCAAAGAGATGATAGCTTCCGTCCTTCGTCAGGGTAAGAGTGTCTGCGCTACAGCAGGGAACTTCAATAACGAGATCGGTGTACCCCTTACTATACTCAGGATCAGAGAAGACAATGACTGCGCAGTTGTAGAGATGGGTATCAATCACTTCGGTGAGATGACCAGACTTACAGATATAGTTAAGCCCGATGAAGTAGTCATGACAAATATCGGTGAATGTCATCTGGAAAATCTCGGCGACCGTGACGGCGTACTCAAAGCCAAGTCAGAGATCTTTAAATCTCTTGCTAAAGGCGGCCATGCTATCGTCAATGCTTCTGATGATAAGCTTGCCGGCATTGATGAAGTAAACGGCATTGCACCTATAAGATATGCCTTTGCTGATTCCATCGCTGTTCCGGGTATCAAGGTTGATTATCTCGCAAGCGATATAGATGACATGGGGCTCGCAGGAAGCGATGTTACCATCACAGGCCCTGATGATTTCAGTATTCGTGTCCATGTCCCCCTTCCCGGAAGACATATGGTTTTAAATGCAATGGCAGCCGCTGCAGCGGGAACACTATTCGGACTTAATTCCGATCAGATAAAGGCAGGTATTGAAAGTGTTAATGCCACCGGCGGAAGAAGCAATGTTATCAAAGCAAACGACATCACTGTCATAGATGACTGCTATAATGCCAATCCCACATCTGTGAAAGCTGCTTTAGATCTCCTTAGCAGATCAGCAGGTCACAAGACAGCTATACTGGGCGACATGTTTGAACTTGGTACGGATGAAAACAGATTACATGCAGAGGTGGGCGAATATGCCATCAGTCGAAATATCGATACTCTGATATGCGTAGGTACGTTATCCGAAAATATGATGAACGGCGCAAAAGAAGCCCTCAAAAAAACACCCAATGCAGGTGCACCGGGTGTTAAAGATATTTCTATCCATTATTTTAAGACTGTTGACGATCTTATCTCAGCTCCCATAAAAGATCTCATTTCCGCAGGAGATACCGTTCTCATAAAAGCTTCTCACAGCATGAAGTTTGAACGTATCGTTAAAGAGCTTACCTGAAAATATTATTTCAGTGATACTTCTATAAGTTTCTCGCAGAGATCGCCGTAGCTCATTCCTATTGCTGCTGCTTCCTGCGGGAAAAGTGATACCGGTGTCATTCCCGGAAGAGTATTCGCTTCAAGACAGTAGATATTTTCTTCGGCATCCATCATGAAATCGATACGTGCATACGCTTTGAGACGTAATACTCTAAATACTTTCTCAGCTACTGCCTGGATCTCCTTTGTCTTTTCTTCTGAGATCTCGGCAGGACATACTTCCAGCGTCTTTCCGCTCTGGTATTTATTCTTGTAATCATATCCGCCTTCTTTAGGCATTATCTCAACGATAGGCAGCGCTTTTCCTTCTATGAGACCACAGGTAAATTCTCTTCCCTTAACAAACTGCTCCACAACAACATATTCATCATATTTTGCTGCCGCTTTTAGAGCGCTCTCGAATTCCGCACGATCATTTACTATATATGTTCCGACGGAAGATCCTCCGTTATTAACTTTAACAACCGCAGGATATCCTATCTCCTTTATGGGATCTCCGATCCTCATGGAATAACCGGCCGGTGTCGGGATATCATTTGCTCTCATGATATCTTTAGATATCATCTTGTTCATGCAGATCGCACTGCTCAGATGATCTGTTCCCGTGTAAGGTATACCAAGCAGTTCAAATGTTGCCTGGATCTTACCGTCTTCTCCGTTTGCTCCGTGCAATGCCATAAATACTACATCCGCACGTTTGCAGATCTCGAGAACATTGGGTCCGAAGAAGCATTTCTTATCATCCTTACGAAGCTTCTTTATCTCATCAAGATCCGGACTCTCTTCTTTTATGGCATTGATGCCTTCCGCCCAATCTTTGTCTATATCATATATATCATCAAGCTTGTTTGCGTCTGTTTCTAACCCAAGATAAACATCTATCAGAACAGCTTTATGTCCTTTTTCCTTAAGTGCTCTGTATATTCCGGCTCCCGTTATCAGGGAGACTTCACGTTCTGTACTTGTACCGCCTGCAAGAACTGCAACCTTCATAATCTGTTTCCTCCTGTTTCACCGCGTAATTGTATCATCATTACGGGCAAGGGTCAAAATCAGCCTGTCATACGCCTCATCAGCCTGCTTCCGAATTTCTTCAGCCACAGATCATATTTCCTGTATTCAGGGAATACGCGAAATACATTTTCATAGAATCTTTTCGAGTGATTCATCTCCAGTCTGTGGCACAGCTCATGGACAACCACCGCATCTACAACTCCTTCCGGCGCCAGCATCAGCAGACAGTTAAAATTCAGATTCCCCTTTGCGGAACAGCTCCCCCATCTGGATCTCTGATTTCTTATGGTTATCCTTCCGTAAGTCACACCTACGAGCGGTGCATAATATTTCACACGTTCGGGGATCACTTTCAAAGCACGGTCCGCAAGCTCGTCGATCTCTTCCCTCGAAAGCTTTTGGATATTATCTTTTTCGATATTCTTCCTGATCCATGCCCTCTTGGAAAGAATAAATTCGTCTATCTCATAAACAGGTACTCTGTATGGAGCACGGACAATCACACCATCCGGCGAAACTTCTATCCCGATGGTTTTTCTTGATGACCTTATAAGTTTATATTCTACAGAGTCTTCCATTCTTTTCCAATCTTTATCCGCGCTATTAAAACTCTAATATCATCTCTTTGATATCAGTGTGTAAGCGTCATTCTATTTTCATTAATACCTTGCAGTAATCTTCCGATTTGTCCCTCATGATGAGGAATCCTTTTTCAAAATCCTCAAGAGATAAGCGATGGGTTATCATTTTTTCCGGTTCTATCTTCCTATCTCTCAATCTCTCCAGGACATAATGCCAGTCATCATCAGACTGTCCGTTAAAGCGTGAATTCCATACACCCGTTATGGTCAATTGATTGCGAAGTATCTTCCAGTACAGATCTCGTTCGAGCTCCACATCCCCATAAGGATTACCCACAAGTGTTACTCTTCCGAAAGCACCTGCCATATCAATAGCCAGGGCTATGGTATCTGCCTTTCCGACACATTCAAATATCACAGATGAATCGTATGCTTCGCTGATATCATCTGTTGAACAAATATATCTGTCTATCCCAAGACTTTCAGCTCTTTTCTTTTGACCTTCTTTATTACCTATGACATATATATTGTTATATCCGGCTTCCTTAAGGAACATTGCGATAAATAAACCGATAGTTCCCAGACCTATGACTGTTACCTTCTTTTCCCTGTCGACGGTAAATCTGTCAGTGCCTTTTCGAACAGCATTTACGGCAACTGCCATAGGTTCAAGCATTGCAGCCTGTTCAAATGCAACTTCATCAGGAAGTTCAATAAGATTATCTGCCGGAGCAGTAACATACTCTCCAAAAGCCCCGTCTCTTCGGGAACCCACATAATCGTAGTGCCTGCACAACTCATAGCTTCCTTCCCTGCAGGGTTCACATTCTCTGCACGGAATGAGGGGATAAACTCCGACGCGCTTACCGACCAATGAAGGATCCGCGTCCTTTCCGACACTGTCCACCACACCTGAAAATTCATGCCCGGAAATCAAAGGCATTCTGTGCGCACCGTTCTTATATATCCTTGGTATGTCAGATCCGCAGATGCCGGCCGCCTTTACTTTTATCCTTACTTCACCGGATGCCGGTTCCGGAACGGCTACCTCTTCAAGAGATATATCACCTATCTTATGTAATACCCACGCTTTTGCCATCATCACGCCTCCGTGATCTCTCTGAAACGCGCAAGATCCGCGTCAGTAGTCACTTTAAAATTTCCTTCATCTCCCGGGATCATAGCAATATCCATTCCCGCAAGTATCGCCGGTTCACTTGCACCGTTAACAGCAAGGATCTTCTCAGGGATCAGATCCATATTTGCTTTATGATACCGTGACAGTAAAAACAGTTCCGGTGCCTGTCCCGCAAATATCTCTTCTCTCTTCAACAATCCCGATACTGTCTTCCCATCCTTACTCTCATATACGGTATCCTTCATTCGAAGTACAGGCATGACTCCTTCATGTCCGCTAAGAGCTTTATAACAATCATTCAACAAAGCTTCTGAGAGAAACGGTCTTGCCGCATCATGTATCAGGATTGTATCATTATCCGACACATCGCACGCTGCGTTAATGATCTCTTTCATACCATTTACTATCGACATCTGTCTGGTGGAACCCGGTGCGACAAAACCTTTTATCTTATCAAGATCAATTTCGTCTGCATTCTTAATATCTTCCGATATCTTCTCTCGCCATTCATCTTCCGCAACGATATAAACAGCATCGATCATATTGCTTTCGATCAATGTCTTTAAAGAATAGGAGATCATCATCTGACCGCCCGTACTTATATACTGCTTTGGAATATCTGATCCGATGCGTGTTCCCTTACCACCGGACAGTAATATCGCATAATTCATTCCGAATTTCTCACTTTCAAGACAAGAAACTTTTCCTATATCACTTACATCTTTATCAAGCGTGGAGCTAAACTATCATGTTCCTTACCGATTCAAGCGTCTCTCTGTATGGTTTTCCCTTTCCGAAAAGCAATGTGGTTCCAAGTACAAATCCCTTAACGCCAAGGGGCGCATACTCTTTTATCTTATCAGCCCCGCAGGCTCCGTCCCAATAAATATCGAAGTTCATATCTTCCTTCAACACAAGAAGTTCATCATATTTTTCACGGACATAGGGAAGGAATATCTGTGCAGCATTTCCCGGATTCACTGACATGACCAGAACTTTCTTTACAATACGAAGAAGCATTTTAACCTGTTCCACACTGGTTCCCGGATTGATCGCGATCCCCGGTGTGAGTCCGGCATCAATGATCCTTTGTATGGTTGTGGAAGGATGATACTCTGCTTCCGGATGAATATAGATCGTATCTCCCTTACGCAGATTACGTGTGAACAGATTGATGGTATTGATGGGATGCTCAACCATAAGATGCACATCCATAGGCTTATCTGTAAGCTTCCTGATACATTTCATATCATTAAGTGACATGGCAAAATTCTGAACATATCTTCCATCCATTATATCTATATGAAACGAATCTATTCCCGCTTCCTCCAGCTCCTTAACTTCCCTCTCGAGATTACCGAAATCCGCACACATCATAGATGCCATCAGTTCAAACTTCATATTCCCCCTCCTCACAGATCATAATCTGCTATCATTACCGGCTTTCCCTTTGTAATAAATGCAGGAACCAAGGGTGACGGACTGCCATAATAAGCATCAAAGGATCCTGCTGTCTCATCTGCATCAGAAGCTTTAAAATCAAGCATTAGAGCTTTACCTTCCGATACTAATTCATCCAACATCTTAAACACTTTATCCTTCAAGTCTCTGTCAATTGATGTCCAGGCATCTCTCTCTCCGGGATACAGTGTCAGATATAATTTGATCTTATCTTTAGATCTGTCTATTATTTCAATCTTATCTTTTAGTGCATCCGTAAATATTACTTTATGTTCCGCAAGTTCGTTTTCCCCTATGCAGAATAAAAGTTTCTTATCTTTTCGATCCGTAATTTCTTTACCGGGATCAGCTGCAACGTGAATTTTATCAATCCATATATTTATTGTATCTTCCCCCGCAAAGCGACATAATGCTTCAACATACCGTTCTTTTATATTCTCTGACTGAACTATAACTTCATCCGCATATACTACAGCCGGCGATGCTGCATAATATTTCAGATGATAGATATCATTTCTGTCTCCCGGTCCGAATTCTCCTGTTTTATATGCCGGAACATAGATTATCTTATCGGAATACTTTTGAAGATTTCTCACGCAGAATTCCGATGGGATTGTCAGGCAGGGATTGTATCCGTCATAAGGATACTGGACATAGATCTCATCCGGGCAATGGATCGACAGGTCGTATAATCTGTGATCGGTATATTTTATCCCCGCAGATACTTTTCCTCCGGAAGGATCCGATCCTTCTGTAAGATCAGCCCCTCTGTCTAATATAGCACCCGAAAAACTCTTCCTCATAAGAGGTAGCCTAACAACATAAATATCCGTATCTTCATCGGATACCTGATTATAATATCTCTCGAGACTCTTCCATTCCTTTTCTCCTATGGTCAGGAACAGTAGCTCTTTTCTGTCAAACAGATCTTTTTTTATAACATCTTTAACTGTCTGAAGAGCATCTCTGCTCGCTGTTAATTTATCTTTTTGTTCACCGTTTGCAACAGACTTATACTCTTCCCACAACGCATCGCAGTAACTTTGCAGTGCACCGGTGATACACAAAGTCGTCTCCGCGCTCTCTCCCTTTGTCTGCTCTATAAGAGTTCCAAGATCTGCCACCAGCTGCTGGCTGTCAGCGATCAATCCTGTGAATCCTTCGTAGTCCTCTCTTAAAAGAGCAGCTTCTGCAGATTCAAGCATTGCATCCAATTCGTTCAGACATTCTCTTGCAGTCTCTTTCAAAGAAGAACTTCTGTCTGTTTTGCAGCGTGTCAGCATCGATCTGTCGAAATAAAATCCCGGGAACCTTTCTCCGGAAAGCTTCTCCATCTCGGCTTTCTGTCCTTCGAAAAAAGGATAGTCATGCCCATCCCACACTTTTTTTAACATGCAGTAATTCTCTCCGTATCTTGTTAACAGCGATCTGTTATATGCTGCAGGAACAGGTATCTTCGTATCTTCAAAGGGAAGATATACTATATTTTCATATGTCTCCTTAGTCTCCGACTTCTTAGGGCCAAGCTTTATTATCCATGGAAAGATCTGCCCTACGCGATGACTTTCTTCAGGCTTAACTCTGGCCATCTGCTGTTCGGCAAGTGCGTACAGTGCTACCGCAAGATCTCGTCCCTTGCATCCCTCCGGGAGAGACACGTTATATTTTTTTTGTAATCTTTCTTTCTCTGTAATGATCGAATGTGATCCGAGACTTCCATCCCGAATACCGTCAGCTACAGCAAGAATATTCAATATCTCTTTATCTCTGGCGATCTCATCCTCGTCAGAGTCATACAGATAATCTTTGACGAAAATATCAATCCCGGCAAGCCAGGGAAAATTATTATGGGTTTCAAGATATGCTTCATCGAAACACATAGTGGTATTATTTACCACTCTGGAAAGGAATAACCAGTGATCTTTCTTACTCGCGTAATCATGAACGGTAAACTGCGAAGGCAGCTCTTTATCCGCCACCTGTCTGAACTTCGTATAATCATCACGGAGCATGCAGATATCCAGATCATCATCCCAGGGAACAAAACCGCCGTGTCTGACTGCACCCAAAAAAGTCCCCCAGTCAGCAAAATACCTGATGTCATGCTTCCTGCATATCCTGTCTATCTCCCCAAGGACATCCAGTGTCTCAGCCCAGGCCTGCTTTACCGGCGTAGATATATAGAATCCGTTTCTGACTTCGTCTTTTAAAAATTCTATAGAATGGGACATTTAAATACCGTTTAACTCAATATATCTTATTAAGTTCATACCCCCGATGCGACTCTATCATTATACCATCTTAAGGTATCCATCATCCCGAATAATTCGTAAACTTAGTTTTTTATCCCTATATGCAAATGATCACAGAGCTCCGGATACTCGTATCCGAAACCCTGTGACATCAGATTACCTATGCATCCCGACACAGTTCAATACACACTCATCTCATAAGATCTATGTGCTGGACCGTCCCGGCCATTCCGTTCTCATACAGGAAAAATCCCGTCTCTCTTATCTGACCGTTCTTCCTGTTATTCTGTAATGAATTAAGTGAAAAATCTGTATCCACTCTCTGAAGACAGATTGCACCTACGCCCTTATCCTTAAGTCTGTAGAGTGTTTCATGACCGTCTTCATCCGTAACAAAGATCTTTAACTTTGAAAATATCGGATCTGCCTCATCGATCCATCCGTTTCCGTCCGAATCATATTTGGCAAGATCTGCGAATCCGTCTCCTGACTTTGTCCCGAACAATTCACTTCCGTCATTGATCTTACCGTCACCGTTAATATCCAGTGCCAGATAACCGCTGTCCGGATTAAGTCTTGATATGCTATCGAGCTCACCGTCTGCATCAAGATCGAACATCACTTTCTGATCAGACACCGAAGCAATATTTCCGCTTAAGTTTATTACTAGCGGATCTATGGCGCTTGCAGCATTCTGAGAATAGATTTCAGTCTGCTTCAGGTATTCCGATTTAAATGATCTGCTCATAGAAAGACTGAGTCCGAAACTGATCTCTCTTCCATCCGCTGTTATCACCGTTCCTACCGTAGAAAATTCAGTCTGCTCGGATTCTTCATATGATGCATACTCGGTGTATGAAGCAAGCTTGTTATCAGTCTCCGGTGAGGTTCCGGCGTCCTCCATACCTCCGTTCTTGGCTTCATATCCTCTTCCGAAAAACAGTCTGTAGAAATGCTGCAGGATGTATCTGAGACTCTTCCTTCTTATCTCCTCAAGAGCTTTCTCTTCATCATGTTCTGCTACACGTTTTTCCACAGACAGATTAAAGTCATGCCGCAGCATATCCTTTGCCAGAGATGACCCGTCCTTCATGCGTTCGGCTACATTTCCAAAACGTATGACTGTTCCGTTGATCTTACTGTCGGCTCCGTTTATCACTAACATCCGACCTGATCTTGATGACGAGGCAAAGCTCCGCTCAGCCCCCATACTTACCGTACCGGAACTTATGATCATAATAACCTCCTTTCAATTTTAAGAGCGCAATTAATACACCTGCGGGGCAGGCCTTTTCCCCGCTTTCTTTGTATCTTTTATATCGGCTTTTTATTTAAATAAAAAAAGAGCCATTCACTAAATTGAACGACTCTTTTTTTCATCAATATCTCTCCAACAATTCTTTCAGATCTTCGTCTGAATAATATTTTCTTTTTTCAAAGAAATCTCTCAGATCATCAATCTGATCGGAAAGATTGTTTTCTCTGTTCATACCGCCCGGCCAGAACTGCCAGAACCTGTCATATGTATCTAGCACCATTTCATGATATTCGGCATCTAACTTCGTTATTTCCGAATCCACTCTTTCATTTCCGAAATCATTTTCCGTTATATCATTATATGCTTCCGTAAAAAGATCTCTGAAATCCTCATTTTCCATTGCACCATAGAAGAGATCTCTCGGTAAACATTCTTTCTTCTCAAGATCAGTAAATGAATTACCGGAATATATCGCTTGTCCGTATATTCCCGAACTGTATTCGGTATCGAAGAGAATGAATCTCCATTTTCCGTCCGCATAAGGATTGTCAGGATCAGGTGTCCTCGCCTTCCAAACGGCCAGATTCTGATTTGACAGATCATAATTATATATATAAAATTGCACACTCATATACTCGGCAAATTCTCTGAGATCTACCCTGCTTTCAAGTTCTTCATAATTGGCCGGATCTGTAAAGTCGGTTTCTCTTACCCACTTACTGAGCTCAGAGAATTCCTCTTCATCACCTTCTTCTCCGTCTTCCAGTTCACCGTTTTTTATCAGGATAACGTTGCTTTCATCAACACCAAAGTGTGACTCTATATAATCATCCGACAACCTCTCGGTGATCTCGTAATGTCCCCAGAACTCACCGTCAATAAAAACGATGCAGGGCTCCATAGCCTGAGTTGCAAAGCTTCTCTCTCTTACAAGCCCCTGTATGAGCTTATCTCTGATCCTTGAAAACTTATGATCATTTCCACAGTCTCTGAGCACAAAGGTATCATATTCATCTATGACAGATCCGTCATATTCCGAAATATTATTTCCGGAAAATAGATCTCCGTTATATTTGGAATAACCGTACTCGCTTCTCATATATATGTTGAAGCTCTTTTGCTCCGCAGCTCTTGATGACCCGCCATGTATCCGCATACCTGCATTGGCGCATGATACGGACACTCCATCTTGAAACACTTCCATATATACGGGACGCTCCCATTCCTTTCCTCTTTCAAGATAATTTGCAGGAACAAGCCATTGATCCAATGCCGGATCGTATTCACTGCCTTCTTTCCATTCATCATATTTTTTTCCGGTAACATATATTCCTTTTTCATCATCAAATAGATTGTCGGGATCCGTCACCAGAGAGATCACTTTTACATTACTGTAATAATCATCCTTATCCTGATATCCCACAAAATAGGTCGAAGTATTTACTTCACCCAATTCACCGTTTTCATCTTCTTGCGCATATCTGATTACAGTTGCCTTATCTACAGGAGAACCCGGAGCAAATGCTCCACCCCACATAGTAGGAGCCATTATATCCGTTCGTGCGGACAGTTGATTATCCTCAGATGAAATATCGGTAATCCTTATCGGCCCCGTATATACCATGTCTTCTTTATCCGGAATACTCCCGTCCAATGTGTAAAAGATCCTGCCGTTACCCTCTGCTTCAAGCACTAAATCAAAAGGCTCCTCGTAGAATCCGCTTGGATACGGATTCACGGGAGCCGTTGTTTTTGCAGAACTGTTATCACTTGCCGATGCCGCTTTTCCTTTTTCGCCAAAGAATGATATGTTTCCGACAAGAAAATCCTTGGCCAGTCCGCAGCTTTCTCTGAGCAGATTATTGGGAAGGAATCTCAGTGAAGATCCTCCCGCAATTCCGCATACATTGGCATATCCGTAATGCTTTGCAAGAGCTACACCTCTGAATACATGAAAATTATTCGTGACAATGCCCACGCTGTCATTCCCGATATCTATGAGTTGAGCGGAAAAACTGATATTCTCGGCCGTATTTTTTGATCTCTCTTCCGTTAATATACGGTCTTCACTTATCCCGTTCTCGATAAGATACTGTTTCATTATCACCGCTTCGGGGGCCGGTTCGTTTGGCCCCTGTCCGCCGGACACTATCACCTTTGTGTCGGGATTATTCTCAAGATATTCTATCGCCGCTTTAAGTCTCCATACGGTTACTGCCGAGGGGCCGCTTTCCTTAACCTGTGATCCCAGCACTATAAGATAATCAAGTCCCGGATCTCCCTTGGAACCAAAGCATGAAAAGATCATGCATTGTGTCACTATCATAAAGAGCATCCCAAGAGAAAAAAAAGTTATTATGATCACCTTTACCGGCTTCTTTAATTTCTTCCAGAGATGGAATTTATTTGCCATCGCAAGTATGAGGAACACCCCGGCCACCGCGACCCATACCAGGAAAAACGATGTTCCCGAATGAACCGACCATACCAAGATCGCATATAAAAAACTAAGTACCGAACAGATTAAGAAAAAAATAGTTAATATCATCTTGCCGCCTTTGCATTCTCTGTCTTCATTGAAAGTGCTATCTTCTTACGTTCCTGATCCACACTTAATATCTCTACATTCACGATATCTCCCACGGATACAGCTTCCAGCGGATGCTTTATATATCGATCCGACATCTGGGAAATATGAACCAGTCCGTCCTGGTGAACTCCTATATCTACAAATGCTCCGAAGTCGATAACATTCCTTACCGTTCCCTTAAGCACCATTCCGGGTTTCAGATCTTTCATATCAAGGACATCTGATCTGAGTATGGGCTTGGGCATATCTTCTCTGGGATCTCTCCCCGGCTTTTCGAGAGCTCTAAGAATATCATCAAGAGTGGGGACACCAACTCCTATGGATTCTGCCACACCCTTTCTGTCCTTAAGCTTTGCATCGTAATCCCTGATGGCAGCGCCGTCCTTTATCCCGCATCCTATGATCGATAAAAGCTTTCCTGCTGCCTCATATGATTCGGGATGTACACTTGTCCCATCTAACGGTTCCTTTCCGTCATTGATCCTCATGAAACCGGCACACTGTTCATAAGCCTTAGGCCCAAGCTTGGGAACTTTTAAGAACTGTTTCCTGTCGGTGAACTTGCCGTTCTTTTCTCTGTAATCAACAATATTCTTCGCAATAACGGAACTGATACCGGATATATACTGAAGAAGTGCTGCAGATGCAGTATTGGCATCTACGCCGACTTCATTAACGGAGTCTTCTACCACGCCGCCCAGCTTCTCGGATAACTTCTTCTGGTTCATATCATGCTGGTACTGACCGACACCGATGGACTTTGGATCGATCTTAACGAGTTCTGAAAGAGGATCCTGAACACGTCTGGCAATCGAAGTAGCACTTCTCTGTCCCACATCGAATTCCGGGAACTCTTCCGTAGCAAGCTTACTTGCAGAATAAACTGACGCTCCGGCTTCGTTTGTGATCACATACTTAACACCGGCTTCGGGGATCTCTTTTAACATTTCAACGATCACCTGTTCCGACTCTCTTGATGCAGTTCCGTTACCGACGGAGATAAGAGTGATACCGTATTTTTTGATAAGCGCCTTTACTGTCTTCTTGGATTCTTCGATCTTCTTCTGTGGCTCAGTAGGATATATAACTACCGTATCAAGAACTTTACCTGTGGGATCTACAACCGCAAGCTTGCATCCCGTACGGAATGCGGGATCCCATCCAAGCACTGTCTGACCTGCGATAGGCGGCTGCATCAGAAGCTGCTTAAGATTCTTTCCAAACACGTCTATGGCGCCATCTTCAGCTTTCTCGGTCAGCTCTGATCTGATATCTCTCTCTATCGAGGGTGCGATCAGACGATCGTAACTGTCAGCGACGGTTTCCTTTAAGAAGGGAGCGGTAAATTCGTTGTCGGCAGTGATCACCTTGCGTTCAAGATAAGAAAGGATATTTTCAACAGGTGCCTTAACGGATACTGTTAAGATCTTTTCACTCTCGCCTCTATTAAGCGCAAGTATTCGATGTCCTGCCACTTTCTTTATGAGTTCTTCATACTCATAGTAATTCTCATATACGGATCTGGTTTCTTTATCCTTGGCCTTTGATGTCAGGCTTCCGTCTTCAACAGTTACTTTTCTGATATATGTTCTGTAATCCGCATTATCGGAAATCATCTCCGCAATGATATCCGAAGCACCGGCAAGTGCCGCAGCGGCGTCTTTAACTTCCTTAGCGGCAGCCCTTACTTTATCTGCTTTGCTGTCGGAATCAGGCTTTATCTCTCCCGTAACATATTTTTCAGCTTCTTTCTCCAGAGGCTCTGTTGCGTCCTGTTTTAATATATACATGGCAAGAGGCTCTAATCCGCGTGCCTTTGCGGCAGATGCCCTTGTCGCCTTCTTAACCTTATACGGTCTGTAGATATCTTCCAGAGTAACCAGCTTCTCTGCTGCCTCTATCTTCTTCTTCAGCTCATCGGTAAGTTTTCCCTGATCGTCGATGGATCTGAGTATCTCTTCCTTTCTTTCTTCCAACGATCTTAAGTATTTTAATCTCTCATCCAGATTTCTTAACTGCTCATCATTTAAGGAACCTGTCATTTCCTTACGATATCTGGAAATAAACGGTATGGTATTTCCTTCATCTATAAGCTTTATCGCAGCTTCAACCTGCGCTTCTCTAACCTTTAATTCTTCCGCTATTATCTTTGTGATATTCAATTGTCGATCTCCCTGTCAGTCTTGATAAATATAATTATATATTTTTTATACGGCTTTCGTAGTCCACTCTGTGCAATCCCAAACTTCAGTTGCTATCTGCTTATAGAACTCGGGTTCATGACATACCATAAGTATGCTTCCATTATATTCTTTCAGCGCACGTATCAGCTCGTCCTTCGCATATACATCCAGATGGTTTGTGGGCTCGTCGAGAACCAGTATATTTGAGGGCTTATTGAGGACTTTGCAAAGTCTTACCTTCGCCTGTTCTCCTCCGGATAATACTTTTATCTTGCTCTCAATATGCTCTGTAGTAAGACCGCATTTCGCAAGTGCGCTTCTTACTTCATACTGAGAAAAAGAAGGAAACTCATTCCAGATCTCTTCGAGACATGTTGTAGAAATATCAGGTCTAGTCTCCTGCTCAAAATAACCGATCTCCAGATATTCACCCAACTGTACCGATCCTGACAAGGGCTTTATCTGTCCGAGTATGCTCTTTAACAATGTGGTCTTACCGATTCCGTTTGCACCGGTAAGTACGATCTTACTGCCTCTTTCCATATATAATGTTAAAGGTTTCGAAAGAGGTTCATCGTATCCGATCACAAGCTCTTTGGTTTCAAAAATATTTTTTCCCGGAGTTCTTGCTGTCAGGAAGCGGAATTCCGGCTTCGGCTTTTCCGTAACCTTTCCGATGAGATCCATCTTATCAAGCTTCTTCTGACGGCTCATTGCCATATTTCTCGTTGCAACTCTTGCTTTATTTCTTGCAACAAAATCCTTCAGATCCTTTATCTCCTGCTGCTGTCTGTTATAAGCAGCTTCCTGCTGTGCTTTTTTAACTTCATATACTTCAAGGAAGTGATTGTAATCTCCGGCATATCTGGTAAGGACGCAATCCTTGATGTGATAGATCACGTTCACGACGTCATTCATAAAGTCCGTGTCATGTGAGATAAGAATAAAAGCATTTTCATATTCGGTAAGATATCTCTTCAGCCATACGATATGCTCTTCATCCAGATAGTTGGTAGGCTCGTCCAAAAGCAGGATATCCGGCTTCTGAAGGAGAAGTTTTGCAAGTAACACTTTCGTTCTCTGACCTCCGGACAATTCCGTAACATCACGGTCAAGGCCCAGATCCAGCAGACCCAGAGCACGGGCCACTTCCTCAACCTTCGCATCTATCATATAGAAATCATGTGCGTTTAAAAGTTCCTGAAGCGTACCTGTTTCTTCCATGTATTCTTCAAGCTGCTTCTCATCCGCCTCGCCCATTTTCTCATAGAGTTCATTAAGTCTTTTCTCTATATCAAAAAGATCATCAAACGCAGCCTTAAGCACAGTCCCAATGGTATCTCCCGCTTTAAGTTCCGCATGCTGGTCGAGATAACCTGCGCGTACATTCTTCGCCCATTCGATCTTGCCCTGATCCGGCGCAAGCTTACCTGTGACGATACTCATGAAGGTACTCTTACCCTCACCGTTAACACCTACAAGTCCTATGTGTTCACCCTTAAGAAGACGAAAGCTCACATCCTCAAATATCGCTCTGTCTCCAAAACCGTGTGAAAGATTTTCAACATTTAAAATACTCATAATTCCTCTTTCTAAACTATTGTGGTATTAAATCCTTTTTCCCGAAGTCATTATATGTTATTTTTCAAAAGTGTACCCAAATTTGTGCTATCATTCTCACATGAATCTTAATCTTTCGGGAATAATTGAATTAGATCTTCATGGGATGCGCGCTGAAGAAGCGAAGTCCGTGATCGATAAAGCTCTGGACAGTGCCGGAGTGGGCATATACCGCATTCGTCTCATCCACGGCTATCACCGCGGAACCAGCCTCGCAAGAATGATACGTGAAGAGTACAGCTACGGCAGAGAGCCGAGAGTCAAAAGAATAGAGAGCGGAAGCAACGATGGTATCACCGAGCTGGTGCTCAAAAATTATTTCTGATCTTGTGATCCGGAGATTCGAAGTACTCTTTTATTGCTCTGTGGATCTGCAGTCCGTTCATTTTTTTCAACAGATAGCCGTCAGGCTTTAATTCCAGTACTTTCATGACACTTTCCTTGTCACTCTTTCCTGTAAGGAAAATGATGGGGATATTCTTCGTCGCCTCATTATCCCTGATCATTGAAAAGACTGTCGGCCCGTTGGCTGCAGGCATCTGATAATCAAGCAGTATAAGGTCCGGGGTAGCATTGATCAGGTATTTGATCGCCTCGAAACCCGAGCTGACAACAGAAACAGCGAAGTCGCCGGAAAGCCACTGCTTAACAGACCTTAAATATATAGGATCGTCATCTATGACAAGGATCTTCTTCCTGTTGATGACACTGCTTTCATCTACGTCATGAGCTTCGATCGCTTCTACTATATCGTTTGTATTAAAAGGTCTTCTGAACTCTTTTGAAATGATGACTCCCGGAACAAGTTTCTTGAAATCGTTGATCTGAAGCTGTTCACCGAGAATAAAAAGTCTGTCCTGCATGGAGCAGAGATTACTGAGTTCCTTATAGAAATCCTCATTATTATGGGGATAATCACCTAAAAGAATAACTATCACATCACGTGTACCCACCAGCTGACGTATCACCTCAGCCTTGGGTTCGACGTCATTTACATCCATCTGGGCTCTCTTAAAGGCCTCTTTTACGGTTCCGGCGATGAAACCGCCTACGTTAATAAATGTCACCTTTTTAAACATGATAGTATGGCTCCCGATATACTCTCCCCATTTTTACATTACTGCTTTTTTATTATATCACTAGAAACGGCAGATTCATATATTCAGGACTATTGACACTTTTTACTAAAAACACTATCCTAGAAATCTATCATAAATATATGAAGTAAGCGCTTCCCGGCGCACATGGAGGAGAAAATGACCGAATTCAAACCTATCAAAGAAGGAAAAGTCAGAGAGATCTATGACAACGGCGACAGCCTTATCATGGTGGCAACTGACCGCATCAGCTGTTTCGACGTCATACTTAAGAATAAGATCGTGAAAAAAGGTGCTGTCCTTACCCAGATGTCCAAGTTCTGGTTCGACTTAACAAAGGATATCATCCCCAATCATATGATCAGTGCAGATGTTAAGGATATGCCCGCATTCTTCAGACAGCCTGATTTTGACGGCAACTCCATGATGTGCAAGAAGCTTAACATGCTCCCCATAGAGTGCATCGTTCGCGGATATATCACAGGCTCCGGCTGGGCAAGCTACCAGAAGAACGGTACAGTATGCGGTATCAAGCTTCCTGAAGGATTAAAGGAATCCGATAAGCTCCCTGAGCCTATCTACACACCTTCCACAAAGGCTGAGATCGGTGATCACGATGAGAATATTTCTTTCGAGCAGAGCATCGATCACCTTGAGAAATACTTCCCCGGAAAGGGCAAAGAATACGCTGAGAAGCTTCGCGACTATACCATCGCATTATATAAGAAGTGCGCTGATTACGCCCTGACCAAGGGTATCATCATTGCTGATACAAAGTTCGAGTTCGGTCTCGATGAGAATGGCAATATCGTTCTCGGAGATGAAATGCTTACTCCCGATTCATCCAGATTCTGGCCTGCAGACGGATATGAAGCAGGTCACGGTCAGCCTTCCTTCGACAAGCAGTTTGCAAGAGACTGGCTCAAGTCCGATGCTAACGAAAATAAGGATAAGCCCGAAGCATGGGTTCTTCCCGAAGACATCGTTAACAAGACCATCGAAAAATACCTTCAAGCATACAAGCTTCTTACAGGTAAAGATCTTTAATAACAGCAAAACGCATCCTCGAAAGGGGATGCGTTTTTTATTTTACTTCAGCTTCCGCTTCTCTTTTCTTTTGTACCTCTATCCACTCATCAAGGGATAAGGGCGTGTAATCCGAGAAAATACAAAAACAGTTGATCATATTGCAGGGTATCGTCATATCTTCATCTTTGCCATAAACCGGACGGGAAAACAGCCGTGTCTCTTTTTGAAACCTCATTACCAGTTCTTCGTCATAGGTATTATGGACATGTCCGTAAAGCATATATGTCCTTGGCTTTCCCTTGTCGGTGACTTTGTACTGGCCGTTGTAGCAAAATATCGGATAATGGCTCAGTATCACTTTCCTGCCGTTATCATGCATCTCGGCATAGGGCTTGACCCATTCAAACAGACTTCTGTCAAATGTCGATTCTCTGAGATATCTGTCATGATTTCCTTCGATGAGCATCTTCTTGCCCTTCAGACGCTTTATGAGCTCCATCGTCAGGGATGACTTCTCCATAGAGAGATCGCCAAGTATAACTACCTCATCATTTTTCCTGACACGGTCATTCCACCTGGAAATCATATATTCATTCATTTCTTCAACGGATCCAAATCCCCTGCAGTCCATCCGTTCGTTCATGGCTTCATGATAGAAATGCAGATCCGCTATGTAGTACCTTGCCATTCCCGGTTATTCCTCTTTACAAGAGTGTCTCTCAACAGTAAAGCGTTCGATCTTCACACCGCTTTCCATCTCGCTGATACCGGCCTTGCGCTTTGCTATACTAAGCTGCTCCTCAACTGTATCCACACCTTCGAGGTCGGGGAGTAAGAGCCCCCTTCTGGAATCCTTGCTGACGATCACTCCGTATTTCTTCACATCCAGTTCGTCTGTGGATGATACAGGCTCTGCTTCCGAAAGCACATCCACGTTATATTCAAGCTCCTGTAATTCATCTTTTCTTACTCTCGGAAATCTGGGATCCTGTGTGCCTGCGGAAATGGCATTCATGATTATCTCTTCCGCAAGAGAGTCCCTTACAGCTTCCGTAGTACCTATGCAGCCGCGCAGTTCTCCGTTCTTATGCAGAGATACAAAAGCACCGGCTTTCCTGTTCATCATATCTTCGGGGACATCCGAAGGCAGCCCCATAGGCTGTCCCGTCAGCACGTAGAATTCCAACGATGTTCTGGCAAGGAGCAGATACATATCCTCTTCTTTTCTTAATTTCTCAATGCGTTCAGCCTTCTCCTTCTCATATCCCTCAAGGAAATTCCTGCTGTCATCCACACCCATTGCATTGTAGATACAAACACCGTATCCCACACCGGTGATATCCTCATGAGAAAATCTCTGTGCTCTTACTTCACGTTTATCAAGCGCTCCGGCCATGATGATAAATGATCTGTGTCCGCATTCGGCTGCCTTATCGCAAAGCACGGGATCAAACTTAAGAAGATCTCCGAAAGCCGCCCGTCCCATGACATCCATTATCTTCTCATCATATACCGGTCCTTCTTTTGCAAAGCCGTAAGGCCCGTCTTCCTTGAGCTTATGCGAAAGATCTCCGCTGGCGATAAATGCAACCTTTCTTCCAAGCTTATCGGAAGCTTTGGCTATCATTTCTCCCAGTTTGTAATGATCGGAAAAAGAAAGACCGGATAAACCTACTCTTACGATCTTACATTTCATTTCGCGACCTGACTTCTCGTAGGATTTATTAAGAAAATAAAGAGGCACCATGGTACCGTGATCCAGATAAGGATCGCGCTCTCCGTCTACTCCTGCGGGAAAATCATCTTCGTCGGCTATGGCACACAGCGCAGATACCAGTTCTTCATCATAACTCACCTTCATTCTGACCTGCGGCGCACCGAACTGCGCAAAGCTTCCCTCGGCAGAAGCTCCCGGTGAGATATGAAAATAATCACTGTACATCACTGAATGAGGACTTGATATAACAACGGTATCCGGATCGTGCTGGACGATGAAATCCATTGCAGACATATAGCTGTCAGCTGTCTCCGTGACTGTTTTTTCACTGCCCTTTCCAACCTCCGGAACTATCATGGGAGGATGAGGGACCATCACACTGCAGATTACAGACATCTCATTTATCCTTTCTTTTATGATTTTTCCTTCCCTTCGATTTTTTCTTTTTTACCGAATAACCGAAGGAACCAAGCTTCGCACCAAGAGCCCTGTACTGTCCATGTTCATAGGCGATGAGCTTAACATCATCCATATGGAATGCACCCTTCTCATCTATATACCTGTCATCCACACGAACTGCCAGAACTTCCGCCAGAAACATGTCATGTGTTCCCAGGGGAATGATATCCTTAACCTTGCACTCGATAGCAACAGGAGACTCGGCAATGGAAGGAACGGAAACCTTGGAACTCTCCTCCGCAGTAAGCGCGCATTCCTTAAACTTATCTACCTTTGCTCCCGTCGTGCATCCACAGTAATCAAGGGCATGTGCAAGTTTTTCATCCGGAAGGTTGATAACAAACTCTCCCGACTCTTTAATAATATCATAAGAAAATCTTTCTTTTCTTACGGATATATATACCATAGGAGGATCTGAGCATACGGTTCCCGTCCATGCCACCGTGATTATGTTTTTATTTCCGTCTGCTCCGGCGCAGCTTACGAGCACTGCCGGAACAGGATATACAAAATTTCCCGGTTTTTTAAATTCTATCTTACTCATTTATCTCTCTTTCTATCCTAAACAGGTCCCGAGATCACACTCACTTATATCATTTAGGATATTTATATTAAACTTCCTCTGTCATGAATCTTGCGGCAACGGCCTGACCAAGCGCTATCCCGCCGTCATTGGGCGGTATAAGCGAATGAAGAAGCACTTCCATTCCGGCCTCCCTGATACGGTCTCTTACAAGTGTTGTAAAGAGCCTGTTCTGGAAACATCCGCCACTCAATGCAACAGTATCGATTCCTTTCTCTCTTCCGGATCTGACCGCTGCCTCCGCGGTCATACGCGCCAACATCAGGTGGAATTCATATGCAAGCCTCTCGGCATTCTCCGCAAGAGCCGACCTGTCATTACAGTATCTTTCCACAGCTCTGCGGCGCTCTTTTACGATATATTCAAACAGCTTATCGGTAGGGATGACACCGTCGCTTCCTTCCGTTATCTGTTTTTCTACGATACCTTCCTCATATTTCCCGGCGGAGAATTCCAGCGCCATAGCCGCTTCACCTTCAAAGGTGGAACGAGACCTGATGCCCAGGACGGCACTCACAGCATCAAATAGTCTTCCCGCGCTTGTAGATCTTATGCAATTTACATTCTTGCGAATCATGGATGCTATAACATCAACAGATTTTTCGTCTGTTTTGATATAAGTATCCGGATTACCATACTCTTCCGACAAGAGATATTTTACCGACTCGGCAAATTCCTTATCCCCTGAAAGCTCAGCCATGGAGATCGCGATCCTGTATCCTTCCTTAGAAGAGATATCCCCTCCTGCCTGAAGGAATCCTGCGATATGTCCGCAGCGTTCATATTCTCTGTAGTCACAGGCGAAGATCTCTCCTCCCCATACAGTTCCGTCATCGCCATAACCGGTACCGTCATAAGATATACCTATAACAGGATCTTTATGATCGTTCTCAGCCATACATGAAACTATATGTGCGTAATGATGCTGCAGTTTTATCAGTCTCGCACCCGTATCCTTCGCAAGCTTTTCTGCGATCTTCGTTGAACGGTATCCCGGATGCTTATCACAGACTATGATTTCCGGTGAACATTCAAGCATAGATTCAAAACGGGCGATGGTTTCTTCGAGTACTTCTTCCGAACGTTCATCGCTCAGATCACCTATATAGGAAGAAGGATAGAACAGATCACCCTTACCTATGCAGAAAGTATTCTTAAGCTCTCCTCCCACTGCCAGGATAGTAGAATTCCCTGCATTGCCGCAATCAACTAAATATGGCAGTGGCGCATATCCCCGCGAGCGTCTGATCATATAAGGTCTGTCATCCAGATGATCCATGACCGAGTCATCGGCTCTTGTAAGTATCGGCCTGTCATTTGAAAGGATACAGTCAACGAATCCCGACAGTTCACTGACAGCTTCATCTTCATCCCGACAGATAGGTGCTCCGGCTATGTTTCCGCTGGTCATCACTAACATGTCCGGGAAATATTCCCTGTTATCTGTCGGAAGATCAAATAATAACAATTGTACCGGTGCATACGGTAACATCACACCTACTGTCGGATTATCAGGTGCGATATGTTCCGATAGCTTCCCATCCTTATTCTTTTCTAACAAAAGGATAGGTTTTTGAGGACCTTCCAGTATCTCTTCCTTACGCTCCGTCAGTCCTTTACATTCCCTGCGAACTACCGACATATCCCTCATCATGACCGCGAAGGGTTTGGCCGGTCGGTTCTTCCTCTGTCGAAGCTTTTTTACGGCTTCATCATTAGCGGCATCACAGGCAAGATGGAATCCTCCTATACCCTTGATGGCAACTATACCGCCTTCCGCGATCACTCCTCTGACATACGCGATCGCATCTGTCCCTGTTGATCCATCTCTTTTACCGTCTGCATTTATGATATAGAACTCCGGCCCGCAGTCATTACAGCATATAGGCTGCGCATCGAATCGCCTTGTCTGTTTATCCCCGTACTCATCTGCACAGCTCCTGCACATGGGGAAAATCTTCATTCCCGTCCGTTCTCTGTCATATGGCAGGGATTCCAGGATAGTAAGCCGCGGTCCGCACTGAGTACAGTTTATAAAAGGATGAAGATAGCGACGGTCATTTTTATCAAAAAGTTCCTTACTGCATTCATCACATATGGCAAGATCAGGCGGTATGAAGATCAGCCCCTCATCCTTCCTGCTCTCAATTATCTCAAAGCTGTCATTAACCTGCTGTGGATCAGTATCTTCCCGGATCTCCGTCTTAAGAATGGATGCCCTGTCGGGGGCCTCCGTCTTTATGCTCTCTGAAAATCTATCTAAATCCTCACTGTCTCCGCAGGCTCTTATCTCCACATACGGTCCAAAATTGCATACACTGCCCGTAATGTCATATCTGTCGGCAAGTCTTTTCACGAAGGGTCTGAATCCGACGCCCTGAACTATCCCATATTCTCTTATTATCACTGATTTTTTCAAACAGAACTCCTGCCGATGCTAAAATGACCCGCTTGATGCGGACCCGCTCTTTATTTTACAACAAATACTATATTATGTTCCAAAAGAAATACTTACGCTCACATCTCTCATTTTAACAGCGAAAATGCTATAATAACGATTAATTGAATGAAACATTCCTGCCACGGAAACATTGATCGGAGTATCTGATAAGATGAAGAAGAAAATCGCAGTTTTTTCCACCGGCTGGGGATCGAATATCCTTGTTCAGTGCCTGCAGGGTATGAAGAAAATCTTCGAAACTAACAACACGGATATCTACTTGTTTCTTACCTTTGCAGCGCTCCATGAGAGCCCCGACATTACCGAAGGAGAGCTTAACATATTCAGGCTCCCCGATCTTCATAAGTTTGACGGAGTAGTCATATGCTCGAATCTTATCGATTTCAAAGGTGAGATCGATAAGATAGTAAAACGCGCTTTGGAGGCCGACATTCCCACAGTCAGCATTGGTTCTGTTGTCAAAGATACCTGCTCTGTCATCTCAGATAATTACTCCGGCATGCGCAATCTTGCCGACCATCTCATTACTCATCACAACACCAAAAAAATATATGTTATCGGTGGCAATAAAGACAATGAAGGCGCCGAGGACCGTATCCGTGCTTTAAAGGATATAATGAAAGAACGCGGACTAAGTCTTCCCGATACGAATATATTCTATACAGACTGGTTTATAACCGCAGCATCTCACCTGACAAGGGAATGGTGTCGTAATGATGACCTTCCGGATGCAATAGTATGCGCTAATGATTCGTTGGCTCTTACAGCCTGCTTAACATTAAAAGACTGCGGAAAAGAGATTCCGAAGGATGTGATCGTTACCGGATTTGACAACAGTCCCGATGCCCATATCTTCTTCCCTTCTCTTACAACAGTAGATCAGAATTTTATAAAATGCGGTGAAGAAGCCGCCAATATCATGCTGTCGCTCATTTCAGGACAAGATGCTGATCCTGTCACTGTTGTCGACAGTGTGCCTGTAGTAAGGGAAAGCTGCGGATGTCCGGAAGATACAGGAAGCGTATTGCTCAGACAGCAGGCTGCCGCCAACGCTTATAGCAGACAGATGAACGACAACATGCAGGCCCGTTACGACAGGAGCAGAGAGCGTCTCATCTTATCCTGTGAATCCATAAGTGAGATAAAACAAAAGTTTACTCAGAATCTCATGGATAACCATGATTATGAAGGCGAAAATTTTCATATCTTTATGGATGAAAGCGCCTACAGATCGGTATCCGATGTCAGCGTCAGCATGCGAAGGATCGGTTACGACGAAGAACTGTCTGTTTTATGCTCCATTCGCGATGGCAAGTTTCTGGAAGATTCAAAATTTCCGTCTTCCGAACTGCTTCCTATACCCGAAGACGGTAAAAGTCATCTGTATATCTTCACCCCCTTACATTACAATCAGTATTCCGCCGGTTATATGGTCTTCGTTGACAGCATAAAAGAGCTGGAAGAAAAAACCCTGCGGTCATACTATCAGGGTATCAATTATTCGATGGAAAAGTTCCGCCAGAATATGTACCTCAAATATATGAATGAGCGAATAACAGAACTGGCACAGATAGATACACTCACTCATATCAAGAACCGTGCCGCTTACGAGAACAAGCGCAAAGAGCTTCAAAACAATATCGACATCATTCCCGGATATGAATTCGGTATAGTGATGTTCGATGCCAATGATCTGAAGGGGATCAATGATGTCTACGGACATGAAGCCGGTGATGAATACTTAAAGAACTGCTGCGCACTGATTTGCAGAGTATTCTCTCACAGCCCCGTCTACAGGATCGGAGGAGACGAATTCCTTGCAGTTCTTGAAGGCAACGACTATGTCGACAGAGATATTCTTTTGAACAAATTCCAAAACGATATGGCTAAGATATCTAAAAAAGCCACAGCTCCCGAGAGTAAAGTCTCGATCGCATGTGGCATGAGTATCTTTGATAAAAATGATCACAAAAATGTAGATGACATCCGCAACGCCGCGGATGAAAAAATGTACGAGAACAAGAAAAAGATGAAACAGGCAGCTCACATTACCTGAGTTAACCTGGTATAACCAATTCCTCCTGCCGTTAACAGACAGTTGTTTACGTTATTGGCAGCTTTCTGTGAAACAAGAAACTGTCTTTGACCGCCGGTACATGATATTACCGGAACCGCAACCAGATGAATATCTTCGGCAGCTTCCGCATCAACAATAGCACGACCGAAGTGTCTGTTGAGCTCACTTCCATTGAAGAAATATGCGGTATTCGAAATAGCAGAAGGATCCGATGCTGTCTCCTTACACAGATTGGCAGCAAAATCTTCAACGCCTCTTTCCCACTTGCCCATAGATATGATCACAGCACGTTCAGATCTGAGCATCTCAAATACATTTTCATCAGCCTTGCTCATGTTCCAGAAAGATAATCCCGTTCCCTGCCTGTAAAGGCTCTCTTCTCTCTGTCTGTGAAGATCACCCATACAGCTGATGAGTCCCCAACCGAAAAGTGTTGCAAAACCAATAAACGCAAAAGCAAAGCACCCTTCAGCGTCTGAAAATAATAACATTGCAACAACACATAATATCACCGGAAGGATCAGCGCGATCACCAGTTTTATCATAAAGTTCATACGGAATTTATCCCATCCCTTAAGGGATGAAAGATTAATTTCACGACCGGCTTTAAATATATCGCCCTTGATCTTATCCTCGGCTATAAACGCATTTCTTTTTTTCGTAACCGTTATCGCCATGGTGATAGATGTGATGATAGAGAATACTACAAAGACGAGGCACAGCAATATCAATGCTGCTATAACATTCGAAATAATATCATATGCCGCACCATCTTCTGATCCATCCATGGCACCGAAAAACATCAATAAAATAAAAAATATTCCCGCCGCCAAAAACGAATATGCGGCAAACATAGTTGCCGCATATCTCATTCTTATAGCAGGGATCATAAGTTCATTTTCCCCGATATTCTTATGCATTGATTATCTCCGGAGTCTTATCTTCATTAAGAACCATATCTACATAGCTGTGAAGACGGATACCCATTTCTTTAACCTTGCTCTTAGGAAGCTTAACGATATCTGTAACTCTCAGCTCATCTGAGTTAGGGAAATAATGATCATAGTACAAAATAGAGAATACTATATTATTTCCTTTTTCCTTCATCTCCATTACCATACCCTTAACTACAACTGCATTGGGACGCTTGGGATCTCCAAGACCTCTGTAAGGAGTGTTGGAGATGATATCCAACTGCTCGTCAGATAAGTTCTTTATAAACTCTGCTGTCTTCTCCTTTATCTTCTTAGTGTAGATAACTGCCCAGATTATTCCGAAGATAACTCCTCCGATCAGTGCAGCTAAAGCAATACCTGACACTATATTGATGACCATATCTGCTGTATCCATAATTTCCTCCCATATTTGTCTTAATAGAGACATTTTTTATCTGTGATCTGGTGTTCTTCACCCGAAACCTCAAACGTCTGACATTTTAGCAAACGGTCGTTAGCTTGTCAATATTGCCTGCTGCGGGAAGATGTCTGCAATCCTTTTCAGGATCAGTAGGGGAAAGAATACTCTATATCAGTTCATTATCATTCGAGAATAAATCATCCTTGTCTTCCTGTGTCAGATCGGCAGACAGAACGCCCTCGGCATCACTGTAATCATCTCTGGTCCCGCCGTAATATATCTTCATATGTTTAAAATCTACAGACATGAGTTACAGAACGAAGGATAATAATGACAACAGCACCGCTCATTTACGGTGCTGTTAAAGTAAATTTAGCTGTAGTTATTCTTCTTCACTTAGCTTAAAGCAGTAAACTGTATGATCAAACCCGAGAACATATACATATTTCACATTACCATTTTTATCCTTTGCTTCTCCTATCAATCCGCTTAAAATCTTAGGCGTAAAATATGTCCATAAAGCCGCTTTTTTTCCATCACTTCGAATTAATTTGTCGGTATATTCGAAACTATATTTATCACCTGCTGTCTCTTTAAAATAGGTATCCGTGCTAATTTCATAAAACACCTGGCCCTCATAATACAACGTTGATGGATTGAGACTATAATCGATCCAGTTATCTCCATATATCTCTCTTCCCTCACGGATGATATGTATGGATATCAACACAATTAAAATTAATAATGCAGTTATTCCAATTAGCAATTTCCATCGTTTTTTCATTTCATTATTGACTTCTTTACTTGGGTACCAGTTTTTATTCTCTATCACTAAAACATAATCAATAATTTCTTACAGCCCTCTCTCTTTCAGGTCATGCACCAATCCTACGTAAAACTCACGGACATCAAATCCTGCAATATTCTCTCTGTTAAGGTCGATCATATCTGCATGGGAGATACCACGCTTACCCTTATTGGTAAGAAGTTCGAACCTGCTGCCCCAGGGGAATGATTTTTCTCCTACAAGACCGTCGTTATTGCCATCAAAAAGTTTAACCAGATTGTAGCTTAAGTTAAGCGGGAACTTACCGTTTACCGCCTTGTTAAGCTTCGAGCCATAGCTTTGCGTGAATATGGGATTCTCTTCATCATCATATACATGCTCAAAGGGTTCCATCTCATCGCGAAGAGCCTTTGCACCTGTAGCTGTAAGATCAGTTACAGCTTTGATGAAATCAGGTTCCTTATCTCCAAGGGCTTTCGCTCCCGCATTATAAGCTGCGGCCACGGATTTCTTTAATGACTCGGGAGCCCTCTCCAACAGATAATCCGCGAATTCACAGCCTTTATGGGGTGTGTTGATGGTTGTAAGAGAAGCAACGTAAGGCGCCATTCCGCATTTAGTAATGGCATATCTTGAATCCAGCCCGCCCTTACTGTGGGCAATGATATTGACCTTTTCACAGCCGGTCTCTTTTATGATCTCTTCAATAACATTTTTGATCTCAACAGCGCAATTCCTTACCGGGCCTGCAGATTCCTGACCACCGTAATAAACAGTTGCTCCGTTCTTTATCAGCTCAGCCGGCACTCTGCCCCAGTAATTAAGATGTTCCGAATCTCTGAAGAACACACCATGTACCATGAGTAGCGGGTATTTTGTCTTGCATATCTGCTCATCTTTTCTCTTCTCGTTAAACCAATACTTCCTGCTCTCAGTGCAGACTTCAAGATGTGTAGTATAAATGATCATACTGAGAGCGATAAGATTTGCTATGGGGATCATTCCGCACAATAAACCTATGACTCTCTTCTCTATCCCAAGCTGCGTTGATGATGTATAGACTTCGATAATACCTATCCAGAAATAGATACACAGATATGAGAATGCTGTGACAGCGAAAAGAACAGGATACTGCCAGCCCAGAGCAGCGTTATCTATCCACTCGATGATAAAGACTATTATCGTGATCAGAAGCGATACCATGAATACAGCGAGCTTTACGCTTCCTCTGTAACACCTTTTCAATCTTTTATCGGGTATACCCACGGCTGAAAAACCCGTGAGCAGTATGGAAATAACAAAACCAAATATGAACAAAAGAATAAGCCACGGATTATCTTCTGTGAAAATGTAAGACACCGCGCATAATGTTATCAGAATAAGATCTATTATACTAATAGCGTAATACTCTTTGAACATATTCCCCTCCCGGAGTTTATAAAAGCCCACACCGTAAAGGTCCCTTAACGGTATGGGCTTTTTAAGTCGATCAATATTTTACATGCAGATACTTCTTCAGATTTTCATCCTTACCAAGTACAAGGAAAGTATCACCCTTTTTAAATACACTGTCAGGCTTAACTTCAACGTTGGTGACACCGTCTCTCTTGATGGCAAGGATATTAAGATGCATCTTCGGTCTGATCTGAAGAGCCTGAACTGTCTTACCCACCCATTCTGCGGGAACCTCCAGCTCAAATATGGCATAGTCTTCAGAGACTTCTATATAGTCACATATATCGGAAGAGCTGTATCTTATGGCAGCCCATTCCGCCACCTGCTTCTCGGGATAAACCACGCTGTCTGCTCCGTTGCGGAGAAGAAATTTCTCCTGCACTCCTCTGGAGGCACGGGCTATAACGTACTTCGCACCTGCTTCCTTCAAAAGAGAAGTAGTCTCAAGGGAGCTCTGGAAATCATCACCTATTGTCACCATACATACATCGAATGAAGGGACATCAAGAGACTTAATGAATTCATAATCCGTGCTGTCTCCTATCAATGTTCCTGTCACAAAGCTTACGATCTTATCAATACGTGCTTCGCTTTTATCAACTGCAAGGACTTCATGTCCAAGGGCGCTCATCTTCTTCATAAAGTGTGTACCGAAACGTCCCGCTCCGATAACAAGAATGCTTTTCTTTTTCATGACCCTCTCTCCTTATATGAATTCATCAACCTACAGCAATATTTTCCTTCGGATATCTTCCGTTACCGTCATCTTTCCTGCTAACAGCCGCATACACCATAGTCATGGCTCCTATTCGTCCCAGATACATGATCATTATCAATACAACTTTTGATACAGCACTGAGTGTCGGGGTAAGCCCCAGAGACAAGCCAACGGTTGCTACCGCAGATGCACATTCGAACATGGTGCTCATAAGCGGAAGCTTCTCGACACAGCTTATAAAGATCGAACTGCTTAAGAATAACAACAGATCAAATGTAAATACCGCACCGGCACTGATGACCGTATCTTGCGTGATACGCTTCCCCAGTACAGCCGGATCTCTTTTTCTCTGAAACAGGGATACCATGGAGATCACAAGTATCACAACCGTCGTGATCTTCATTCCTCCGGCTGTGGATCCTGGTGCTCCCCCGATAAGCATAAGTACAATTGTTATTGCGATACCGTTACCGGAAAAGGTTCCGTAATCTACCGTATTAAAACCTGCCGTTCTGGGTGAAATAGCATGGAATAAAGATACCAGTATCTTCTCCTGAACCGGCATCCCCTCAGTCTCATTGAAATAAAAGAAGATCATGGGGAAAACAATAAGAACCACTTCCGAAAGGAGAATAAGCTTACTCTGCAGGCTGTACTTCCTGAAATGGATCCCGTTATCCCTTATATCATCCCATGTCACGAATCCGAGACCGCCTAAAAGAATGAGCAGGCAAAGAGTGATGATAACAAGAGGATCCGAAGAATATCCTGTCATGGATGAAAACGGCTCTCTTACTCCCATCAGATCGAAACCTGCATTACAGAATGCGGATATAGAATGGAACAGCGCATACCAGATCCCTTTAAAGAATCCGAAATCCCTTATAAATACAGGCGCTAAGAGCACTGCTCCCGACAATTCGATGACGAGAGTTCCCTTAACTATGAATCCCGTAAGATTCAGTATGCTGCTCAGATTCCTTGCAGAGACTGCTTCCTGCATGGTTATCCTGGCATTGAGCCCTATCTTTTTTCCGGACAGTCTGGAGAGAAAGGTTGTCATGGTAACCACGCCCATTCCTCCTATCTGTATCATGATCAGTATCACTATCTGACCGAACAGAGTCCATGACGTAGCTGTGTCCCTTACGATTAGTCCGGTAACACAGCTTGCTGAAGTTGCTGTGAAAAGTGCGGAGAGAAAATCCACACTCGTATGATCTGCAGATGCGATGGGCAGCATCAGGAGAAAAGTCCCGATGAGTATCATACAAATAAAACCGAGAAGTATGACCTGCGCACTGCTCAGAGTATAATAATGACTTTCTGTTCTTTTAAACATATATCAAATATGATTTCCCGTTGTTTGTCTTCAGTGCGAAGATCATCCTGCCAAATATTTTTTGATATCTTCCAGTTTTTCCAGCGCCGTCTTTCTTCCCATATCGTAGATGCGCTGTAATTCCTTAGGGTCGTGCTCTGTACGGCTTATATCTATCTCCTTCGGCGGGAAGATCAAAAATGCTTTTCCTTCTTTTTCGCGCTTTTCTATATAACGCTTCTCGGCATTATACATCTTCGGCCTGTTCGCCATAGCCTTTGCAAGTCCAGGATACTGCGGCATAAGGATCTTATAAAGCCATGCAAATTTATCCGGTTTCTTTTGATAAGCCCTGTCTCTGGTGAGGATGACAACATTCTTGTCGAACCCCTTGGATTCAAAGAATTTCAAAGGTATTGAATCTGCCGCACCGCCGTCAGAATAATACCCGCCGTCTATCTCTACCAGTTTGGAAACAAGCGGCATGCTGGCCGATGCTCTGATCCAGAACATATCTTTACCGGTTCCTGTCTTGCATCTGTGATATACAGGCTTGCCGGTCTTTGCATCCGTTGCCACACAGTAGAATTCAAGCGGATTGGCTGCAAAAGTCTTCACATCAAAAAGATCCAGTTCGAACGGCAGTGTTTCATAACAGAACTTGGTCTCGTAAAGATCACCGGTTTTTATCAATGACTTAAACGTCCCGTATCTCGGATCGTTACAATACTTTAAATTGTAACGGATCGCTCTGCCGGGCTGCTTTGACTTGATATTGCATCCGAAAGTTGCACCTGCGGACACACCTACCGCACCGTCAAATTCAATACCGTTTTCCATAAAGACATCGAGAATACCCGCGGTAAACATCCCGCGCATCGCTCCGCCTTCCATGACCAGGCCCTTTTTCATATGCCGTCCTTTCTATTTATCACTATGTCATCATTCTGCGGGAATATTTTCCTGCTCCAGACGCACCTTATTTTCCAACATATAATTTATAACATGTCTGAAAGAATAATAATCGTCATCAGTCAGTACATTCTTCAGATGTTCCTTCTCTTTTTCATTGTCCAAAGGAACAACAAATTTGGAAAATACCTGAAGAGTCTTAACTCCCATCTCATAGGGTTCCAGTGACGGGCAGCTGTTTCTCTTTAAACGGACGAACTTCCTGAATCCGCTGAAATCTATATCTCCCCAGAATCCCACACGGACGCCGCTTCTCTCAGCTTCATCTGCGATACATTTAAACCACATACCCTTTGCAGGGCTTACAAAATGTCCATGATAAAGCACCAGTTCATTGTCTTTACGCTGTTTTGACAGATACCAGACATACACCGACTTGTTCTCAATAAAAAGAACTCTTTCCACATCACGAAAAGTTACGGACGTAACCCTCTCTGCCATGGAAGCATTGATACATGCACCGTAAGTCTGTGTGCTGAAATCCGCAGATCTTCCGTCATCGAATATCACCGAAATACATCCCGCAAACTCGAAGATCTCAGGATATCTGACGATACCTTTTTCGGCAAGGAGCTGTTCTCCTTCATCGACAGTCACTATACTCTGGCTGCCTTTTGCTGCAAGACCTTCCTCATATTCATGCTTGATGGTATGGAGGATAAGAATAACCTTGGCTCTTATCTCCCTCTCAAAGAATTTGCTGTCACCGAAGAGTCTCGTGCTAAGCACTCTCTCCATCTGCTCTTTCTTATTCTCTTCGTTGGAATCCAGAAAAAGAATGAATCTCAGTATTCCGAAGTTCTGTCTGATATCATCGGTAAAATACCTGGTGAAATTCTTCCTCTCCCTTATCTGCTCAGCCTGATCCTTGAGAAAAGCCGCATAGATGCTGTCCGGGAGCATGTTTTTGATGGTTCCCTCTATCTTCTCCGTAAACTCATTGATTATATCTATCTTGGGTCTGAGTCCTGCGATCCGATAAGCATCCCTTACGGACTTATCTTCAATGATAAGCCATATACGGTCTATCGCCTGAGCATCATCCTTGTCATATGAGAAATCAACAACCCCGAGGGATTTTAGTTTTTCAACTGCCTCGGAGAACTCCTTTCTCTTATCATCGTCCTCGAGTTCATCCTCTATATCGGAGAGCTGATCCACTCTGACCGCCGTCTTACGTGTACTGCTGCCCTCACGGTATGCCTTACTGTTCTCATACTTGGCCAACAGTTCCGTTGCTATATATTTTTCGTATTTCCCGTATTCTTCCGCCGGAACATCACCGGCTTTATCCGAAGCAGCTTCTCCCATAAACTCAAGGAAATCTTTTTTCCCCTGTACGTTAAAAGTTCCCGGGATCTCTTGGATACCCGGGACTTTAGCCGAAACCGATTCGGTTTTCATTTTTCCGAAAATCATACTATCAGATCAAAAGTACCTTTTATTTCCACATTTCCGATACGAAATACATGAGCGACATCCAGGTATAGACAGAATAAAAAATCCCTCTGTCATCAACACCGTCCTTAAGCATCTTTAATGCATCGTCCTTGCTCAGCTTTACGAATCCGGAAAAGATCTCTTTACCTACAGCGCCTTCCTGTGTCAGACATACTTCGTGTTTGTCGGGATGTATCACCGCACATACCAAAGCATTACTTTCATCGGTAAAGCCCGGAGTGGAGAATACAAGCGGATTTACAACAAAAATCCTGTCACCGTATTTCTCTTCGATCTTAATCCCCGTTTCTTCAAAAAGCTCTCTTTTCGCAGCGGAGATCACCGACGTATCCTCGGGATCCAAAAGCCCTGCAGGCACACCGGTTATAAACTGCCCCGTTACATACCTGAATTCACGTGAAAGAAGGAGCATTGGCTCTTTGCCGTCCTCACACATGATCACGAAACAGCTTACCGCATCGGGCTTCATGTTTCGGAATTCTTCGTCGCTTTTTACGGCGACGATGTCATCCTTCTTCCTGCGTGTTGCATCATAATAGAATTTTTCACCTTCACCGTAGTGAAGCTTATACAGATTTGCATATTTGGACTCAAATAACGCTTCTGTATTTTCTTTGGTTATAACGGGAATATCCATTGTTATCAAATCTTCTTTACAGAGATCGTAAGCTTCTCGCCGTTGATATCCCATTCCTTGGCACCGTCGAAGGTCTCTTCATACTTAAGAGCATTTGCAAGTACCTTATCTGAGATCGCATCAGCATTTTTCTTAATAACTTCTTCGATCTTGTCGTTACCGGAGAATGCAGCCTCGATCCTGTCCATAACCTCGAAGCCGGAATCCTTACGCATTGTCTGGAGCTTGGAGATTATCTCGAATACAAAACCTTCTTCGATGAGCTCGGGTGAAAGCTTGGTATCAAGTACAACCGTAACATTACCGTCTGCATCAGCAGCAAAGCCATCTTTCTGAGCCATGGTTATCAGAAGATCTTCTGCTGCGAGAGATACCTCTACACCGTTTGCATCGAAGGTGATAGCTCCGTTTTCCTTAAGAGAAGCCATAGCCTCGTTACCGTCAACTCCCGCAAGATACTTCTGGATAGCGCCAAGCTGCTTGCCGTACTTGGGTCCTACAGTCTTGAGCTGAGGCTTGAAAGTATATGAAGTATATTCGCTTACGTCATCAAGGTATTCAACGCTCTTTACATTAAGCTCCTCACGGATGATGGCTGTATAGAACTCATCCGGCTTAACGGCAGTCTTAACGATCATACGTCCGATAGGCTGACGGTTCTTGATATTTGCACCGTTGCGGACAGCACGACCGATGGTAACGATCTTGAGTACAGCTTCCATATTGTCCTCAAGTTCCTTGTCGATAAGCTTCTCATCAACAGCAGGGAAGTCGCAGAGGTGGATGGATTCCTTGGCATCCTTATCTACGCTTCTTACAAGATTCTGATAGATCTCTTCAGTCATGAAGGGGATCATGGGTGCTGCTGCCTTGGATATGGTAACAAGCGCGGTATAAAGAGTCATGTATGCATTGATCTTATCCTGCTCCATGCCCTTTGCCCAGAATCTCTCACGACATCTGCGGACATACCAGTTACTCATCTCATCTACGAAATCCTGGAGAGCTCTTGCAGCCTCGGGGATCCTGTAATCATTAAGATTCTTATCAACTTCTCCGACTACGGAGTTGAGCTTTGAAAGAAGCCACTTATCCATTACAGAAAGCTTGTCATACTCAAGCGTGTACTTGGAAGCATCAAACTCATCTATATTTGCATAGAGAACCCAGAAAGCATAGGTATTCCAAAGAGTCCCCATGAACTTTCTCTGTCCTTCCTGAACAGCCTTGCCGTGGAAACGGTTGGGCAGCCAGGGCGCTGAATTGATGTAGAAGTACCATCTGATAGCATCTGCACCGTAATTCTTAAGCGCATCGAAAGGATCGACAGCATTACCGAGATGCTTACTCATCTTCTGACCCTTCTCATCAAGTACGAGTCCGAGAACTATTACATTCTCATAGGGAGACTTGTTGAAAAGCAGTGTGGACTCAGCCATAAGTGAGTAGAACCATCCTCTGGTCTGATCGACAGCTTCCGAAATAAACTGTGCGGGGAACTGCTGCTCAAAGAGATCCTTATTCTCAAAAGGATAATGATGCTGAGCAAAAGGCATAGCACCTGAGTCAAACCAGCAGTCGATAACTTCCGGAACTCTGTGCATATCCTTACCGCACTTGGGACAAGGGATCACAACCTCATCGATATAAGGGCGGTGGAGCTCTGTCTTAGCCGCATCGGGATTGCCGCTCTTCTCTGCAAGCTCTGCGCGGGAACCGATACACATGATTTCTCCGCAGTCGGGACATGTCCAGATATTAAGCGGTGTACCCCAGTAACGGTTTCTTGAGATACCCCAGTCCTGAATATTTTCAAGCCAGTTACCGAAACGTCCCTCACCGATGGAAGTAGGTATCCAGTTAACTGTCTTATTGTTGCGAACGAGATCGTCCTTAACCGCTGTCATCTTAACGAACCATGTCTCGCGGGCATAGTAAAGAAGCGGTGTATCGCAACGCCAGCAGAACGGGTAATCATGCTCGAACTTAGGCGCATCGAAAAGCTTTCCTTCATTCTCAAGATCTGTAAGAACCTTGGGATCCGCATCCTTAACAAAGAGACCTGCATAAGGAGTTTCCTTGGTCAGTTCACCTTTTCCGTCTACGAACTGTACGAAGGGAAGGTCATAATTTCTTCCTACTCTTGCATCGTCTTCACCGAAAGCAGGCGCGATATGAACGATACCGGTACCGTCTGTCATTGTTACGTAGCTGTCGCATACGATGTAATGACCCTTCTTGTGCTGCTTTGCGGCAGCTTCTCCGGTACACTTATAGAGAGGCTCATACTCTCTCTTCTCGAGATCGGTACCCTTGAATTTCTCAAGGACTTCGTAAGCCTTAACGCCTTCTTCTTCATTGGCAAATCTTCCGAGAACAGTATCAAGGAGAGCTTCTGCCATATAATATGTATATCCGTCTGCTGCCTTAACCTTGCAGTAGGTCTCATCCGGATTTACACAAAGAGCTACGTTGGAAGGAAGTGTCCAGGGAGTTGTGGTCCATGCAAGGAAGTAAGCATCTTCATCCGTACACTTGAAACGAACGATAGCAGAACGTTCCTTTACAGCCTTGTAGCCCTGAGCAACCTCGTGTGACGACAGAGGTGTTCCGCAACGAGGGCAGTAAGGAACTACCTTGAAACCCTTGTAGAGCAGGCCCTTATCATAGATCTGCTTTAAAGCCCACCATTCGGACTCGATATAATCATCATGATATGTAACATAAGGGTTGTCCATATCCGCCCAGAAACCGACGGTACCGGAGAAATCCTCCCACATACCCTTATATTTCCAAACACTTTCCTTACACTTCTCGATGAAAGGCTCCAGACCATAGTTTTCGATCTGCTCCTTGCCATCTATTCCGAGAAGCTTCTCAACTTCTATCTCAACAGGCAGTCCGTGTGTATCCCATCCGGCTTTACGGGGAACCATATTTCCCTTCATTGTACGGTATCTGGGGATCATATCCTTGATAACACGTGTAAGAACGTGTCCAATGTGGGGCTTGCCGTTTGCCGTAGGCGGTCCGTCATAGAAAGTATAGGTAGGGCATCCTTCGCGCTGCTCAATACTCTTCTCAAAGATCCGATTGTCTTTCCAGAACTTCTCTACTTCCTTTTCGCGTTCCACGAAATTAAGGTCAGTGGATACTTTACTGTACTGCATTTTAGGTTTTCCTCCTTATATCCCGATCCGTTTCTCGTCCGGTCCGGGTATTTAATCACTCCATTTTAACACCTGAATAGTATTTTTGAAAGCAAAAATACCCTTACAGCCTGTAACCGCACATTCCGCAGAAAAGCGTCCCCTTTGCCAGGATCTTTCCGCAGCCCGGACATATCACCTTTCCGTCAGGTGTTTCACGGACAGGTTTAGGGCCATTTGGAACCTGCTTGTTGTCAGGCTTAACATCATCCCCGGTACCCGATTTGGGATCTGAGCCGGGAGCCTGTTTATTTTCCGGCTGTGATGTCGGTCCCGGATTGTTCTTATTATCCGACGAGGGATTGCCTACTGCCTCATTATCTTCATCCTTCGGTACTGTCGGTATCGGACGGTTGATATCTTCCTTCCTGTTCTTTATAAAAACGAAGATACTTATCACACCCGCGATCAGGCATATCGCTGCAATTCCCCAGATGATGGCTGCCACTATGCTCAGTCTTTTACCTGTGATGCTGATGACGACAGCTCGCTCAGGATCCACATCTGTCAGGATCACCTTGTTATCATTTCCACCAAATGTCTTTTCCAAGCCTGTCTTTTCTGCGATATTGGCCATCTCCTCATCAAATATGGGTTTACCTATACCTTTTAATGTATAGGTAAAGGTATCTATATCAGATCCGGAGAAGATTCCCGTATCGAATTCATCTTCCACATGCATGGTCGCAAATAAAGGAAAGAGCGCCTTGGTATCTTCGGTAAAGCTTAAGTGATTATCCGCATCGAACGCCACATTCCACAGGTCGCTTTCTCTTATGCCCGCATCGGCCTTAACATTTGTGGTGATGACAACATTAAATCCGTTATCATCCGACTTGATGCTCTTAAGAGTGATCATATCCTCCTCGGCACCAAATCTTTCATTAACAGCCTTAAAACAATCCTCGACTTCCTTCTGCATCGAAGACAGCTGATCCTTTTCTATCCTGTTGGTGAAATGGACTGTGACTTTTCTTGAAACATCTCCCTTTCTCTTGGGAGTAAGCTCGATATCCATCTCGTCCGCATGATATTTATATGTATATGCATATTCGATCAGAAGAGACGACTGATCCGTATTGAAGAAAAGCTGATAACCGTCTTCTCCTGCAGTTCCTTCATTTTTAACCGCAACCTCAGTCCTGTCTGGAAGCTTTACGGCGCCGTTATAATCCTCGTCATCATCTACGTAATAATTCAGATTGATCTTCTTCGATCTGTCATAAACGAAATCCGACAGATCGAGATTTTCTGCCACTCCCGAGGACTCTCCGAATACATTCGCTATATTAACGAATCCATCCGGACCTGCCGTTACACTCTCTCCGCCGTATTTTAATGTTGCCTCTTTGGAGATATAGAACATATCCGGATCCTCTATACCGCAGAATCCGTTCATCATATCGTTTATCTCATCCGCATCGAGACCGTTTCCCGATATTGTAAAGACAGCATTGCCTGATATGTCGTTCCACTCGCCTTCAAAGCCGTCGGCCACCTTGTCATCAAGGAAAGCCTTTATCTCTTCTCCGTTAAAATCCATGGAGCTTTGAGGAAGTATCACTTCTATCTTTCTGTCAATATCATAAGGGCCGTTGAAATCCGTATATATATTTATAGATTCAAAAGGTGCGTATTTGAGACTTTCCACAACCACCGGAGAAGCTGTTCCCTTTTCACCGCATACATCGTAGGTGCATGAAGTAGTCTCAAAGATATGAATCCTGTCTTTTTCCGTTACATATCCTTTCGATATCAGATAGTTCTGGAACCATACCATCAGATCCTTGGAATTAAAATGCTCTTCGAACTCAACGCCCTTTGCAAAAACCGTATCCGGTTTATACCACGTCACGGGATCATCGGGTGCAAATCCTCCTCCGGCATGAAAAAGATCTCTTACTTTCCTGTTGTAATCATCCATGTCGGAGAACTTAAGAGTAAAGACGATCTCTATATTACCTCCCGCAGAACGATCCTCCATGGTAAGAGCATCGGGAAGAGTATTTGCAAGATCTTTTTTGATCTCGTCTGATTTTCCTTTAATGCTGTTTTGAGCATCGGATTTATCAAGTGTAAATGTCATCCTGCGCTCACCGCTCAGGTCATCATTTACGGTAAGCTTGGTATCAAGATTTCCGCCGCATCCGGTAAGGATAAAGATGGCAGCCGTTATAAGCAGTAAGAGGATCAGTTTTCCATGTTTTCTGTTCATCGCTTTTTATCCCCCTTAAAAACTCTCTACAACCAGCCAGCTTCCGTGAACCTTAAGCAGTGTAAGCTGTCTTGTATCTGTGCTGTCTTCTTTAAGTCCTGTGATATCTACGTATGCGATATCATCACCGTATTCGTTCTTTGTAAATATCGCGGGAGAAACAAGTATCTTCTTGTAGTCCTCCGTTACTTCGCCGAGATTATCTTCTATCTCCTCTTCCATATCGTCGGCATCAAGACCGCGGATCTCATACGAATCTTCATAGGTCATTTCCACGGCTTTCTTATACTTTCCCTTTGATACAGCCTTCATATAAGCCATAGCCACCTTGGAAGGATCGTCAAGATTCCTGCCACTCAGGCATATTCCCGCGGTTATACAAACAGCTGCGAGCAAAAATGAAATTATTATCGCTCCCAAATTATTGTTTTTCAAAACAACCCCTCCTGTCGTGGTTTTCTATCACTCAAGTACATCGTAATAAAAGCGCTTCAGTTCGTTTGCATCCATGATCACCGGCACAGGGTAAACAGGATTGCCTTCCTTGTCAGCCTGAGCTGCCAATACAGGGATGTCTTCTCTTCTCAGCTCTTTAACTTTTTCAGGTATACCTATCTTCTTCCAGAGATCCTTGAGAGCCTTTAAGAATCTCTTGGCTGCTTCAGTCTCATCCATATCAATGGTTGCTACTCCCGCTGCTATTCCCAGTGCATGAAGCTGGGGATATATCTTAGCTCCGTATGCTTCAAGAACATAAGGAAGTAAGATACCGCAAGTCTGCCCGTGAGGAACATTGTATCTTCCGCTTAAGGAATGAGAAACCGCATGGGCATATCCAACGTATGAAACGGTAAATGCCGCTCCGGCAAGGTATGAAGCTCTTGCCATGGCACGTCTTGCCTTCATATCGTTTCCGTTCTTATATGCACGCTCAAGATACTTGAAAGCGAGGCGTACCGCACGAAGTGATTCTCTTCTTGTAAGCTTTGTAGTGGAACCACCTATATAAGCTTCAACAGCATGAACTATAACATCCGCGCCGGTTCCCGCAGTTACTGCAGGAGGAACGGTTCTCGTATTCTCAGGGTCAAGGACCGCAGCATCCGGGATCAGAGGGAAGTCCATGATGGCATATTTATGCTTTGTCTCGGAATCCTGAACTATAGCCGCAACCGTAGTCTCGCTTCCGGTTCCCGCAGTCGTAGGTATCGCAATGGTAAGAGGAGTCTTAGCCCAAACTCTCATTATGCCGCCCAGATCTTCCAATGTGCACTTGGGTCTTGCGATCAGCGCTCCCACAGCCTTGGCAGAATCCATTGCTGAGCCACCGCCAAATCCTATAAGAGCCTCACAGTTATGAGCAATATACATACCACGTGCTTCTTCCACCTCTGCAACAGTAGGGTTGGGAGTTACACCGTCGTATACGGTCACTTTAATATCTGAATTCCTTAAAAGCTTCTCAAGCGGCTCGGTTATGCCGAACTTTCTGATGCTTCTGTCTGTAACAAGCAGAACGGATTTAATATTATGCTTTTCCAAAAAACCGGGGACTTTTGAAACGCTCTCCAAAACCTCCGGATTGCGGTACGGTAAAAGCGGTATAGCCACTTTAAATCCGAGTTGGAAAACTCTGCAGTAGAATTCTTTCATTACATTCATGGTACATTCTCCCTTTCTTTATTCTCTCTCTGATATTTTGGCTTTTGTTTCAGCCAAAGCTTCCCCTATCAGTAAAGTTCAGTCCGCACTTTGCGGCGATATCACGGGCATAGCTGGATCCGTCAGGCTTAACCCTCTTTATCCTATAGCTTCTGACGCCATTTTCTTTATCTTCCATCATCGCGGCAAGATTATCTATTTTAGCCTTATTATCCGGATATGAATTGAAGGTATCCAGCTTCTCCGACAAGTCATGAATATGTGTAACAAATATTCCGCAGGCCCCGATAGCTCCGATACCTGTGATAACTTCCTCCGCGATATATGCGGCTTCCATTGCACTTGTTCCGGAAAAAGACTCGTCCATAAGTAGCATATCGTCACCGGTAAGTTTTCTCAGTATCTTGACCAGTTTCTCGCATTCACTCTCAAATCTTCCCCTGCCGAATCCTGCAGCTTCCGCAGCTGCGAAATGAGTATATATACCCCTTACGGGACTCAGATTTCCTTCGGTTGCCGGTATATAACATCCCAGCTGGAAGAGCGCCTGCGCTGTCCCTACAGCACGCAGAAATACGGACTTGCCGCCGTGATTGGGGCCTGTAAGTATGAAGAACCTTCCGTTGTCATCTGTTTTAAAATCATTGCGTACCAGATTCTCTTCAACTCTGCTCCTGGCAAGATTGACATTATATACTTCCTTCAGATCTATACATTTGTCCGATATCTCACAGACTGTCGGCTTACTCATTACGAAGCCGGCATCTCTCATATCGTTAATGAACTTTACTTCCGCAAGGAGAAACCTGATCTCAGGAAACATGGTTACATATGCGGATGTGTTTACGGAAAAATATTTCTCTACCACAGGACCGAAAGCCCTTATGGCATTTCTGTAAATATCTTCAAGTGCATGTCTCACACTCTTTTCAAGAACGGCTGCATCAATCTCCGTATCCTTCATATCCGGGTTCTTTTCACTTCCCGCTGCAAGCCCAAGACTTTCGGATGTCCAGCCCTTCGGCATGGGATAAAGAGTTGAAAGCATAACGTAAGGATCTTCCTTATCCTTACCCGTCACTTTCCCGATTAGAGTTCCCTTATGAAAGCGCTCGGTATTAACCGATACGAGTCCCGCTTCCTCCGCCTGAAGATTAGCATCAAGGTTAACTCCTATCGTTACACTTTGAAGAGAACTGAAATCAACCGTCTCCGATTCCATATCCTTCTTCAGATTCCTGTATTCATCACTGCAGAACGTTGCCTCTATGGATTCCTTCAGACGTTTCAGTCCTTCGGAATGCAGATCTGCATCAGATAAAGATTCATAAAATATATCCGTAACCTGAACATAGCTTTCAAGTATACGGATAACCGACAACGCCTTATCTATGGTATAGGATCCGTTAAGGGATGTATGCATATCAAAGATCCCGCGGATCAGGGGAAGAGCATTTTCAAACATCTCAAGTAATGAACCGTTATCCAACAGTTCTTCCAACAGATCAAGACGATATGATATTACTTCGGGATCAGTAGTAAAAAAATCGGTAAGCCTTACTGCAGGCACACCTCTGAAAGTTTCATTTGTTATCACTATCATGGAACGCAGAGAAAGACTCTCTACAAATTCCATGTCACGCAGTCTGTTTTTTTCTTTCTTTTCCCTCGAATATCCTGCCGGATATAAAAGGCTTACATCTCTGTCCATTTTCGACGTGATCCTCAGATTTCTGCGTAATGACAATACACGTTAATTATACAATTTTGTACCTTGTTTTTAAAGATAATAAAAACCCCGCCGCCTGATTTCGCAGGTGACGGGGTCTGTCATTTCCGCTTTCGCGACCGCTGGCTCACATCCGGAAGCCGCTATGCAGATTTATAGATTTTTACTGACGGATCAGTTCTTTGAGTACAGATCTACGAGGTTCTGGAGATACTCGAACTTCTCCTTTGCATTCTCCTCAGCAGCCTTGAAGAGCTCTCCTGCCTTATCCTTGTTAACCTTGGAAAGAGCGGTGTAACGAGCTTCGCCGTTGATGAAGTCTGCGTAAGGAACTGTAGCAGCCTTGGAATCAAGAGTGAACTTCTTCTCAGCAGCAGGATTGAATCTGAAGAGATTCCAGTAACCTGCATCAACTGCCTTCTTCTCCTCAGCCATAGCGATGCCCATACCACCCTTAATTCTGTGGTTGATACAAGGAGCATAACCGATGATGAGTGAAGGTCCGTGATAGCTCTCAGCTTCCTTGATAGCCTTAACAAGCTGATTCGGGTTAGCACCCATAGCTACCTGAGCAACGTATACATAACCGTAGCTCATTGCGATTCCTGCAAGATCCTTCTGCTTGATAGCCTTACCACCTGCAGCGAACTGAGCAACAGCACCGATAGGAGTAGCCTTGGAAGACTGACCACCAGTGTTGGAGTAAACCTCAGTGTTGAATACGAATACGTTAACGTCTTCGCCGGAAGCAAGAACATGGTCGAGACCACCGAAACCGATATCGAATGACCATCCGTCACCACCGAAGATCCACTGTGACTTCTTAGCAGCCATATCCTTATTCTTGATGATCTCCTTAGCATGTGCATTGGAGTCATTAGCGATAGCAGCAAGAAGCTTCTCTGTAGCTTCAGTGTTCTTGAGAGTCTCATCGTATGTTGCAAGATACTCGTCGATAGCAGCCTTTACGTTAGCATCGGATGTCTCTGCCTGAAGAGCAAGAACCTCATCCTTTACGTTGCCACGAAGTGTCTTCTGTGCAAGGTACATACCGAAACCGAACTCAGCGTTATCTTCGAAGAGTGAGTTAGCCCATGCAGGACCATGGCCCTTCTTATCAACTGTGTACGGTGTTGAAGGTGAAGAGTTACCCCAGATTGAAGAACATCCTGTAGCGTTTGCGATGTACATTCTGTCACCGTAAAGCTGTGTGATGAGCTTAGCGTAAGGAGTTTCACCACATCCTGCACAAGCGCCTGAGAACTCAAGGTAAGGCTGCTTGAACTGTGAACCCTTAACTGTATCAAGACCGAACTTATCAACTACTTCCTGCTTAGGATCAAGCTCTACAGCGTAGTCGAAGTACTTCTGCTGAGCCTTTAACTCATCATCAAGAGTCTGCATAGCAAGAGTCTTGATTCCGGCCTCAACATTCTTAGGAGCCTTGTTAGCAGGACATACATTAGCACAAGATCCGCATCCTAAGCAGTCCATCTGAGATACAACGATTGCGAACTTGTATCCGGGCATTCCTGTAAGATCCTTAAGCTGCATATCTGCAGGAGCGTTCTTTGCTTCTTCTTCTGTAAGAGCGATGGAACGGATTGCTGCGTGAGGGCAGACATATGAACACTGCTGACACTCGATACATGTATCCGGATTCCATACGGGAACTGCTACGGAAACACCTCTCTTCTCGTATGCTGCTGTACCTGAAGGTGTATCACCTGTCATGTAAGTCTTAACAACAGATACGGGGATTCCGTTACCTTCCTGAGAAGAAACGGGGATCTGGATGTTGTTTACGAAATCCTTCTGAGCCTGCGAGCCCTTTGTTGCAGCAGGATAATCAAGACCTTCATCCTGACCGTTAGCCCAGGAATCAGGAATAGCAACTTCTACAACACCTGTAGCACCGAGGTCGATAGCGTTCCAGTTCTTCTGAACTACGTCATCACCCTTTAAGCCGTAGGTCTTCTTAGCAGCTGCCTTCATAAGCTCGATAGCCTTCTCCTCGGGGATGATACCTGTAAGCTTGAAGAATGCAGACTGAAGGATAGTATTGATACGTGTGGGTCCCATGCCGGACTCGATACCGAGCTTGGTTCCGTTGATGGTATAGAACTTGATCTTGTGATCATACATGTACTTCTTTACCTGGCCGGGAAGGTGCTTATCAAGCTCCTCTCCTGTCCAAGGGCAGTTAAGAAGGAATGTACCGCCGTCAACAAGTTCCTGAACCATGTTGTACTTTCTAACGTAAGCTGCGTTGTGGCAGGCTACGAAGTTAGCCTTGTGGATAAGGTATGTAGACTTGATAGCCTTCTTACCGAATCTGAGGTGAGACATTGTGATACCGCCGGACTTCTTGGAGTCATAATCGAAGTAAGCCTGAGCGTACATGTCTGTGTTATCACCGATGATCTTGATGGAGTTCTTGTTAGCACCTACGGTACCGTCAGCTCCGAGGCCCCAGAACTTGCAGCATACTGTACCTTCGGGAGTTGTAACAAGAGGAGCACCTGCATCAAGTGAAAGATGTGTAACATCATCGTTGATACCAAGAGTGAACTTCTTCTTGTCTGTGTTGTGGTAAACAGCAACGATCTGCTCGGGAGTTGTATCCTTTGAACCGAGACCGTAACGTCCGCAAAGAACGGTAACATCCTTGAACTTTGGATCGCTCATAAGTGCGCTCTTAACATCAAGTGCAAGAGGCTCGTCGATAGATCCGGGCTCCTTTGTTCTGTCGAGAACAGAGATTGTCTTAGCAGTAGCAGGGATTGCATCAAGGAATGCCTGTACTGAGAAAGGTCTGTAGAGACGAACCTTGATAAGACCAACCTTCTCACCTTTCTCTGCAAGGTAATCGATAGTCTCTTCAATAGTATCGTTTACAGAACCCATTGCTACGATAACGTGTGTTGCATCAGCAGCACCGTAGTAGTTGAACAGCTTGTAATCAGTGCCGATCTTGGCATTGATCTTGTCCATATATTCCTGAACGATAGCAGGAAGCTCATCATAAACAACGTTGCATGACTCTCTTGACTGGAAGAAGATGTCAGGGTTCTGAGCTGAACCCATTTCACAAGGGTGATTAGGGTTAAGAGCGTTAGCCTTGAACTCTTCGATCGCCTTTAAGTCAATGATGTCATCGAAATCCTCGTTTGACCAGATATCGATCTTCTGGATCTCGTGTGATGTACGGAAACCATCAAAGAAGTTGATGAAAGGAAGACGTCCCTTGATAGCAGAAAGGTATGCAACAGGTGTCAGGTCCATTACTTCCTGTACGGAAGATTCGCAAAGCATTGCGCAACCTGCCTGACGACATGCGTATACGTCGGAGTGATCACCGAAGATGTTGAGAGCGTGTGATGCTACACATCTTGCAGCTACGTTGATAACACCGGGAAGTCTCTCACCGGCGATCTTGTAAAGGTTGGGGATCATAAGAAGCAGACCCTGAGATGCTGTATAAGTAGATGTAAGAGCACCTGCTACCAGTGATCCGTGAACGGTACCGGATGCTCCGGCCTCGGATTCCATCTCTACGATCTTAACTGTCTTTCCGAAGTAGTTCTTTCTGCCCTGTGTTGCCCACTCGTCGGTATGTTCAGCCATCGGAGAGGACGGTGTGATAGGATAGATGGCAGCTGTATCTGTAAAGATATAGGCTGCATGTGCGGCAGCCTCGTTGCCGTCCATCGTCTTCTTACTTCTTGCCATTTCTTGTTCCTCCTTAAATAATTTGCGACCCTCCTGTCCGGCATGGCAGGAGAAAAGTCTATCGTCTGATATTCTATCATCAAAACTGTTAAAGGTAAACAAAAAATAGGCTCAGAATGCATATTTTCTCATACAAAATCACTAACTTTTATTAGTTGTGTCTAACCATTATGCCCGATCATGATCCTGTTCATTCAGAAAGGAATACTTTGACAACCTCTGCGCTGTTATCCGCTGCTTTTATGCAGAACTCACCGAAGTCCATATGTGAAGATTCGTCGGCCGAATCCGAGATAGCCCTTATCACTCCGAAAGGAACTCTGTTGGCCACGCATACCTGAGCGATGGAAGCTCCTTCCATTTCACAGGCAAGGGAACCGAATTCCGATGTGATGAAAGATTTCTTTTCCGCAGAGGAGATAAACTGATCACCGGAGGCTATGGAACCAGTTACGGCATGCAGAGCCTTTTCACCAGATGCTGACCTTCTTCCATTAATGACATCGATGGCTTTCATAAGTTTTTCTGCCACAGAAGGATCAGCCATGAAAAATCTCTGATCACTGCCATAGATCTCTCCGGGCTTGCAGCCCAAAGCAGTACAGTCAAAATCATGCTGGACCAGCTTATCGGCTACGACAATATCGGTAACATCCAATTCTTTTGAAAGACTTCCCGCCACACCCACGTTGAGTATACAATCGGGGGAAAATCTGTCGATCATGGCCTGGGTGCAGATGGCTGCATTTACTTTACCCACTCCGCAAACAGCCGCGACCACTTCGGTTTCATCAATATTTCCGCAGACAAAAGTGATCCCGGCCTGCTTTTCCTCTTTAACATTTTTCATATCTTCGCGGATCTTCTTCATCTCAAGATCCATAGCACAGATTAAACCTTTCATGATCATCCTCCGTTTCTTATGGTTTATTATTTCTCATAATTCATTATTTCTTATTATTCCGTAATAATTCACTACCTGATCATTTGGTAATAAATAAAAAAACTTCCCTCACCGTATAGCTCACCTGTCGGTGTAAAGTGAGCTTTAGCAGGTCCCGGAAATGCAGGGACTCACCAGGAACGGTTCAACATGGATGTTGAACCGAGTGAACAACGATGCATGGATGCAGCGTGTGAACGGTTCCGAACAGATGTCATATACTTTGGCATTTCCGTGTGAACTGCTTAGCGAACGTCACCACCGGCAGGTGAGCTATACGGCGTGGGAAGTTTAGATTTAAATCAATCACTTTCCCTTTCAGGCATGGGCGGATCATTCGTGAGCTTTACCACAAAGTAATCGCCGATCTTGCCTATGGAGCCTTCCTCGGGCCATACTGCCATTGCTTTGAATTCCGGAGTCTCAGCCATTTCCGCAAAGTCATCCTCGGAAAATCTCGCCGTTTCCATTCCGAAATATTCCAGAAGGAAATAGTACCAGCCGTTCCTGATACCGTTCATATCCTCGTAAAATGCCGCATTGTTGTGGAAATTGAATTTATAACTGAGCTTATATACATTGTGCTGATACTCTTCAGTCCTGTCATCTACGAATCCGGCGATCATGAGCTTAACACCGTCTCCTTCATCATCATGAAGTCCCGCCTTGTCTGCTGCCTTCTTAAACTCTTCATTTGCATAGAGATCGTTCAATATGAGTCTTGTCTGCTCGAAAGCTCTGTTGTAACTATACTGGAAACACATAGCGGTGGCATTGGCCGAGATAACATATGTCCATGCAATGACGGCACAGATAAAGCTGCAGCATACGGATGCAGTCTTTAAATACTTATCATTCCTGTTCTCCCTGCCCTGCAGTTCAAATAACGCAAGTGTGAAAGGGATCACAAGAATCAGCTGATAGTTCATAAGATAATCCACAGGCTGAAACGGCGTGAGATATGCACATATATTTGCCGTAACAGGTGAGATCAGGATCAGTATCGTTATAAGAACCGGATTCCAGATCTTCTTTGCTTTGATTAGTACTGCTGATATCCTGATCACGGCAAAGAGTAAAAGCACAAAGAACACGCCATATAAAATATGTCTTCCTACAATAGGAGAGAAGAAATACCATCCCAGATCCCTGTAGGCATTTGAAGTAACCATGGGCATGCATCTTACGGTTTCGGAGAGGCTTACTTCATCCACTCTCGAACCGCTGGATAAACCGAAGATCATCATGTCGATCTTGATGTGGATCAGATAGATGATACTTCCGCCTATACCGGTGATAGCATAGAATAAAAGACCCTCAGCCGCTTCCTTTATCTTCTTTCCCTCAGCAAGCATAACCGCAAGAGTAAAGATTGCTGCAAGTGCAGCCAGACCAACATATGTCTGATATGTACCCAGCATTACATCTACTGCAAGCATTCCAATGATAACGGATACGGCTTTCTTCCTGTAGCCGGTAAAGACAAAGATCGCCGCTGCCAGTCCCGAGAAAGCAAATACCAGTCCCATATAAAGATATGCAAGCTGGCATACAGCTCCGGGAGCCACACACATTACAGCTGTTATTATGATCTGGGAAAAAGCATTCTCTATCTTCCAGAGCTTGATAAGTACATAACCTGTCGCTCCGGCTATGATGCAGTAAAGACATATGATGAGAGGCGGAGGAGCAAGATAGTGCGTCACTATCAGAAGAAATCTTACTGCCCATCTGCCCTCTTCGGAAAAAGCATCTTTTGCACGGTTATACAATAAACCTTCGTTTAAGGAATCAGGTGCACCGAATCCGATATTAGCAAGCACAGAATACGCAAGCGCCGCCGTTGCAAGTGCCGTGAAAAGCACACGTAATATCACGGCTTTATCATTTTTGATATATGCAATGATCTCTTCGTATTTTTTCTTCATATCCACCGTATCCTATTTCCCGTTAACGGGATCATCAATAGCTTTCCAGTTATCTCCGGCAAAAACGCTTCCTTGCATCTCATACCACTGACCGCTTCCGCCGATCTTAAATACGTTGCCGTTATTTTCCATAACATCCCAGGATTCAGAGAAAAGCACGTGCTGAACACCCTGCTTGCGGCTCATATCTATGCTGCTTCCCGTGAAAGGATTCTTGGGATCTTCAATGATACCTTCCAACGCAATAGCAGGAACATCCGCATTGGTCATGAAGGTCTTATCCGTCGTAAAGCCTGTTGCATTATAATCCTTTACCATGAGCAGTGCGTTGAACCACTCTGCATCCAGACCGTTGTCGAACATAAGACTCTCCAGATGCTCCAATCCCGTACCGTGATCCGATACAAGGATTATCTTTGTATTATCATATACGCCAAGTTCTCTCAATCTGTCAAAGTAATCACCGAGTACCATCATCGCAAGCATATTGTGATCGTAATGACCTTCCTGGTAATTACTCTCGAAATAGATCACGTTTCCTTCATCATCATGAAGCTCGTTATCCGAATGATAGCCGGAATTCTGTACGTACCTTGCCGGTGTATAGTCGGGCTTTTGGAGTAAGGTACTGTCGTGGGCCGTATCGTTATCCATGATAAGTGCACCGCCCTTATATTCATCGGAAACCGTTGTGATCTCGGATAACATTCTAAGCGAGTAATAAGCCTCTGAATAATCCGGCTCTCCCGCTGTCTGATCGTAATAACATCCTCCGTCATATATTATCATCTGTACACACTGAGGCATGGTGCAGAATAATCCGAAACGGAAGAAATTACCGCTCTTTATCTTCTCTATACGCTCGCTCTGTTCGGTGCCTGTGGAGAATCGTCTGGTGTTATAAGCATCCACTCCGGGGATACCGTCATATATTGAAAGATCGGGTATCTCCGAATAACCTGCGTAAGGCGGATCCAGAACAGTCACATGATAACCGTCCTCACCCAAAAGTGTGGGAAGTGTCTTTAATGCTTCTTCATGCTTATTTGCAAGAAGCTCATCACTTCTCCTGTTCATCATCTCGGGGGTAAAATCATATCCGCCGAACAGTCCGGGTGCACCGAAGATGGTGGAGCTGCCGTAACTGATATTATCCGGATACCATGTAAAGCCGTCGAACTTTGCTTTAAGCTCAGGCTTTTCGTTCATGATGTAAGGAACGTAACCGTCGATGGCACGGTCGATCATTATCACCATAACATTTTTACCTGTGGAACTGAGTACTATCTCGGGAGAACCCATACTACCTGTCGTGATATCTCTCTCATAGGCTTTGTACTGAGCATTTATACTTATCACATTCTTGATGACAAGCCCCGTAACGGCAAGGATCATCGCCGCAAGGACGGTCCCGACTATCTTCTCATAACGGGAGATAAAGAATGTCACCGCACCCACAGCTGCAAGTATGAGCAGATTGATCATCATCTGCTTAAAACTAAATATCGGCTCCCTGTCATAAATAAGCTTGGCAGTCATAGTTCCGTATTTGCCACTGAAGAACAGATACTCGGCCGTAAATACCATGGCTGCAGACCATACAAAAGAAGTAAACTTCTTACGCGAATCTTTTACGGTAAGGAAAAAGAATACCGACATCCAGAGGATAAAAGTTCCGATAGCAGGCACAATGGCCGTTCCGATATAAACCGTCGGATTCTTAGGATTTATTATAGATATAAATTCTTCTGCAGAAGATGCTATGGCCGCAGAAGGAATAAGAACACCGGTCAAAAGTGTCAGGTATACCGCAGCAAGAAAATAGTTTAATTCCGCCTTTCCCGATTTATGTCCGGACTCTGTCTTTTCGGAATTTCCTTTTTTCTTATTCCATATCATCAATACACTCGGCATTATCAGTAAAAGACCGGTGATAACGATGATCATCTGATGAGTCGCATGTGTATAATAAGCAGACTTTGAAAAGAATATTCCGTAAATCACCGCCATGACACCGAGGATTCCCGCAATGCCCGCCAGTATCTGTCTGGGGTGCTTTAATTTATAAAAGATATTCTTAAATAAAGAGAAGAGATTATTTAATGTCCAGTAGAGAACCAGTCCCGAGGGTGATCCGTAAAGGAAAACCAGAAAGATCAAAGCCATACCGTAGAGCTGGACTTTTGCTTTCACGGGCAGTCCCTTGGAGTATATTGAACCGGAAATGATATTGATAACTGTCATCAATATGGGAAGGATATTGATACTAAGAGACCCAATGCATATAAGTGCATCCGGACTTCCGAGGTCCTCTATGGGTCCGAAGGATACTCCCTGCAGCGCTTCGTAGGTTGATAAGAATTTATATGCGGCGATAAAAAAAGGGATCTCCAGCATAAGCGGGAGCATATTTCCAAGCTGTGCAAACACACTGTATCCGCTTTCTCTGTAATAAGCAGAGAGGATCATATATCTCTCGTCGCCCTTGAAGTTCTCCTTTATCTTCTTGATCCAGGGAGCAAGCTTAGCTTCCTTTGCATTCACCTGTGCCTGAATAGCATCCGCTCTCGCATAAAGAGGCAGCACAAGAAAGTTCATTGCCAGCGAAAGCGCAACGATAGAAAGACCGTAGTTCCACAAGAATTCATTTGCGGAACCATATACGATCTCAAAAAGTGTTATTAAAGGTTTTATTATGAGGTTATACAGAAACATCAGATCTTCTTATTCTCCCTTATCTCATCAATGATGAAGGGAGGTCTGTTCCTGGAGGCATCAAGAGTTCTCCAAATATATTCGCCGATTATACCTAACATCGTCATTATAAGTCCGAATCCCAGAAGTACTACGCACATAAGAGAAGCCCATCCTTCAATGGGGGTTCCGGAAGTAAAGTACTCCACGAATACGCTGATGAGCATTATCACGGCAAACACATCAAATGCACATCCCACATACATCATCATACGGAGAGGCTGGTAAGAAAAGCTCATTATCGAATCCATCACGAGCTTTATCTTCTTTGCAAGTGTCCACCGGCCGCGTCCCTTCTCTCGCTCAAGTCTCTCGTAATAAACGATATCCGTCTTAAAACCAAGCCACATTACCTGAAGAGTGAGAGAAGAATTCTTCTCGTTCATATTCTTCAGTATCTCTATGGCTTTTCTTCCGACAAGAAAACAATCGCATCCTCCGGAAGGCATATTCTTGTTGACCATTTTGCGTATGATACTGTAATACCAGTTTGCAAAAAATACGGAAACGGGATTGTCATTGCGTGCGGTCCTTGCTGCAAGTACTACTTCGTTGCCCTGCTTAAAACGCTCATACATCTCCAGTATCAAAGTGGAATCTTCCTGGAGATCGGCCTGCTTCGTAACGGCACAGTCACCGGTACATACGGACAGACCTGCCTGCAGCGCACAATGTTCTCCGAAATTCCTTGAAAGCTTAACGCAACGGATATTATCATCTTTCTCACGGATCCTGTTCATGACATTCCAGGAATCGTCACCTGATCCGTCATCAACAAATACAATCTCATACTCACCTATCTTTCCAAGTACTTTGGATTTTAAGTCGGCATAGAGATCTTCAAGATTTTCTTCGTTATAGTAAACAGGAATTATTATCGATATCTTCATATTCTTATTTTATAGTTATAAGTGAGATCAGATTTCTCAACTGTATATTTACGCAATTATTAAATCTTATCATGTCGCTGAGTGTCGCAAGGTCTACAAAGAAGTGATCCGACGGAAGAGCAGGCAGTTCCTTCTCATCGATCTCAAGCAGGACATTTCTGTTCTCCTCATGATAGAATCTTCCGCCTTCTTCGGATAATATCACATCAGCTTCTTTGCTGTTCTTATCAGCCTTCTCAAGTTTATCCATAAAGAGTTTTTCAAGCTCTGTCATAGACTTCCTGTCGGCAGTAGGTCCAAGCTGAACCAGGGGGCCAAGCTCTGCCGTATCAAAGCAGCCCATCTCTTCGCTTACTCTTACGAGATACTTTCTCACTCCGCCTATCACGCAGGAGAAGGTTCCTATAACAGAGATACCGCAGGCTTCAAATAAAGGCTGCTCCCAGTAATTAACTTCTCTGCCTTCTATCTCAATACGACAGTATATTACTTTGAAATCATAAGGTGTTCTGCAGACGATCTCCTTGTCGGTCATCTTCCAACCCTTTAAGCTGCGGAGCGGAAGAAGTCGCGACTTGTCACGGCGAAACATTTTACGATCATTTAATACATTAAAGATCCTTCTCTCCTCATCCTTATCGGGCTCAGAGAAAATGGATATGAAAAGAGCTTCATCTTTGAATAACTTTCCGGCTTCAGCTAAAGATGTATCAGTGAGATCAAAAGGCAGACATGATATCACAGTCCTCGTATCCATATTTACAAGATTATCCATCTTCATGCATTCCTTGATCTGACCGAGAGTCATCCATCTGTGACTATCCAGAACGGGAACTTCTTCCTCTGCAAGGATTATGATATTCCTGTTTCTCTTTTTATAGAAACGGGAAGCCTGTTCCGACTGTATCTGATCGGCAAGTATCCTTGTTCTGGAAGAATTGATGAAATAATTAAGATAGTCCGGAGACTGTCCTCCGTGCTGTCTGGTGAAATTACTCTTCGTAGCCTGAATGGTGGGTGAGAGCTGTATAACATTCACATTGCCGGGCTCGATCTTGGCCTGCATGAGAAAATTAAGTTCTCCGTCTATCATCTTGCAGATGATACCCAGGTAACCGATCTCATTTTGTATGATGAGAGGTTGCTCGCCTATGATGCGGTCATTCTCTATTTCCTGATATCCCGCAAGCTGGAAGAAAGAATTATTCTCGTTCCTGATATAACCGGTATTCTCGTCATAATACCAGAATCCGTTATAGGAAAAATCAACCTTCTCGATATTTACATGAAGGTTTTTCTTTCTCTCTTCTATCCAGTTCATGATATCCTGCATGGTGTTGACGTTACCATCGGTATCATTCCAGGATCTTATTATCTCGTAAGTGATATCCATATATTCAACTCCGGACTACAGGTTGCTTTCAGCAACCTTTTTAACTTCATCCATCACTCTTGCCTGGAGAAGCATCTCTTTATACATCTTCTCTCTGGCACCGTTATCATTGATCTCTTCAATGAAGTGTTCTATCGATCTCTCAAAATGACTGTCCGCAGGAAGGACTATATGATCTTTTCCTGCATTGGTCTGTATCTCGACCTCAGGCTCTACCCCGTCACCGGCGGTAAATATGCGGTTAGCGGTTAACGTACCCGTTGTTCCCCATATCTCAAGCCTGCATTGATAGCCGAGATCCATACCGAAGGATGCCTGAACAGTGATCCCTTTTTCATCCGCTATAGTAAAACTTCCGTACATATCAACTTCGTATCCGGAAAGACCTGTAAGTCTTGCACTGTCAACTTTCACGGTATCACCGAGAAGAACACAGCTAAGCTTAACAGCGTATCCGCCGGCATCGAGAAGTGCTCCGCCGCCGAGAGCTCTATCATATCTGAAGTCATTAGCCTGTCGCATAGGGAAACCAAATGACATGCGATACATCTTCACATCACCGATACGCCCCTCTTCAACAAGCTTTCTTATGGCTGCTATCTGTGAGTGATATACAAACATATAATTCTCATGAAGAGCAAGAGAATTTTTCTTTGCAGTCTCCACAAGATCGGAAGTCAGATCGAAGGATACGGTGGCAGGCTTTTCCACCAACACATGCTTGCCCGCTTCCAGAGCTTTCTTTGCCCATTTGTAATGAAGGGCGGGAGGCTGAGGAACATAAACCGCATCTATATCATCCCTTGCGATCAGTGCATCGAAGCTTTCTTCAGGAGCAACTCCGCAGTCTGAACAAAACTTCTCCAGCTTGGTCTTATCGTATTCCTCTGCCGCGCATACAAGCTCTGCATCTTTGACACGCTTTGCCGCGGGAACAAATCTTGTATATGCTATGTTAGAACAACCTAAGATCCCTATTCTTACCATCTTATTTACCTAACGCCTTTAAGAATTCATCAAAGTCATCATAAGTCTCGTCGCCGGGAGCATAGGGAAGATCACAGAGAGCCTCCATTATGCATCCGTCCTTGAAATTCCTCATGGATCTCCAAAGCATGGCATCAAGATAGAGTCCCTTTGTGGGATCATCCATATGGAAAGTCTCTTCCTCTGTTCCGTCATGAACCACAACATCACAGCTTCCCGTTACCGGGATGAGTATCAGATGTGTCTTCTTCGTAGCATGATCTCCTCTGGAAGCACCGGGCAGCACGTCGCGTACCCAAAATATCCTCTTTATATCGAAGGGGATCACATCCGTATTCTCTTCTACAACGATAAGTCTCCCGTCACTTTCCACATGCTCGGGTATATTTACGAAATGACATCTTTTTCTGTCTATGCTCATTACTTTTATCCTTTATATTGATTAACCGCTGCGATAACTTCATCTATCTCAGAATCTTCCATATGATCCATCATGGGAAGAGATACTACCGTATCGCAGTCATGTTCTGCATAAGGATTGGTACCTCTGCCAAGGCCAAGATATCCAAGCGCAGGCTGCATGTAAGGCGGCATGGGGAATGATACGTCAGTCTGTATATCCTTACCTGTCATGTATTCTCTGAAGCCGGCCTGATCTTCAACGTTGATAACAAAGAGATACCATACGGGATCTGTTCCCTCAGGGATCTTGGGAAGAGTGATGAGCGGATTGGTGATACCCGCAAGATATCTCTCGGCTATCTTCTTCCTGTTGCCCACATAAGTATCCCAGTGACTTAAGCGGACTCTGAGAAGTCCTGCCTGCATCTCATCAAGTCTTGCATTGAAGCCCAGCTCCACATTGTGGTATCTTCTGTCGCTTCCGTAGTTTCTCAGAGTCTTTACTCTCTGTATGAAATCTTTATCGTGTGAAACTACCGCACCGCCGTCTCCGAAGCATCCGAGATTCTTGGTAGGATAGAAACTAAAGAACGAAGCCTTGCCGAAAAGTCCGGTATATCTTCCCTTATATGAAGAAAAATGAGACTGTGCGCAGTCCTCAAAAAGCATAAGTCCGTGCTTTTCGCAGATCTCCATGATCTTCTCCATACGGGTTGCCATACCGTAAAGATGTGTTACCAGGACAGCTTTGGTCTTATCTGTAATATGTTCCTCGATCCTGTCGGGATCCATATTGTGATAGCTGTCGGATTCGCAAAATACAGGTGTCGCACCATTCTGTGTGATACCGAGCATCGTTGCGATATAACCGTTTGCCTGAACTATCACTTCATCACCGGCACCGATACCTGCAGCGTAAAGACCCAGACGGATGGCATTGAGACCGTTGTCCACACCTGCGGTATAGACATCCTCGCCCAGCTTCTCCGAATATTCTTTTTCAAAAGCCTCGACTTCTTTGCCAAGAACATACCAGCCGCTCTCCAGCACGTCGATAGCTTTCTTATCATATTCTTCCTTAAAAAGTCTATATCCTCTTGCAAGCTCGTTAATAGGGATCATATTTTTTCTCCATAATCATATATATCATGCCCGGAAAATTGCTTCCGGCGTACTAAAATATACCATAGTTTAGGGTCTTTCTCAAACTGACGGTACTTTGTCGGGACTTATTTACTCTTCATCATCCGCCACGTCGATGATATCTCCGCCTGTAAGAGTGTCTGTCAAAGAAGCATTGAGATCAGAAGTATTCAGATCGGAAGATCCCCCATCCGACGTATCCTCTAACATCTGAACATCCCTGAGCTTCCTGTTGATGGCTCTGGTGCGGGTATTCATAAGAGAATCCAGATCCTTGCTTGTCTGGTTTAGATGCTTTTGCATGGACTGAAGACTTGTCCCGAATTTCTCAAACTCGGTCTTTACTGCCGCAAGGACAGTCCAGGCTTCGTTACTTCTCTTCTGGATAGCCAATGTCCTGAATCCCATCTGAAGGCTGTTGAGCATGGCTCCCATTGTGCTGGGTCCGGCAATATTTACGTGATAATCCCTCTGAAGGACTTCAACCATTCCGAGGTTGACCGCTTCGGAATAGAGACCTTCAAAAGGAAGGAACATTATACCGAAAGCAGTAGTATAGGGAACTTCCACGTATTTTTCCTTAATGTCCTTTGCTTCCGACTTGAGGATACTTATGAGATTCTTCTTTGCCGCATCTATCGCTGACTTGTCCGCACTCTCATATGCCTCCTGGAGCTGTGTATAAGAGTCCCCAGGGAATTTTGAATCAATAGGCATATAAACCTGTTCACCGTCAGTGCCCGGAAGCTTTATGGCAAATTCCACTCGTTCACTGCTGCCCGGAATAGTCGCAACATTCGTCTCATACTGCTCCGGACTTAATATCTCTTCAAGGATGGCTCCAAGCTGGAATTCTCCCAGTATTCCTCTTGTCTTTACTCCGGAGAGGACCTGCTTAAGCCCGCCCACATCTCCGGCGAGATTCTTCATCTCGCCCAGACCTTTATATACCTGCTCCAGCTGGTCGCTTACGTTCTTAAAGGATTCATTGATCCTCTTGTTCAGGGTCTCGGTTAATTTTTCTTCGACCACGCCTCTTATATCATCAAGCTTTTTATCTGTACGATCGTTTAATTCTCCAAGCTTCTTATCATTGTTATCGCGGATCTCGAAAAGATTTCTTTCCGTACTTTCACGAAGGGTTTTTATGGCTTCGCCCGTCTCCTGCTTGAGGTCCTTTATCTCTTTGGCTGTATTCTCACGGATCTCGGAAAGACTGCCCTTCATATTCTCGGTCTGTCTGAGCATTCCCTCATCCAGTGATGCAAGCCTGGTCTTTATCAGTTCATTCTGATTATCCTGAGCATTCTTCTGAGATTCCGTAAGTCTGGATCCCAGCCTTTCCTGAGCTGAGGTGATCTCCTGACGGAACTTCTCCTGGGCGGATACCACTTCCTGCTTGAAAGCTCCCTGTCCCGTCATAAGCTCCTGCTTTGTCTCGGAAAGCTTCTGACTGTACTCCGAACGGGATGAAGCCATCTCGCGGCTCACGTATTCCTGTATATCCCTTCTAAGTATTGCAGTATTTTCCTTATTCTCATCTAAGATCTCGTCTATGATCTCATCCCTTGTCTTATCAATCTTTTCGGATATCATAAGAGACACATCAGCTCCACTTTTATCCTTATTCTTGGATAACGCAACGAGAATTATTATATTCATGATCAATACGATCAATGTGATAACAAGAACAATATATTCCATCTTAATCCTCCATTTCTCCATGTCCTGACACTTTATGAAGAAAAATCTGTTTCACTTCTATCGTAAGGACATTAAGGCATCTTAACTGCTTTTCTTCGCATGTATATTTTGCAAGCTGATCTCCATGATCTTCTCAAGAACTTCTGCCGGATCACCCTGCATTTCCGCACCCGCGGAATTATTATGACCGCCGCCGCCAACCACGGCACATATATCCGCCGCATTAACAAACGATCTGGCCATAACAGATATCCTGCATCGTCCCTTTTCTATCTCTCTGACCATTATACGGACAGGAAGGGGGCTTCCGTCGCTCTTGCAAACCTGGTCTATCACCGTATTAAAATCCCTTAAATCCGAATCTTCTAAACCGTTACGTATATAATCATCCAGCTCTAAATACGTTCCCGCAACATTTTCATCCTGAGAAAAACGAATCCTCTCGTATGCCAGCTTTTCCATCTCAATTCGCGGCAAGGGTTTCATCATGTAATGCTTTCTGGCTATATCAACTATATCCGCCCCCATGGATGCCAGCTCTGCAGCGGTCTGAAGTGATGCCGCAGTTGTCGATCTGGTCCTGAAACAAGACACATCCGTAAGAAGACCTGTATATAAAAGGTCTGCCATCAACTTCGTTATCTCTATATCCATGGCTTTCAAGATGGAAAAAATGATCTCGGAACAGGATGAAGCATCCGCTTCCACATGCCTGTATCTTGCAGGGAGGTAGCGTTCCCCTCCGGGTTCGTTGGTACCGTGATGATCGATACAAAGATCTATATCTTCGTCGCTGTTCTTCCCCAGGCGGTATGTCGTCGCCGTATCCACAGCTATATTAACAGTCTCTTCGGTATCCCCTCTCTCCGGATCCTTTCTTCTTAGAACAGCTTCTGCCTCATCCGTAAGGTCTCTGAAAACCGACGGTATCGGGTCTGAACCTACTGCTGCTGCCGATGCACCAAGCAAATTCAACCCCAGCGCCAGTGAATATGCGGATCCTATGGCATCACCATCGGGTCTTATATGGTAAAAGATCCTGAAACTCTTTTTTTCTTTAATTGCATCATCAACGGCATCTCTAAGGAACTGTGCCGTCTCTTCTACTGTGAGCTTTTTATCCATAATGTATATCTTACCACAGTCCGTCCCCACATAATAAAAAAAACCCTCCCGGAGTGACCCGGAAGGGTTTGTCTGAAATGATCCTATCAATAATTCTCTTCGCTTACTTCGAAGTAGCTCTTGGGATGAGCGCATACGGGGCAAACCTCGGGAGCCTTGGTTCCCACTACGATATGTCCGCAGTTGCGGCATTCCCATACCTTAACTTCGCTCTTTGCGAATACTTCCTGAGCCTCTACATTCTTAAGAAGTGCACGGTAACGCTCCTCGTGATGTTTTTCGATGGCACCAACCATACGGAACTTGACTGCAAGAGCCTTAAAGCCTTCTTCCTCGGCAGTCTTGGCGAAGTCTTCATACATGTCTGTCCACTCATAGTTCTCGCCGTCAGCAGCTGCCTTAAGGTTTGCGGCAGTATCTCCGATGCCTTCAAGCTCCTTGAACCACATCTTTGCGTGTTCTTTTTCATTTTCTGCGGTCTTTAAAAAGATCGCTGCTATCTGCTCATAGCCTTCCTTCTTTGCTGTGGAAGCGAAATATGTATACTTGTTTCTTGCCTGAGATTCGCCTGCAAAAGCTGCCTGAAGGTTCTTTTCTGTCTGTGTGCCTGCGTATTTGTTTGCCATTTCTCTTCTCCTCACTTGTTTTTGCTGCAAATCCGACCGTCATGCATGATCGGGATCGCCCTGACTACCACACGTCTATCTTACCATAACAGACAGCCTTTTTTTAACTAAATTTATATACATCCGGATATAAATTTTTACGAAAAAAGGGGCTGTCACACTTCTGTGCAACAGCCCCTTTATGATCCTAATCTGATTCAGGATCTTAAACTCAAGCCTTGTTGTCAGATCCAAGAACGTTCTTGATCTTGTGAGCAACCATGTCCTTAACTGCCTGACGAGCGGGCTTTAAGTACTGTCTGGGATCGAAGTGATCAGGATGCTCTGCGAAGTACTTACGGATATTACCTGTCATAGCAAGACGGATATCGGAGTCGATATTGATCTTACATACGGAAAGAGTAGCTGCCTTACGAAGCTGCTCTTCGGGAATACCTACAGCGTCGGGCATATTTCCGCCGTACTGGTTAACCATCTTAACGAATTCCTGAGGAACTGAAGATGAACCGTGAAGTACGATAGGGAATCCGGGAAGACGCTTGGAAACCTCTTCAAGAACGTCGAAACGAAGGGGAGGGGGAACAAGGATTCCGTCAGCATTTCTGGTGCACTGTGCTGCGGTGAACTTATATGCTCCGTGAGAAGTACCGATAGCGATCGCAAGAGAGTCACAACCTGTACGTGTAACGAACTCTTCAACCTCTTCGGGTCTGGTGTATGATTCCTTACCGGCCTCAACAACAACTTCATCTTCTATTCCGGCAAGAGTTCCGAGCTCTGCCTCTACAACTACGCCATGCTCATGAGCGTAATCAACAACCTGCTTGGTAAGAGCGATATTATCTTCAAAGCTCTTGGATGAAGCATCGATCATAACGGAAGTAAATCCTCCGTCGATGCAATCCTTACAAAGCTCGAAAGTATCACCGTGATCAAGGTGAAGTGCGATAGGAATATCAGGATTGATCTCTACTGCTGCCTCAACCATCTTCACAAGGTACTTGTGGTTAGCGTAAGCTCTTGCTCCCTTGGAAACCTGAAGGATAACCGGGCTCTTAAGCTCGCTTGCTGCTTCGGTGATTCCCTGAACGATCTCCATGTTGTTCACATTGAAAGCACCGACTGCGTATCCCCCGTCATAAGCTTTCTTGAACATGTCTTTTGTTGTAACTAAGGACATAACTTTTTACCTTCCTTTCGTATTATAAATTACGGGCATTATCGCCACCCATTATTATAAATGCGTGAGTTTATCTTTTCAAGGATAATCCTAGCTCCCATGACCCCCATCAGCGTCCGAAAAAAGGCTTTCCGAGGCTATTTTACGGGACTTGGATCACTCCGATCTCTTTTAATTTTTCCGCCACCTTCTCGACAGGCAGTCCGATGACATTATTCCTGCTGCCTACAAATCGATCGATGAACTTCCCGAACTCTCCCTGGATCGCATATGCTCCGGCCTTGTCATCACCTTCTCCGGAGGCCACATACCCGTCTATCTCTTTATCCGTGAGCTCTTTTACATGGACAAAAGTCCTCTCGGCGAAAGTATCTTCGTAAGCCGGCTCTCCGTCAGCCTCGGTGACCAGGATGCATACGCCGGTCCATACTTCATGATCCCTGCCGCTTATGCTCTTTATCATCCTGCGGGATTCCTCTCTGTCAGCAGGCTTACCCAGTTCCTTACCGTCAAGGAATACCAGCGTATCTGCCGCTATAATGCATGCACTGCCGCCTTTTTCCCCTTTGAGGGACGGGTCCTTTTTTATCATGTCGCAGACATTATACGCCTTGCCTATAGCAAGTCCTTTAACCATACGTTCCGGATCGGAGGATGTAAAAGTCTCCTCTTTTGTAGCTTTGATTATGATATGTTCTATTCCGAATTCTTTTAAAAGCTCCGTCCTTCTGGGAGAACCGCTGGCAAGAACGGTTACCACAGGGGCTGTCAGATCAGGTTTTAACATTTTATTTTATATACACCTTATAATTCTTATTTTCTCTATCCAGTACTATCACGGCATTTTTGATATCGTAGATATTCACCTTTTCAAATTCGATGGTATATCCCTTCATATCCTGCGCCGTTACGGTAAGTGTCACTTCATCTTCATCCGCTACGGAATCAAACATCTTACCGGAATAATCAAACTGTCTTCCGTCGGGAAGCTTTTCATCACCAAGTATCTCGACGTCCGTTATGCCGCCCTTATCCAGGGTGATCTGCATATTGTCGATATCCGTCCCGCAAATATTGACGAAGCTTATCTTTACACCTTTTGCGGATGCTTCCAGAAATTCGGGAGCAACCGTCGGATGTTCGATCACAGGCTTGGCTTCCTCCGTGGGAGCGTCTGTAGAAACTTCTGTCGGAGCTTCAGTAGCTTCCTCTTTTGCGGCATTGCCCGAACCCGTCACAACCGGAGTCTTACCGCAGGACATAAGTACCGCACTGCAGGACAGGGATAATAAAAAACTGTAAAATCTTCTTTTCATCAAAATACCTTTTATTTTTCCTTATAAAAGACTTCTTTTATGATGCCGCTTTTTCACTCTTCTTTTCGGGATAGGCACCATCAGGATACTTGGAATATACCGCTTTTAAAAGTATGGGAACTACAACGCTTGATACTATTATGAGCAATATCACTGCCGTGAAATATGACGCGTCTATTATACCAAGATTAAGACCCTTACTGGTAATAATAAGTGCGACCTCGCCTCTGGTCATCATTCCTATGCCGATCTTAAGGCTGTCAGGCATGTTAAATCCCAGACATTTTGAAATACCGCTGCAGCCGATGATCTTACCTGCCAGAGCAACAACCACAAACAGGACAGAGAATAAAAGCATACTTGTATCCATACTGCTGAAGTCCGTCTTAAGGCCTATCCCCACAAAGAAAACAGGTGCAAATATCATATAACTGTTTATGGAAACTTTTCTGTCTATATAGGAAGCATCCCGGACATTGCAGAGAATGATACCTGCCAGGTACGCTCCCGTGATATCCGCGATACCGAAATATCTTTCCGCAATATAGGAAAGGATAAAGCAGATACCGAGACCTATAATGGGGATTCTCCTTGTGTGGGGATATCTGGCATCCACTTTCTTGAAGACCTTGTAGCAAACGATACCTCCGACAAATGAAACAAGAAGGAAAAGCACCGTCTTAACGATGACCATTCCCGGATTGCTTGAAGGATCCTTCATACCGAGAACAAAAGTAAGAACTATGATACCGATAACATCATCTATAATGGCGGCACTGAGAATGGTCTGGCCGACTCTTCCCTGAAGATGTCCCAGCTCTCTTAAGCTTTCAACCGTGATACTCACGGATGTTGCAGTCATGATGCTTCCGATAAAGGCTGCGCAAAAGAACTCTTCTGTGCCCGGTGCAGCAAACCCATGAAAACACATATAAAGAATGGCTCCGAAGACCAAAGGAACGGCAACGCCGAAACATGCTATGACAAGTGCCTGCAGACCGGACTTCTTAAGTTCCTTAAGATTGGTCTCAAGACCTGCCGAGAACATTATCAGAATAACGCCGATCTCCGCCATCCAGTTGATAAAATCAGAGGGCTGAACCAGTCCCGATAAAAAATTTGAAGGGATCACTCCGGGAATGATCAGATTTATAAGACCGGGAAGACACGGGCCTATGATTAGTCCCGCAACGATCTCACCAACTACCGAAGGTATCTTACATTTTTTTGCAACCAGTCCCATAAATTTGGCTGCAAGGATTATTATCGCAAGATCTCTTAATATCTCATATGTTTCCATCGTTATGCCTCTAATGATTTCTAAATATCAATTTCGTTTTAAAAGATATAATTCTTTATACCGTTTGTTTACTGCTCCGCAGGATCAGGCGGAGGAGCAAAGCCTCCGTCTATTGTAAAGTAGAGCATGTTATCAACATATCTCTCAACGAATTCCAGAACAACTATGTCCGGATCGAATTCATCCAGCGTTTCGCGCTTGTAGATGTAATATACCATCAGCCTTGAGTCATTATGACATCCCGCCAGATATCTGTAGAAGATAGTTGAATATGAATCACCGATAACGAACAGCTTTCTGTCATCACCGTTTCCTGCTTCGTTCACGCCCCAGAAGTTTCCGCCGCCCTTATCATGCTTAACTTCCACTTCGGGATCGGCATATCCATGCATCGTGAAGGTTTTGTCCTTAAGAAGATCGCTTAGATTAACAAATCTTGCAAGGTCACTGGCAACCGGATCTCCGGGGCCCATTGTAAGCGTATCCGCTTCCGGCATGTCATTACCCAGCTCACGCTCAAGAGCTCTCGCTCCGATATACGCACCCTTATCATTCCAGTGGGTATCATATCTATAGTAGATATCTTCATCAGGATGACTTTCCTTATAAGCAGCCAGATCATCATACATAAGTACGACAGGAATATCCGTATTGGCTCTTAAATATTCTGCCACCTGAGTAAGACGATCGTTTTCTGCAGGGGGTCCGCAAAGGTATGGCATGTAGTCGCTGTAAACTCTCTCCTTATTGGGTGCAAGAGCGATCACGAATTTGCAGTCCTTCTCAGCGAGCGCATCCCTGAATCCCATCATATTTGCCTTTAACTGCTCTAACTGTTCTTCGGTATAGAGGTTTTCTCCGTTGTAATCCTTGATGGGATTCTCCAGATAAGATTTGCTTCCTATGTAGAAGAGCCATCCGTCCTTTCCGGCAACCACATCGTCGGATGAAGATGTTCCCAGAGCCTCGTAATTTAAGTAATTATTCAGCTCGACCAGCGGATCCTTAAAAGGAAGATGATCTTCAAAGTATGCATCAAAAGCCGAAGGATAGTCGATAATGGGCGTGTATTCAAGAGAAGGCTTTTCCGCAAGTACGCGGTTTTCCTTATCCTCCGTTCCCGTATCGATCTTATCACCGATGACGGAATAAAGTGCCACGGGGATGATTATCATCACAAACATTATTATAAAATAAGTAATCTGTACCGATCTCTTCATTACTTTCAGTGGCCTCCTCCCATCAGAATCTGAAATAAATGAACGGGTTGTAGGCATCATTTGCAAGCAAAGTAATACTGTAGAACAAAAGCAGTGCAAGAACTATCGCTTCCGGAAGAGAGTTCTTCCACTTTGCGGCTACCTTCTCAAGCGCTTTGATCTTAAAGATCTGCTGAACGGGGCCGCATGCGATGATCGCGATAAATGTAATAAGTAAAGTCTTTGCGTTCATTATCACACCGAGGATCATATTGCCGCTGTTATACTGCCATGGCATGAACATCCTCTTAATGATCTCTATTGCAGTGCCTGTATCATTTGCTCTGAAGAATACCCATCCGACGATAACTACCAACAGGCAATAGATCCTGCTCAATATCTTGGACTTCTCCAGAAGCTTTCCGAAACCTAATCTCTCAAGGATGATAAAGAAGCCGTGGAAGAGACCCCAACCTACGAAATTCCAGCTGGCACCGTGCCACAGACCCGTTGCTGCGAATACGATAAAGAGGTTGATGTATGTACGGATCTTTCCTTTTCTGTTTCCGCCCAGAGGAATATAAAGATACTCTCTGAACCATGATGACATGGAGATATGCCATCTGCGCCAGAATTCTTTTATGGATGAAGAAATATAAGGATAGTTAAAGTTCTCGAGGAAATCGAATCCAAACATACGCCCGAGACCGATAGCCATATCCGAATAACCGGAGAAATCATAATAGATCTGAAGTGTATAACAGATAGCGGCAGTCCATGCCAGCGCACTGTTGACTCTCGTCATATCCGTTGCATAGATCCTGTCCACGGAAATGGCAAGAATATTTGAAATGATTACTTTCTTTGCAAGACCGTAGATAAAGCGGCGGAAACCCAACGCGATCTTTTCGCCGGTAACGGTTCTCTCAACAATCTGTTTGTTAACATCACGGTATTTTACGATAGGACCCGCAATAAGCTGCGGGAAAAATGAGATATAGAGAGCGAGATTCAAAGGATTCTTCTGAGCCTTATACTCGCCTCTGTAGAGATCGATGACATAGCTCATAGCCTGGAAAGTAAAGAAAGATATACCGATGGGAAGTCCGATATTAAGTCTGGGCAGAGTATTCCCTCCGGGTATAAGCGCATCGATGGTATTCAGGATAAAGTTGGCATATTTGAAATATCCGAGAAGTCCGAGATTAGCGACTATAGATACAATAAGAACAACCGTCCGTCCTTTCTCCCACTTTTCCATCCACACGCCACAGATCCAGTTGATGATCACGGACACAAGCAGGAGTATCACATAATAGGGCATTCCCCATGCATAGAAGAACAGACTGAATATCAGAAGGAGAATGTTCTGGTACTTCGGCTTTCTGATAAGGAGGCATAATACAAATACCACCGGCAAGAAAAGCCATAAAAATGTCATTGAACTGAAAACCATACTTCCTCCGCATCCAACTTACTATTTTCCAAATACCACGTAATTATATAGAGTAAATACGCAGTTTTCAAGGTTGCGGGGTCGTACAGAGGTTTTCTTCCATTATTTGGTAAGAAGCATTCGATCGTTATTTAAAGCTTCTCCGGCGGCTTCTTTGAATTTGTTTAAGAGATCCGGAACTGTAAGTCCCTTTCTCTCATCGCCGGATACGTCGTAGATAACTTTACCTCTGTCCATCATGATAGTACGGTTTCCGAGATCCAGAGCAGACTGCATATTATGAGTGACCATAAGACATGTTATCTTATCCCTCTCAACGATCTCTTTAGTAAGATTCAGAACTATCTCTGCCGTCGCAGGATCGAGAGCTGCTGTATGCTCATCCAGAAGAAGTATCTCCGGCTTATTCATGGTAGCCATCATAAGAGTGAGCGCCTGTCTCTGTCCACCGGACAAAAGACCTACGGGCTGTGTCATACGGTACTCAAGTCCCATTCCAAGGGGGCTTAATTTTTCTATAAATCTTTCTCTGTCGGCCCTTGTGATACTTCCAAGCCATCCACCTCTTCCGGCAGCAAGAGAAAGGTTCTCTTCGATCGTCATTCCCGGAGCCGTTCCTCTCATGGGATCCTGAAAAAGTCTTCCTATAACCCTTGCTCTCACATATGAAGGCTGCAGGGTCACATTCTTGTTATTTAATATTATGCTTCCTCTATCGGGAATATAATCTCCGGCTATCGCACCGAAAAGAGTGGACTTGCCGGCGCCATTGGCTCCGATAACGGTTATGAAATCACCATCGGATACTTTAAGAGAAAAATCCTCAAGGGCTGTTTTCTCATTGGGTGTTCCCGGGTTGAAAACTTTTGTGATGTTATTCATCTCTAACATTTATTTACCCTCCGAATTAAAAGCCATACGCCTCATTAAAAGCGGCATCTGTTTTTTGAGATACGGGCCTGATATCGCAATGATAACGATCACAGAAGAAACTAGCTTAAGCATGAATGCTGGCATATTGAAGCGAAGTGCCACTGCATAAACGATACGGAATACTATTGCACCGATGACAGCACCCACTGCCTTAAGTCCGATGGGACCTCTTCTTATAAATACTTCACCGATAAGAAGAGAAGCAAGTGCAATGGTTACCATGCCGGTACCTATATCTATATTCGCACTCTTTTGAAACTGTCCGAGCAGACATCCTGAGAGAGCTGTGAACGAGTTGGCGATCACAAGTCCCACCAGGGTGGTAAAAACCGGATTGATGGAAGAAGATCTTACCATGTCCGGATTGTTACCAGTTGCACGGATAGCGAGTCCGAGTCTTGTCTTTAAGAAAAATCCGAGGAAGATCACTACAAGAAGAACTGCAGCAAGAGCAATGATAAGACCATACTGTCCTGCAAGAGCCGTTCCATTTAATGAATCTTTAAGCATTGAAAATATTGTCGTCGTCTTATTCAGATTGATGAGTGAAGACTTGCCCATTACGGCAATGTTGACGGAATACAGACCTGTATTGACGATGATTCCCGCGAGGAGACTGTCGATACCCATCTTGGTCTGAAGAAGTCCTGTGATAAATCCGGACAGCATCCCCACTGCCATAGCGGCGGGGATAGCTAAGAACGGATGTCCTGTCAATGCGACCATTGCACCTGTGGCAGCACCGAGTGTAAAGCAGCCATCGGTTGAAAGATCACATACTCCCAGCATCGAGTAGCTTAAGAAAAGTGCCAATACCGTAAGGGAACTGATGAGTCCCAGTTCAAGTGATGTCTGTAAAATACTGCCTATAGATGCAATGTCCATTGTTTTACCTCTTTATGATCATTAAAATTCTTCAGCGGTTGTGATCTCAACGATGTCAGTGCAGTGAGGCTCAAATGCCTTCTTTACTGTCTCGAGATCAAATCCGATAGCATCACATGTCTCTGTATTGATAGTTGCGATACCGTTATCGAAAGTCTTTACACCAAGTGTTGCGGGATCCTTACCCTCGTAGAGAACTTCACTTACCATGTTTGCTGTTTCGACACCAATATTAGCATAATCAACACCAAATCCAAGGAAAGCACCGTTTAATGCGAAGGAATCTGCTCCGCAGTAATGAGGGATACCTGCTTCGGCAAATGTTTCATATATAGAAAGCTCAGCTGTCATGATGGTATTGTCTGTCGGTGTGAATACCGCATCAACCTTATCTGACTTAGCAAGAGTATCTGCTGCAAGCATTACTTCATCAACTGTTGTTCCTGTGCGCTCGATGTATTTGATACCCTTAGCATCAAGATATGCCTTTGCATCATTGATAGCGGATGTGGAAGCATCCTGACCCATATCATAGAGAAGACCTACGGTCTGAATGTCGGGATCAGCTTCAAACATAAGATCCATGATAGCGTCAGTATTGAGATAATCCGATGTACCTGTGATATTGTGTCCCGGTGCATCAAGAGAATCAACAAGTCCTGCTGAAAGAGGATCGGATACTGCAGAGAAGATAACAGGGATCTGAGTATCTTCTGTTGCGGACTGCATTGTCATTGCAACAGGTGTTGCGATACCGACCATAAGATCAACCTTTTCACCGGAGATGAAATTCTCAATGATCTGGTTCATAACATTTGCATCTGCGTTGCAGTTATCATATACGATCTCATATGTAACGCCCTGCTCGCTTCCGAGTACATCAAGCTGAGCCTCGATATTCTCATAGATCTGATTGAGTGATGCATCATCAACGTAGTTACATACGCCAATCTTATAAACAGTGCCTTCCTCAACTTCATCTGTTGCTCCGGTAGTCTGTTCTGTTACATCACCGGCCTGTGCTGCTGTATCAGGTGTCTGAACACTGCCCTGATCTGCTGTGCCTGCGCATGCGGTAAGGCTTAATGCTGCCATCATTGTTAATGCTGCGCTGATCATTCTGTTTCTCTTTTTCATAGTTTGTTCCTCCCATTTTGTCTTTGTTGCATTAAGAAAATGAGCGGATCAGGTTTAACTATATCAATAAAAAAAACCTGTCCCTGCATTCTGCTGGGACAGGTCATAATAATCACCTGCGGTGCCACCCGGCTTGACATCTCATCGATGCCCTCTTAACGCATACCATCATATGCTGACTTCTTTCACGGTAAGTCGCTCCGTCTTCCATAATCTGAAGCGTATTTCCTCTGCTTCATTTCCGGTCGCCCTCGGAAGTCCATTCAGCTCCATGTACTTTACCGCGATCCCACCATCCGCAGCTCTCTCTTAAAGCAGTGATACAGCCTACTCACTCTTCCTCATCGGTTTAGTAGAATATAACACCATGACAAAAAGGATGTCAAGGGAAAATCCTATTCTCTGCATCAATCTTTCCTAGTGGTAGTCAAATTTAATATTTAGATCAATGTTGTGATTGTTGTGATATAGCACTCGAAAAAATATACAGACAGAAAACCTAACCTTCTGCGTAATTTCTGAATTACTATTTTTCATTTTCTTCTTCTCTTAACTTATAGCATTTTGCTGTATTTTCAAATCCAAGAACATATATATATACTACATTACCATTTCTATCTTTAGTTTCGCCTATTCTTCTATTTAAAAACCTAGGTTTATAGTAATCTAACAAATTTGCTTTTCTCCCATCAATTGTTAAGTAGTTATCCGTGTATTCGAAACTATAATTATTTCCTTCTGTTGCCCTATTATATTTTTCAATACTTATTTCATAATACGTATCATCGTTGTAATGTAGAATTGCAGGGATTCGACTCTTATCAATCCAGTTATCACTAAATCTTTCTCTCCCCTTAATAACAATCGGAATAGATATTAACAAAAATATAATCAAGCAGCTTACAATTATTTTTATTCGTTTTTGTCTTTTCATTTTCGATTTCCTATATTCTATTTATTATTGCAAAACGTAAAAGTATCTCCATGCAACTGTCCAACATTAAGAAAATTACATGCATACCCAAACGTATTTAACGAATATAAATCTTCCTGTCCAGGCCCCCAGTCATAATAATCCCATATATAATAATCATAACTTATATCTATCACTCCAAGCTGATTACAACTGCATTTTGCGTATATTGTTGCATCCGTCTGATTAACCGCAATAAAAGTTCTAGGGTTCATCGCTATACTTGCAGCGACAAGAGGTTCTGCTTTGTCATCATAATATATATCGGTTCCCGCATAATTCTCGTTTGGAGAAAGCGCTATGTAAGTCAATGGGAACCGTCCCCATTGACTCCCCATTGACTCATACTCATAAGTTTGCCATTCCTTCCAGTAACTTATAAGTTCAGCGCCCCCATCAATCCTTAACAATATAATCTGAGATTCACTTATTCCACAATTTATCAGTTCACGCTTTTTGGTTTCTGCAGCCCATCTAAATAAACTCTATTCTTCAAAGAAATAAAAATCACAAACGAAATACAGCCCCCAATCCATAGTTTCTTCATCTTTAATCATCTCCCTGTTCCGGATAAAACCTACGAAATGGTTTCATTCTCTCATATGCATCGTATCGTTCCAAATAAATTGATGAGGTGCAATCGAGTAATTTGCGTATGTACAATAAAAATATGTTCATCCACATTCCTATAATAACTATAAAACGCCCTTCGAAGCACGCTACGGGGTTGCATAACCCTGTGACATATTATTAGGTCGTAGCGTTACAAAAATGCTTGACCACAACAGTTCAAACTTCTTCATCGAAATATGATCATATCCCAATTCAAACATCTTTTTATTATTTCTTAACTTTATATTTTGTTCACTTAATCATATCTATCATATGAAATAGACTGCAGAATAATCTTTCTGCAGCCCGACAATTTCAACAGCTTAATGATATCTCAAGTAAAATCAAAACAGCAAAATCTATATTTCTTTTAGAAACTAAGGTGAACCCAGGTTTTAAGGCAATGAAAGTAGTAAACATTACCGTCCGGCAATTCCATATGATCACGTATTCGCAATTCGCTGTTCGAACCGTGGGTATGATTTGCCGTATTTACAGTTCCACAAATATTTCCGGCATCATCTTTCTCAAAATCAACAATTACAGTTTCTTTCCAAAAACGATGCAATTTCTTTTTGGGAAACTCTAAATCATAGTCTATACAAACGCGATCTCCATCAACATTACATCCGTCCCATATATAAAATTCAGATAATCCATAAAAATCTATCCCAAAATAGATTTTTTCTTCTTGCATGTTTATACAATATCCCCAACACGATTTAACACCATCAAAGCCTTTTAAATCAATTTTTTCTGCATTCAAACAGTCTAAGGATTGTCCGTCAACGTTGTATTTTACGGTCAAGATAAATACTCTATTTATTATGGGAATAACACATAACAGACACACAAGTGCCAGACAACAATATATTATAATAATCTTCCTTTTCTTGCTCATACTCCATTTTTTCTGGTGAAAACTCTGTCATGGGGATAACCGTATTTCCAGCCTCTATCCTGTCTAACCACGTATATTCTTCCTTTATAATTACATCTTTCTGAGAAATACCATACCATAGCGTGAGGTGGGTGACAACTGATCTACCTTAAAGGGTTGATTAAATTGTTTTACAGTTACTGTCACTAAGGAAAAGGCTGCATAATACTGCAGCCTGCCTTAGAAACACCAATTCAAATTTAATTAAATACTTTTATCATATATACTCATGGTCCGATTTGAAATGCGATACCATCCTTTTCAACATCATCGCATTCATAAAATACATGTCCTTTTTCACTTACCACCGCACGGTAAGTACCATCACTATTTGGCGTAAGTTCAATCAAAACACTATACCTATCATGCGCAAAAAACTGATGAAAAAAACTGATTCTCGGGTTTACTCTTATCCCATTTCCTTCCAAACAGAATGTATATTCGTATGCAGCCTTTTCTATAGCATAACTTTTGAATTTGATTCCGTCCTTTATACTCTTACTGCTCACTTTTTCCATCTGATTATTATCAACCCCAAAATGACAGTCGATATCATCACTTAATTTGAAACTATTATCGTTTATTCTTATTGTAGCCCTAATCCCATGATATAAATAATCAGATATTAGTAATACTATAACTATTGCAACTATTACCACAAATACAATCATACAATTCTTAACCTTTATTTTCATGTATATTCTCCATGCAGTTAGTATATAAATAGTTCAAATTAAAATGAGATTTCTCCTAAAAAATTGTACTATATCCAAAGAGGAGGAACTCATTATGCCACGTAAAAACAAACAACACGACAAACAGTTTAAGCTGGATGCAATTCAGTATGTTAAAGAACATCCTGATCTAACCCAGGCTGAATGCGCTAGGAACCTTGGTGTCAGCATCACTACTCTTAGCAGATGGTTGTCTCAGTACAAGGAACACGATGGTGATATCCCTGTTAGAGGATCCGGTAATTATCAATCAGATGAGCAGAAAGAAATAGCTCGTCTGAAACGTGAACTCCGTGATGCTCAAGACGCATTAGATGTCTTAAAAAAAGCCATCGGCATTCTGGGAAACGACTGACAGTTGCTATCTATACCGAAGTAGCTGCCAAGGCAGATAGGTAGTCAATAGGGACGGTTCTCGTTGACTTCTTTACTTTCCTGCTTTTTGAATAATATAAGTCAATGGGAACCGTCCCCATTGACTCACTTTAATTCAAAACGGTTTTGTTTAAATTCATTTAAATAAAATTGATTTAAATAAAGTGTACCAATTTCGAATAATTTTCCAACTTTTATATCCATTTTCCCTTTAACACATGAGCAGCTGCTCGAAAGCCTTTGTTGCATAGACATCCGTCATTCCGGCCAGGAAATCTATGATCGCCTGTGCATATATCTGCTCGGTTTCAAGATGACCGTAGATACGCTTGTTCAGATGAACGGCACTTTCTTTTTCAATACAGTCTCTCCATCCGGAAGAGACATCCTTCTTCATATCATCTGTGATCTCGGTATATCCTATCAGCCACTCCGCAAAATTCCTGACAAATGGTCTTCTGTCGAATTCATTTTTCTCTAATCTTGCAAAAGTATTTTCTCCGCCGTAGTAGGAATATAATGCCTTGAACAGTTCTCCCAATACCAGACGGGCATATTCTTCAAAGGGATGAAGTCGTGAATTACCATATATATTTTTATAATTGAATTCTTTTATGATCTTTAACTGTTCGTTTTTCTCTGCGGAGAGTAATATGCCTTTCTCCGGGGAGCTGTTGTCACAGATATCCGCGATCATTTCCTGAATTATATTCGTTGTGTTGACTACATGATCGGCATCTTTGCTTATCTCACGGTTAAGCTCGGCCAGCATATCATCTGACAGATATCCCATGATCTTTGCGTCCTGGATATCTCTTCCAAGATAAGCGATCTTATCAGCCATCTTCACCACGCATCCTTCCCAGGTGCAGGCTTCCACTTCGCCGGCCTTTTGGATCATATTCAGATCCATGCGTTCCTCTCTTGGTCTCAATCCGTTCTGATCCACCTCACCGCAGTGACAGATGATGCCGTCTCTCACTGCATAAGTCAGATGCATATTGTCAAAGTTACCGTCAGGATCTTCCAACAGCTCTATATCATCTGCGAAACGTACTCCGTTTTTTTCATGCCAGAATACTTTTCCCTCTTCTTTACTGTCTTTATATATATATGTTTTTACAATGTCATCCAGGATCTTCTCGCCGGTATGGCCAAAGGGGGCATGACCTATATCATGTCCGATGGCGATGGCTCTGGTGAGATCGAAGTTTAGTCCCAGTACCTGCGCTATGGTTGAAGCCACGGATTCAACATGAGCTACATGTTCTATCCTGGTACAGATATGATCATTGCCCGCTTCGTTGAAAAACACCTGTGTCTTATGCTTCATCCTTCTGTACGCCATGGAATGAAGTATCCTTGTATAGTCACGCGCAAAAGGAGATCGCGGGTCCCTTTTTCTGGAATACAATCCACCTTCTCTTTCAGTCAGTTTTTCATCATTTTCTTTTGCTGCTTCTCCGGAAAATTTCTTATCTCCCATAATGTATCCCCCTTAGTTGTGTCATCCTTCTTTTTTCCTGGTATAAAGATGATACCGGTTCCTGTTGCCTATCTTTTCGATCAGATCCAGATCCGACAGTATGCTGCACAATGCCTGTGCTTCATATATCGGGCGGTGAACTGCTTCCGCTATATCTTTTGTGGTAAATTCATCCGGAATGTCATCCGGTAAAAAGTTGATATAATCAGCCGGTGAATCTATTGCATATTCTTTGATGATATTTACCGGTATCTTGTCTGCACGGGTCGCATGTTTTTTTCTGTCCTTCCCGTACCCGTCCAGTATCGTGTATTCCTCTGTCTCCAGGATACATATGATCACATGAAGCTTCTGATCGGAAAGATATTTCTTTATACTGATCAATTCATTCAGTGCATCAAAGGGATGTCCCTTCTTCGGAGACTTGCGCGGAGGCTTTATCTCACCGGTTTCCGGGTCGACAAACCTGAGCCACTTTAATCCCGCGATCGGATATACGACCGTTACTTCATGGTCTTTTAAAAAACAATCCAGCTTATCCTTAAGTAAATGAAAACCCCTGCTTTGGATCTCAAAGATCTCGCCTTCCTTACATGCATCCGCAACAAATCTATCGATCGGGATCTCATGAAATCTTTCATCCGGAATATAATAATACTTCAGCACCGCATGGATACTTTTTTCGCCGAGAGTACCTACGCCTTTCGCATGCTGCGCGCGCAGGATCAGCTTATCACATGCGGTCCTGAAGATCTTTTCATCCGTCGGTCTTATCAGATTTTCCAACAAAGAAAGGTTTTGCTTTTTCATCAGACTATCTTATTAAGCCATACTCCGCTCTTTACCATGAAGTAGCCCACTACATTTTTGATGAGCTCGGTGGATGTAACTAAGATGAATATCACAAGAATATCCAGCCTTGTAAAGTTAACCAGCGACTGAGCCAAAGTAACAGTGATCACCCATGTAAAGGCACTGTCAAAGAGGAATGTAACTATCGTCTTGCCACCCGATCTTAATGTGAAATAGGAACAGTGGCTGAAAGCGCAAAAAGGCATGGATACCGCCTGGACAACAATGAATGATCTTGCCAGATCCTTTATTTCATCTGAAGTATTATAAAGATCCGGGAAGAATCTGCCTGTTATCAGCATCAGCAACGCCATGAATATACAGCATACCACGCTAAAAAATATCATATGTGTATCAGCTTCCTTAGCCTTCTTGAAATCACCTGCACCGAGATACTGTCCGATTATTATAGAGATGCAGGCACCCAGCTGGATAAATACGATATTAAACAGGTTATTGATGGTATTGGCTATATTCTGCGCAGCTACAACATCGATACCTCTCTGGGAGTACGCCTGTGTCAGTACGGTGATACCTGCGGCCCACAGGATCTCATTTATGATTATAGGTGTACCCTTTTTAATGATATCACCAAACAGCTTTACCGGTACCTTAAAGCTCTTATATGCACCAATAAGGAATCTGTTCGTCTGCAAGTGTCTGTGTGCCCATATAACAACAATGCTCATCTCGATAAGTCTGGAGATCACGGTTGCAAGGGCGGCACCTTTAACACCCAATACAGGGAAAGGACCTATGCCGAAGATCAGTAGCCAGTCCAACAATGCGTTGGCGGCTATGCCGCATAAACCTGCTATCATGGGTACAAAGGTCTGCTCTGTTTCCTTAACTGCCGAAGCATATGACTGGGTTATGGCAAAAGGTATCCAGCCTATGAACATGATAAAAAGATAGTCCATAGCGAAAGCATGCGTTGCGGCTATGCTTTCCGGATTGTCCGTTTCCGTTAGATACAGGGAGATGATATCTCCCCCGAAAAGATACAGAACTACCGTTGCCAGGATGGAGGCGAATATTGAAGCATACAGGCGAAATCTGAAGGTGTACATATGTCCTTCATGATCCTGCCTTCCGAAATACTGCGAACCGAATATACCGCCGGCAGATACTATTCCGAAATTTGCCAGCATTACAACGAAGAAGAGCTGGTTTACTATGGCAACTCCCGCCATCTTTTCGGTTCCAAGTTTTCCTACCATGATATTATCCAGAAGGCTTACAAAGTTTGTAATGGCACTTTGGATTATCATGGGAAGTGCAATCATAATATATTTTTTGTAAAAAGCTTTATCTCCTATATATTTTTTCTTTATTTTGCTAAGCATAAAAATCTCCTGATACTTATAAAACAACAAAAGAGGCGAGGTCCATACAAGACCTCGCCCCGTTAGCTGTTTGTCTAACCAACCGATCAGTCGATCTTAAGATCCTTCCACTGATCATCCGGTACAAGTGTGATATATGTCTTACCTGTGTTGAGCTCGAGAGGCATTCCGCTCTCTTTCTCAAAGTAATATGTAGGACTGTCCTCACCCATCTTCTGCCATGTGATCTCGATCATCTTTCCGTTGGTGCAGTAGTAACCTTCCCAGGGATCGGGCTGAAGAACATTGTAGATAAGGTATCCATTGTCATCAAGCTTTGTGAAGTCAGCCTTTTCGATGATAACGTTCTCGAAAGAAAGAACCTTGTTATCATCAAGAGGATCGATATGAGCATCACCATATGTGTAATAATCATATGTTCCTGTCTCTTCGTTGTACTTAAGCTCTGAGCTTGTGTGCTGGAAGGGAAGCTTGATATCTGTTGCGGAATCTCCGTCGAGATCACGATTTCCGCCCTTTACGAATGTGAACTCTCTTCCATTGTAGTAATCGTTGTACTCTTCGCTGTATCCACCCTTTTCAACTCTGGAGATGAGTCCGTCATAAGACTTACCTGTTGAAGGGTTAGTGTAATTCTCGCTTGTAAGATACTCTGTGAACTCAGTAGCCTTACCGTTTGAGAATCTTGCAAATCCACCGCTTAAGTTATTTGTGTACTTTCTTGCGATGAAATCATTGATGTAGAAGGGACCACCATCGTGAACGAGGATAGCATTCCAATCACCTGCAAGCATAAAGTTTGTGGGACGTGCACTTCTGATAGAACCTAACTGCTCGATATTCTTCCAGTCCTTTACAAGAACCATAAGACGTGTGATACGGCCGTTAGCTGTGCTGTTCATGATCTCATATACAATATCAGCCTGGTTAAGACCCATGTGAGGATATGCGTATGTTTCGTTATCAACCATTACCGCAACAGGACGCTGGTTCTCGATATCCTTTGAAATGATCTCATTTGTAAGCTCACTTCTGTACATACCTTCGGGAACAGAATCATCCTCTTCGGGTGCATCTGTAGCAGCGGGTGCATCTGTTGCGGGATTACCGCCGCCAAAAGATTTGGAAAGATCTACAATGCCATTATTGTCGCTTACGGAAGCATCTCCACCCTTGGGTGTACAACCTGCCATTACTGTTGTTGTTGCAAGTATTGCAAAAATTAATTTAGCTCTTTTTTTCATAGTTTCTCCTCTTACCTTATGTCGGCTAATGCCGTAATACCCGTTCCTAATCTATAATGCATGGGTGGGGTATTATATTGCATAAAATTTTTGCGTTGCTCGATGATGCGACTTTCGCACCTTCAAGCTGATTGAGTCCGCGCATCTCGCGAACTTTGTTCGCTCGCTTGCGAGTTCCTCAACTCTTATTGAGTCCGCGCATCTCGCGAACTTTGTTCGCTCGCTTGCGAGTTCCTCAACTCTTATTGAGTCCGCGCATCTCGCGAACTTTGTTCGCTCGATGATGCGGCTTTCGCCGCATGCTCATCGATGTAAATCCTTCGTTTCACGAGTATGATAACTCATACTCGTTCTCCTCAGGCTTTCCATCTCTTCGCGCGCGGACTCAATGCTTACGCACACGTTCCTGGGCGGATTCGAACCGCCGGCCTTTCGCTTAGGAGGCGAACGCTCTATCCTGCTGAGCTACAGAAACTTATGTTAATACGGATCATAAAATCCGTATTAACTATATCAGAAATCTGATAAATTGCAACTTTTTTACTGCTGTGCGATTATGGATCCGTCAGGTCCTGTAATATAAACCTTATTATCAGTTCCTGTTACGACTGCATTGCACATAAGAACTCCGGTTGCAGGATCGAAGTAGTACTTGATACCGTTTATCTTCTGAACACCTGTCTTCATCACGCCGGTCTTCTCATCGAAATATCTGATACCGTCGGGAAGTGTTGCCAGACCCTTAACCTGAATCTTTGTGGCAGGATCGAAATACATAAGTCCTGCAACATCCGCAACAATACCTGTCTTCTGCTCTGCTGTTACGGGATCAAAATAGTAATTATTTCCGCTGATAGCCTGAACACCCTTAAGAGCATGTCCATTGTTATCGAAATAGTATGTGCTCTTTCCGATGGTATTTAATCCTGTGAGCATATGTCCGTCCTCTGCGAAGTAAGACATATTTACACCGTCGGAGAGCCATCCCTTATGCATGGTTCCGTCTGCATCGAAGAAATACTTGAGACCGCCTATCTCCTTGTATCCGATCGCCATCCAACCGTTATCTTCGAAGAAATACTTTTTGCCGGAAAGCTCCTGGAGACCCTTAGCCATATGTCCGTCTTCAGGGAAATAGTAGTATGCATGCACGCCGTCGCTTGTCCATCCTGTGTACATCTTACCGTCTGCCATGAAGAGATAATTCTTATCTCCTACAGCAACCTGACCGATGGCCATTCTTCCGTCTGTTCCGAAGTAGTATGTGCTTCCGAAGAGTTTCTGGAATCCTGTGAGCATGTGTCCGTTCGTATCGAAGTAGAACATTCCATCGCCAACGGCATAGAATGTATTAACTACTTTGTGGCCGACAGGATCCATAAAGTAAGTGAAATCACCGTCTTTTACAAAGTTGTTCATAACAACCCTGTAATTTGAATAGTAGTAAGTATATCCGCCTCTGTCAGAAAAACCGTTGGCAAGGATGATCTTGGAGTAATCCTTGATCATGTAGTCGATATCCACATCGCCTGCAATTCCGGGTACGCTTCCGTTGCACATAGCCTGCCATATACTTGCATCGGGGATCTGACAATTTGCTCCGTACTGAGCTACCCACTTATCATAGAAGATAGGTCCTATCTTATTGGTAAAGAAAAATGTATTGCTGTATACCATAGGATAGTAACCTGCAGATTCGATTATGGAACAGAAAGTGTTGCACACTGCAGCATTCTGCTCCGGTGTCATCTTCTTGTGAGCGTTGCTTTCTATATCAAATACGACCGGCATGCTTACCTGATAAGGTGCGATCAGATTAAGTACCATTCCGGCTTCAATAGCAGCCTGCTCCGGTGTTGTGGCATATGAATATATATATACACCTGTACGAAGTCCTGCTGCTGTAGCTCCTGCCATATTAACGGCAAAGTAAGGATCTACGCCGTAAGTTGTGCTTCCTACTCTTACGAATGCAAAGCTTACGCCGGAATTGCGTACCTGTGCCCAGTTAACATTCCCCTGATACTTTGACACGTCAACGCCCGTTGCTACGGAATTTCCTGCATTCAGCGCCTGAACTGTTTCTGCATCAGAAACATTTCCCATTACAGGGATCTTATCCGAAACGGTAAGGGCTGCAGATACAGTTACAAATGCAGCCGCTATCATTGTTGCTGTCTTAATTAAATTCTTTCTCAATACTTACCTCCTTAATAACTAACAAAGCCGGCTGTCAAGGCTTATCACTGATTGGCAGCCGGCTATTACTTAACTTTTTTAAGTCATATCATTTCTTTACTTCTATGACTGACTTTCCACCCATATAAGGTCTTAAAGCTTCCGGTATGCGTACGCTTCCGTCCTCATTAACATTATTCTCTAGAACCGCGATAAGTCCTCTCGGTGTAGCGAGAACAGTATTGTTAAGTGTATGAACAAGATATGTTCCGTTTTCGCCCTTTGTACGGATACCCAGTCTTCTTGCCTGAGCATCACCGAGCGTTGAACATGAACCAACCTCGAAATACTTCTTCTGTCTGGGACTCCATGCCTCTACGTCGCAGGACTTAACCTTAAGATCCGCAAGATCTCCGGTACAGCATTCCAGTGTTCTTACAGGAACATCCAGCTTTCTGAAGAATTCAACAGTATATGACCACATCTTGTTATACCAGTCCATGGATTCCTCAGGCTTGCAGAGAACAACCATTTCCTGCTTCTCAAACTGATGAACTCGATATACGCCTCTCTCCTCGATACCATGAGATCCTACTTCCTTTCTGAAGCAGGGAGAATATGAAGTAAGGCATAAAGGAAGCTTGCTCTCTTCAACCATCTGACCCTTAAAGCGTCCGATCATAGAATGCTCACTGGTACCGATGAGATAGAGATCTTCTCCCTCTATCTTATACATCATGGCTTCCATTTCCTTGAAGCTCATAACGCCCTTAACAACATCGCTTCTGATCATGAAAGGAGGGATGCAGTAAGTGAATCCCTTATCGATCATGAAATCTCTCGCAAAGCTGAGCATTGCGGAATGTAGTCTTGCCGCATCACCTATAAGATAGTAGAATCCGTTTCCGCTGGTCCTTCCGGAAGCATCCTTATCAAGACCGCCGATCTTCTCAAGGATATCGGCATGGTAAGGTACTTCAAATTCAGGAACAAAAGGATCTCCGAATTTTTCATTTTCAACATTCTCACTGTCATCCTTACCCACAGGAACACTGGGATCAACGATATTAGGGATGACCATCATGATCTTTGTCTTCTTCTCTTCGAGCTCTACTTCCATTTTTTCAAGCTCTTCGAGTCTCTTTGCTCCGGCCTCAACCTCAGCCTTTTTGCTCTCTGCTTCAGCTCTGAGCTTTTCAGCTTCTGCTGTATCTCCTGCAGCTTCTGCTTTCTTGGCTCTTCCCATCAGACCGCCGATCTCTTTGGAGATGGAATTTCTCTTTGATCTGAGTTCATCACCTTCCTGCTTTGCTTTTCTGGTCTCGGAATCAAGCTCTATAACCTCATCAACAAGAGGAAGCTTTTCATCCTGAAATTTCTTCTTAATGTTTTCCTTAACTACCTCGGGATTTTCCCTGAGAAATTTGATATCTATCATAGCTATATCCTCCGTTAGCTTATCATTATCAACTACGTGCCCTGCCGTTGAAACCAACTGCCTGATCAAGGGCCTGCTTTTCTTCCACGGAAAGGTCTATCTTGCATTTTCCGTCCCTTATCTCTTTGGAATATGTATAGCATCCGCTGCTGGAATGAACGGAATTTAAGATCACACCGTTATTCTTCTCATCAAGAAGAGCGAGTGAAAAGCTTAAGTTTCCTCCCATTTCTTTGAATGCATCATATTTATACAGACCTATCTTTTGAAATGCCGTCTCATGCTTTCTGTAAAGATTTCTGATATCCTCTGCATTTGATTCATCATTCTGAATGAGGATATCCACGTTTTCCATAAGGTTCTCAATCTTTCCCTCAAGCGAAACGGCTTTGTCACCTTTCATAAAACGCTCATAACGATCAAGCAGATACCTGTATCTCACGATCATATATACGGAAAAAACGATCATGACGATCAGTAGGATATAAGCAATAAGGAGCATGACTCCAAGATCGAGCCCACCCATTCCTATCGCTTTTAACATTGCACTTCCGTTTCCGCTGACACTCATGATATTTCCTTACTTCATCAACAGATCGTATAATCTTTCAAAATCATCGCTGCTGTAAAAATCCAGTTCCAGTTTACCGCTGCTCTTATCGGTAAGAGTAACGGCTGCCTTTGTTCCAAGCTTTTCGGTAAGCTTGCCGGCAAATTCATCGAACTGTATCTGATATTTTAAAAGATCCTTCTTGGGCTTTTCCTTGGGAGGTTTTCTGAAAGTCTTTACCAGCTTTTCAACTTCTCTTACGGAAAGCTTCATCTCATAAGCTGTCTGAGCAAGCTCATACTGCTTATCCGGATCTTCAACTCCTATAAGCGGTCTGACATGACCGGTCGTAAGTTTGTCTTCTGTTACCATCTGACGGACGCGCTCATCAAGCTTTAACAAACGCATGCTGTTGGTAACGGTTACACGGCTCTTGGAAACTTTCTCGGCAACCTGATCATCCGTTAAGGAATACTCATCCTTAAGGTTCTTGTATGCCATCGCTTCCTCTATGGGATCGAGATCTTCTCTCTGGATATTCTCTATAAGAGCGATCTCAGCTATCTCACTGTCTGTAAGGTCCCTGATTATTACGGGGATCTCTTTAAGGCCGGCCTTTTTGGAAGCTCTCCATCTGCGCTCACCGGCAACGATCATATAGTGATCGTCTTTTTTTACCACAATAGGGGGATCCAAAACACCCTGCTGTTTGATGGAAGCCGCAAGCTCGGCTATCTTCTCCTCGTCGAATTTCTTTCTGGGCTGCTTTTTATTGCGCTCAACATGGTCAATGGGAACGTACTTTACAAGATCCGCTCCTTCTGAAGCTGCCTCCTTCACAGTCTGAGTTACGTCATTTCCGACAGGGACTGCCGTTCCGGGAGTAGCAAGCTTATTTGTTATAAGCGCATTCAGCCCCTTCCCCAAACGGGAACGACCTGAAGAAGATTTTCCGCTCTCTGAATTTTTATCCGCTGATGTGGAAGCCATTTTACTTCACCTTATCACTGTTAAAATTTACGCATACAGCTTAATTATAGCACCTTAGTTATGTAAATGAAAGAAACAGCAAAACGCTGATACTTATCATTGCCTGAATTATCAGAAATCTCCATACTACCTGAGGATCCGACCATCTGCTGTCTTCCGCAAGATTCTTACGGACATGATCGTGGATGGGAGTACGGATACTCTTCATAAAAACAGGATTTTTTTTCTTGAAAACACCCTTTTCAATACGAAGGACAGTGAGCTTTAACAGTCCGAGGCCTCCGTCAATTATCATTACAAAAGTAAATGGAATGAAGAGCAGAGGTGAATGGGATTTAAGAGCGATAATAGCGACCAAAAGTCCTATGGATCTGGATCCCGCATCTCCCATAAGTATGGTACTGGGCTTGGTATTAAAACAAAGGTATGCCAGAAGAACTGCGATAAATAAAACCGCACCCTTCTCATAAGGCTTTGATAATAAACCGGCAACTGAAGGAATGCATGCGAAGGCTCCCAAAGTAAGTATTGAAAGAGAGCCGCATAAACCATCAACGCCGTCTGTGCAGTTTATTACATTAATACTTGCGAATACCAGCAAAATGATGAGGATGGCATAAAGCCACAAAGGTATCTCAACCGAGATATCAAATAAAATAAGATCTATCTTATTATCATTGAAATAAAGATAGGTGACTGCAGTGAGGACCGCGATGCCGGAATCAAGGATACCTTTAACAAGATTTCCCCAGGGTTTCTTGGACGCGTCATCAAAAAATCCCGTGAACATTACTGCTACGAGTAATGAAAGATAGCATCCTGTCTCAATGGAAAGCGGGATGAATAAAAGAGTGGCCGCAACAAAACAGAATATAAGGATAATACCTGCCCCGCGGGCTTTGCCCTTTGACTGGGCTCCGTTTACCGCAAAAGCTCTTCCCATATCCTGCGGAAGCTTATTTTTGAATAATATTATTGATATGAATGTCAGAAAAAATGATACCAATACCGCAAGGGGCATCAACACTTTTTCCGGCATAAGACTGTACAGCATACAACTATCTCCGGTTCTGTTTTTCAGACCTTTCTGCCGAACAGCCTGTAAAACTCATTAAACAGAGCCATATTATCCGATTTGTCCGGTATTGCAAAATTTATCTTGCTGAAAAGATCATTCACTCCCATTCCGTTATAGGAAAGCTCATCAAATACTTTCTTGAAAAGGCTTGCTATAAGGGCCGGGTCATTCTTATTGTCTCCGCATCCCCATGCTCCGAACACAAGATTGCGGTAACCCCAGTAAGCGGCACATTTTACCATACCGGTTATCCTCTGGGTAAGAAGTCCTACGTATGCTCCGTCGGAAAAACCTTCTCTTCCGAGAGCGAGATTGGGTGCGGCGCAGCTCATAACGGATACCATTACGGTCTCGTCCAGCAATCCGCCTTCTTCATTGCGGATAACCTCAACCTCAGGACTGAGTATTATTGCATTAGACGCCATTCCCGTATCTCTGTTTATGTTGTATTCGTAGAATGTTCCTGCCGCAGGGCTTTCAAGAGAGTAGAGTAACGAACTCTTTCTGCAAAGATCTTCTTCGCTGCCGTCTCCTCCATTCCTTGATCTTCCGCCGGGTACCGTAGGATTTGTCATATTTATGACAAGTACCTTGCGGTCAAATCTGCCGTTTAACATATACGGGCTGTCGAGATATATCTTTCTTGCAGATGTGAAAGAAGCCATTGGATCACATCTGTATATTACCTGGTTCATACCCTTCATCTGAGGAAGGCCAAGTATGTTGACTATCTTGGAAACATCATCGGGAAGAAATACCTGAGCAGCGCTGGCTCTGGTCTTATCTAACTGACACTTGACTCTCTTGCCGTCAATATCATATTCTCCCTTATCAAATATGGACAAAGTCTCATTAAGTTTGCCCATGTTTGCAGTACCTTCTTCGACAGGTCTCTCCTCCTGAGTAAATCTCTCATTACCTGTCATGCCAAGCATGGGATTACCACCCTGAGGTGCATCCTGTGCGGCTTTCGGAGCTTCTGTCTTAGGCTGTGTTGCTCCCAAAAGAGGATTGGCCGCAGAAAGAATGGTTTTATTATCACGTATCCAGGGCTTGACTTCCGACTCATCTTCCACAACAGGCGTGGGTGCAGGTACCGGTACACTTGCAGGTGCAGGTGTGGGTACCGGAGTCGGTGTCGGTACGGGTATCGGTGTAGGCGTAGGTACCGGCACTGATATTTTAGGTTCTTCCTTAACTACTTCCGGCTCAGGTTTTTTCTCTTCCGCATCGGGAGAGATATTGAACAGCGCTGCAAGTTCTTCACGATTTCTGATGGCAGATGGTTCCTCAACTGCTGCACCTCTGGGAACAGCAAGCTTCGGTGATGTGGGCTGTGCAGCTACTGCTTCGGGTCTTCCGTCAATAGGAATAATGCCCTGATCAGGAGCTACATTCTCCATCTCTGATCTCAAAGGAAGTCTTGTAGGCTGGAATGTTGCTGAAGGTATTATCACAGGCTGAACCTGTCCCTGACCTCCGACGGGCTGAGCATTATACTGAGCAGGAATACCCTGCTGATATGCGGGAGGTATCGGCTGCTGGCCACCGTAAGGAAGTGTAGCACCTGTCCCGTAAGCAGGATTAGGTGTAGGCTGATGAACAAACTGCGGCTGTTGCACATTCTGAACAGGTACACCCTGTCTGTATGCAGGAGGTATCGGCTGGCGATACTGCTGAATACTCTGACTGTTGGTCTGCATCTGAGGAAGAGGCTGACCGCTGTAATTTGTAGGTATAACAGTCTGTCTGAACGCTGCCGGATGTTCTGCGGGAAGAGGCTGTCCCGGTATTATCTGGGCAACCGTATTTGCAGTATTTACGGGAATATTGATATTACTTACAGTCTTTTGGATCACAGGCTGTTCCGGTGTTCCCTGCATAACCGGCTGTTCTTCTTTTTTTTCTTCATCGACAGCAAGATCGAAAACGTAGTCCTCTTCCTTCTTTGCTTTGATTATGTTTGAAGGATAATAGCTTTCAAAATTCTCGATAACATCTCTGAGACCGCTGTCGAGATAGGTATATACTTTTTCAACAAGGGCTTCCGGTATACCGAAGTATGCTTCCGCAATACTTCCTGTGATACATGCGATAGTATCGCTGTCACCACCGATGGAAACTGCGTTTCTGATGGCATCTTCAAAATCTTCTGCCTCAAAGAAAGCTTCCAACGCCTGAGGAACCGAACCCTGACATGTTACATCAAAGGTATAGCTTTCTCTTATCTCATCTAGAGTAAAGTTGATGGGATAATATCTTCCACTGATATATTTCTTTATCTCTTCCTTGCTCTTTCCTTTTCTTGCAAGGACTATAGCGGAAATAACAGCTTCCGCTCCTTTCATTCCTTCGGGATGATCATGAGTCACACTTGTAACCTGATCACCTATCTGAAGTGCTTTGATAAGATCATTTGCAGCATAAGCACAAGGGCTTACTCTCATTGCAGCTCCGTTACCGAAGCTGTGATAAGGTCTCGGATTGGGATCATAAAGCCATGTATAAAATCTCTCACCGTATCCGGCATTTGGATATTTTCTTCCAAAGGTCTGCATATAATGAACTATCTTAGGTGTAAATTCTGTGAACTCCGGTCTGGCCTTTAAGATTGAGGCAGCAACGGCAACAGTCATAACCGTATCATCTGTCGCACGGCTTTTATCAGTAAAAAGTTCAAAATCTTTCCCTTTGTAGTTGTCTTTTTCAAATCTGGAACCGACTACATCACCAATGATAGCACCGATCATTGTTTTACCCCCGGGGTTCATTCCCTTGTAATTTACAACACACCAAGTTTATTTTATCATATTGCATCCAAAAAAAAACGTTTTTTTATTTCTTGATATTAAAAAGACCGACGGTCTGTTATATAACCGTCGGTCTTTCTCTTATTTTATCATTACTTTCTTATTCTTCCGTATTATCCCCGTTATCTTCTTCGGTGATTTCTTCTTCTGTTATAACCTCTTCATCATCGATATAAGTATCGGATTCTTCTTTCTCGTAATCCTCAGGCTTCACATCAGGAGTCTCGGATACTTCCGCATCTTCTATCTTTTCACGGACTTTTGCGATCTTGGCAACTTTGACACCTTCATCCACGTTCATCATCTTTACGCCTGAAGTAATTCTTCCGTGAACAGGTATCTCGTTCATTCCAACCTGGATAATGATGCCTGCGGTTGTGATCATCATTATCTCGTGATCATCCGTAACTGCCTTAACACCTACAACATCTCCTGTCTTTTCAGTGATCTTGTAACACTTAAGACCCTTACCGCCTCTTCTCTGAACCTTGAATTCCTCAAGATCGGATCTCTTTCCGATACCGTTCTCGGAAACAATGAGAAGTGAATCGCCCTGGTGATCAAGCTGCATTCCTATGATCTCATCTTCATCATCAATATCCATACCGATGACACCCATGGCGGTTCTTCCCATGCATCTTACATCGGTCTCTTTGAATCTTATGCACATGCCCTTCTTTGTAACGATGAAGATATGGGTCTCTGCGCTGGTCTGCTTAACTTCTATAAGTTCATCGTCTTCTCTGAGAGTGATAGCTGCGAGACCGTTCTTCCTGATATGAGAGAAGTCCATGATACTTGTCTTCTTAACGAATCCCTTTTTGGTTACCATGAAGAGATTCTTATCTTCTTCAAATTCACCGATAGGGATAACAGCTGAAATCTTCTCTTCCGGCTGAAGCTGTAAGAGATTAACTATAGCTGTTCCTCTTGCTGTTCTTCCCGCCTCAGGGATCTCATATGCTTTAAGCATATATGCACGTCCTTTATTGGTAAAGAACATGATATGGTTATGGGTTGATGTCATCAGAAGATCTTCAATATAGTCGTCTTCTATGGTGGTCATTCCCTTTATGCCCTTACCGCCACGGCCCTGTGTTCTGAAATTATCAACCGTCATACGCTTGATATATCCGAGACTTGTCATTGCAATGACAGTATTCTCAAGGGGTACCATTTCCTCATCACGGATCTCTGAATCATCATATGTGATGGCTGTTCTTCTGTCGTCACCATACTTGTCTGCGATCTCGGTGATCTCTTTCTTGATAACTCCGAGAAGAAGATTCTCATCTGCAAGAATAGCTTTCCATTCTGCGATCTGCTTAACGAGTGCTGCATGCTCATCTTCAAGCTTGGATCTTTCCAAACCAGTGAGAGCCTTCAGTCTCATCTCTACGATAGCGTTGGCCTGTGCATCGGAAAGACCGAATCTTTCGATCAATCTCTGTCTTGCTTCCTGAGTATTCTGACTGCTTCTGATGATATTGATGACTTCATCGATATTATCAAGAGCTATGAGCAATCCCTGTAAGATATGATCTCTCTCTTCAGCTTTATTAAGATCGTATTTTGTCCTTCTTGTTACTACATCTTCCTGATGCTTTAAGTAATACTCAAGCAGTTCAAGAAGGTTCATTACCTTGGGCTCGTTATTTACAAGAGCAAGGTTTATAACACCGAAAGTAGTCTGCATATCGGTATGCTTGTAAAGCTTCTTCAATACTATATTAGCATTGACATCGCGGCGTACTTCAATGACAACTCTTGTTCCTTCACGGTTGGACTCATCACGAATAGCTGTGATGCCGTCTATCTTCTTATCCTTAACAAGGTCTGCTATCTTCTTGATCATGTTTGCCTTATTCACCATATAAGGAAGTTCGGTAACTATGATCTGAGTCTTGCCGTTGGGAAGAGTCTCCATATTTGCAACGGAACGGATAAGTACTTTGCCTCGTCCTGTACGATATGCTTCCTTGATACCTCTTGTTCCGAGGATCTGTGCACCTGTAGGAAAATCAGGTCCGTGCACTATATTCATAACTTCGTCGATGGAAGTCTCTCTGCTTTCTTCAATCCTGTTATCAATGATCTTAACAACAGCCCTTATTACTTCACGTAAATTGTGAGGAGGTATATTCGTAGCCATACCTACGGCGATACCTGTTGTTCCGTTTACAAGAAGATTGGGAAATCTTGCAGGAAGGACTGTAGGTTCTGATTCCGTCTCATCAAAGTTAGGTATGAAATTAACAGTATCTTTCTGGATATCGCGGAGCATCTCCATTGACATCTTTGAAAGTCTTGCTTCTGTATATCGCATTGCTGCGGCGCCATCACCATCGACAGAACCGAAGTTACCGTGACCGTCAACAAGTGTATAACGGAGATTCCATTCCTGCGCCATGTTTACCAATGCACCGTAAATGGATGAATCACCGTGAGGGTGATATTTACCCATCGTATCACCGACGATACGGGCACATTTTCTGTGCGGCTTATCAGGTTCATTATGAAGCTCTATCATGGAGTAGAGGATACGGCGCTGAACCGGCTTGAGTCCGTCTCTTACATCCGGAAGCGCACGAGAAGCAATAACGCTCATGGCGTAATCGATGTAGTACTTCTCCATCGTTTGCTTCATATCCACTTCATTTATTTTGTCAAAAACCTTATCGTCCATCTCTTCCTCCGTAGAAGCTGTTAAAAAGCTTTTTGTATTTCTGCTTGTTAGGGAATATCCGATATCTTTACGATCAGTGTTCCTTCATTAAATGCTACCGATCCCTCTTCCGGAAATACAGGCATATTCTTTATTACTTCATTTCCCGTATCTGCTTCCGTGATATTCATATTTTCATTCATCACATACTTAAGATAGCTTTTTTCAAGTCCGGGATAGGTAAATGAAAGATTTCCTACTCCATAGATATTTTCTATCGCATCGAATCCTTCTATCGGTTTTGTATGCGGTGATAAAACAAATGATCCTGCAAATGCTACCGGAGTCTCACCTGCTTTGTATCCTTCTGTTTCTTCAATACGTTCAACAACTCTTGTCATAAGTGATTGAGCTGCTTCCTCCTGCAGGTTTCTTTTCATGTAAACCTGATTTGAGATAACGATGCTGCACCATATGACTGTTGCAAAAGCTATCAAAGGAACTGTTCTTTTTATTCCTGTTCTTGCCATGATCACTATGGATAACACATAGATAAACATGTAAGGATATATCATAAGTGTATGGACCATTCCCTTTGATAAAATACATATCCCGTTTATCAATAAGGGCAGTACCATCAACACAGATGCCTGAATAATGTAAGTGATCTTACTTACTTTATTCTTCCTGTTTATGAAAAACATTCCTGCAGGTATAGATATAAATACCGCTGCATTGATGATCCTTAATATCCATTCCCATACAAATGAAAATGATCTTTCATGGAACACTATAGTTACAAAAGTCTGCGGCTCAAAGAAAAATGAAAAGAACTGTCCGTATGCTTTTGTTATAAGTGATGCGAACGAATAACCTTCGTAATCACCTAATCCCGCGAGTCCGTTATAACTGTCAGATGTCCATATTCCAAGTTTCTTTTGAAGGATCTTCCAACAGATAAAATATAATACTCCGGCAACTATAAAACATCCCGCTGATATACCTGTTTCTTTAAGAGTCTTCCTGATATCTTTTTTCTCAGAGATATCCAGGCACATCTTCATTGCAACTATAGTTATATATACAAACACATATGCCTGATATATTCCGAATACGGCAGTAACCATTACAAGAGCCGATATTTTTTTCCACCATTCTTTTTGTGTTGAAAGAAAGGCAGCCGCAATACTTAAGAATAAAGAAAATGCGTAATAATCAGACCACGGAAGAAATGTTGCATTTGATGCGGTATAAACAATATTGCATGTCTCTATTCCTGAGATAAGACAGATGACTATCACATCATCAGTCTTAAAAATCTTTGCAGTCATATATACCGAAAGGAATGTCCAAAATAACATCAGACATCCTATCAACCATGGAGAACTGACCGTACCTCTTAATAATTCCAGTATCGGCTGAAAAACTCTACCAAGTGCTATCTGCCATGCCGCATCATTTTTTATTATCTGATTTAAATAATCTCCCGCATATATCCTGGAGGAAAAACATGCTCCGTGAGCTGCGATGAAAAATATCAATGTCGATATAAATGATACGGTCAGAGATTTTTTTTCTTTAGATATCAAGGTTCTGAACGTATTTTGCATTTGCTTCGATAAACTCACGACGCGGCTCAACTCTGTCACCCATAAGTGTAGTGAAAGTCATATTGAGTTCTGCTTCGTTTTCTTCATCCATATTTACTCGAAGAAGGATACGTTTTTCAGGATCCATTGTTGTCTCCCAAAGCTGCTCTGCATCCATTTCACCAAGACCCTTGTAACGCTGGATCTTATTGTTCTGATCACGTCCTACTTCATTCAATATTGTTGCAAGCTCTTCATCCGAATATGCATACCAGACTTTTTTATTTTTTTCGAGCTTATAAAGAGGAGGCTGTGCAAGGAATACATGTCCCTGTCTTATAAGCTCAGGCATAAATCTGTAAAGGAAAGTGAGCATCAGTGTTGCAATATGCGCACCGTCCACATCAGCATCGGTCATGATGATGATCTTGTTATAGCGAAGTTTTGATATATCAAAATCATCCTGGATTCCTGTACCGAATGCAGTTATCATTGCTTTGATCTCGGCATTGGCAAGGATCTTGTCGGGTCTTGCCTTCTCAACATTAAGGATCTTTCCTCTAAGAGGAAGTATAGCCTGTGTTGCTCTTGATCTTGCGCTCTTTGCAGAGCCTCCGGCGGAATCACCCTCGACGATATATATCTCGCAGTTTTCAGGATTCTTATCCGAGCAGTCTGCAAGCTTTCCGGGAAGTGCAGCACCGTCAAGTGCATCTTTTCTTCTGATGGTATTTCTTGCATTACGTGCAGCAATACGTGCTCTCTGTGAATTTAAGGATTTTACTACTATTGCCTTGGCAACATCAGGATTCTGCTCGATGAAATAGGTGAGCTGTTCACTTACAACTCTCTCTACTGCAGTACGTGCAGCAGAGTTACCGAGCTTTTGTTTTGTCTGTCCTTCAAACTGAGGATCCGCTATCTTAATAGAGATAACGGTAGTAAGTCCTTCACGGATATCTTCACCGGTAAGACTTTCATCACTCTTTTTAATGAGTTCTTTCTGCTTGCCGTACTCGTTGATGATCCTGGTGATGGCACGCTTAAATCCTTCTACGTGCATACCACCTTCAGGAGTATTGATATTATTTACATATCCGTAAACCATTTCGTTGTAGCTGTCATTATGCTGCATGGCAACTTCAACATATATATCATCACTCTTTCCTTCAAAGTACATTATCTTCTCATAAAGAGGCTTGGTACCTTCATTAAGGAATCTGACGTACTCTTTTATACCTCCTTCATAGAAGAAAGATTCAGAGTGATGTCCTGCATCTTCTCTCTTATCAGTAAGTGTGATACGAAGTCCCTTTGTAAGGAATGCCATTTCACGCATACGTTTTTTAAGAGTGTCATAATCATATACTGTATCTTCAAATATTTCGGGATCGGGAAGGAAAGTAACTTTTGTTCCTGTCTTCTCAGGATCGCATTTTCCAACGATCTTAAGAGGGTAACATACTTTTCCTCTCTCATATCTCTGATTATATATCTGACCTTCGTGATATATATCTACTTCAAGCCATACTGAAAGTGCATTAACAACAGACGCACCAACACCGTGAAGTCCGCCTGAAACTTTATATCCTCCACCGCCGAATTTTCCGCCGGCATGAAGGATCGTAAAAACAACTTCAACTGCAGGAAGTCCGGCTTTATGGTTGATACCTACAGGGATACCTCTTCCATCATCCTCTACAGTTATATAGTTACCGGGATTTATATCAACGTTTATGTTTTTACAATATCCTGCAAGAGCTTCATCTACAGAGTTATCTACTATCTCATAAACAAGATGATGAAGACCTCTGATGGAGGTGGTTCCGATATACATACCGGGACGTTTTCTTACAGCTTCAAGTCCTTCAAGTATCTGTATCTGATCTGCACCATACTCTTCTGTAACATGTTCAGACTCTATTTCCGCAGCATTCTCTCTCTCTTTTTCTTCATCATCTTTTGGAGAGGAAGGCATATTGTTGATACTTTCAAGAACCGATCTTCCTTCTTTATCGATGTTCTCCTGATCTACGTTCATTTCATTCATATCTTCGCTCATTAAAACCTCTTTTAATTCTCGCTGCTTACTGTTCCGTTAGTAACTTTGTAAATCTTATCTATTTCAAATCTGTTATTTACAAAATCATCAAGACCGGTACATGTTATTATCGTCTGTATATCACCTATGCTGTTTAAAAGCTGCGTCTGCCTGTTACTGTCAAGCTCCGATAAAACATCATCAAGAAGAAGTATCGGATTTTCTTTTGCAGTTTTCTTAACAAGTTCTATTTCCGAAAGCTTAAGGGAAAGAGCTGCAGTACGTTGTTGGCCCTGAGATCCGTAAGTTCTGACATCTATTCCGTTTGAAATAAAAGCAAAATCATCTCTGTGAGGTCCAACGGATGTCATCTTCATCCTTATGTCTCTTTCGGTATTTTTCTTTAACTTTTCCTCCATGTCTTCTTCCGAAGTTTGGGGAACATATTGGATCTTTATCTCTTCTCTTCCGCCCGAAAGGTCTTTATGTATTGAATAAATGATATTGTTTAATTCTTCGGTAAACTGTCTTCTTCTCTCTATAACTTTTTTACCGTATGACAACAACTGACTGTCATAAATATCAAGCATTCCTCTGTAATCGGGCTTGAAATTGATTTCTTTTAAAATATCATTACGCTGATTTATTATCTTGTTGTAATTATTTAGATTGTACAGATATATAGGGTCAAGCTGGCACAATTCCATATCTGCAAATTTTCTTCTCTCGGCGGGAGCATTTTTTATTATTCCCATATCTTCCGGAGAAAAAAATACAACATTCATAAGTCCCAAAAGCTCGGATATTTTTTTTATCCTTACTTTATCGATCGCAATACCTTTTGCTTTGGAACGGCGCAGATGCATATCTATCCTGCTTTCCATTCCCTGCTTATCAAGTATCGTCTTTATATGTCCTTCATCCGATTCAAAATTTATAACATCTTTATCTTTTGAACCTTTATGAGACTTTGTTGTAGCCGAAATATATAAAGCTTCGAGTATATTTGTCTTTCCCTGGGCATTATCACCGTATAAGATATTAACACCCTTATCAAAATCTATTTTCAGCTTTTTATAATTTCTGAAATTTTCAAGTTCAAGGGACTTAACTATCATTTTGTTACTTTTACTGTTATACCGTTAACATCAAATATATCATTTTCGTATAGTTTCTTTCCGCGCATAGTGCAGACTTCTCCGTTAACTTTCACGATACCATCCTGTATCATGAACTTTGCTTCCACACCTTCGCTTACTATACCGGCAAGTTTCATTGCCTGTCCGAGTTTTATATATTCGTCTTTAATTCTGATATTTTCCATTTTATGAAAGATTGATAGGCAGTATCATATATATATATGTTTCCTTCTCGTCCTTTATATAAACAGGAGAAATGGAATTGATGAAGTAGAGTGTTACTTCATCGTCATCAATTGCTTTAAGTGCATCAAGTACAAACTTTGGATTGAAACCTATAGTAAGATCATTTCCTTCCTTTTCAATCTCAATATCCTCATTAAGTCCGCCTGTTGATGACTTTATCTGAATATTAAGTACACCTTCTTTAATATCAACTACTATAGGCTTCTTATTTCCTTCTTTTGAGAAGAAAAGAGATCTGTCTATACTGTTTGCAAGACGCTTTTTATCTATAACAACCTTTGTCTTGTATTCAGAAGTTATCATCTTATCGACATTAATATATTCTCCGTCAATAAGTCTGGATACAACAACAGTATTATCGAATTCGAAACTTATATGATTATCTGTGATATAAATGCTTACGAATTTTTCAGCATCTGAAGGAATAATTGCGCTTATTTCTTTGAGAGTCTTTCCGGGAATTATTACTTCCTGCTTCTCGTATTCTTTTCCGAAATCAACATTTCTGATGGAAACTCTGTGACCATCCAAAGTCGTAAGTCTCATATAATCACCGTAGATGATCATATCGAAACCTGTTGTTGTCCTGTTATTTTCATTATTTGCATTGAGAGAGAAGGCCGTCTGTCTGACCATATCCTTAAATGCAAGCATAGAAATCTCAACAGGCTCCTTTTTTTCTATCTCAGGAAGATAAGTAAAATCATCTCCGGATGTTCCGGTAATCTGAAAATCTATTTTTTCGGTATCACATGTAAGATGAACCGTATAATCCTTTTCGTTTATATCAATATGGATATCTCCGTCAGGCATCTTTCTTACAGCTTCTGAAAGAACAGATGCTTCAATGGCAGCTATACCTGAAGTCTCTATAACTCCTTCTATAACTGTTTCTATTCCCAGATCTGTATCATTGGCAGTAAGTCTGATCTCTCCTCCTGCAGCATTGATAAGAATATATTTCAAAATAGGCATAGTTGTATTTACAGGTACTGCACGGGATACAATGCCTATTCCGTTGGTAAGGGACTGTTTAGAACAAGTTATTTTCATAAAATACGTCTCCTTTTTGTTTATGCACAATAATTTCGATAATAAAAAAATGCGGGATCCGCATCATCATTATTATATTATTTTAGTAATAATAGTAATAATGGCGGTTCATAAGTGGACAACCGCATTTATTATACTAAATTAGGCTTAAAATGAAAAGAATAACTTGTGATTAGAGGGGGGCTATCTTTGAAATAAAAAGTGGCTTATTTTAAGCGTGAGGGCTCTTAAAAGAAAAAAAGAAAATTTATAACAAGCAACTCACAAATAAACCACAGTGTTTTAAATGGAAATTTAACAAAGTTATCCACAATTTGTGGATATTTATGATTTAACAGTTTATGAAGCTATTATATTGCTCTTTATGAGATCTATGGTTTCCCTAAGTTCCTGGTTTATCTTAATCTCGTCTTCTATCTTTTTACATCCATGAAGAACAGTTGAATGGTCCTTCTTATCGAGTAGGGTAGCTATTCCCTGCAGAGTTGTATCAGTCATATTTCTGCAAAGATACATAAATATCTGTCTGGGAAGGACTATTTCTGCATTTCTCTTCTTAGATGTTATGTCAGAAGAGGTTACATTATAATATTTTGAAACTGCTTCTAATATAATAGAAGGAGTTACAATGGAGGGTCTGTCAGGAGAAATGGTATCTTTAAGGATCTCCCTGGCTGTTTCCAATGTAATGGACTCGGATTCATTCATTTTCATTCTTGCATATATGAGATTGAATGCTCCTTCTATCTCACGGACATTTGACTGGATATTCTTGGCAATATAATCGATGATGTCATATGATACGTTGACATTCATGGTTTCTGCATATTTTTTAATGATAGCCATTCTGGTTTCATAGTTAGGGGGTTGAACATCAACAACAAGACCCTGATTGAAACGGGAACGATATCTTTCATCAAGCTCTTTCATAAGCTTAGGATGCTTGTCGGAGGTGATGACGATAGATTTTCCACTGTTTAAAAGAGCATTGAATGTATTAAAGAACTCCTCCTGGGTTGAAGGCTTTCCTATTAAGAACTGAATATCATCTATCAAAAGTACGTCGATATTACGATATTTATCTCTGAGTCTCGTCATTGCTGATGAAGATCCCGACTGTCCGAGACGGATAGATTCTATTACTTCATTAGTAAACTGCTCTGAAGTAACATATAAAACCTTAAGATTACTGTTATCAATGATATAATGACCTATGGCATTCATCAGATGGGTCTTGCCGAGACCGGATCCTCCATATATAAAGAGGGGATTGTAACTGAAGTCCTGACCCGGTGCTTCTGCAACTCTCAGACATGCTGACATTGTCATGGAGTTACGGGGATCTGTAACATAATTTTCAAACCTGTATTTAGGATTAAGATTAGAAGAAGAACCCGTATAAACCTCGTTTGGATTATCTGCTTCATTTGAAGAATATATATTAGAAGAAACTGTTTCATCTTCTATGCTTTCAGGGGTATTTTCTTCATCTATAAAGGATACTTTATAATGCTTATTGGTAAGCTTAAAAAGAGCATCCTCAAAGAGAACGTCATACTGACTGATTTTACAATATTCAAGGATACCTCGATTTCCCTTTGGTACCATTATCGTAAGATCCAGATCTTCACATTTATAGAAACGCAGAGGCTTTATCCATACCTTATAAGCAATATTGGGAAGCTCATTTTCTTCCCTGATAATGTCTTTTATATTTTCCCACTGTTCTTCTATAGGATTCATGTAAAAGATATTCCTTTCAGTATTTATCCCTTAAGTAAAGCTTATTAACTTTACGGGCAGATACTACTATAAAGCATTACAGAAGTAATTTCAAACACACGGTGGTTATAAATATTTGTGGATAAGTGGATAATTTTGTTGATAATTGATTAACATATTATGTTATTCAAGTTAACAGGTTATTTGTGTTAATAGATAATAAACCAAAAAAATGGGTTAAAAAAAGCCTTAAAATAAGGGTTTGAGAATAATTATAACCATTTATCAACAATTTAATCACAATGTGTGGAAAAATTTATGTAAATTTATTACATAGGGTTATACCTGTTATCAAAATCCACATATTGTGTAAATTTGTTTTATAACTCTACCATATGTAGAAACGTAAAATAAAATTTGTGTAAAAGTATTTTTTGAAGCACACGAATAGCCCTGAAACCTTTAAAAATGCTTGACGGACGGGTTTTCTTTATTATATAATCTCACTTGATGTTTTCTGACATTTAAGTAGAATTCTATCTGCGGAACTTATATCCGCAATACAAAATTTAATAGGAAAGAGAGGTGTTCTGATCATGAAGATGACATTCCAGCCCAAGAACAGACAGAGATCCAAAGTTCATGGCTTCCGTGCAAGAATGAGTACTCCCGGTGGAAGAAAGGTGCTTGCAGCAAGAAGAAGAAAAGGAAGAAAGGTTTTATCAGCTTAAGGGTCGCCACAAAAGGGTGACCTTTTTATTTGAAGGAAGAAAAGGATGGAGTTTTCTGAAGGCTTAAAGAAAAATGAGGATTTCAGATCCGTCTATCGTTCGGGAAAAAAGATGGCAAACAGACTGTTTGTCATGTATGTGTCAGAAAACGGGACCGAACGTAATCGCCTCGGAGTCTCTGTCAGCAAAAAAACAGGTAACAGTGTCGTAAGACACAGGCTGAAAAGACTGATCAAAGAAAATTACAGACGAAATGAAGCAGTGTTCAATAGTGGTTTGGACATCGTCGTCGTGGTTAAGCAGAATGCTGTCGGCGCTACATATGCCGAAACGGAAAGTGCATTGTTGCATCTGGCAAAGCTTCATCATATAACAAGGGCGTAGAAAGTGAAATATGTGCTGATCGCTTTGATCAATTTGTACAGGAAATATCTGTCTCCTTTGAAAAGCACTAAATGTCCGTATTATCCGACTTGTTCAGAATACGGTTTGGAAGCTGTAAAGAAACATGGTGCTTTTAAGGGGGGCTTTTTGGCGTTTTATAGAATTTTGAGATGCAATCCCTTTTCAAAAGGCGGATATGATCCTGTTCCGGAGAGTCTTTCTCTTCATAATATAAAGATCAAAAGCAGATACAGCGGAAAATAAAGTAGAAATGTGAGGATAATACATTGACATCAATGCTTCTTACACAAAATACAAACGTAATAACACGTCCGTTTTCATTTATATTAGGAAAGATTCTTGAAGGTATCTTCTGGTTCCTCGGATTATTTACAGATTATCCCAGTGCCGGTGCTGCCATCATAATAATGACTGTCATTATTTATTTACTTCTTCTGCCTCTTACCGTTAAGCAGCAGAAGTTTTCTAAGCTTTCCAATAAAATGAATCCGGAATTACAGGCTATCCGAAATAAATATCAGGGAAAGACCGATCAGGATTCCATGATGAAAATGAATGAGGAAACAAAGCTTGTATATCAGAAATACGGGGTTAATCCTTCCGGAAGCTGTATCCAGCTTTTAATTCAGCTTCCTATCCTTTGGTCTTTATACCGTGTTATCTATAACATGCCTGCATATGTTGGCAGGATCAGAAATGTATTCTATCCGCTTGTTACCAATATAGTAAGTTCTTCCGATAAGGAAACACTTACTGAATTTTTCAAGGACTTCAGCGGATATGGTTATTATCAGAAGCAGTTTACGAATGATCTTTTCGGAACAAGAACTGCAGAAGGTATTCAGCATACTGAAAATACTGTTATAGATATCTTAAACAGAGCATCTACAGTTGAGTGGGAAAGAGTAGCTGAAAAATTTCCAAATCTTGTAAATCAGGTTAACGATGCTTCAACAGAACTCGGAAAATATAATCATTTTCTGGGACTTAATATCGGACTTACTCCCAGCTTTGTTCTTAAAAGTGAATGGGCATCCGATACAAGAAATTGGGCTCTTATCATTGGAGTATTGATGATCCCTGTTCTTTCGGCACTTACGCAGTGGATTAATACCAAGCTTATGCCCCAGCCCGAACAGTCCAACAAAAAGGCTGAAGAGGAGAATCCCATGATGTCTTCAATGAAGACAATGAATACGGTTATGCCTCTTATGTCAGCGGTATTTTGTTTTACACTTCCTATCGGTATGGGAATTTACTGGATCACAGGTTCAGTTGTACGTTCCATCATTCAGGTTGTTGTTAATAAAAAACTTGATAAGATCGACATTGATGCAATGATCAAGAATAATGTTGAGAAGGCTAATGAGAAGCGTCGTAAGAACGGTCTTCCCGTAGAACAGATTTCTTCTAATGCTAAGATCAATGCTAAAAATGTTGGATCTGCTCCTGTTGAAAGTGAAACAGCGAAAAAAGCAAGGATTGATAAGAATATAAAAGAATCAACAGAGTATTATAATAAAAATGCTTCAAAGCCCGGAAGTCTGGCAGCAAAGGCTTCTATGGTCAAGCAGTATAATGAAAGAAATAACAGCGGGAAAAAATCAGAGTAAATAATCTACTTATCATGGAGGGAAACATGGCGGATTATAGAGAGTTTTCGGCAAAGACAGTTGATGATTGTATAACAGATGCCTGCATGACATTCAGTGTTACAAGTGATCGTCTTGATTATGAAGTAGTAACAGAAGGATCAAACGGATTCATTGGCATTGGTGCAAAGAATGCTTGTATAAGAGCACGTGTAAAAGAAGAATCATTTAAGGAACTCGAGTCCAAGCAGGCTGAAGCTAATGCATTGAAGGATGCTGCTAAAAAAGAAGAAGACGACAGAAAGGCTGCTGAAGAAGCTGCAGCAAAAGAAGCTGAAAAAAAAGCCAACGAAGAAAGAGTTGCAATGCTCAGAGAAAAGAATGTTCTCGAAGAGCATGATGAGGAAGAAATCAAGGAAAATCGCAGACGTGAAAGAGAAATGCGTGATGCGAAGAGAGGAAGAAACAGATCAAGAAGAGAAGAATCAAGCGCACCCGTTGCAGAGCGTGAACCTTCAAAACCTGTAAAGCCTGTTTCTCCCGAAAATCAGGAAAGACTTGTAAAGGAAGCAGAAAAATTCTTAACGGATCTTTTTGCAGCAATGAATACTGATATCAAGATCAGTGCTTCATTTGATGAGGAGTATACTCTCAATATTAATCTTGAAGGTGAAGAGATGGGACTGCTCATCGGTAAGCGCGGACAGACACTTGATTCTGTTCAGTATCTTACAAGCTTAGTTGTAAATAAGAGCATGGAAGATTATGTTCGAGTAAAAGTTGATACGGAAGATTATCGTGCTCGCAGAAAAGATACTCTTGAAAAACTTGCCAAGAATATTGCATTCAAGGTTAAGAGAAGCAGAAGATCTGTTTCACTTGAACCCATGAATCCTTATGAAAGAAGGATCATCCATTCAGCACTTCAGAATGACAGATATGTAACAACTCATTCCGAAGGAGAAGAGCCTTTCAGAAAAGTTGTTGTAACATTAAAGAACGCTCACTGATAGTTAAAATATTTCTGATCGTTTGATCTAAAAATCGACTCTGAAAACAGGGTCGGTTTTTTTATGATTTTTTTGACTCCCTGATGTATTATGTGTTATAAGGATTATCGATAAAGAATATCAGTGAAAAAATTAGTTTTTATTATAATTGCTTCGGCATAGAGGATTATTATGACAGAATCATTTAACAGCTCAGATACTATAGCTGCCATCGCAACCGGTATGACTCAGGCCGGAATTGGTATTATCAGAATAAGCGGTCCTGATGTTTTTGAAGTTGCGGATAAGATTTTTCGTACAGGATCAGGAAAAAAGATTTCCGATATGAAATCGAATACGATAAATCATGGTTATATTTTTGAAAATAACAGAAAGACAGATGAAGTCCTTGCTTCAGTGATGAGAGCTCCTCACAGTTATACGGGAGAAGATACTGTTGAGATAAATTGTCATGGAGGATTATATTTATTAAACAGAGTTCTTCAGATCATTATTGAAAACGGAGCAAGACTTGCCGAACCCGGTGAATTTACAAAGAGGGCATTTCTAAATGGGAGAATGGATCTGTCAGAAGCAGAAGCTGTCATGGATCTGATCTCATCACATAATAAGTATGCTGCGGATAATTCCATGAAACAGTTATCCGGAAATCTTAAAGAAAAAATTGTAAATATCAGAAAACAGATTATTTATGAATCTGCTTATATCGAATCTGCATTGGATGATCCTGAACATTTTGATCTTACAGGGTATCCTGAAAAATTAAAAATTAAAATAAATGATTTTTTAAATATTATTTCTTCTATGATAGATTCTTATGAAAACGGAAGGATCATGAAAGAAGGAATAAAAACTGCAATACTCGGAAAACCAAATGCAGGAAAATCTTCATTACTGAATTTTTTATCAGGACATGAAAGTGCTATTGTAACGGATATAGCCGGAACCACCAGAGATGCAATAGAAGAATCTGTGAGGATCGGTTCACTTCAACTTAATCTGATAGATACAGCCGGGATCAGAAATACGGAAGATATTGTTGAAAAGATAGGAGTGGAAAAAGCTCTGGAAATTTCAGAAGAAGCAGATCTTGTTTTATATGTGATAGATTCTTCTGTTCCATTAGATGAGAATGATCAGAGGATCATAAGTATAATAAAAGATAAAAACACGATTATACTTTTTAACAAGACAGATCTTGATCAGGCTGTTTCAGAAGAGGATATAAACATTTTCATAAACAATAACCACAATATTCCAATTTTGAGGATATCTTTAAAAGATGGAAATGGTATTGATGAACTTGAAAAGATACTTGATAGTAAATTTGTTTCCGAAGGAAATCAATTAAATGACGAAGTTATAGTTACAAATCTCAGACATTTTCAGGAATTGAAATCTGCAAAAGAATCTTTGCTTAATGTGGAAAAGAGTATTGATGATGGAATGGAAGAAGATTTCTTTACTGTAGATCTGATGGATGCATACCGTCATCTCGGTATGATCATCGGAGAAGAAACAGGAGAAGATCTCGTGAACGAAATCTTCTCCAAATTCTGCATGGGTAAATGATCATGTTTAATTATTTGCAAGAATAAATTCATCTGCAAGTTTTCTGTAAGCTTCGGCTCCTGTTGATTTCGGATCATAACTTGTTATGGGTTTTCCAAATGAAGGAGCTTCAGATAATCTTACATTTCTGGGAATCATTGTATTATATGTTTTATCCGGAAATGTTGCTCGAACATCATCGGATACCTGTTGTGCAAGAGATGTTCTTGAGTCATACATGGTAAGAACTATTCCTTCGAGATCAAGAACAGGATTCAGATTTTCTCTTACAAGATTAACAGTCTGTATCAGATCACTTAATCCTTCAAGAGCAAGATACTCACACTGGATAGGAACAAGTATCGAATTGGCAGCACAAAGAGCATTCAGTGTCAGAGTATTGAGTGAAGGAGGACAATCAATAAAAATATAATCGTAATTATACTTTATATATTCAAGTTCATTCTTAAGAATAAATTCTCTGCTATCAAACTTGGTAAGTTCTATCTCGGCTCCTGCAAGATTTGCATTTGAAGGTATGATGGATACTCCCGGAACCACATCCTTTATTACGGCTTCACCGATAGAGCAGTCATTTAATAAAACTGCATAGATGGTAAAGTCCTCTTTGTCAGGATCATTCTTCTCGATACCGTAACCTGTTGTCGAATTACCCTGGGGATCGATATCTATGAGAAGTACTTTCTTCCCTTTCTCTGCCAGAGCGGCTGTGAGATTTATAGCCGTCGTTGTTTTTCCTACGCCACCCTTTTGGTTTGCAATTGCTATGATCTTGGTTTCTTTTTCCATCAGATCCTCCATTTATGTTAATACTTTTTCATTTTCTAACTACTTAACACAAATTTCAAGTGTTAAATGAAACAATCGCATGTTTTATAAGCCCTTGAAATTTGTTTCACGAGATTTTACAATATTATGTTTCACGTGAAACATAGTCTGACAATATTTTGTGGTTACAAATTAATTATAAAAAATGTTTCACGTGAAACATGTAATTGATATATGATAAACCCTAAGATAGTTAGGATCCGTGATAAATGAAGTGGATCAGATGAACTGTCAAATCTGAAAACTCATATAAATGATTGTACAGTCTATTGAAATAAAATCAAATAAATAGTGGTTTGTTATTACTGCAAAAATATATATACTTTGATCTTTAAACTATACCTGATGAAACAAAATAAGCGACATGGACCAGAAGAAAAAATATGAAAATGTTATATATATAGAGAAGAACATTTCTTGGATAATAAACGAAAATCTTCTATATAATATAGGACCGGTTTAGAAAAATAAATAATAAGACAAAAAGAAGAAGATAGAGAAAAATTCAAGAAGAAAAAAATCAAGATATGGATCAGTAAAGAAATCTTTACGATCATAAAAATATGAGATCATATAAATAAAATAGAAGAATTACGAGAAAAGAAAACTAAAACGGAATAAAAATTAAATCTAATATTAAACCTAAAATACAAAATAAGAAAAAGAAACAATACAAACAAAAGAAATATAAAAAGAAGTAAAATCGGAGAATCATGTGACAGAAAAAATAATCTCATATTATTTTGTACACAGACAGGTTAGTCTATGTGTTAAAATAAAGAACAAACGGAGGTATAAAATGAATCAGCAAAAGACAGCAATAATAGTTGACTCGGGATGTGATATTCCAAAGGATGAACTTGAAAAGTATGATATCACAGTAGTACCCCTCAGAGTGATATATCCGGAGAAGGATTACAGGGATGGAATAGATATAGAAGCCACAACAATATATGAAAGATTTCCGGATGAGTTTCCTACAACATCCACACCTTCCATTGATGAGATAATGAAAGTATATGAAGAAAAGCAGAAGGAAGGTTATGAAAATTTAATCGTAATATGCATTTCTTCAAAAATGTCAGGTACTTATAATGCGGCAAGACTTGCAGCGGAAGAATATGATGATCTAAATGTTTTCGTTTTTGATACGAAGAATCTAAGTTACGGATCCGGATTTTTTGCAATATGGGCGGCTAATAAACTAAAAGAAGGAATGAAATTTATCGATCTTACCCAGGAGCTTTCAAAGAAGATCGAAAACAGCGCATTTTATTTCTACCTTGATACTTTAAAATATCTCCAGCGTGGTGGAAGGATAGGATCTGTAGCTAGTTTTCTGGGTGATGCCCTAAAGCTTAAACCCGTGATAACCATCGACGAAAACGGAGTATTAAAGACTGTTGCTAAAATGAGAGGCAACAAATTCGGAAAACAAAAAATTATCGATGAAGTGGCCAGATTTGCACGTGATGACAATATCTGGATAGCTGTAAAAAATGGTGGAAATGAAGAAGAAGGAATCATGCTTAAGCATATCCTGAGATCAAAATTTCCAAATGCAAAAATAAGAAATGCAGGACAGGTAGCACCGAGTCTGGCTATACATACCGGACCGGGCGCATTGGGAGTTGCGGTATTCAAAGTCAGTGAAAAGAATTAAGTATTTCTCTGAAAAAAGTTCCGGTCGAAACGAAAATCAGGATAATTATTATATCTGCGGAGCCATAAATGAAGGATCAAAGGATTTCTCGGAGGGAGAGATGGAGTGCCCAAAAGAGGAGCCCTACATTTGCGTGGTTTTTGATGGAATGGGTGGAGAGGCTCACGGGGAAGTGGCATCTCTTTTTGCATCTAAAAATATGCAGCTTATGAAGGATAAACTGCCTGATGTAAAAGAAACGGAGGGACTGAAAGAATACCTGGAAGAATTCAGGATCAAAACTACGGAAGATATTTCTTCTTATATGAAGGAAAAAGAACAGGAAGATCTTTACTGTGGTTCAACCTGTGCGGGCGTATATATTAATGAAGAAACTCTGATACCATTCTGGCTGGGCGACAGCAGAATTTACAGATGGAGATCATCGGAAAATAAACTTGAAATGTTATCAAAGGATGATACACAGGCCCAGGTTTGGATGGATCAGGGATTAATGGATGAGGAATATGCGAGAGCAACCGGATTATGGCATGTATTAACTGCATTTCTTGGAAATATTGATGATAAGATAAGATTGGGAGAAGAAATAAAGTTATCGGATGATGATATGATCTTTATCAGTTCGGATGGTATAACGGACATGCTTTTGAATGATACTCTGGCAAAATTATTTAAAGATTATCCGGATAGGGCTGACGGAATATTAAAGGAAGTCGCAAAGACCTGGGCAGACGATAACTGTACGGTGATAATGATAAAGTAAAATAATAAAAAAAGAGTTTCACGTGAAAAAAGACCCTGTCGATGAAATATCGACAGGGTCTTTCTAAATTTAAATAATGAATTTATGTTAAGCATCGTCTTCGGTGCAGATCTTATCAAATTCTTTTCTGATCCAATCTGCCAACTTATCAATACCTTCACCGGTTTTTGCACAGATGGGGATCACTTCGATACCGGGATGTCTCATTTCAATATTAGCTTTAGCTTTTTCCATATCAAAATCAAAATAAGGCATTACATCGGTTTTATTGATGATAACTACATCTGCTACCTGAAACATGAGGGGATATTTTAAAGGTTTATCATCACCCTCAGGTACGGAGAGGATCATGGCATTCTTTGTAGCACCGGTATCAAATTCGGCCGGACATACGAGATTACCTACATTTTCGAGTACGACCAGATCATATCTTCTTGATCTGATGGAATCCAAACCCTGAGTTGTCATATCGGCATCAAGATGACACATACCACCGGTATGAAGCTGGATAGCATCTGCCCCTGCTTCGATGATCCTTTTTGCATCAACATCGGAATCGATATCAGCTTCCATTACTGCTATCTTGAGATCATCTTTTACTGCTTCAATAAGTCTTGTAAGAGTAGTAGTCTTACCGGAACCGGGTGCACTCATCAGATTGAGAAGAAAAGTTCTTTCTCCTTTGAGACGTGCACGTGTTTTTGCTGCCAGAATATCATTATCTTCCAAAACATTCGCTTTGAGATCGATTATCTTTACTTCAGCCATAAAAAACTCCCTTCGTTATTAAAGTATACAAATAAGATAGAAATATTATAAAAGGTATTTTATGTAATACAGAAACCAATCCTCTAAACCCTTTATTTATGGCCTTTTGGAGCGATATACCGTAAAAACATCCCTGTTATAACCAAACTAGCACAGAGCGTGGATCTCTTTTAAGATAAACTCTCTTCCCTGCACTGTTTTGGCAGCTCCACTACCACATCCGGGACACATGTAATCGTTACTTTTGTCAGGATGATATTCCAAACCGCATTGTTCGCATTTGGCGATAACGGGGAGGATCTCACATTCAATATCCGATCCTTCCAATTCGGTACCTTTTACTGCCTCAAGATAGTATTTCTTCATATAATAAGGTTCGACTCCGACCATCTGACCGATCTGAATCACAACCTTCTCTATCTCCCTGCAACCCTGTTCTTCTTTTTTCTTAAGAGCAAGATTGACAACCCTGACCACATAGCTCATTTCATGCATATTTTTATTATAGAAATTATAGAACTCAAAGTAAAGAAAACGATGTCCTAAAAAAGTGTACTAAATCAAATACAAAGCGTGTGAGATGCTGTAAATCCTTTACTAAGGAACAATTAAAGTGTAAACTGAAATGTACAATAAAGGCGGAGTATGCCGCCGAGGAAAAAAATCAGGAGGTTTTAAAATGTTAGATTTTGCAGTACCCTTTCTGATCTGTTTTCCGTTTCTGATATCACTGTTTCTTCTTTTTTCAGGAAAGAGTAAGATCGGAAACGCAATTGCCCGTATAGGTGCTGTGGTGATATTTTTCACCTCAGTCGCTTTTTTTGTGGCAAGAGGAATTAAGATCGGATTCAGCGTGACAGAAGAGCTGTATGTAAATACAGAGATTGCGGATTATGTGATACTGGGAGGAGAGATCCTTTTGGCATTGGTAGTTACTTTCCTTTGCTTCAAGTATAAGAAGTATTGGATAAGTCTTCTTTCCATAATCCCCACAGCTGCTATTATTTATATAGAAGAAACTGCTGCGAAAGAAAACATTGCTCATATTTTTCTTGACAGACTTGCAATGATCATGGTGCTTTTAGTCGGCGCCGTAGGAAGTCTTATTATTATTTACGCAGTAGGTTACATGGAAGGATATCATAACCATCATAAAGAAGTGCAGGACAGAAGAAATTATTTCCTTGCACTTCTTTTTATGTTCATGGGTGCGATGTTCGGTTTCGTAACCTGTGCGAGTCTGACATGGCTTGTCTTTTTCTGGGAGTGTACAAGCGTATGCTCATTCCTTCTTATCGGATATACAAGAAGTGAGGAAGCAATCAATAATTCTTTCAGAGCACTTTGGATGAACCTGTTGGGAGGAGTTGCGCTGGTTGCCGGAGTTATCTTCTTCCATTCTTTATTGGGAACTTTTTCGGCAAGAGAAGTATTAAGCACGATCCAGATGATAGGACAGTATTCCAATCAGATGTTTGGAGTTGCTTTATATATTCCGATCGCACTTATTGCTTTCGCTGCTCTTACAAAGTCGGCTCAGATGCCTTTCTCAACCTGGCTTCTCGGAGCGATGGTTGCGCCCACACCTTCTTCGACATTGCTTCATTCGGCAACCATGGTTAAGGCAGGTATTTATGTTCTTATAAGACTTGCTCCCTTAATGAAGGGAAATGTTGTTGGAATGTTCATAGCTTTTATTGGAGCATTCACTTTCCTTTCCACATCATTCATGGCAATTTCCCAGAGCGATGCGAAAAAGGTTCTCGCAATGTCAACGATTTCAAACCTCGGACTGATGGTTGCCTGCGCAGGTATTGGTACTCCCGAGACTGTATGGGCATGTGTCTTCCTGATGCTTTTCCACGCTGTATCAAAGTCCATGCTTTTCCAGGTAGTAGGTGCTACGGAAAATTCACTTCACAGCCGTGATGTAGAAGACTTCCATGGCCTGCTCTACACACTGCCCAAGCATGCGATGTTCCTTTTTATCGGTATAACAGGAATGTTCCTTGCTCCCTTCGGAATGCTTATTTCCAAGTGGTCGGCATTAAAGGGAATGACGGATGACAGACATGCGCTTATCGTAATATTCATCGTATTTGGTAGTGCATTGACCAGCTTCTATTGGGGCAAGATCATGGGTAAGCTCATTGCTCATCCTCATAAGAAGAAAGAGGTTAAGGATGTAACACACATGGGAGAGTATGTTTCCTTCTGGATCCATATGATAACCATGATATTAATGGTTGTTTTCTTCCCTATGATCTCCACATTCTATGTTGACCCTATGGTCGCTAATGTTGAAATGATCGGAAACACAACAGGTATAGCTGCTATTCCTCAGTCAACGCTTTATATCCTGGTTGGAATGCTCTTACTGGTATTCCTTATTCCTCTCGTTATGTATTTTTCAGGAAAGGGCGAGGAATCAACACAGAAGCTTGCATACATGGGAGGTATCAATACCGGAAAGAATAACGGATTCGTTGATTCCTTCGGTGAAGAGAAGATCCTCTGGATGTCCAATTATTATTATGAAAAGATGCTCAGCATAGAGAGGCTTATGAAGCCCTGCCAGTTTATCGCAACAATAATCCTTCTTGTGATAGCCTGCATACTGGGCGGATCTATGATCGGAGGTATGCTCGGATGAATGAAATGACTATTAAGATCATCGTAGCTGTATGCTATGTAGTTCTCGCTCCGATCCTCGGAGGTTTGCTCGATGGTATAGGAAGAAAGATCTCGGCAAGAATGCAGAGAAGAGTAGGACCCCCTATACTTCAGCCTTTTTATGATTTAGGAAAGCTTCTTCATAAGGATCCCATTCATGTGGCTCCTTCACAGAACTTTCTGATGATGAGCTATCTCTTCTTCGTGATCCTCACCGGAGGAATGATCTTCCTTGGAATGGATCTGTTAATGAGTATGTTCATCCTTTCAACTGCCGTAATGTTCCTTTACTTTGCGGCAACAGTTACAGGTTCACCTTACTCAACAATAGGTGCAACAAGAGAGCTCCTTCAGATGATAGCTTATGAACCCTGTGTTTTACTTACCTGCGTAGGATTCTATATGGTAAGAGGAAGCTTTGAGACGGCGGATATCATCAATGGTGACATCAGCCCCATCGCATATCTTCCCGGAATGTTTGTTGCATTCATTTTTATCCTTACTATCAAGATGAGAAAATCACCTTTCGATATCAGTACTTCTCATCATCCCAATCAGGAGATAGTTAGAGGTATCACAGCTGAGATAGGTGCAAAGAATTTTGCCGTATTTACTTTGGCTGAATGGTACGAGACAGTTTTCTTAATGGGTATGGTCGCACTCTTTATCGTCAACAAGAATCCTATCAGCATTCCTGTTGCAATTGTTGTGGCATTCCTCGTATATTTCCTGGAGCTGCTCATTGATAACTGTTGTGCAAGAATGAAAGCAGACAAGATGATAAAGCTTTCTTGGATGGTAACCATTATCGCAGCAGGTGCAAACCTCCTTGCGTTAGTTTACATCTTTAGATAACAGGTCAGAATAAAAAGGAAGGAAAAAGATATGTATAACATCACAAGATCTCCGTGGGTCATGCATTATGACGGATCAAGCTGCAACGGCTGTGACATTGAAGTCCTTGCCTGCCTGACACCTGTCTATGATGCAGAGCGTTTCGGAATCATCAATACCGGCGATCCCATGCAGGCAGATATCCTGTTGGTAACCGGAGGAATAAATACTCAGAATGCACCTATAGTAAAGCAGCTTTATGATCAGATGTCTGATCCGAAGGTAGTCGTTGCAGTCGGCGTTTGTGCCTGCACCGGCGGTGTGTTCAAAGATTGCTACAACATTTTAGGCGGTGCGGATCAGGTGATCCCCGTTGACGTATATGTTCCGGGTTGTGCCGCAAGACCTCAGGCCATCATCGACGGTATCGTTAAGGGTATCGGAATCTTCCAGGAGAGACTGGAAAAGCTGGAAAAAGCAGAAGGTCAGAAGTCTGAAGAAAAAGAAGAAGCCGGAAAGGAGGAGTAAACCGGATGAATGCTACAGAAGGAAAAAATGAAATAATAAAGATCACACCGGCCGAGCTTCCCATCAAGGCTATGGAAATGAAAGAGAAAGGACTCAGACTTTCTCAGGCATGTGCTGCTTGGGTTAAAAAGGAAGAGAGACTGGAACTCTCCTACTCTTTTGTTGATGATACAACCTATGATATATTCAATCTCCGTATCGAGCTTTCCGATAAGGCAGCCGAAGGAGAAACAGTTAAGGAAGGATGCGGACGTGATGCGGAAGTTGCAAGCATCAGCGGGATCTATCCCTATGCTGCTTTCTATGAGAATGAAATGAGAGAGCTGTTCGGAGCAAATATCAAAGTAATAGATCCTGATTACCACAACAAGTTATACAGGATAAATGAAGATACTCCGTTCGTTCCGAAGAAGGAGGGCGAGGCAAAATGAGTAAAAGAAGTGTGATCCCTTACGGTCCCCAGCACCCGGTGCTGCCGGAGCCTATACATCTTGATCTTGTGATCGAGGATGAAAAAATCGTTGAAGCTATCCCTTCTATCGGATTTATCCATAGAGGACTTGAAAGTCTTACCGATAAGAGAGATTTCAATCAGATGGCATATGTAGCCGAGAGAATCTGCGGAATTTGCAGCTTCGGTCATGGATACGGTTACTGCGAAACTGTTGAGCATATCATGAATGTTGAAGTGCCTGACAGAGCAAAGTATCTCCGTACGATCTGGTTTGAGTTATCAAGACTTCATAGCCATCTCCTGTGGGCAGGTCTCATGGCAGATGCTTTCGGATTTGAGAACCTGTTCTATCAGTGCTGGAGAGTACGTGAAAAAGTTCTTGATGCAATTGAACTTACCACAGGTGGAAGAGTAATCTTCTCTGTTAATAAAGTGGGTGGAGTATTAAAAGATATCACTCCCGAAATGCAGAAGATGATCCTCGAAACCCTTGATTTTGTTGAGGCTGAGACAAAAGTCTTAAAGAAGACTTTCATGAACGACTATTCTGTACAGTCCAGAATGAAGGGTGTTGGTGTTCTCACTAAGGAGCAGGCTAAGGCTCTCGGATGTGCGGGTCCCTTCGCAAGAGCAAGCGGAATCGCAACAGATATGCGTATGCGCGGATATGCAGCATACGGAGATCTGGATATGGAGCCCATCATCAGCAATGACGGAGACTGCTACGGAAGATGTGAAGTACGTATCGGTGAGATCTTCCAGTCCATAGATCTTATCAGACAGGCAATTGCCAAGATCCCTGACGGAGAGCTTGCCGCTGTAGTAAAGGGCAATCCGGATGGTGAGTACTTTATGCGTATCGAGCAACCCAGAGGAGAAGCTGATTACTACGTTCGCGGTAACGGTACTCCTAACCTGGACAGAATGAGAGTCAGAACTCCGACGTTTGCAAATCTTGCGGGATTATGCGAAGTACTTAAGGGCGCTGACTATGCTGATATCGGAATTCTCGTTGTTACGATCGATCCCTGCATCAGCTGCACGGAAAGATAATCGATAGCAGAGATATGGAGGAATAAAAATGGGAGTAATGACTTTTGCGGGAACGGCGCTCAAGAATCTCTTTTCAAAGCCCGTAACCACATCTTATCCGGCAGAGCCTGCGGAATATAAGGAACGTACAAGGGGACATATTGAGATCGATATCGATCAGTGCATAAGCTGCGGTATGTGTACCAGAGCTTGTCCCTGCGGAACTCTTTCTATCGACAAGATAAAAGGTACATGGACAATAAACAGATTTGACTGCATCGCCTGCGGTTTCTGTGTAGAGAAATGTCCCAAGAAGTGCCTCACGATGGTTGCCGGATATCAGGAACCCGGTGGAGAAAAGGGTGAAGTAACCTATACAAAGTCTCCGGAGGTTCTTGCAGAGGAAGCAAGAAAACGTGAAGAAATGGCTAAGAAAGCCGCAGAGGCCAAGAAAGCCATGGAAGCTAAGAAAGCCGCAGAAGCAGCAGCTGCTGCAGCCGGTGAAAAAAAGGATAACTGATCTTATCAGGAAGACTGCCGGGGTTTTTATCCCGGCAGTTTTGTATAACAAAGGTAAAACAGCAGAGGATAAAATATGTGTGTCGCAAATACAGGAAAGATCCTTTCTATAGACAGCGAAAAAAATAATGCGAGCGTTGATTTCAGAGGAAGCAGGATCAATGCAAGGATGGGACTTGCCGATGTTAAGGTTGGAGACAGAGTTTTAGTCCATGCAGGATGCATATTGCAAAAGGTATCAGATGAGCAGTATGAAGAATGGGTAGCCCTTGCAAACGAGATTGAAAACGAAACGGAAGAAGCATGAAGGATCTGAAGGAAATAATAAGTTTTCTTAAAGAATATGACGGGGAAGAGATCCGGATAATGGAGATATGCGGGAGCCATACCGGAGCCATTGCAAAGAACGGTATCGAAGCAATGCTCTCCGAAAAGATCTGTCTGATATCAGGTCCCGGCTGTCCTGTATGTGTAACTCCCAGTGCCTATATTGACAGGCTTATAGAATTATCGCTCGAAAGTGATACAACGGTAGTTACATTCGGAGATCTGCTCAGAGTTCCCGGAAGCAGGGAGTCCTTAAGAGAAGCTCAGGGACGCGGCGCAAAGGTGAAGATGGTTTATTCTCCAATGGATATCATCGGAATAGCCAAAGATTCACCTGATAATAAATTTGTTTTTGCCGCCATAGGATTTGAAACGACTACGCCGGTTTATGCACTTCTTTTGGATACACTTGTAAAAGAAAAGATTGAAAATGTTAAGCTGCTGACGGCACTTAAAACAATGCCGGAAGTAGTGGATGTTCTTTGTTCGGGCGGAGCAAAGATAAACGCATTTATTGCGCCGGGGCACGTGTGCGTTGTTACAGGAAGCAGAATCTTTGAACCCGCAGCACAAAAATACCATCTCCCTTTTGTGGTTTCGGGATTTGAAGGTGAGGATCTGTTAAGAACCATATACTTATTAGTCCAAAATAAGGGAGAGGGAAAAGTAATAAACAACTATCCTTCGGTTGTTTCATATGAAGGAAATGAAAAAGCTCAGGCCCTGGTAGAAAAATATTTTACAAAAGCAGATGCATCATGGAGAGGTATAGGCAATGTAACCGGCTCGGGACGGTTGATAAGGCCTGAGTTTTCAAGATATGATGCAGGAAGTGCAGGTCTTGAATATGATGAGAAGAAAAATAAAGCCTGCAGCTGCGACAAAGTGATCATGGGACTGATATCTCCGGAAGAGTGCCCGTTGTTCGGAAAGATCTGTAATCCGGGAAATCCCCAAGGGGCCTGCATGGTCAGTCCGGAGGGAAGCTGTAATACAAGATTTTGTATGGGATAAAAAACAAAGTTTTGTGCTGAATTTCACAAAATGGACAAAAAAAATACACAAAATCGTTTTATGATGTGAGCATAGATAGTGTGAGCAACACATTACTATCTCCCCCCTCACCTAAGACCACGGTTTCCCGCCGTGGTCTTTTTTTAACGCCGGATTTGCACGAAAGCCTTAAAAAAAGTAAAATTAGTCATTATGATCATTTTCAGAAAGAGGAAGAATAATGTCTGATGTGATAACTATGGCTCACGGAAGCGGCGGAAGTGCCACCGGTGAACTGATAGATGAGATTTTTGCACCTGCATTTTCCAATGAAACGCTGCTGGCCATGGAAGACAGCGCAGTAGTGGATGGCAGCAAAAAGATCGCCATGACAACTGACAGTTTTGTGGTTACACCCCTTATCTTCAATGGAGGAGATATAGGCAGACTTTGTGTATGCGGTACAGTTAATGATCTCCTGATGAGAGGTGCTGTTCCGAAATATATTACATGCGGTTTCATTCTTGAAGAAGGGCTGGAGACAGATACTCTGAAAAAATGTGTCGCATCTCTTGCAGAGACGGCAAAAGAAGCCGGTGTATGCGTAGTTGCGGGAGATACCAAGGTGGTGGAAGGCCACGGAGGCTTATATATCAACACCGCAGGAGTGGGACTTTTCCCTGACGGGGATAAGGATATCTCGGCTTTAAATTCCGCAGACGGGGATGAGATAATTGTTTCCGGCACGATGGGCGATCATCATGCGACCATAATGGCCCACCGTCTGGAGATAGATACGGATATTAAGAGCGATAATGCTCCGTTAACCGAGATGACATCCCGTCTTTTGGCTTCGGGAATACCCATTCATACCATGAGGGATATCACCAGAGGCGGTCTTGGGACGGTACTTAAAGAGCTGGCACAAAGCAGCAATACAGTATTTTATATTAATGAAGAGATGATCCCTATAGCACACTCCGTAAGAGAATTTGCAAGACTTACGGGTATCGATCCCGTATATATGGGAAATGAGGGAAAGATGGTCGTCACCGTTCCCGGAGAATTTGCCGATAAAGCATTGGAGATCATAAGGGGCAGCAGATATGGAGAAAATGCTGCAGTGATCGGTGAAGTAAAAAAGGATGAGAACAGGACCGGTAAGCTCATAATGCGTACGAAGCTTGGCGGTGAGAGAAGTCTCGATATCCTTCGCGGCGAAGGACTGCCGCGTATATGTTAATTTTTGGAATTACTATGGCATTGAGGATTGATATGAGCGTTATAACGGGACTTAATCCCGAAAGAGTTTTTTTCTATTTTGAAGAGATCGCAAAGATCCCCCACGGTTCGGGTAATACAGACGGTATCAGAAAATATCTTTTGGATTTTGCCAAAGAGAAAAAATTAGACTGCAATTCCGATAGTGCAGGAAATGTGATCATAAAAAAGAGTGCATCCAAAGGGTGCGAAAAATGTGCACCGGTGATACTACAGGGTCATATGGATATGGTTGCGGTAAAAGCTCCCGGTATCACAAAAGATATGCAAACTGAAGGGTTGGATCTATTTATCGAAGGAGATTTTTTAGGTGCGAAAGGCACCAGTCTCGGTGGTGATGACGGAATAGCGGTTGCATATATTCTGGCAATTCTTGAAGATGATACGCTGGTCCATCCGCCTCTGGAGATATTGATCACTGACAGTGAAGAGGTCGGGATGGATGGAGCAAGCGGCTTCGATCCCTCGGGCTTTAAGGGAAAGACTCTTATCAATATTGATTCTGAAGAAGAAGGAATATTTACCGTAGGATGTGCAGGGGGTGCGATGGTAACATGCCGTATCCCGCTTACGGATATCTCGGTTGATAATGAAAAATTTGATATAAAAGCTGATATCACCATCTCGGGTCTGACAGGCGGTCATTCCGGAGAAATGATAAATAAATACAGGGCCAACGCCTGTAAGATAGCTGGACGTTTACTATGGGCAGCAAATGAAGTAACAGAGAGCAGGTGTCTGCTTGGTGAGATAAAAGGCGGAACCGCCGATAATGCCATTCCTACGGATTGCAGGATGACGATCTTTACCCCTTCTGTATACGAAAGTAAGGTTAGGGATCGGATAAATTATCTTGCGTCAGAGATAAAGGAAGAGTATTCGGTGACGGATCCTGATATCCGGATACATCTTGAGTTAAGTAAAGAAAGTGATGATAAGGGTAGAGATTCACGTAAGGCGGCTCTTTTCCTGTGTTCAGTACCAAATGGTGTGATCAGGATGAATGACAATATTCCGGGGCTTGTTGAGACTTCTCTTAATCTCGGTATCCTGAAGAAGGACGATGATAATCTGTGTGCGCAGTTTTTGGTAAGAAGCGACACGACAAGTGCAAAGGAAGATGTCATTAATACTTTAAAAAGTGTGACTGCGCTTTTAAATGGAACTGTAACCGTATCGGGAGTATATCCGGGTTGGAAATACAGAGTTGATTCGCCACTTCGCGAATTGATGAAAGACGCATTTAAAGAAGTGTACGGCAGAGAACCGAGGGTTGAAGCCATACATGCGGGGCTTGAATGCGGGATACTTGCTTCCAAGATAGAGGGGTTAGATGCCGTTTCCATCGGACCGGATATAAAGGATATACATACTTTCGATGAAAGACTCAGTATTCCATCAACGGAAAGAGTATATTCATATCTGATAAAAGTGCTTGAGAAATTAACTGTCTTGAGCGGATCATGATCTGAAGAGAAAGATATTGTTCAGGAAATAATATATAGAAAGATCAGGAAAAGATGAAAGATAATAAAGAAAACAAGATGGGCACCATGCCCGTAAAGAAGCTTATCGTATCAATGTCCGTGCCCATGATGATATCAATGCTGGTACAGGCTCTTTATAATGTAGTAGACAGTATCTATGTTTCAAGATTATCAATGGAAGCACTGACTGCTGTAGGAATAGTATTTCCTCTGCAGAATCTTATGATCTCAGTTGCAATGGGTACCGGTGTAGGTATAAATGCGCTGCTTTCAAAATCACTCGGTGAGAAGAAATACGATACAGCCAACAAAGCTGCCAATAACGGTGTACTTCTCGCAGTATTGAGCTGCGCGGTATTCATGATTTTAAGCGAATTTATAGTTGAGCCTTTCATCCTTTCCCAGACTGCAAAGGAAGGCGAAGAACTTGCACAGGATCTTGATCCCCTGCTGGTCAGAGAATGCGGCATAACTTACGGAACTATATGCTGCCTGCTTTCCCTGGGTATGTTTTTACAGATGACATTTGAGAGATTGCTTCAGTCTACAGGTCGTACCATTCTCAGTATGGCATCTCAGATGACAGGTGCCATCATCAATATCATCCTTGATCCCATTCTTATCTTCGGTCTGGCCGGTGCTCCGAAGCTTGGAATAGCGGGTGCTGCTTATGCAACCGTTTGCGGACAGGTAGTTGCATCAATCCTCGCATTTTTCTTAAATATCAAATTTAATAAAGAGATAAAGTTTTCTTTTATAGAAATGATAAAGCCCGACAGACATGTCATCGGAAGGATCTATCAGGTCGGTGTTCCTTCAATATTGATGATGTCCATCGGATCTGTCATGACATATTGTCTGAATATCATATTGAACGGATTTTCTCTGACGGCGCAGACAGTATATGCGACATATTTCAAGATACAGAGCTTCTTCTTCATGCCGGTATTCGGTATAAACGGCGGATCGATCCCCGTACTTGCATATAACTACGGAGCAAAGAATAAAGAAAGGATCAAGGAAACTCTTTCTTTCACCGTTCGTCTCGCAGTGGGTATCATGTTATGCGGAACACTTGTATTCGAGCTTATCCCGGATATTCTTTTAGAACTCTTCGACGCATCGGATGACATGCTGAGGATAGGTGTTCCCGCGCTTCGTATCATCGCGGTACACTTCCCTATTGCGGCTGTCTGCATAGTATTGGGATCCGTGTTCCAGGCATTTTCACAGAGTATCTATTCGCTTATAGTTTCTCTCTGCAGACAGCTGGTCGTACTTATCCCCGCCGCATGGCTTTTGTCTCTTACCGGTAAGCTGGACCTTGTATGGTTTGCATTCCCCATTGCAGAGATAGGCTCTCTCACAGTTACTTTGATATTCTTCAGAAAAGTAATGAATAAAGTAACAAAGCAAATGGAAGAGGTGTGATCTTGAAAGAGCTTATCAAAAAAGAAGCTGCTAAATTAAATATAGTATTGGATGATGAACAGTCCGTCAGATTTGAAAAGTATTACGAGCTGTTAAAAGAGTGGAATGAGAAGATCAATCTTACTGCCATCACGGAAAAAAACGATGTGGCGGTAAAGCATTTTGCCGACAGTCTGGGACTGGTACTTTTAAACGATAACAGTATCGTAAAAAAAATAATTGCCGGTGAAAGTATTAAAATCATAGATGTGGGTACCGGTGCGGGATTCCCGGCAATTCCTCTTAAGATAGCTTTTCCGAAACTTAAGGTCACCATGCTAGATTCTCTCGGAAAAAGAGTAAACTTTCTGAATGAAGTGATAAGCGAGCTGGGGCTTCAGGACATTACCGCACTTCACGGAAGAGCGGAAGATTTTGCGGGACCAAAGGCCATGAGAGAGAGTTTTGATCTGGCCGTTTCACGTGCAGTAGCCAACATGTCTACTCTTTCCGAATACTGTATTCCTTATGTAAAAAAGGGCGGATATTTTATCGCATATAAATCGGGAGAATTTGCAAAGGGTGAAGAGAAAGAACAAAGTCTCAAAGCGATAAAAGTTCTTGGCGGAGAACTTGAAGAAGTAAAAGAGTATACACTTCCAGAGACAGATTATTTCAGGTGTTTTGCGGTTGTAAAAAAAGATAAACCCACTCCGGGAAAATATCCCCGTAAGGCCGGGACTCCCGCAAAGGAACCGATAGCATAAAAATACTATTGAAAAAATCTGTCGCATAAGAATCACATAGGAATCAAATAGAAGAGAGGATATTATGGATCGCTGTGACCTGTGTATGAATTATGAATATGACGAGGAACTTGACTGTTATACCTGCACCATGGAGCTGGATCAGGATGATATGGAGAGATTTCTTCGCGGTGAGAACAGGGACTGTCCTTATTTCCAGCAGGGAAATGAATATCAGATAGTTAAGCATCAGATGTAAGGAGAGCCATATGAATACGATCATAGAATGTATCACATATCTGGAAAGTTTTAATCCTGTAAGCGTGATCATAAGACTCCTTGTCGCAACTATCCTGGGAGGACTTATAGGACTGGAGCGGGCTTCGAAAAATCAGACCGCCGGTGTCAGGACTTTTGCCCTGGTATGTGTGGGAGCAGCGCTTTCAACAGTTGCAAACCTTTATCTTTTTGAGACTACCGGAAATACGGATACAGCCAGGATACCGGCTGCGGTTTTAAACGGTATCGGATTTTTGGGAGTCGGTACTATTGTGGTGACCGGGAGAAATTATGTTCGCGGCATAACAACGGCTGCAACCCTTTGGGCGGCTGCGGCTTTGGGAATAACAATAGGTTCGGGATATATCATGGGAAGTCTCATCGGATTTGTCGTGATCATATTTATCGTGATCGCATTAAGTCATGCATCACAGATGCAGGAAGAAAGAGCGACCAGGATGAGCGTTTATCTGGAGCTTGATAAGGGAGAGGGACTCCAGAGAGTATTTGATTACGTTCATGATAATGACTACGATGTCGTTACATTGGAAAAGAGTAAGAAAGCTATGCTGCGGGATAAAGATACCGCTGTTGTGATAACAATAGATCTTAAGAAGCATATCAAACATTCAGAGATCACAGCGCAGCTCAGTGAGCTCGAATCTGTACACTATATAGAAGAAATGCGACGAACGGGCGATGATGTAAAATAATATTCTTTATGTTAAAATACCCGTGTATGTCAAAAATGAGGGAGTGACCATGAAAAAGAGATCAATAAAAAAGAGTTTAATAGCAGGCGCAGCTGTGTTTGTAACGACAGCTTGCGCTTTTTTGCTGAATTCGGATCAGATATTTGCCAAAAACAAGGCTGATGTCGAGATCGAAATTGAAGAAGGAGATGTAAATACCACCCAGGGAACCGCTGAAGTTACCGTGTCTGTTAAAAATGACGGCGATGATTTTGGCGGATATGTAAGACTGCTGATATCCGAAGACAGGTCCGGATATAATTCCTGGAAAGGAAATGCGGTAGCGTATGATACATATATTTCCGTGGCAAGCGGATCTACCGAGACTGTAACAGTATCCTTTTCAAAGGTAAACGGCATGAACCTGGATGATGCAGCCATCCGCTTACAGCTCTTGGACGAAAAGGGTAACGTGCTTTCTGATAACAAACAAAGGAAGATCTTTGATGAAAGCACATGGTATTACGGTATCATAAGCGATACACCGGCTGATATCTCATATATGGGAAGCAGCAATTCCACATACTGGATAGACCAGAATCTGGATGCGAAGGAACTTGACCCTGAAACTCTTGGAGAGACGGGAGCATTCAGTGGGATCCATTTATTGGTGATAGATAATTATGACGTGTCGAATCTTTCCGATGAAGCAGTAAAGAATATTGAGAATTGGGTAAATTCCGGCGGAGCACTTGTGATCGGAACCGGAAATATGGAGGATAAGACCTTTTCTGCTTTCAGCAGCAGCATGATAGATGCGTCTGTTGTTAAAAACGGAACTACAAAGATAGATACCGTTTATTCCAGAAACAACTACGGTACCATAGAGTGCGCAGACATAATGTATGGTAGTTATGCGAACTATAATAAAAGCAGACCGGTGACTGACGGATATATATATCAGCTTCCCTGGAAGAGTTATGGAAACGGAGCGGTAATGCTTCTTCCTTTCTCTCTTAGTGATAACGATATCGACAGTTATTATTTTGCTTCGGATGTGATCTCGGAACTTTCGTCTTTTATCAACGGAATCGGTAAGAATGAAGAAGCACAGATATCCGGCAACTTTGACAGTCTGTTTTCCGAGCTTCAGGGCAAAAACAGTGTTAATCTCCCGTTGCTCCGTATTGTCATAGTGGTATACGTGGCTCTTATAGGTCCCGTATTATACCTCATTCTAAAGAAGATGAATAAGCGTGAAAAGATATGGGGTGTAATTCCTGCCACGGCACTGGTATTCGTCGGACTTATCTATCTGTGCAGCAGAGGATTCGGCGTAAGCAGCAAGTCACTGATATGTATCCGTTCCATCGATGCTAACGGCGTAATGCCCGAAGCTACATATATTTACGGCTATAATGCAAAGTCAAACGAGTGGACGATAAAGCTTGATGATGATGCATATGCGGCAGGTCCTTTCATGATGAACAGATATTATGATTATTCTTCGGGAACAGATAGCAAGCCCAGAGTCGTTTCTGCCAGAACACCGAAGGGTATAACTCTTTCCTACACACCGAAGGAAGTGTTTGACGGTATATGTTACAGAGCTTTGTCGGATCCCGACAAGGAATTTGATGGGTCTCTGACAGCTGAGCTTTCATCCGGATATAGTGTGATATCGGGAACAGTGACCAACGATACCGGCTTTGATTTCGACAGGGTTCTTGTAGTATGTGACGGTGAATATGCGGTCATCGATGATGTTGAAGACGGAGAAGAGGTTGAAATCGATGAAAGAAGTGAAGACTTTGGCATGGGATCGGGATATAACCTTTATTCCCGCCTGAGCGGTGATGCCAGATCAGCATTCTACGACAAAAAATATGATGAGTGCAGAGAGATAGCGGCGCTGGCAACGGCAGCAGTAGATCTGAACGGTCATACAGCATTTGTTATCGGCGTAACCAAGTCAAAGGGCAGCATTGTTACTTCCGGAGAAAAGAAGGATGTATACGCCTGCTATTATACAGACGCAAACTGAGGGGTCGGAAAATGATATATATCGATAATCTTACAAAAGTATATGGAAAATACCTGGCGGTAAATAAACTCAACCTTCACGTACCGAAGGGTGATCTCTTTGGTTTTGTAGGACCTAACGGTGCCGGTAAAACCACAACTATCCGTATGTTATGCGGACTTCTTAAGCCTACCTACGGACTTATCACAATAAGCGGACATGATATTGTTTATTCACCGGATCAATACAAGAAATCCATAGGATACGTGCCGGATTTCTTCGGTGTGTATGACAACCTTAAAGTTAAAGAGTATATGGAATTCTACGGCTCCATCTACGGAATTGATGACAGGACCGTAGCAAAGATGACGGGAGATCTGCTGGAGCTTGTTAATCTCAAGAATCTGGAAGAGCAGTATGTTGATACTCTCTCAAGAGGAATGAAGCAGAGACTTTGCGTGGCAAGAGCTCTTCTTCACAATCCCGAACTGCTGATAATGGATGAGCCGTCTTCCGGTCTCGATCCCAGAGCCCGCGTGGAGATGAAGGAAGTACTTTTAAATCTTAACTCCATGGGAAAGACCATCATCATCAGTTCCCATATCCTTTCCGATATTGCGGAGATGTGTAACAGTGTAGGTATCATGAACAGAGGATGCCTCGTAACAGCCGGACGAATGAAGGACATTCTGTCCATAGGTGTAGATAAGCATCATCTGATCATCAATGTTAAGAGCAATATGGATGAGGCGATCTCACATGTAAAAGAACTTCCGGAAGTATCCATAAATTCCGTCATGGAAAATGAGATAGTAATAAATTGCGGCGGAAGTGATGAGGAAGTAAATAAGATCATAATGAGCCTTATGCAGGCGGGAGTTCTTATAGGAGGATTCAGAAAGGAAGAGCAGAATCTGGAGACACTCTTTATGCAGCTCACAAGTCAGGTGCCGGGTACCGTTCAGGCACCGAATGGAATGCAGCCGGGTCCTATGGCAGGTCCCATGAATCCGGGAATGCAGCCGGGCCCCATGGCAGGTCCCATGAATCCGGGAATGCAGCCGGGCCCTGCGTTTGGTCCCGGAAATGCGAGCGCACAGCCTGAGCCTTTGCCCGAACTTGATTTCCTTAAAGAAAAAAAGTCTTTTGAAGCAGAGTCTTCTGAGGCAGAGTCTAATACTGAGGGAGGCGAAAATATATGAATATCAGATTGAATCCGATCTTAAAGAAGGATCTTAGAGTTACTTCAAGAACGATGAAATTTTCCTGGGGAATATTTATTTTCGAAGCTTTCCTCGGAATCATCTTTCTGTTTGCAATGGCCATAATCTACGATGATAATCTCGGATATACGGGGATATATAAAGAAATGGTCGCTCTCTTTCCTATCATAGGAGGAACTGAGTTAGGTATAGTGGCACTGATAATGCCTATAATGACAGCGACTGCCATCACGCAGGAGAGAGAAAAGCAGACTTTCGACATCCTTCTTACAACCGTAATGACCCCTATGGCAATAATCAGAGGAAAGGTTTTATCCGCAGTTGCGAGAGTGATGATGTTCATCATAGCAAGTATTCCTTTGATGGCTATATCCTTTACGGTGGGTGGTATAGGATGGAGCGCTCTGTTCATATATCTGATCTCCACTGCTGTATTCGCGTTTTACGTAGGATCTCTCGGCATCCTGTGCTCTACACTGTCACATAAATCCATTGCCAGCATAATCATCGCTTATGCATTTTATGGAGTGATATTCGGCGGAACATATATGCCGATGCTTATAGTGGCACTTTTTATGAACTCTGTAACATTTGTTTTCTCTGCGCTTTTACTGATGCTCAATCCGATCACGAATTTTACTGTGTTCTTCAGCGCGGTTCTCGCAGGCGATGACTTAAACGATCTGCTTGCAGGTGCATCCAATCAGCTGGGACTTCCCTTTACGAATGCCTGGGTATGGTTTGCCGTAGCCAATCTTGTGATGCTCGGTATGGGAGTTTTCTTCCAGAAGCTGGCAGCAAGAAGGATAGAGCCGGTAAAAAGGAAATTCAAAAAATAAGGGGAAATAAAGGTCTGAAAATCAATTAAACCATAAATATGAGGGGCTCAAACGTATCTTTTATGAGGGTTCTGTACACATAAAAGAGAGGTAGATATGGAAGAAAAAAAGTATTTGCTGGACTTTATCAATAAAAGTCTGAAAAAGATCAATACAGGTGTCATGATCCGGAATATCTTAAACGGTCTGATCGGCGGACTGCTTGTGGCATCACTCATAGAGGGTGCGTCTGCCATATGGCCAATCTACTATGCACATCTCTTTGCGGGAATAATGGCAGGTGTCGGTCTGGTATGCGGAATAGTCATCGGTGTCCTGAAAAAGAAGAAGAAAAGTGATGCGGCGCTTTTGATCGACGGATTCGGTCTTAAAGAAAGAGTGGTCACCGCATACGATCATCTGGAAGAAGAAGATATCATCTCAAACATGCAGCGTGCGGATGCGGCAGCTCGCTTAAAAGAGATGGAACCTTCGATAAAGATAAAGATGAATATAGGTGTGAGGAGGATACTGCTTTTTGTATGTATGCTCCTGCTTGCAATCGCCACCTCACTTCTTCCCGCGCCGGTAAAAAACGTGGCAGCGGAGAAGCATGAAGTAAAGAAGGAAGCGGCTGAAAAGGAAAAAGAGATAGAGAAGGCTGTTGAAGCACTGGAAAAAATAGACAGGACTGAGCTTACCGAGAATGAGAGACAGGAACTGTCTGATATGCTGGAAAGCCTTCAGTCTTCTTCTAATGAGATGAAGAATGTTTCCAATGCACAGGATCTTCAGAGCGCATCACAGCGTTTGGATTATAAATATGCAGACATAGCAAACGGATTGAATGCTATGCAGAATGAAGTCGAATCCAGGAAAGAACAGGAGAAAAAGGAAAAACCTGATAATTCCGGTAAGGGAAGTGCATCGGAAAATAAGGGTAATGGAGGAGCTGCCGATCAGATAGCAGGTGCTTCCAAACAGATAGAAGATAATATGAAAAACGGCCAGCAGAACAATGGTGGCAATGCACAGGCCAACAACGGCGGCCAGCAGGGTGGTCAGCAGCAGGGAGGCCAGCAGGGCGGCCAACAAGGCGGCCAACAGGGTGGTCAGCAGCAGGGCGGCCAACAGCAGGGTGGCCAACAAGGTGGCCAGCAAGGCGGCCAGCAGGGTGGTCAGCAGGGAGGCCAACAGGGCGGTCAACAAGGCGGCCAACAGGGTGGTCAGCAGGGAGGCCAACAGGGTGGTCAGCAGGGTGGTCAGCAAGGAGGCCAAGGCGGCCAGCAGGGAGGTCAGCAAGGCGGCCAACAGGGTGGTCAGCAAGGCGGTCAGCAAGGCGGTCAGCAGGGCGGCCAGCAAGGAGGCCAACAGGGCGGTCAACAGGGCGGTCAGCAGGGCGGCCAGCAGGGTGGTCAGCAAGGAGGCCAACAGGGCGGTCAGCAGGGCGGCAGCGGCAATGGCCAGGGTAACTCCGGCAGCGGCGGCGGAATGCACTCGGGCCATGATTATGTAAGTCTTCCCAATCAGACAGGAGATGATGACGGTCTTTTCGGAAATCGTCAGGAGGGTGGAAATTCCACTTACCAGCGCGATAATAACGGAATAGGCTGGGAAGGTAATCATGTAGATTACGATAATGTCATCGGTGAATACAGCGACCGTGCATATCAGGGTATTGAGAACGGAAGATATCCCAGCGGTATGGAAGATGTTATAAAAGATTATTTCAGCAGTTTTAATAACTAATTTAAGCAAGAGGGAGCAGGGTAAATGAACGACATCGAATTAATGCAGCAGAAGATCGCCGCATGCGAACAGGAGATAGGCAAAGAGATCATAGGACAGAAGGATGTTATAAGAAGCGTGATGCTGGCTATGCTTTCCGGTGGAAATGTACTTCTTGAAGGTATGCCGGGACTTGGAAAGACACGTCTGGTAAACACCATAAGCCATGTACTTAATCTTTCTTTTAAGAGGATCCAGTTTACACCGGACCTTATGCCGGGTGATATCACCGGTACCAATATCATGGTCCGCGAGGGTGACAATTCCGGATTCAGATTTGAAGCAGGTCCTATTTTTGCCAATATAATCCTTGCCGATGAGATAAACCGTGCTACACCTAAGACTCAGTCGGCTTTACTGGAAGCCATGCAGGAGCACAGTGTTACAGTGGGAAATATCAGCCATAAGGTTCCGGAGCCTTTCTTCGTACTTGCAACCCAGAACCCTATCGAGCAGGAAGGTACATATCCTCTTCCCGAAGCTCAGCTGGACCGATTCATGTTCAAGGTTCTGGTAGGTTTCCCCACAAAGGATGAGCTTAAGGGGATTGTAGATCTTACAGAGAATCGTTCCGCAGAAAAGGCTCAGGTGATCCTGAACGGCGACGAGGTACAGATCGCTTCCCAGATGGCTAACGGTGTAAAGATCGCCGATGCTGTTATGGACAACATACTCAATATAGTAATGGGAACACATGACAGTTCAAATAAGTATATCCGTGAGGGCGCAAGCCCCCGTGCCGCACAGGCTATCGTGCGCGGAGCCAAGGCAAGAGCGTTCATGGAAGGCAGGTACAATGTATCTTTTGAAGATGTGAAGGCGGTGGTATTCCCCGTACTTCGTCACAGGATAATACTTTCCTTCGACGCGATCTCGGATGGTGTGAATGAGGATAAGATCATTTCCGATATAGTACAGAGAGTCGGAAGTGTAAAACAGTAATTTAGCAGAAATCAGTGCCGGCGCAGCAAGTGAGTGCAGGCACTGATCTCTCTTTATGGAGGATAAGAAATGAAACTTAGCAGAGAAGAAGCGGCAGATATCTTAAGCAGGGTAGACCATACCCTGCTTAAAGCTTTTGCAACCTGGGAAGATATTGAAAAGCTGTGTGATGAGGCGGTCAGATGCAAGACCGCTTCTGTTTGTATCCCGGGATGCTATGTAAAGCGTGTTTCCGACAAGTATAAAGAAAACCTTTGTGTTTGCACGGTAATAGGTTTTCCTCTGGGATACTGCGATACGGAGACAAAGGTCTTCGAAGCGCGTAAGGCTGTCGAAAACGGTGCGTCCGAGATAGATATGGTCATCAATGTCACTGATGTTAAGAATAAGAATTTTGAAGCCGTTGAAAAAGAGATAGGAGCTTTAAGGGAGGCTACGAAGGGAAAGATCCTCAAGGTCATTATCGAGACCTGCTATCTTACGGAAGAAGAAAAGATCGAGCTTTGTCATATCGTAACAAGGCAAAAAGCTGACTACATCAAGACATCCACGGGATTCGGAACAGGCGGAGCCACGGTGGAAGATGTGAGATTATTTAAGGAAAATGTGGGACCTGACGTTAAGATCAAGGCAGCGGGAGGAATCCGTACCATCGAAGATGCCAAGGCGATGATAGAAGCCGGTGCCGATAGGTTAGGTACATCCGCACTGGTAAGTATCCTGTCTGAATAATTGAAAATAAGATTTAATAATGGTAATATTAACTTTTATTGGATTAATGAAGTAATAAAGGAGAAATAACAATGCATTGGTCAGACAAGGTTGCGGAAGAGATTATTAAGAGGCGCCCTGATAAAGAGGAATATGTCTGTGCTGCAGGTATCAGTCCTTCAGGTTCCATTCATATCGGAAACTTCAGGGATGTTGCCACCAGCCTTTTTGTAGTAAAGGCTTTGGAGCGCAAGGGTAAAAAGGCCAAGCTTCTTTTTTCGTGGGATGAATATGACAGGATCCGTAAGATCCCTGTAAACGTGGCCAAGGTGAATGACGATATGGAAAAATATATCGGAGTTCCTTATTCCGATGCCCCGAACCCCTTCGGAACAGAGGAAAAGACCTATGCAGAAGTTTTCGAGAAAGAATTCGAGGCTTCCATGAAGCGTTTCGGCATCAAGATGGACTATCGTCATCAGGCCGAGATGTATAAGTCCGGAAAGTATCAGGAATATGTTATAGAAGCTTTAAAAAAGCGCGGTGAGATATTCGATATCCTGGACAGCTTCCGTACACAGGATGCGCAGGAAGGCGAGAGAGAAGCTTATTATCCTGTAAGCATTTACTGTCCCGAGTGTGGCAGAGATACCACAAAGATAAAGTCTTTATCCGATGATTGCACAGTTGCGGAATACACCTGTAAGTGCGGTCACGAGGGTAAGTTTGATTTTACAAAGGATCATCACTGCAAGCTTGCATGGAAGATCGACTGGCCTATGCGCTGGAAATATGAGGAAGTTGATTTCGAGCCGGGCGGAAAGGATCATGCCAGCCCCGGAGGATCTTATGATACAAGTAAGGTAATGGCGAAGAAGATCTTCGACTATGATGCACCTTATTTCCAGGGATATGAATTTATCGGTATCAGAGGAACACAGAATATGGCTGCAACCGGTAAGATGTCAGGTTCTACGGGACTCAATCTTACTCCGGATACCCTGCTCCATATCTACCAGCCGGAAGTTATCCTTTGGCTGTATTCACGTTGTGAGCCTACGAAGGCATTTGATTTCTGCTTTGATGACGGGATACTCAGACAGTATTTTGAATTCGATAAGCAGTACGCAGCGTACATGGAAGGAACCGCAGATGAACATACAAAGGAGATCATGGAGAACTGCCTGATCGAAGGAAGAACTATCAAGACAGTACCCATGGGACACCTCGTTCAGTTGGGATCCATCGTTAACTTTAACGAGAAGATGCTGGAGACAGTATTCGAGAAGATCGGAACTCCTTATAAGGAAGAGGATTTCAGAGACAGACTTGATCTGGCTAAATTCTGGCTGGAGAACTGCTCACCCGAAAATGTTAATCGTCTTCGTGAAGTACGTAACTGGGATCACTACAATACTCTTGATGATCAGGCGAAGGAGAGCATCGCTATGCTGCACAAGTATCTTGCAGACAGCGAGTACAGCCTGGATGATCTGAATAAGGAACTTTATGAGATCCCCAAGAGAATATACGGATATGACAGAGCTGATCTCAAGGCTCTGCAGGGCGCATTCTTCAAGAATGTTTATACATTGTTACTCGGCAAGGAGAAGGGACCGCGTCTGTATCTTTTCCTTTATGCCATCGAGAAGGAGAGCTTCTTAAGACTGCTTGATTTCTCTACACCGGAGACAGCAGAGGAAGCTGAAGCTATCGAGCGTGAAAAGCACCCTGTTGAGGTTGTGGAGGAAGAAGAGATCGTATACGGCGATCCCGATCCCGTAGCTCCCATTAAGGAAGAGATCGAGCTTGAGACTTTCCAGAAAGTTGATATGAGAGTCTGCAAGATCCTTAAGTGTGCTGAGATCCGTAAGTCTCACAGTTGCTATAAGCTGACACTCTTCGACGGTACGGATGAGCGTGTTATCGTATCAAGCATAAAGAAGTATTACAAACCCGAGGATCTCGTCGGAAAGAAGATTATCGTTATCGCAAACTTAAAGCCGACACGTATCACAGGTGTTACAAGTAACGGTATGCTTGTTGCTGCAACAAATAATGCCTGCGGATGTAAGGTTATCTTTGTTGATGATATGGTTCCCGAGGGAACACCCATCGCATAATACTACAGTCAGAAGATATTTAATCAATTAAGAAGAAGGTCTCTTATGTCTAAAATCGGATTTGATAATGACAAATATTTAAAACTTCAGTCTGAAAAGATCCTTGAAAGGATCAAGTTTTTCGGTGGAAAGCTTTATCTTGAATTCGGGGGAAAGCTTTTTGATGATTTCCATGCATCCCGTGTTCTTCCCGGATTTCAGCCGGATTCAAAGATCCGTATGCTCAAGCAGATGAAGGACGATGCAGAGATAGTGATCGTTATCAATTCCGGTGATATAGAGAAGAATAAGGTACGTGGAGATCTGGGTATCACATATGATATGGATGTACTCAGACTGATAGATGCTTTTCGTGAATATGGACTGTATGTGGGAAGCGTTGTTCTTACACAGTTTGCGGGACAGGCTGCGGCAGTTGCATATCAGAAGAAGTTAGAGGCGCTGGGAGTAAGGGTTTACAGACATTATCCTATCCCCGGATATCCTGCCAATATCCCTTTTATAGTAAGTGATGACGGATACGGTAAGAACGAATACATAGAGACAACAAGATCACTGGTAGTAGTTACCGCTCCCGGTCCGGGATCGGGAAAGATGGCTACATGTCTTTCACAGCTTTATCATGAGTATAAGCACGGAGTAAAGGCCGGATATGCGAAGTACGAGACTTTCCCTATCTGGAACCTGCCCCTTAAGCATCCCGTAAATCTTGCTTATGAAGCGGCAACTGCGGATCTCAACGATGTAAATATGATCGATCCTTTCCATTTGGAAGCATATGGTGAGACAACGGTAAATTACAACAGAGACGTAGAGATCTTCCCCGTTCTTAATGCGATATTTGAACGTATCATGGGAGAGTCTCCCTATAAGTCACCCACCGATATGGGTGTAAATATGGCCGGAAAAGCCATCATTGATGATGATGCGGTTAAGGCTGCCGCAAATGCGGAGATAATCAGACGTTATTTCAATACCCAGTGCTTAAAGCGTCAGGGAAGTGCTGATGATTCACAGATCACCAAGATAGAGCTTCTCATGAAGCAGGCAGGAACTTCCGTAGAAGACAGGCCTGTTGTGGCTGCTGCGCTTGTTAAGGAAGAGATGACAGGTGCTCCAGCTGCTGCAATGCAGCTTCCTGACGGACAGATTGTTACAGGTAAGACTTCGGATCTCCTTGGAGCATCTTCGGCACTGTTACTTAATGCCCTTAAGACACTCGCCGGTATTTCAGATGATGTAAGACTTATTTCACCCGAAGTAATCGAGCCGATACAGAGGCTTAAGGTCAATTACCTCGGCGGACACAATCCCAGACTTCATACCGATGAGATACTTATCGCGCTTTCAGTCTGTGCAGCCACAGATGAAAAGGCTGCCAGAGCTATGGAGCAGCTTAAGAATCTCAAGGGTACAGAGGTACACACTACAGTAATCCTTTCTTCCGTCGATACCAATACTTTCAGAAAGCTGGGTGTGAACCTGACAAGTCAGCCGCACTATCAGACTAAGAAGCTGTATCACAGTTAAAGAAATGTTTTTGTATTATATTCTTATCAGACCCTTGGAAATCTTATTGGAGGTAGTCTACAATCTCGCGCTGAAGGCTACCTTTAATTATGGTTATTCCATCATTCTCTTAAGCTTTGTGATCAATATCCTTATACTGCCTCTCTATAACAGGGCGGATGAGTTACAGTCGCTTGCAGCCAAAAGAGAAAAAGGACTGTCTACATGGGTAAAACATATAAAAAAATCTTTCTCAGGCGATGAGAGATTCATGGTTTTATCCGCATATTACAAAGAAAAAAATTATAGCGTATTCAGTCAATTGCAGGGAATATTACCTCTTGTGATAGAAATCCCTTTTTTTATTGCTGCCTATCATTTTCTGTCAGGCTTCATTGATCTTCCGGGAAATTCATTCGGACCTATAAGAGATCTGGGAGTACCCGACAGGATGTTCTCAATATTCGGTGTTACTGTAAATCTGCTTCCTATTCTGATGACAGTGATCAATCTGTTTTCAGCAATGGTATATTCAGAGGGGCTTACAGGAAAAAAGAAGGTACAGCTGTTTCTTATGGCAGCTGTTTTTCTTGTTTTGTTATATCAGTCACCCTCGGGGCTTGTCCTTTACTGGACAATGAATAATGTCTTTTCGCTTCTGAAGAACATATTTTACAAGTTAAAGGGACATCCGACGGCAAGATATGTCATGGTGACAGGATGTGCTTATATATTGATGATATTTGCTGCTTATCTAAGAGCCTACGGAAGAAAAAGGCTGATATATATGGCAGCGATAACATGCTGTATCATAGGCCTCACAGTTTTTTATTATCTTAAGAGAAATGGAAAGATAAGATTTAAATTCAAAGTTTCGGAATGTAATGCAACAGACCGAGTCGATTACTGGCTGGGAATAATATGTCTGACGTTGCTTACGGGATTGCTCATACCGACAAATCTGGTGGGAAATTCTCCTCTTGAATTCATTAATCTGGGTTCGCCGTTCAATCCAATGAGATACATCGGAACGAATTTTCTTTTGGCGGTCGGAACATTTTGTATCTGGATTTCGGTATATTTTCTGTTATGGAAAGACAGGGTGAACAACCGGATACTGGCATTACAGGCGGTATTGATCATAGTGGCTGCCATCAATTATATGTTTTTCGGGAAAAACTACGGAACCATTTCCGCAGATCTGAGATATGACAGTGAACCTGTTTTTGCAAACAGGGAGATCATTATAAATCTTACTGTGATAGCAGCAGTTGCAGTTGTATCCTATTTCATTATGAGATATAGGAAGATCAGAAGGCCGGTATATATTTCTGTTGTGGCGGCCATGATCATTATGTGTGCGGTTAATATAATAAATATCAACGGCAAGTATTCGGAGTTTGAGAAATATTATGATCCGGATAAAGCTGTAAACAAAAAAATAATCCATCTCAGTACAGGCGGAAAAAATGTGATGGTGATAATGCTGGATAAAGCAGTTGGTTTATATATTCCTTTTCTTACCGCGGAAAAGCCGGAGATAATTATGGAATTTGACGGTTTTACCTGGTACCCAAATACGATCGCCCATGGTACAAAGACCTTCCTCGGAGCACCCGGATTATACGGAGGTTATGAGTATACTCCTGCAGCAATGAATAAACGTACGGACATGAGAGTGATCGACAAACATAATGAAGCGCTTAAGATGATGCCCAGACTATTTTCCGAGCATGGATACGGTGTTACTGTTTTGGATCCGCCGTACGGAAATTATCAGGAGATAACAGACCTGACTATATTTGATGACCTTGAAGGTGTTGATGCTTATCGTGGAAAGAATGTTTTCTCTGAAGGAGCAAATGAGACCAGAGCCGAATTTATTAAATATAATGATATATTTAGATATAGTATATTCAGGATAATGCCTGTTGCGGTGCAAAAATATACTTATGACAACGGATATTATTTTGATCAGATAAGCAGTAACGAACTTTATATCGGAAACAACGGACCGTACATGCTCTGCCATATCACGGAAGCTATAGAGATTTCTGATAATAAAGATAATAATTTCTTCCTCATGGATAATGAGCTTGCTCATAATCCGCTTATCCTGACAAAGCCTGACTATATACTCGGAGAGACAGAGGGAGAGATGTATCATCCGGATGACTGTGTATATGATAATGAAGGTAACAGTCTGGATCTGAGTTCCGATGATAAGGAAGGTACGTATGATATGAATATGTACGCCATGCTCTGTCTCGGAAAGCTTTTTGAATACATGCGCGAAAATGATGTGTACGACAACACCAGGATCATCATAGTATCCGATCATGGTGCAGGTCTAAAGCAGTTTGATGATATAGGAGTTGAAAAGTCTGCGTGCCTGTTAATGTATAAAGACTTTAACAGCCATGGTGATCTGAACTCAGACAATACCTTTATGACTAATGCGGATACTCCTACTCTTGCAGTGGAAGGTCTGATAGAGAATCCGGTTAATCCTTACACAGGAAATCCTATTAATTCAAATGCAAAATCAGAGCCGCAAAACGTGTTTGAAATGCCCTGGCATCTTTTGAATGATAATGATGCAATAATCGATATGGATGAAGGACATATCTGGAGCGTTGAAGAAGATATTTTTGATCAGGATAATTGGGAGATCGTGAAGTAAAAAGGAGATATTTTTGAAACAAAATAAGACGATAAAAAAACTGTTTACAGTCATACAGATAATTTTTCTTTTTTTGACACTTCTCTTTTTGACACCAATCGGAAGAAAGCTTCTTTATGACATGCTTTGTAAAGCAGTGGGGCACGAGCTTTCCACTTACTGGTGGGATTACGTTTTCAATTGTTTTGGATCATTTTGTTCAACGGTATTCGCATTTATCACTATCATTAAAGATATAAAAGGAAGGATGTTTTCGAAAACGGAACTCCCGCAGCTTTTCGAGAAGATAAGTGAAAAGATTTACAAGAAAAAGATTTTTATCATTATCATTATGACAGCTATATCTGCTGTAATAGGGTGGCTGATCTTAAATTCCGACAGAGGTTATGCGCAGGATGCATCTGAATATATTGCGGGAGCCAGAGAACTTGTAACAGGTGTAAAGAATACGGATAAACCTGCTTACGGCTATTCATGGGGAGTGGCGCTTTTACTGGCGCCTTTTTACAGCATAAACGGTATAGATATGCTTATGCTTAAAATTCCCATGGTGATCCTGTTTTCAGGAACAGTTGCTATCATCGGATGGAATGCTTTTAAAAGATTTAAAGGCTTGGGAGCGGTAACTGTTTTGGCTGTCATGTCTGTGAATTACATGTTTGCGGATTTTCATAACAGTGTGCTTTCCGATATACCGTTCTTATTCTTCTCTTCATTATCTGTTGTATGTTTGTATGAAATGTATTCGGATAAGGTCAAGGTATCGAATAAGATAGTGGCCGCCATAATCGCAGGTGTGTGTACAGGATTTGCATGTCAGATAAGATTTAACGGAATGATCATCTTTTTGACTGCGGTTATGCTGGATATGCTTTACTTACTTAAAAAGACTGCTTTTATTAAAAATGAAAAATACCGACTTTCGAAAATTAAAGATAACATCAAAATCCATACTCCGGTATTGAAGGTTCAGCTTTTATATTATGTTATATTTGTTGCTGTATATATATTCTTTGCTGTATTCTTTCCCGTTGAAGGGAGAAGCGATACAGGAAAATTAAGCGGAATATCAATTTATACATTATGTGATAATACAGGATTCTATTTCTGGATGATGAGGAATTTCTTCTTTGAAGGAATAAATCATATAGTACGTCTGATACTGTGGATCCTTATCTTGCCGCTTGTATTTGAGGGTGTCAGGGTATGTATCAAGGAAGAAACCGTAACTCCGGTTTATTGTCTTGGAACACTGGCTTTATATATACTGTGGCCTCAGACACAGGGAATAAGATTTATTTTTCCGGTAATACCTTTTGTTATAATATATGCGGTCTATGGATTCGGAAAGATAAAGAATAAGATCATCAGATATTTTTATCTGTTACTTCTCGCAGGTTATTTTCTCTGTGAAATATGTGCGGATACAGCGGCAATAAGCAGAAATCTGAAAGCAGAAAGAATAAGTGCGGAAGAAAATGATTTTGAAGATATGTGTGGGTATATAAGGGATAATACGCCGGCTGATGCTCACATATTATATAATGATCCTCGACTGCTTTATCTTATGACACAGAGAGGAGATGTCTGTGATGAGAAGAGTGAAGGGTGGTCAGAAAATCCGGAGAAATTGACTGAGCAGTTGATCGAAAATGATTATATACTTGTTTCGGATAATTCGGATTTTCCTGAGATATTTGAAGAAAATAATATAGGTGAAGATGTAGAATTGGAATTGCTTTATTCACAAGGAAAGATGACATTGTACAAAACAGAAAAGAAATAAAGATTTGTCACGATAAATAATTAACAGATGATTAGGAGTTAGGAAATGACTTTTGCTGCATTTTTATACAAATTGATAATAAGCCCTATTGAAGCGGTTCTTGAAATATTATTTGGAGTAATCTTTAGCTTTGTTTTTTCCAATGGTGCATCAATAATCTTTTTGAGCGTGATCGTCAACTTGATGATACTTCCGTTATATCAGCGTGCCGATGTTCTACAAAGAGAAGCAACAGAGACAGAAAAGAAGATATCCAAATGGAAATCTCATATTGCAAAGTATTTTAAGGGCGATGAAAAGATGCTTATGACATCGGCGTATTATAAGGAAGTCGGTTACACTCCATTGAAGCAGGTGGGTGGAATGTTACCTCTTTTGATACAGATTCCTTTTTTTATCGCAGCATATCATTTTCTTTCCAATTACAATTTTCAAAAGCTTAACGGAGAGGCGTTTGGAATCATAGGACATCTGGACAGAGCAGATGGAATCCTTACTTTAGGACAACTGACCATCAATGTACTTCCAATACTGATGACGGTACTCAATATAGTTGCGTCTGCAATATATACCAAGGATGCACCTTTAAAGTCAAAGATCCAGTTGTATGCCATGGCATTTCTTTTCATGGTGTTGTTATATAACTCACCCTCAGGCCTCGTAATATACTGGACCATGAACAATGCTTTTTCTTTGGTTAAAAATATATGTATGGATCCGAAGGGAAAGAAGTGGGTTAAGATCCTTACATTTTATATCAGCTTTAATGCGCTTTTGATCTATGCTATAAGTGTCAGATATTACGGAACCAAAGAAAAGATATTTATGGTGGGTAGTCTGGCTTTCACTGCGGTTTTGATAGCAGGTGCTCTGTGGCTTAAAGGAGTAATATCAAAAAAATCGAAATCCAAACAGAGTGTTATTAATATAGCTGAAAAGAATGATGATGTTATGCATTGGAGCGGTATGGGAGTACTGACCGTGTTAATGGGATTGCTGATACCTTCTGCGGTTATCAGTGCATCAACACAGGAATTCATTCTTATAAATGCACCGGTTAATCCGGCTGTATATGTGTTCCACGCACTGATCCTTGCTGCCGGAACATTCTTGGTATGGTATTCGGTTTACTATTATTTAATGAGAGAGAAAAAATCCGGCATGATCAATAAGGTTACTGCAGTGGTGATACTTGTCGGAATGACGGATTACTTTTTCTTCGGTACTAAATATGGATTTATGTCTCACAGGTTTAAATATGACTATATGCCTGTGATAACCGCAAAAGAGATGGCAATCAATCTTTTGATCCTTATAGCTTTATCGATTGTGCTTCTTTTACTCATCAGGATAGACAAGATAAAAAAGATGCTTTCTTTTGTGTACATTGTATTGATGATAAGTATGCTGGCTCTTACAATCTCTAACTTAAGTAAGATTAATAAAGAGTATTCCGATTTCGAAGCATACAATGCGCAGATGGAAGAAGGATACGATAAAAGAATCATTCCCATGTCTAAAGAGGGAAAGAATGTGATGATGATAATGCTTGATAAAGCTATTGCATATTATATTCCTTATATCTTTGCAGAGAAGCCGGAACTGATCGACCAATATGCAGGCTTTACATGTTATACGAATGCGTTGTCACTCGGAAGATGTACGATATTTGGCTCTCCGGGATTATATGGAGGATATGAGTACACACCATATTATGCGAATAAAAGGGAAGATATGACTATGGCGGATAAGCATGATGAAGCATTGAAAATGGTTCCGAAGCTTTTTTCCGACAATGGATGGACAGTGAGAGTTCTTGATCCTCCCTATGCACGTTATGAAGAAATATCTGACCTTACGATATTTAATGATCTTACTCAAAGCGGAGATGTTAAAGCTTATCTCACGGGAAAATTCTTCTATGACGAAGAAGATCTCAAGTTTGAGAGATATATAAAAGAAAACGATCTTTACAGGTACAGTCTGTTCAGATGTGCACCGTTAGCTTTGCAGTTGCATATTTATGGAAACGGTAATTACAGGGATCCTGTAAATGAAGTTAGAAAAGCTCAGGAAACGGATGATTCAGGCGGAGACGGACTCACATTGAAATATCTGCATGATATGGTGGATATAGATGAAGGATGCAGTTATAACTATATTTCAATGGATAACGAATTTACACATGGGCCGAAGCTCATGTCTAAGCCTGATTATATGACGGAGATCACGGATTTTTCTCCTATAACGAGATATGATGCTGAAGGAAAAGAACTCCTATTTGATGATCCTTATCAAGAGGCTTGTTATGATGTTGATATGCATGCTTTCATACAGTTGGGAAAATTCTTTGATTATCTGAGAGAAAACGATCTTTATGATAATACCAGGATCATCATAGTATCCGATCACGGAAATCTTCAGGAGCAGTTTGCGGATATCAAGATAGAAGAAGGAGAAGCTGTGTTCCTGGTAAAGGATTTTGATTCAAAGGAATTTACGTATAGTACGGAATTTATGACCAATGCAGATACGCCGGCAATTTCCGTTGCGGGACTAATAGATGATCCGGTAAATCCTTATACCGGAAACAAACTTGATTCACATGAAAAAGAAGGAGGAGTTATATTCCTTTATTCTCATATGTGGAGTCCTTCGATGCAGACTGGATATACATTAAACTTGGAGCCGGAAGATAAGTGGTACAGAGTTCATGATAACCTTTATGATCTCGACAATTGGGAAGTATATACCGAATAATAAAGTTAATAAATCAATATCAGAAAGGAAATCTGTTATGGCGGACAATAATACCACAGCAGAAAAAAAGAATAAGTTACAGTGGATAGAGAATATATCCATCCTGATCATAGATGTGTTCTTGTTCTATCTGACTATTATCCGAACAGGTGCGATAACATCAGGTATCCATTTGGTGGATGATCACGAGGCTGTGTATAATGAACAGGCTATACAGAGCACCTCATTTCTGCAAGCTTTTGGTAAGAATTTCATGGATTTTTTTATCCCCAGTGAGAGTAGGTACAGACCGTTTTATGGGATTTCTCTTGTTACCAGAGCTCAATTATTCGGTACAGATATGAATAAGTGGATGCTCATGTGCTGTATCATGGGAATAGCATCCTTTTTCATGCTTTATAAGTTTTCCAGATTGCTGAAGAATGGAGTGGCTGAATCGTTTATTTTTTCATCTGTGTCCATATTCGGATATCAGATAGCACCCTGGTATCGTGCGATAACACAGGAATATGACGGAACATTTTTCATGTCCCTTTCTCTTGTAATGCTGGCATACAAATACACTCATGAATGGAAGAAAGATATAAATCGAAAGATATTTAGTTTCTTCTATGTCTTTGTAACATTGTGTATGGCTTTTACGAAGGAATCTTTCTTCCTTATACTTCCTGCCATGATATTGTTGATCATATTTATGGAAGAGAAGACGGGTAAGAGCAAAAATTGGATAGAAGCAATAAAGAGAAATCCGGTTACCATAGGAGTTCTTGCTGCATGGTTTATTTATTCTATGATCATGGTAGTTTTTGTGATAGGTTCTACCGGAGCTGCCGGATTTGGAGAAGGAGCAACCTTGCGGGATTATATTGATAATTCAGCAGATCAATTCCTTTATCCTGTATCATCTCTTATGGTGGATGCAGTACTTCTTTTCCTTTCATTTGCGGGTATCATTTTTGTGGTTCTGACAGGATGTAAGCGGGATGACGAAAAAGGATATGTATGGCTGTATATGACATCTTTATATATTCTTTCTTCACAGCTTGTACTTCATGCCGGTTCGGGACTCCAGGAAAGATATATCATTCCCTGGTCAATAGGTGCGGCTATGTTTATTGCCCCTCTTGCACTTAAGATGATAAAGAACTGTAAGCCTGTATATCTGATCGCGGTTATGATATGTCTTCTTTCGGTAGGAGGTTTGGTTCATCTGTCTGTAAAAAAAGCTCAGGTATGGTCACTTGAGGGTAAGAGTTCTCAAGCGGTGATATATACTTTGAAGGATCTGATCGCAGAGAGAGAACCGAAAAAAATATATATCAGTTTGGGAAGCAGTGAATTTAATAAGGCATTGGCTACATGGGAAAATTACTTTGGTGCAGGAGAATGTGAGTATTGCAGTCCAACTCATACAGATGAAGCTCTGGATTATGATTTTGTGATCATGGAATATGATGATATCTATGATCCGGAGGATGATGAAGATCATAATTTAGAGAAATCAGGGATAGATCCGGATGATTATGATTTTATCGATACAACACCGGAAGAATTGTTCGCTGCCGGAGATAAGATTTATGAAGTCGGAAGATATGTTATTGGTATCAGGAAGGAAAAATCATCAGAAGATTGAGGAATAGATCGAAGATAAGATCTCATAATTTTTCTCTTCAGTAAAATGATCCAGATAGTATTGTCTGCATTTTTCCGAATTATCTTTCTTAAGAGTATCTGTAAGTAAAGCTTGCAGATGCTCTTTTTTTATCTCCGTCAGAAGATCCGGTGTGGCGGATCTTACGAGATCGGCACCGTTTCCGATATTACCTGAGATAACAGGAGTTCCGCACATATATGCCTCTGCTATGACCATTCCAAAAGTCTCGTACAGACGGGACGGAAAAATCAGTGCTTCAGCATTATAAATTAGATTAAGCGTTTCCGCATGATCCTTATGCCCGAGGATAAAAATGTTGGAAACATTTTTCGTTTGTGTTTCCAATTCGTTCCTTATTTGTCCGTCGCCACAGATGATCAGAGGCAGATTAGGATCATCAGGCCATTCTTTTACCAGATCAAGTATCCCTTTTGATATATCAAGGCGGCCGGCGTAAAGATAATAGGAGCCCTTGATCGATGAGCCGGAAGAAGCAGAGAACTGAGGTATCAGTTTATCAGCCAGGACGGGCTCAGATTTTAATTCTTCATATCTGTCCGGAACAAAATTCGGTTTGATAAAGATCTTTGTCGGGTCGATATTATCCTTCATTCCTTCGATGAGTTTTTCTTTGTTGAATTCGGTAAGACAGATGTAATTGATCTTGCGGTAAATTCCCTTTTTTCTGTTCCTGTTTAGAATACGGGCACAGATTTCTGATTGGAATAAGGAATCATGATAACATCTGTTTTTTACACCCGGTGAAGGAGAACCCTTTGATATGCAGTCCTCACAGATCTGATCGTTTTTGTATAAGAGGGCATTGATACAGAACAGTCTGAAATTATGCATGGTCTGAACAACAGGAATATTATTATCAACTGCAGCATAATATACAGCCGGTGTGATCATCGTCAGCGTATTGTGAACATGAACGATATCAATTTCGTGTTTTTTAATGAGAGAAGATATTTCGGAATAAACCTGTTTACTGAAATCGGAATGTATAGCTGTGAAAAGTTTTTTTGCGGGACCCAGATCATCAAGTTCTTTATTGTTTCTTGTATACGTGATGACCTTATGCCCGTGCTTTTCCAGCATGGACTTTTCGGATTCGAAGACGGTATCTTCGCCACCGGCGATTTTATAATAATTATGTACTAAGAGTATATTCATTTATTATCTGCTTTTTTTCTCCCGGGCAGGTCTTTTAATAGGAAAGGAAATACAGTGATACCGATAAAGCATATAAAAATCGGATTCTTGTTAAAGTAGGCATTGAAACTCTCTGATAAAGAATAAAAAGTGGATCCAAGGATCAGTATCATTGAAAAAGTTTCATGTTTTTTATACATTCTGTAGTAAATTGTAAATAATGCCGCCAAATATAAAGCTGAAAATATAATACCCTGATTGAATAGCATGTTAACAGAGCCCATTTCTGTGACATCTTCAGCATGACCCACTCCAAACAGGGTCAGTTTGTTATATAAGAAAGCGCTTCTTGCATGATCAAGACGGCCTGTCGTTATCTCATTAAGGAAGTCCCAAAAATTTTCGACCTCGCCGTTATGAATCTCCGGAAGGGGAATAACACCGAGAAGATATATAAATACTGTCTGGAAGGCCATGGAAACGGTTCCCAGAATAAATAAGGGTTTATCGATCTTTTTAATTATAAGAGCAGTGAAAGTAAGAGCGACAGTAACTACAAAGCACACTATTCCCATCTTTGATCTAGCCAGGATAAGTAGTATGGGACATAATGCAGTCATGGTGATCAGCAAGATACGGTTCTTAGTCTTACCGTATATATATATTGTTAACAGATATTCCTTTACCAAAAATAAGGAAAATCCATTGGGATGAAAGAATCCGAAGCACCATCTGGTCTCCTCTTCGTGACGGAATACTTGTGTCAGATAAAGTGTATTATGAAGCCCAAGTGCGGACATGATACCTGCATACAACATGATTACTGCTGTTCCGAAGAAGAATATCTTAGCGGTTTTTACGGGATCTTCTTTTCTTCCTGCCAGCAGGATAAGAATGATACGTAGTATCAGTGCCGAAGACTGGAAGTGATAGCAGGCTATCCCATATGCGCCGAGACACAAAAAAACCGCCCAATCCTTTTTGATGTCCATGGAAAAGAGGATGGATACGGAGAAGAACATCATCCCGATAAGGATGAAGATCTTTTCATGATACCATCCGAATGCGTGTCCGGAAGGCATGACGAACAGTTCACACATAAGACCTGCCATGAAAAGCAGATGGGATATCCTATTTTTTATGTTGTTGTCTTTAAGAAAATTGATCACTGCGTCATCTTATCAGATTTTGAAGTTTTAGTGAACTGCTTGCAAAGGTATGTTGAAACTAACTATAATATAAAGGTAAATTTTAGCATAATTCCATAAGGGTAATATGAGGGAAACTATGAAGATATTTAAACGCAAAGGTATAAAAGTAATGCAGGATAATACAAACGGATCCGGGAGCGGCGGAAACGGAAACCAGGGAGGATCCGGAAACGGAAATAAAGACGGAGGAAACGGATCGGAACGCAGACCCAATATAATGTTTTTTATTGTTATCTCTTTCCTTGCCCTCCTTGTCATCAGCTATTTTGCCAAGCAGTCATCTGCCAAGAACGGTGAAGTCACCTACGATGAGTTTATTAAAGCTGTAAGCGAGAATAAGATAGAAAGCATATCCATCGAAAGTGACAGGATAATCATCACAGCAAAGCCGGAAGACGAAAAGCAGACTATAGGAAAAATTTATTTCACGGGACTTGCGGAAGATCCAACAACCCTTACGGCACGTATGCTGGATGCCGGAGTAAAGGTCAGCAGTTCGGTTGAAAACGGAAGCGGACTGATACTCAATATACTTCTTACGTACGTTCTTCCTCTCGTTATCCTCTGGGTGGCTATGGGATTTCTCTTCAGCAGGATCGGAAAATCAGGCGGTTTTGGATTCGGAGTCGGCAAATCCAATGCCAAGATGTATGAAGGAAAAGAAACCGGTATCACGTTCAAAGATGTGGCCGGAGAGGATGAAGCGAAGGAGTCTTTGGTGGAGATCGTGGATTTCCTTCACAATCCCGGTAAGTACTCCAAGATAGGTGCAAAGATCCCCAAGGGAGCACTGCTTGTAGGACCTCCCGGAACAGGTAAGACTCTTCTTGCAAAGGCTGTTGCAGGCGAGGCGGGAGTTCCTTTCTTCTCTCTTGCAGGTTCTGATTTTGTAGAGCTTTATGTCGGTGTAGGTGCATCCAGAGTAAGAGATCTGTTCAAGGAAGCAGAAAAGAATGCTCCCTGTATCGTATTTATAGATGAGATCGATGCAATAGGAAGAAGCAGGGATTCCAAGTTCGGTGGAAATGATGAACGCGAACAGACCCTGAACCAGTTGCTTTCTGAAATGGATGGTTTTGATGCAAGGAAGGGTATCATACTTCTTGCCGCAACCAACAGACCTGAAGTTCTTGATAAGGCGCTCCTCAGACCCGGACGTTTTGACAGACGTATCATAGTTGAAGAGCCGGATCTTAAGGGACGTGTAGAGATACTCAAAGTTCATGCAAAGAACGTATTGCTCGATCAGACAGTCGATCTGGATGAGATAGCACTTGCTACAGTCGGTGCCGTTGGTGCCGATCTGGCAAATATGATCAATGAAGGTGCGATCCTTGCAGTTAAGAGAGGACGCGAGTATGTAAGCCAGAAAGACATGCTTGATGCCGTGGAACTGGTTAGTCTCGGTAAAGAGAAAAAGGACCGTATTCTTTCCAAGAAGGAAAGACAGGTTGTTTCATATCATGAGACAGGACACGCATTGATATCCGCTCTTCAGAAGAACACGGAGCCTGTTCAGAAGATCACCATAATCCCCAGAACAATGGGAACTCTCGGATATGTATTAAGCTATCCCGAAGAAGAGAAGTTCATGCAGACTGAAAAGGAACTCAGAGCAGAGCTGGTGAGCCTCCTTGGAGGAAGAGCTGCGGAGGATATCGTATTTGATACGGTGACAACCGGAGCTGCCAATGATATAGAGAAGGCCACACGTATTGCCCGTGCCATGATAACACGCTTCGGAATGAGTAAGCGATTTGGCATGATGCAGATCGAAAGTGTGGAGAATCAGTATCTAGACCGTTCAACTACTCTCAACTGTGCAGACGAGACAGCTGCGGCAGTTGACGAAGAGGTAATGAAGATAATCAAGGAAAGCTACAAGGAAGCAAAGACTCTTCTTAAGGAAAACAGAGAGATCCTTGATAAGATAGCTGCATATCTGATAGAAAAAGAAACCATAACCGGTCACGAATTTATGGAGATATTCTGCCGTGAGAAGGGCATTCCTGTTCCGGAAAAGAACCGCGGTGAGGAGAGTCTTGCGAAGCTGAAGAAGGACAGAGAGGAAGAAAGATCTGTCGAGGCACAGGCACCTTCCGATAGAGAAAGTGCTGCAGTTCAGAGTCCTGTCCAGAATAATGTTCAAAATAATGTTCAGAAAGAAGAAGTTCCGGAAAATAATACTCCTGATAAACAGCCTACGGAGAATGAAGAGCCACAGACTCAGTCCAATGATTTTGCGGCAGAGTTAAATAAGAGGACATACAGAGAAAACGGGGACGATCCCAACAAGAAGATCTGACCATGGAAACTGAAAACAAAGACAGAATACTTCCCGGTGGATTTAATGTGACCCAGGAGCTCAAAAAGCTTCCGGCATCGCCGGGGGTATATATAATGCATGATGTAAATGACACCATCATCTATGTGGGTAAGGCCGTTAACCTGAATAACAGGGTGCGGTCTTATTTTCGCGCAAATATAGGACGCGGACCCAAGATAGACAAGATGGTCAGCCTGATAAGACGTTTTGAGTATATCGTTACCGATTCGGAGCTGGAAGCGTTGGTTCTGGAAAATAATCTTATCAAAGAGCATGCGCCGAAATACAACACCATGCTCAGAGATGATAAGACTTATCCTTACATAAAAGTAACTTTGGGAGAGCCCTATCCCCGTATCACGTTTTCCAGACTTATGAAGAAGGATAAGGCTAAATACTTTGGACCTTATACAAGTGCCGATTCAGTAAGAACCACCATCGAACTGATCAATAAACTTTATGGACTAAGAGACTGCAACAGAAAGCTTCCGCAGGATATAGGCAAGGAGAGACCCTGTCTGAATTACCATATCGGAAAATGCTGCGGTCCATGCATAAAAGACAAGGAATCTCAGGAGCAGTATGCGATCCGCATAAACAAAGCCATCGACTTCTTAAGCGGAAATTATGCACCTGTTCTTAAGGATCTTAAGAGAAAGATGGAAGAAGCGGCAGAGGTAATGAACTTTGAAGAGGCTGCCGGCATAAGGGATCTTCTGGAAAGCGTGAGCAATATTGCTCAGAAACAGAAGATCGATGATATGAACGGTGAAGATAAGGATATTGTTGCTCTTGCAATGGATGAAAGGGATGCCGTGGTCCAGGTGTTCTTTGTCAGAGGCGGAAGAATGGTTGGCAGAGAGCATTATTACATGAAGAATGTAGAGAATGAGACTGAAGAGAGCATCCTTACAAGCTTTATCAAGCAGTTTTATGCAGGTACGCCATTTATCCCCAGAGAGATAATGATATCAGCAGAATGTGAAGAAAAAGAGATCATAGAAGAATGGCTCAGTAAAAAGCGCGGTTCAAAAGTAATCCTTCGACTGCCCAAGATAGGACAGAAAGAAAAGCTTGTGGAGCTGGCGGCCAATAATGCACGTATTGTCCTTACACAGGATAAAGAAAAAATGAAACGTGAAGAGGGCAGGACCATCGGAGCTGTCAGAGAGCTGGAAAATATTCTGGGAATGGAAGGCCTGGATCGCATGGAATCATATGATATCTCAAATATCAGCGGATATGAGAATGTTGCATCCATGGTGGTATACGAAAAGGGAAAGCCGAAACGCAGTGACTACAGAAAGTTCAAGATAAAGACCGTGGTTGGACCCGATGATTACGCAAGTATGAGAGAGGTTCTTACCAGACGCTTCGAACATGGTATCAGGGAAAGAGAAGAGAAGAAGACGGACGGACATTTTGACAGATTTCCGGATATCATACTTATGGACGGAGGCAGAGGCCAGGTAAATATTGCTCTTGAGGTGCTGGATTCGCTGGGACTTACCATACCTGTGTGCGGTATGGTAAAGGATGACAAACACAGGACACGAGGATTATATTTTAACAATGTCGAGATCCCAATTGATAAGGACACTGAGGCATTTAAGCTCCTTACCAGGGTACAGGATGAGGTACATAGATTTGCGATAGAATACCACAGATCTCTCAGGACCAAAGAACAGGTTCATTCTGTTCTTGATGATATCCCGGGTATAGGCCCAAAGCGCAGACGCGAACTTATGATGGCTTTCACTTCCCTTGATGATATACGTACTGCCGATATAGAAACTCTGGTGGAAAAAGGAAAGCTGCCGCGCCGAGCCGCAGAATCGTTGTATACATTCTTTCACAAAGATTGACACCTGCAACGTTACGGGTTACAATAAATTTATGATAAAATCTTTTGAGCATAAAGGACTAAGGGAGTTCTTTGAAAACGGTACAAAAAGGGGAATACAGGCTGATCACGCCCAAAGGTTGTCGCGTATTTTGGACAGATTGGATGCCTGTACTTGTGCGCAGGATATGAATCTGCCGGGATATCGCTTACATCAGCTAAAGGGTGATAAAAAAGACCTTTGGTCCGTTACAGTTAGCGGAAACTGGAGGATAACCTTTTATTTTGAGGGGCAGGATGCGTATCTTGTTGATTACATGGATTATCACTGAAGGAGGCGGTTACATATGAGGAGAAAGCCTACACATCCGGGAAGTATATTCCTTGAAGATGTAATGAAACCATTAAATTTATCCATTACTGAGACTGCGAAAATGCTTGGCGTCAGCAGGAAGACTTTGTCAGAATTTGTAAATGAAAAATCGGCATTAAGTCCGGATATGGCAATTCGCATAAGTAAAGCTACAAACACTTCTGCAGAAAGCTGGCTTAATATGCAGCAGAAGCTGACCTTATGGAATGCGAGCCAGCATGAGCCCACAAATGTAATACCTTTTCCCATACATGATGTTATGGAAGGTTGAGATAAATTTCTCAAATTATAGTTATGAAAGAAAGAAAACCATTCTTTATATTTTTACTTAAATTTATCCTGCTGCTTGTGCTGGCTTACGGAGCATGGCAGCTTCTTTTCTGGTTTCTCTGGAAATCCGAGATAGGACCCGATGCTTACGATAATGCATATCAGAGAGCGCTTCTCAGGCAGATTGATGCGATAAAGGCTCCGAACAGAGATCCGGAGATCATTGTTTTCGGTTCATCCTATGTTCCCTATGGAATAGATACGAAGACAATGGAAGAAGTATTATGTGAAGATAAAAGAACGGTTCAGATATTGGGTATAGAGGCAGCCATAGGTATTCCTTATCTGATCGATACACTTAAGGAATCCGTTAAGCCCGGTGATATGGTGGTTTATATCCTGGGTGAATCCAATCCCGAAGATACCAGTATCATGTCTATCTCAGCTGCACTTGAGCCGGACAAGGAGAAGCTTCTGGCATACTGGGACAGTGTAGGCGGTGTACCGGAAACATATCTTACATGGAGAAAATTATATGCACTGACGGCCTCCGGTCCTATTGAAGCCGTCAGAAGCAGACTGTCTGATAAGGAACAGGTTTACAGAGCCGATTCCTTTGATGAGAAGGGAAACATGACGGTTGAAAGGATCGGAACACAGATATCAACAGATGTTTCACCGGAAGATACCATCAGATATGAGGATCTTGAAGAGGAAACCATGGAGGCCCTCAATGAGTTCTCAAAATGGTGCAGGGAAAACGACGTGGAGTTCGTTATCGCTTTTTCGCCTACCATCGAGGGATCATGGGTTGAGGATTCCCTGATGTTTAAAACTTTTAACAATAACGTGAGATCTTATATGGATGCTCCGGTGATCGGTAATTTTCAGGATTATGAACTTCCGGTTGAGTATTTTTATAATCATCCTCTTCACCTTAATACGGAAGGTGCAGAGAAATATTCCGGACTACTGGCAACAAAGCTTAAAGACTATATGGAAAACGGCGAAGAGGAAGAATATTGATGGCACAGATCTTATATAATATCATCATACTTCCCGTTCAGTATCTTATACAGCTGATCTTTTCAGCCGTATGGCTTCTTACATATAATGCCGGTATATCCATAATAGCTGTAAGTCTTACTGTCAATCTTCTTTGTCTTCCTTTATACAAAAGAGCAGACGCTATGCAGGAGGAAGAGAGGGAGAAGCAGGAGAAGATGAATAAGTGGATCTCTCATATTGGAAAAGTTTTTTCCGGCGATGAGAGGTTTATGATGAGACAGGCTTATTACAGAGAGCAGAAGTATTCCTCGCTCAGTCCCCTCAAAGGAACCATCTCACTTCTGTTACAGATACCTTTTCTTATTGCAGCATATAAATTTCTTTCCACGCTTCCTGTTTTAAAGAATGCGTCATTTTGGATCTTTGAAGATCTTTCGCAGCCGGATGGGTTGATAAGGATAGGTACGATATCCGTCAACGTGCTTCCCGTGTTGATGACGCTTTTTAATTTTATATCTTCGATCATATATACAAAGGGATTGTCTTTGCGTGAAAGGATACAACCCTTTCTGATAGCAGTCATATTCCTGATCTTTTTGTATCCCTGTCCTTCAGGACTTGTGTTTTACTGGACACTGAATAATCTGTTTTCTCTTTTAAAAAATGTCTTTATGAAGAAGATAAAACACCCGGGCACAGTAGCTGCGGTTATATGTGCATTGGCGGGTGTATTTGTTGCGATATGGGCTGCTTTTTCGGGAGTTCTTGTAAAGAATGTGGGACCGGATAAATGGATCCCCGATAAGGGCCATATACTTTTTATCGCGGCTGTGGTAGTCATATCATTTATCCCTCTTTTAGGAAAATTGATCGGAAAAAAGAAAAGATCGGACATATCTGAAGAGATATCTGAAGATGAAGTCAGAGTCCACAGGAATATATGGTTTGTTTCATCGCTTCTTGCGGCGATCATATTCGGACTATTGCTTCCTCTTTCCATAGTTTCATCATCTCCGGAAGAATTTGTGGATTTCGGAGCCGGTACCATGCCACTGGATCATGTATTCAGGATGTTGGAAGTAGCCGCAGGAATATTTTTATTCTGGTCGGGAGTTGTATATCTGACGGCAGATCATAAAGGGAAAAAGATATTATCTCTTGTTACGGTGATGATACCTCCGGTAATGCTTGTTGATTATATGATCTTCGGAAAAACCTTCGGAACACTTTCTACGGATCTTCTTTATTCCGAGGGAATGTATTTTTCGGCCGGATGGCAGATATTAAATATCGCTTCGGTCTGTGTGATGGCGGTCATCTGTATATGGGTGTGGAAGAAACATCGCAGACTGCTTATATTCGCTTATGCGGTTCTTACTGCGGCCGCAGCAGTGCTTGGATTCACCGATGTGGTAAGAGTTAATGATGCACTTGCAAAGTCCGGAGTCGGAAATGCGGGGACACTATCGGTTGAACAGCCGCTGGTTTTGAGCCGGACCGGAAAGAATGTCGTAGTGATAATGCTGGACAGGGCTGTGGGAGCACTTGTACCGTATATCTTAGAAGAGAGACCGGAACTTGCGGAAGGGTTTTCTGATTTCACTTATTATCCCGAGACGATTTCTTTCGGTGCCCATACCAATTTCGGTGCTCCGGAACTTTTTGGAGGATACGAGTATACTCCGGAATCAATGAATGCAAGAGGGGATGTTTTACTCAGAGATAAACATGATGAAGCTATTACTCTTTTACCGAGAGTTTTTTCTGAGGAGGGTATGCATGTTGCCGCATGTGACCTGCCTTATGTCGGGTATTACGAGAAGACAGTGGATGATGTTTTTGGGAACCTGGATAATGTAGACTATCATACGCTAGCGGACGGACAGTGTGCGGATATGCTTACACCGGAGGAGAAGACGGAAATATCCGCATCCGGTGGTGGAAGAGACTGGAGATTCTTTATGTATGGTGTGATGAAGTCACTTCCTGTTTCTCTCCAATCATTTGTCTACAGCAAGGGTAAGTATATGTCTGTGACAAACATCCCCACTGAATATCTCAATCAGTATGCGGTGATGGAAAATCTGGATAAGCTGACAAAGCTCACGGATGATGCTTTAGGCTGTGCGGTGGTGATGAACAATGAGATTACGCATGAGACAGTTACCCTGCAAATGCCGGATTATGAATACTCGGCCTATCCCGATAACAGAGGATTCGAAGATAAATGGGGATATCACGCATCTTCATCATGGCACACCCAGATGAGAGCTTTCATGTGTCTCAATAAATGGTTTGATCATCTGAAGGAAGAGGGGGTGTACGACAACACAAGGATAATACTTGTCTCGGATCATGCCCTCAGTATGGGAGAGTGCATACTGGAAGACGGTTATGATGCGCAGATGTTTTTGGCTCTTTTAATGGTCAAAGATTTTAATGACAGCAGTGACGTTATGACGGTATCGGATGATTTCATGACTATAGCTGATGTTCCTTATCTTGCGGTAAACGGAATAGTCACAGATGCGGTTAATCCGTATACGGGAAAGCCTATTGAGATAGATACGGAGCAGAAGAAGCATCCTTATATCACTTCGTCGGAGAATTATGTCATAACAGATAACAAGGGATATGTTTTTGATACAAGGGATGATGACTGGTATACCGTAGACGGACCGGTGTATGATCCCGAGAGCTGGACTAACCTTGGCCCGGATAATGCAGCAGAATGATCTCTTTGTTGGAGGTTTAGCTTATGAAAAAGTGTTTGGCATGTTTTGGTTTAGTGATGACAGCCGTTATATTTACGGCTTGTTCGCCGGATAAGGGAAATGGAGCCTTGTCCGATAATTCCGTATCAGACAATATTCCCGGACTTTCGTCTTATGCAGGCAATGCAGAGATTGATGGAGAGGATGGTCTTGTTCTTTCTGACAGATCAGGATTTTATCCGGGTGAATTTGATCTGACGGTAAGTATCAACAGGGCAGTTATGGATCCGCCTGAAAATGCCGTTATCTGGTATACGGAAGACGGAAGTGATCCGCTTACCAGTGAGACCAGATTGCAGTATACAGGTCCCATCACTGTGAGGGACAGAAGAAATGATGAAAATGTATGCGCCGCGGTTGAACCAGGACTTATCACAGTAGATCATGAGACCGTATCCGAAGACGGAGTGACTGTGATCAATACGGCAGAGATCCCCGGAAAGGAAGATGTGGATAAGTGTTCTGTCTTACGCATGGCCTGTGTGGGTGAAGACGGCAGGATCTATGATGAGAAGAACGAAGTCTACTTCATGGGAAGTGCAGATGAACATATAAAAGGTATTTCCGACAGCTGCAGCTATGCGGTTTCGGATCTGGCTATCGTCAGCATCCAGATGGATTATGATGATCTTTTCGATCATGAAAAAGGGATATATGTAAAAGGAGCCATATTCGATAGCGAAGTAGAAGAATTCTATGAAAACGGCGGCACTCCCGAAGAAATGGTAAACAGTTACAGAAGCCATTGGTATGCCAATTACAACCAGCGCGGAAAAGACTGGGAAAGACCTGCTGCGGTAACCGTAATTACGGCATCTCCCATGGGGACATCCGAGATACTGTTATCCCAGAACTGCGGTATACGTATACAGGGACAGCAGGGAAGAAGCGCCCTGCAGAAAAGTTTTCGAATATATGCACGTAAACAGTACGGAAAAAAGAGTTTTGATTATCCGATATTTGGAAATAGTTACGAGAGCGTATCAGGAAATGTGATGGATTCTTTCGATAAACTCATAATAAAGTCGGACTATAACGGCCTGTATAAGAATACCAAATGCACGGATATGCTGCTTCAGGATATGATCTCCGACTGGGATATGGAAAATGTGGCATTTCAGGAATCCCGTTGCTGTATCGTATATCTGAACGGTGAATACTGGGGACTTTACGGTATCAGAACCGATTTCGATGATGAATGGTTTGCATCCAGATACGGTGTGGATAAAGATAATGTGATCCTTTACAAGGATAAGGATGGTACAGAGGGAAAGCTGGATGTGGGAGAGCTTCCGGAGGGCGTAAGTGATCAGTACTATTATTTCAACGATCTGAAGGAATTCTTTGCTTCTCACGAAGATCTAAAATCGGATGAGGATTTCAATGAGTTTTCGAAGCTCGTGGATACGGATTCTTTCCTGAATTATTTTGCTGCAGAAGTGTGGGTGAACAACAATGACTGGCCCTATCATAACTGGTCCATGTGGAGGACTATAGAGGATGAGGGCAGCGAATATGGCGATGGAAGATGGAGAATGGCTCTCTACGATCTGGATTACTGCGGAGGCTATGCCGACAGGGATACTATAGCCGATGCAATGGTTTCGGACGGTATAGAAGGAGGGTTGTTGGATACTTCCGTTCCCTGGATGGCGCCCAAGTGTTTTGCTTATCTTATGACGAATGACGGTTTCAGGGAGGCCTATAAAGAAAAGCTGATAGAGATGTCGGCCGACCTGTTTACCGAAGAGAATGTAGAATATTATTTTGATAAATACAAGGGAACGTATTCACCTCTGTGGGAGCAGCAGTATAACAGATTTCCCAGTGAAGGCAGTGCAGAGGAGGCGGATGAGCAGATCACTAAGTTAAAGTGGTTCATGTTAGATCGCCCTGCCTATGTATGGCCTATGCAGGATCGTTTGTGATATAATAAATCCTGTATGTCTTCATGCAATATTTTTTGATTAAGGATGTTCTGGTAGAAAAAGGAGGCTTTATATGGCAAGTATCAGTCTGCAGCGTCTGATAGACAAAATGAAGCTGAAGAATCTGACGGAAGAGATCGATATCAATAAGATAAAGATCACCCAGCCGGATATAAATCGTCCTGCCATACAGCTGACAGGATATCTGGAACATTATGATTCAACGAGACTTCAGATTGTAGGATTTGTTGAATATACATATATGCAGTCGCTTGCTCCGGAGCAGAAGGCTGAGATCTATGACAGGATATTGAATCATGCAACTCCGGCGTTTGTTTTCTGCAGGGAACTGGAGCCGGATCCTTTATTCAAGGCAACAGCCGTAAAGTATGGTGTTCCTATCCTTGGTACTTCCAAGGCTACATCTGCATTTATGGCAGAGGTCATCAGATGGCTGAACGCTAAACTCGCTCCCTGTATTCAGGTTCACGGAGTACTTGTGGATATCTACGGTGAAGGAGTTCTTATCACAGGAGAGAGCGGTATCGGTAAGAGTGAAGCGGCTATAGAGCTGATAAAAAGAGGACATCGTCTGGTCAGTGATGACGCGGTACTCATCAGAAAGGTATCAGAGGATACTTTGATCGGAAGTGCGCCGGAAGTGACAAAGCATCTGATCGAGATCCGCGGTATAGGAATCGTGGATGTAAAGCAGATGTTCGGTGTTTCCAGTGTCAAAGATGATCAGGAGATAGATCTGGTAATAAAGCTTAAAGACTGGTCGAAGGATCAGGAGTATGACCGAATGGGGCTGGAGGAAGAATATACCGAGTATCTCGGTAATAAGATCGTAAGTCACACCATCCCTATCAGACCGGGAAGAAATCTGGCGGTCATCTGTGAATCTGCTGCCGTTAACCACAGACAGAAGAAGATGGGTTACAATGCAGCGGAAGAATTGTATAAGCGTCTGCAGGCGTCGATCGGAAAGAACGACGGCGAAGAATAAAGAAAGGAAAGGTTACGATTCATGGGGAAGTACATTTTCGGAGTTGATCTTGGGGGGACAACGGTCAAGATGGGTCTGTTCGATCCGGAAGGCAATGTAAGTGAGAAGTGGGAGATACCCACAAGAAAAGAAAATAACGGAGAAAAAATACTGCCGGATATTGCTGATGCGATAAAAGCCAAAATGAATGAAAAGCAGATCGCAGACAGTGAAGTCATCGGTGTGGGAATTGGTGTACCCGGTCCCGTTGATGGCAAAGGTGTCATATATAAGGCGCCCAATCTCGGATGGGGAGAATTCTCGATCAAGGAGACTTTCAGCAAGCTTCTTGGAGGAATGAACGTTGAAGCAGGAAATGATGCTAATGTTGCCGCCCTCGGTGAGATGTGGCGCGGCGGTGGAAAAGGATTTAACAGTCTTGTTATGGTTACGCTGGGAACAGGCGTAGGCGGAGGCATAATACTTGGAGGACAGATACTTACCGGCTCAACAGGAGCTGCAGGTGAGATAGGTCATATCCATATTGTTGACGGAGAACATGAAAAATGCGGATGCGGCAAGACAGGCTGTCTTGAGCAGTATGCTTCTGCAACCGGAGTTGTGAGACTTGCAAAGAGAAGGCTTGAAAAAGATGATGAACCCAGTGTTCTGAGAAACGAAGAAATATCTGCCAAGACGGTATTTGATGCCGTTAAGGAAGGCGATAAGGTGGCCATAGAGATAGCGGAGCAGTTTGGTGATTATCTCGGAAAGGGACTTGCAGGCGTAGCATCTGCGATCAATCCGGAAGCCTTTGTCATAGGCGGAGGCGTATCAAAGGCCGGAGAGATACTTTTGGACTATATCGTTAAGAATTATAAGAAGTACGTTTTCCATGGAAGCGAGAATGTTAAGTTTACTCTTGCCGAGCTTGGAAATGATGCCGGTATCTATGGAGCTGCCAAGCTGGTTTTAGGTTAATGTCGGATACAGATTTAATAAATAAGCTAAAAGAGATAGCGGGAGATGGGAATGTCTTATGTGATGAGCCCATGTCGAAGCATACAACATTCAAAGCAGGAGGCGCTGCCAGGTTCTTTGTCACCATTCCGCATGAAGAATCATTAAAGAGTATGGTACCTTATCTGCAAAGTACCGGCCTCCCGTTTTTCCTTGCCGGAAAAGGCAGCAACCTACTTGTCAGTGACAAGGGGTATGATGGAGTGATCCTTCGCCTTGGGAGTGGATTTGAAAGAATAAGCTTTTCCGGGAATGAAGTAACTGCAGGAGCAGCGGCTTCGCTTATAAGTATGGCTGCGGCAGCAGCGGACAGAGGTTTTTCCGGACTGGAGTTTGCTTCAGGGATACCCGGAAGCGTCGGCGGTGCGGTTTTTATGAATGCCGGAGCTTACGGCGGTGAGATATGTCAGTGTCTTAAGGATGCGGAGATATTGTTTTTAGACGGAAGCACAGAGCACTGTTCGGCGGAAGATTTAAAGCTTTCCTACAGATACAGTTGTCTTAAGGATCGTCCCGGATGTGTGATCAAAGCGGTGTTTACGCTTAATGAAGATGATCCGGAAATGATACGCGGCAGGATGGAAGAGTATAAGAAGAAGCGTCTGGAAAAACAGCCGCTTGAATATCCCAGTGCCGGTAGTACTTTCAAAAGACCGGAAGGTTTTTTTGCGGGAAAGCTCATATCGGATGCGGGTTTATCCGGAGAGCATGTGGGTGATGCGTATGTTTCCGAGAAGCATTGCGGATTCATAGTTAATAAGGGGAACGCCACTGCTACTGATATCCATCAACTGATGGTAAGAGTTCAAAGCAGGGTAAAAGAATACACCGGAGTCACACTTGAGCCGGAAGTAATAATGCTTGGAGAGTTTTAAGTAATGAGCGACAGACATCAGGAAAATTCACACAAAAAAGGCACTCACAGTGAGAATATGGGTAAACAGGTTTTACACAGAGAGCATTCTCATAAAGAAAAAGTGCATAAAGAAGAAATACACAGAGAAAGCCCCAAAAAGGATCATCCTGAAATGGATATCGTGAATAACGAAGTCATGACCGGGACAGAAAAAGCTGCTAAGAAGAGTAAGAAGAAAAAGAGCGCAAGATCAGAAGGAAATCGCGAGATTTATTTTGATGTTTTAAGGATAGCGGCTATCGTACTGGTACTGTTTTCCCATACAGAAGGATATGAACTCTACGGACAGTGTGAGACAGGAAGCTTTCTCTATGGTCTGTATATGATGTTTTCCATAGCAGCTCTCTGCGGACCTTTGATCTTCTTTATGATCTCGGGATCACTTCTTCTTCCGAAGGAAGAGCCGTTGTCTGTATTATGGAAAAAGAGGATATTCAGGATATTCTCTGTATTGTTTGTCTTTACACTTTTATATTATATTTCCGACATCATGGCCGGACGCGATGAGATCAATGTGTTTACATTCCTTGGAGATCTCTATGCGAAAGAAAGAGTGGAGCCTCTCTGGTATATGTATGCTTATCTGGGAATACTGATCTGTCTTCCTTTCCTTCGTCCTATGGCACAGAATATGAAAGACAGGGATTTTATCTATCTTCTGTCTATGGCTGTGATCCTTAAGGTGATACTCCCGGAAATAGAAGAGAAAATATTCCTGGGAAGATTTTCGTTAAACAGCAGTTTCCATATAGAGTGGATACTTGTAAGTACCGTACTCTATCCACTCGCCGGATATTACATCCATAATCGCTTAAAGCGCGAACATGCGATCAAGCTCCTCCCTATCGTATGGGTGGTAAATATCATCGTAATGATAGTGATAGCCTGCAATACCGCATACTACACAACATATGTAGAAAGCGTAAAGGTATATACGAATTATCTCAGCTGGGGAACTTACATTAACACTATAGCTATATTCCTTACTGCCAAGGTTCTCTTTGGCGGAAAGGCACACAGTGATAAGACGGTTAAAGTGCTTTCTTCCATAGCGGGATGTACTTTCGGTATCTATCTTATCCATCCTGCGGTTCTTGACAGGATCACATTCTTCGGAAAGGTTAAGGATGCTATATTCGGAAGTGTAGAAGGACCTGCTATGATAGGGCCTGAACTTTTATGGATTACGGTTTTATTTGTTGTATGCTTTATTCCGACCTGGCTCATCCGCAGAATACCGTTTATGAGAAAATGGCTATAAAGAAGAATATTTCGAGAATAGAGGATTAGAATGAGATTTGTCATCGTAACCGGAATGAGCGGTTCGGGAAAGCTGACCGCAATGAAGATGCTGGAAGATATGGGATTCTTCTGTGTAGATAATCTTCCGGTACCTCTGATCGAAAAGTTCATAGAGCTGGCAAATACTCCGGGCAGTGAGATCACAAAGGTTGCGCTGGGGTTGGATGTGCGCGCGGATCAGAAGTTTGCCGATGCATTCAAAGAGCTGGAGAGGCTAAAAAAGAACGGCCTGTCCTATGAACTGATATTCATGGAAGCCTCGGATAAGGTGCTCGTAAAGCGCTATAAGGAGACCAGAAGAAAACATCCTCTTGCGGGTGATGGCAGTATTGAAGAAGGAATAGAAAAAGAAAGAGAGATATTAAAGAAAGTCCGCAAGAAAGCGGATTATGTATTTGATACCTCCAATCTGCTTACAAGAGTCCTGAAAAAGGAACTGGAAAAGATCTTTGTTGAAAATGCGGAATATAATTCGCTGATAATAAGAGTGGTTTCCTTTGGATTTAAATACGGGATGCCGAATGATGCCGATCTGGTTTTTGATGTAAGATTTCTTCCCAATCCGTTTTATATCGATGAACTCAAGAAGCAGACAGGAAACGACGCTCCGGTTCATGACTATGTCATGGGATTCCCGGAGGCAGGAGAGTTTCTTGATAAGGCCACGGATATGCTGGAATTCCTGATACCGAACTATATCAAGGAAGGAAAAAACCAGCTTGTTATAGCCATCGGATGCACCGGAGGAAGACACAGGAGCGTGACACTGGCAAATGAGCTGTATAACAGACTCGAAGGAAAAGGGAATTACGCTCTCACCATAACACACAGGGATGAATTATTGGGCTGATGAAAAAAACTTTTACCGGTAAGATCAAAGAAGAGATAAGCAAACACAATAATGCGGCCAGACACTGCCAATTGGCGGAAATGGCCGTATTTTTGTCATGCTGCGGAAGATATGATAACGGATTGCTCTGTATCCGCGGAGAAAATCCACAAGTAATGGAGAAGATATCGCAATTAATGGAGAGACTCTACCGTTATGAGATAGATGCCTCAGAGAAAGAAGTAATGCTCGAGGGGAAGGATGCGGACGGTGTCCTGGAATCCCTGAAAGTGAGAAAAGAAAATATCACAGGATGCGCCATTTCGGAGATATTGTTGAATAATCATTGCTGCAAACAGGCGGCGCTGACAGCATTCTTCTTATGTACAGGATCCGTGAACGATCCCAGCAGGAATTATCACTGCGAGTATGTATGCGTTTCCGGTGAGCAGGCGGCTCAGATAGTCAGTCTTCTTGGAGAATTCGGTATAGTATCCCACAGAACCAGAAGAAAAGGGCGAGAGGTAGTTTATATCAAGGAAAGTGAAAGTATATCCGAGCTTCTTGGGGTGATAGGTGCCCATAAGGAGATGATGGAGCTTGAAAATCTGAGGATAGAAAAAGAACTTCGCAGCAGTGTTAACAGGGCCGTAAACTGTGATACCGCAAATGCGAAGAAGCTGGCCGATGCGTCCACCAGACAGATAGAGGATATCAAATTCCTAAGGGATAGCGGTGGGCTGGCAAATCTCCCCGATCAGTTAAAAGAGATGGCTAAGGTAAGGCTTGAAAATCCCGAGCTTCCGCTTAAGGATCTCGGAGCACTTTTGGACCCTCCCATAGGAAAATCCGGTGTAAATCACAGGTTAAGGAAGCTGTCGGAACTTGCAGATAAAAAAAGAACCCCCTAAAAGGGGAGGATGCCGGGTAGAAATTAATCCACCCGGCATAAATTATGAAAAAGTTTGATAATGGCTTATCCGTTCATATCTCTGAGAAAGCGTTTTCTCTTCGATGACTTTATAGTAAATGATAATAATGTAGAAAAATTTATTGAAAAAAGAATTGTTTGATAATAAATTGTTAAGAGTTTATGAACAAGACCGCTGTTACACAATATATAGTAGAGCGACTGACAGAAACACATAGGGGGCCCTGAGCCTACGCTCTGTGCCTAGCAGATGATGATATCGTTCGCTAAGCAGTTTCATTGGAAATGCCCTAAGTCTTTCGTATCATCCGGAAACCGCTCACACGCTCCATCCATGGATCGTTGTTCGTTCACCCGGCCGTCCGTGGCCGGGTGTTTCCGTAGGTATCAAAAGCATTTCCAAAAACTGCTAAGCTCACTAAAAATCATCTGTTAGGCACAGAGCGTAGGCTCAGGGCCCCCTATGTGATTTCGGAAGTCGGAGAGAAAATATGGGCGTCAGTGATTGTCCGTAAGTTTGGCAGCCAGTGAGTTTCCGGCTGCATTTTTTTTGTCTGTGAAGATATAGATGTCGTGACATCGGCTAAAGGAGCAGTTAAGCAGGGCTGACATTGCTTCAAAAGCATAACCCTGTTTGCGATAAGGGGTACTGATAAGATAGCCTGCTTCCAGAGGAGACGGATCTGGTCCGGGAGTGGATTTCCTTATGATACGGCAGTTTGTATTACGGTCTTTTTTCTTGGAAGACAAGCTGAGATCGCTGATGCCGCTGAATCCTGCGATCCCGATGAGATGTCCCTCTGATTCCGGGTTTTCTCTGGATTCCAGCCCGAAATATCCATATTCGTACATATCATAATAATATCGGTTGTATTCCCTAAGTTCGACTGCTGTTTCATCCGGAGATGCCCTCCAGGGAGATACGAAGCCGCTTTCAGCACCTTCTTCGAAAAGGGAGGATATATCTTCGGCGTCACTTTCGCACAGTTCTCTGATAAGGAGCCTTGGAGTGAAGCATATGGTTTTGGGCATACCGCAGGTTCTGTAGATGATATTGTTCATATATGAGAAATCTTCAGACAATGAGGCTTCGTCTTCGGCTGCCCAGGGGAAAAATCCAAGGTCTGCGTTGGAAGATTTTCCTGAGTCTGTGATATTTCCCGGGTTAGGGATAAGCGCGGCTGCTGGGATCCTTTTTTCCAGACAGGTTCTTAAGAATCCTTCTTCATCTGACAGGTAAAGAGAATACTCTTTTTTATTAATTTGTGTTGTGTAGATTATTTTTCTCATGGTTTAAAGTCCTGAAAAGGTCTTCAAATAGTTATATTCCAATAAGTTTTAAGCAGATCAGTTTAGTTTTTTTCAATGATTATTTTTATGATCAGCCAAAAAATTAATAAATGTGCGGGATAATAAAGGTAAAAAAGATACTTTATCTGTCGCCCTCTCTTGCCGTTATATAAGCCTATGGGCAGGAGTGCGGCGGCTCCGTAAAGCTCGGAAAGGCTGGAAAACAGGAGACTTGCGCATGACAGTCCCATGGAGAGCATACGGATGTCACAAAAGCGCCATGCGATACAGATCGCAAGAACTCCAACCCATGAATAGTCTGTTTTCAGATACCAGGCAGTCCCCATACCTACTGCAGTCAGGCCTGCATCCAGCAGGTAGCAAAGGAGCTGCCATTTCATCGGCAGAGGGGGCAATCCCGAAAGTCCGGGCGTGCTGCGTTTAATATGGTTTTCCCCATAAAAAATCTCACGAAGGACAATATCTATAAGATCCATCACGGCAATGGTCGCAAGTCCTATAAAGAGTGTAAAAAAGACATTCTGCTTATCCATGTAGAGAGGCTTTTTATAAAAGGCAAGATCGTAGGGAACTTCAGAGATAAATGCGAACAGGAGCATTCTCAACAGGTATTTTAATCTACTGTGAGTATGCTTATATCCCTCGATCATAAGGAAGATGAAGATAGGAAATGCGATACGTCCGATGAATCTCATTATACGAAATGCGGTTTTGTATTCCGGATGGATTATGAAATCATGACAGTAAATGTTAAACCATACTGCAACTGCAAAATGATCGATAGTCATGGTTATGATGGCGATCCACTTGAGAGCTGCTCCGGAAAGGCCGTGAGAAGTTTTTTCGGTAGTGTTTTTCATAGACAGCGAAATATTATCATATTAATGGGGAGGGATGCAAAATGTTTACTTTTGACGGTACATACAATAAAGGTAAGATGTTTTTAGAATATTAGGAGATATATGATATGTTTTATAAAGATTGTTTGATAGAAATAAAGATGAGATATATTTAATAATCTTTACTAAACAGTAAATGATAGAAGGTGCAATAATATTGGAAAGTATAAAAATTTGTCAGTTTGTAGGATTTTGAACTACAGCCCAGTTCTCGGGTGTATGGATGTCATCATGTATTGTAAACCATGTTCCGGATCCATCAGTTATTGTCTGGAAAGGAAGGGAATATGCATCTGTTTTTGACAAATCAGCCCCAGTGAATGGATTAATAGGATTTGGAATAATATTATTCGTAGCTAAGCGTGGCATGTCAGCATTAGACATAAATCGATCTGATATGGAAAATTCATTGCTGTTAAAATCCTTAACCATCAGAAGTGGGTTATAGTATTGCATATCGTAGGTTCGATCTTTATCATGGATTATTAGATTAGGAAACTGTTCAAGTGAAGTTCCGTGATCTGATACAATTATGATACGAGTATTATCATAAATATCATTTTCTCTCAGATAGTCAAGAAATTCCCCAATTCTTAGTAGAGCAGCCATATTGCCATGATAATGAAATACGGTGTCGTCTATTCTGATGCAGTTTCCATAATCGTCGTATCGAACACCTAATTCAAGCCCCGTATTGTCAATTTGTTCTGCCGGTTCATACATTGGAAGCTGAAGTTCTGCAGTATCGTGGGTAGTATCATTATTTATCATGACAAAATTATCACTTGAATCAGAGGAGATTTCCGTAAATGATATGAGACTTTTTAAAATGCTATATGATTGTATAAAATCCTGTGCAGTGAAAGCGCTTTCGTCACCAGAACGATAATAATTTCCACCGTCATACAGCTCATGTTGCAGACATAAAGGGAGACTTTTGAAAATGCTGTAGAAATAGAAATGGTGAAGTAATCTTTCATGTGCACCTATAATAGTAATATCGAAATGTCCCTTAATATTATATGCTTCAATTTGTGGATATGGTTCATAGATTGAAAGGTCTGAATCGACATCTCCACCTGCAAAAGGTGGATCCGTTACTATGGTTCTGTAGCCGTTTTCAGAGAATATGCGCGGAAGGACTAAAAGTGCTTCATCGTTCTGATCGTAATTGAAAGGCTCCTCCAAAGCTGCGGAAGAAAGCGCATTATATTCATAGCCCCCAAATTCAGCTCTGGCAGCATATATTGTTTTGGGTCCATAAGAGAAAGTGTTTGGATAATATGTGAATCCAGCAAATTGTTCTTTCAGTTTTGTATTCTCATGGAATATATAGGGGATATAACCAGATATAGCTCTGTCGAGGGAAAAAACTATTACATTTTTTCCTTCTTTACTGAGGGGGATTGAAAATCCGTAAGCCTGGTCTTGTTCTTCAAGGAAATTTTTATTTGCAAGTATAGTATTTATTTTGATTATATCTTTAATTCCTAACAGAGTCAGAGCAATTATAGTAGCTATAAGTGCGATGTTAAATAGTTTCTTTAAATAGCGAAAAATATAAAAGAGTATGAGTAGCGATAATATAAGAACGGTAGCGTTGAATAATGTCTGAAATGTCGTATAGCGAAAATCTCCATCAAAAGAAAGTTGTGGAGAAAGAGTACCAAGATTCTTTCCAAAAAACATAAAGTTAATTATGCTAATATCGGCAATACACAATAATATTAAAGAAAACCATTTTCTATTTTTTTCTTTTGTAAATAATATGAAAACAGAAATCCAGAACACAAAGGTACCGATAGTTGTTAAAAAGTTAGATAAAACATAATACAAAGGTGTTTTGAAGCTGGACATATCTATAAATTCAGTGGGTGAAGAACTAACTACCGATAAGGGAATCACCGCACCTAAAAGAATTGTAATTATAATTTGTATTAGTAGAGTTTGAATTTTAGAAAAATTGAATTCTTTTGAATTATGCTGAGTGGATGAACGTTTTATACGGTCGAGTAGTGAAAAAAAGACTGGTAAGAGACATATTAAAAGAATGATAATAGCGTAAACAAAATCGGTAAGTCTATTTATACGTCTATTAAGTAGTTGTAAGATAAAGCTTGCGGCACCAATAATTGTTAGTATGGTGCAGACCCATATACGAGGTCTGGAAGAATACTTCATCAATATATTCTTAAATAAAGAGAAAAGATTATTGAGAGTCCAATATAATACAAGGCCAGAAGGACTGTTATAAAGGATCACTAAAAAAAATAAAGCAAGGATATAGTGTTGAAAATGATCTTTAACTGAATGTCCCTTGAGATAAAGTATACCTGAAATGATATTAACGGCAGTCATTATAACAGGCAATAAGTTTACCGAAATGTTAGAGATAGTGATAAGGCCATCTGGTTTTCCAAGATCATTGATTATAAGTAATGAGTCACCCTCCAGTCCGGCGCGTGTGGATAGAAAGTGGAACGCTGCAATAAAAAAAGGAACCTGGATAAGAAGAGGGAGCATTGAACGTAAAGCAAATATTTTTTGATACTTCTGTTCGCGGTAATAAGTGTTTAGTACCATTATCCGTTCATCACCTTTGAATGATCTACGGATATGATCAATCCAAGGCTGCATTCTTAGCTGTTTTTTTAATTCCTTTTCCTGAATTGAATCAGCTGCTTTGTATAGAGGGAGTACGAGAAAACTAATCACTAGACTGACTGCGATGATTGCAATACCGGTGCTACCAAACCTTTTTGACATGAATTCAAAGGTGAAATCTAAAAAATACTCAATTGGTTGCATAATGAGCAGATAAAAAATATTCATAATACACTGTAAAGTAGCACATTATACTATAAAAAGCAACGGTAGAAAGAAGTAATGGTTACATAGCCAGCGTGATATTACCTTGATTCGAAGCAAGAATGTAAAATGTTTACTTTTCAGGGTACATACAATAAAATAGTGTAGGTACTAGTGCTATGGAGACAGTCTAATGGGAGTGGTTTGTATACAATTTTTATAAATCTTTCGGATGTTAAGCTAGAAGCTATTATTGGCCAAACATCCAAGGTAAGAAGTGAGAAATAAGCATGATAAAGGAGAAATAAAATGGCACAGAATCCTGTAGTAACCATAACAATGGAAGACGGAAGCGTAATGAAGGCAGAGCTGTATCCGGAGATCGCTCCCAATACAGTCAACAATTTCATTAGCCTTATCAACAAGAAATTCTACGACGGAGTTATTTTTCACCGAGTAATAAAGGGATTCATGCTTCAGGGTGGTGATCCCAAGGGCAACGGTACAGGTGGCCCCGGTTATTCAATAAAGGGGGAGTTTTCTCATAACGGATTTAAGAATGATCTTAAGCATACACCGGGAGTACTTTCCATGGCACGTACCATGTTCCCCGATTCTGCCGGCAGCCAGTTCTTCATCATGCACAAGGATTATCCTTCTCTTGACGGAGAGTATGCGGCTTTCGGAAAAGTAACAGAGGGTATGGATGTTGTAAATACCATTGCCGAGATTCCTACTGATTACAACGACAGACCTGTACATGACCAGCGTATCAAGAGCATGACGGTAGATACTTTTGGCGTGGACTATCCCGAACCGGAGAAGCTTCCGGAGTAATCGATAAGTAAAATGATCAACCGTAGAATGGGACGGTTTAAGGGATCGTCTGCAGGAAAGAGGATACAAGTAGTATGGCAAATAAAAGTATTAAGCTTGGCAACTTCACGGTTACCGAGAATTCAGTACCTTACATGATCGCTGAGATTGGAATAAACCATAATGGCGACATGCAGATAGCGAAGCGTCTTCTGGATGCGGCATATGCCTGTGAGTGGGACTGTGCAAAGTTCCAAAAGAGAACACCTGAGCTTGCGGTGCCTGAAGCGCAAAAGCAGGTGCCCAGAGAAACGCCCTGGGGTACCATGCCTTATATTGAATATAAGAAGCGTGTGGAGTTTGAAAAAGCGGAATATGATGAAATAGACAGTTACTGTCGTCAGAAGCCCATGGACTGGTCGGCCAGCCCATGGGATATCCCCAGCCTGGAATTCCTGCTTCAGTATGATATTCCTTTTATCAAGATCCCCTCAGCTATGAATACAAACGAGGAGATGATAAAGAAAGCGTGTGAATCCGGTAAGCCGGTGATCATTTCCGAAGGTATGTCAGAGCTGGACGAGATGGACAAGACGGTATCCTGGCTGGAAAAGTATTCAAACGGAGATTATATTATCTGCCACACGAATTCCACATATCCGTCGCCGAATAAAGAGCTTAATCTCCGTCTCATACCCGAGATGAAGAAGAGATATGACTGTCTGGTAGGCTATAGCGGACATGAGGCCAATCTGGAACCATCAGTTATTGCTGCAGTGCTTGGAGCCTGCGTGATCGAAAGGCATGTGACTCTGTCTCATGAAATGTGGGGATCGGATCAGAAAGCAAGCCTTGAAGTACAGGCCATGTCACTGTTAAAGAAGCGTATAACCAGCTCTCTCGAAACATTGGGAACGGGTGAAAAGAAGCTTTATGAATCTGAGATGAAGAAGCGTAGGGAACTTAGAGGATGAGTGAACAAAATCCTTTAGTGTCCGTGATCATACCGGTATACAACACAAATATATCTTTATTATCTAAATCTCTTAAATCTGTTTTTGAACAAACGTATTCAGATTGTGAATATATTATAGTTGATGACGGAAGCAGATCAGAGGTGGCAGATTTCCTTGATTCCTTACAAAATGGATCTCGTATCAAAGTGATACATCAGGAGAATGCGGGAGTATCTGTAGCAAGAAATACTGGCCTTTCGTATGTCAAGGGAAAGTATTTCTGTTTTTTTGATGCAGATGACTATAGTTCGCCTGATTTTGTTGAAAGATTATTGAATGCTGCCGAAGCAAACGAAAGCGATCTGTGTATCGCTGAATTTGCATTGATCTCAGATACAGATAATAGTGAGATTGCTCATGCGAGAAATAAGTATGAGTGTACTGTTATGGTTGATGATGAAAATCGTCAGGCACTTTTACAGCAGACCTTTCATTATGTATCCGGAGCCCTCTCTTTGACAGAAGAACCATATAATTGTTTAACTAATGATTTATGGTTGCAGGGAAAAGTATGGGGAAAGCTTTACAGAACGGATGTATATGGAGATTTGACCTTTGTTAAGGGTATACGAGTATCTGAAGATGCATTATTTTCGATTGATGTATTAAAAAAATGTAAAAATGTGTCATTTGTAAAGGATACCTGTTATTACTACTATGTCAATTCCGGATCCGCAACAAGAAGCGATACATCTTTTAAGGGATGCGATATCTTATTTGTCTCAATGAAACAAAAACTGACGGATCATATGGATATATTTTATGGTATGTATTCTGCTTTGATGTTTGGGTGCATAAAAGGGACTGTTGCCAACAAGGGTATATTTAAAGGGTACAGATTAATTAAAGATTTTTGTCTATTGCCGGAAATAAAAAAGATCAATAATGAATTATCTATGATGGGTGTAGCTCATTCTCAGGAGAAAAGAACCAGAATGTGCCTCAAAAACAAGTGGTTTTTGGCAATCACTATTATCACCTATTTAAATATTCTAAAAGAGAAAATAAAGTGATCATTGTATGTTAACAAACAGATCATCTGTTAAGGATAAGGGATTATGGGATTATTAGCGGTTTTTCCGCTCTCTGCAGCGCTTGCCGTACTAACAAAAAAGAAATTTGAAGAAATGTCTTTTTTTTCGGTATGCGTTATCATCATTAATATTATATTGTCCGGCATCTTTGGTTCAACGTTATATGGAGTATATGTAAACTGTCTGCTTATAGCTGCGTCTGTTGTGATATGTATCCGGTCGATAAGACGAGATATACAGGGATTCAAAAGTGCCGTGTTTACTTCGGGATCGTTTGCTTTGGTCCTTTTTTATATAATTGCAGCTGCTATGTATAGCGGGTTCGCATTGATAGGTTCTGATGTGGATCGTGTATATGGGCCTCAGATCGCTAATATGTGGATGAATGATGATCTCGGAGGAAAAATGCCCGAATGGGCCGGTTCGTTGTTGTATGTTGCGCCTGTCGTTCCTTCCTGGTCTTACTTTTGTCTGAAATTATGGCCGGATTATTCGGATGGGATATGCATGATGTCATATTTTATTTACTGTGTAACGGCATTACTTCCTATCTTTAAGTATGTTAAGAGAAATGAATGGATAAAATTTTTACTGCTTTTTGGAGCGGTTTTTTCCCTATTAAACATTAATTATGAAGAATCGATAAGTGTGTATTATATTGATACAGCGACTGCAGTTACGGCAATCTTTGGTTTATTCATGATTTTGGAGGTATATAAGGGAGAAAAGATTGATCTTGTATACATTATAGAAGCAGCATGCTCGTTGATTATAATTTCCGTGATAAAGAGAGTTGGAGGGGCAGCAGGCTTTGCAATGACCTCATGTCTTTCTTATTTAACTTTTGAGAGGATATTTGGCTATAGAAGGGCCGGTAAAAAAATTAGAGAGAACATATTACCGACGTTGTGTTTTTTATCCGCTTCTATAACATCTTGCGGTTTTGGACTGTATAAGTGGACCAATGGACAAGATTCATTAAAAGCATCATATACAGGAGTTCTTTTTTTTGCTGCATGGTATGTAACAGGAGTAATCTGTTGGTTATTAAAGGAATTAATTGATAGGAAGAAATATATATGGTTTGCTGTTCTTTTTTCGGCGATTCCTACAAGTTGTTTTGCATTGACAAGGTGGTATTTTGACAGAAAGTATGGGAATGGATATTCAATTAAAGTATTGAGGATTTTTGGAGGAGTGCTTTTCAATGCAAATGAAATTGATGGGAAAGTGGTAAGACATTGGAATCAGACACCATTTCCACTTATTGTTTTAGTTATTTTTGCAATAGGTTTGATTATATATATGTGCTATGAAGTAAAGAATATAAATGATGAATTTGAAAACATGAAGAATATTTCCGTAGCTGTAATAGGCGGTTATATGGCATGGCTTTTTATGTGGTTTGCCATGTATTTGTATCACAATAGAGAAGAACTAAATTATGTATATTGCAGTGTTAGATATATGTGTGCAGGTTCTATGACGATTTATTCTTTTTTACTGTATGTACTGGTAAGAAAAGATAAGTTAAGAAATAATAAGTTATTGTTTTTTACGGTTGCAGCATTATTTATGTCAACGTATAAATATCAGGAAGATATTTTTATAGCGAAATTCTGTCAGGGAAGAAAAGAGTATACAGAAGTATACGAAATGGCGGGGCTAAATCTGACAGCTAATGACAAAATATTTTATATTGATACAGAAAATAGGTATGGTTCAGAATATTTTCCATATTTTTCATTTCCGGCACTAGCCGGATCTATTCCAGGGGGGCGTTATACAAGATTCTCCCGGCAGATGGAACAGATTTCGTTAGAAGAACTAACGGAAGTGGTGAGTGTTTATGATTATGTATTTATTGACAGTATAACCAATGAATTTAAACAAAATTATTACCAGATGTTCGCAGGTGGTATAGACAGTATAAAAGACAATTCATTATATAGAGTCAATAAAGATAATTGTGTTAAATTGGAGCTTCTAGCTACAGGAGATAAAGAATATATTAGTAATCTGTGGAGATTAGAATGATATGGCTTTATTAGTTCTTTTACCTATAACATTTTTTTTAACAATAGTTACAAAGAATAAAACTGAATATGTATTATTTCCTTTGATGGTATTTATAACAATCATTCTTATGTTTTTTGGTTTTTCTGGAAATATAATGACAGGCATATTTTTTATTGTCATTATTTCTGTTGTGGCTTTTTTTGCAGATGTGTTCCTTGTTTTACGATCAAAGGAAATTATAAAGGAGTATTTTTTTACCCCGGGCTTTGTTGCTTTCATTATAGGTGCAGCTATTCTATGGGTTCTGTGCCAGGGTAGACAATTTGTAGGATCTGATGAACTTGTATTTTCGGGACCGGCAGTAAGATACTTATTTGAATATAACGCATTTGCGGGAGAGGATATGTCATTTTGGGATTTGAATGATACATTTCCTTTTATACCTCTCTGGTGCTGCTTTTTTATGAAACTTAGTTCGGGGTTTAGAGAGGATATATGCATATTTGCAAAGGATATATTTATACTTGCGGGGTTTGTTTCTGTGTTCGGGGTCACGGGAAGAAAGCGAGCATATAATGATTATGTATCGGTTTTTGTGATAATGTTGTTGCTACCTGTGATAAAGATTCAGGAGATGTATTCCAGACTGGAATTTTTTGGACCCCAGGCGGCTGCTGTATTCTATGCATTAGCGTTGATTTTGAAGATAGGCAAGGAATGGTCAGGGACAGGAGCTGAATTTGCTCTTATGCTTAGTATTATTGCTTCATGTGTGGCAACGAGATATGGAGCCTTTTCTGCGATTCCCGTGATGGCATCTGGATTATTGGTAAGCTACAGGAAGAAAGCGCCTGGGGTTTTAATTTCTCTTATAGCAGGGTGTTTGATTAGCTTAATTCCTAGCAAGTTCAGATTTGATCTAGAAGAAATATCAAGTCTAGAATTATGGTATCCCATTATAGCTCTGGGAATATCACTGGTACTCGCGTTGATCATTATTTGTATGAATGAGCTGATCAAGAGAGAATATACTGAAGTGTCGCTAATAGGCATAGTTTTGCTGATAATTGGTGTCTGCTATGGAATGTTCTATTATGTAAGGTCTTCATCCGTTAATTTGATAAATGTGGTGGAATGGATGAATGAGTACAATAAAATAATATTCACAGGTTTAGGGGAGGAAGAGTTCCTTATGGGGAAGTATGCGATACGAGTATACGATATCTTCTTTTTTCTTGCTATTGTATGTGCTTCTGCGTATCTATATTTGCGTAAGAAACAAAAGAGCAATAATGATCAGGATAATGAAAGTTTTGATAATATGGGATTGTTGATAAGTGTGTCTGTATATGCAGGAATATTTATATATTTTGTTATTCTTGGTGCCGTATATGTGCTGTATCTGAGAAGTGAAGGAGAGGACAAACCAGTAATGGCTTGGTATCTGTTTCCTGCGATAGCTTTGGCTTGTTGTTCTTTTATGTCGGACGCAATGATGATTAGAGGAAAAAAAAGAAGGTATGTTCTTCCAACCGGTGCGGTAATCATATTCATGCTTGCATTTACAGATCCTATAGGTGCAATATTTAATAGACCGAAAGTGGAAAATGAGATAAGTGGTATCCGTGAAGATGAGGTCAAGTTTGAAAAAGGTGATAAGGTTTTTTACTTGGATACAGAGATGATGCAAACAAAAGATCTTCCATCAGAATTTAAGTGGAAGGTATTTCCAGCAGAGTACTCTTCTTTAAGCGGCATATATTTTACACCTAATCCTCAAAACTGGAGTACAGAAGTTGTTCAAGCAATAGAATGTGAAGAACTTGAAAAAATGCTCAAGGAAAGAGAAATAACATATGTTTATTTAAGGAAATCCAGTGATTTCTTCTTTGAAAACTATTGGACTTTGTTTGATAGAATGGGACAGTATATTGCGGATGATACAATCTACAAGGTTACATATGATAGGGATGGAAAAATGGTATTGAAGTTAAGTAATTCTGAAGACTAAGCTTTTTCTGTAGAAGATGTTTTCGTGATTAATGATATAATGTGTTGATTAAGATTTTTGAAAAGCATTACCAAATCGCAAATTATGAAAGATGAAGATTTTCCTATAAACAAAAAAATATTAGACGAATTTATTAACTATAATAGTTCACTATGGGTGGATGATAAATTTGATATTGATGACTCTTTGAGTTCATCAGGGGAAACTATTTTCATAAATTTATCCATGGTAAGAATGCAGGTGGCATGGATAATACCGAAGCTGCTGTTTGCAAAAGGGATTCAAAGCAAGCATGGCGGAAATATTGTTGCTATAACATGGAGAGAAAACTCAGATCTTACTGAATTCTTTTCTTCTTTTGGTGTTGGACATTATTGCATAGAAAAAGAAAATAAAAAGAACATTTCCTCTGCTATTAGGGCACTGGCGTATACCATTAAGGTTATTATGTACGGTGATGGAGAAAAGCTTAAAAAGTTCAGCATCGGAAATATTCCGGTTGGAAGAGCTATTTATGAAGATATATTACGAACATCTGAGATTTCTACAATAAGAAGCATACGAAATTACACCTGTATTAAGAAAATCTTTCATCTTTTGTGGATGTATTTTACGCTCGAAGATTATCTTAAAAATCATAAACCATCTTTTGATATTTGTGATGATTGTGCTTATCATGAGGCGATGCAGACGGCATTGTTTTCCCGGAGCGGTGCTGTTGTATATAATTGTAGTGAAGAGGCTGAAAGGTTTATCGGAGTTTCTGAAGAAGGAATAGTAAAGAGAATATCTGAAGATCTTCAAGAGAAAGTCAGAATGAATATTGATACGGTCTCAGAAGAAGATCTTGAATGTATCAATAGGATACTTGAAGATAGATTTGCCGGCAAAAATGGAAGAAATATTGATAGACATGCTTTTGCGGGGAAAAAGGTTCTGAGTAAGGAAGAGGCATTTGCAGAACTGGGACTGAATCCGAAGAAAAAAACCGTTATTATAATGGCGCATACTTTTACAGATGCTGTGTTTAATTATGGTGATACTCCTTTCAAAGATTATTATGATTGGACTGAGCAAACTCTTAGAATAGCATCCTTAAATGATCATGTTAACTGGATTTTGAAACCTCATCCTACGAGAAAAGCTTATCATGAGAGCAAGGATTCGATAGAAGACCTCTTCAAAAGGTATAAGACAGACAATATGCATTTTCTTGAGGATCGATTCAGTGCTGAAAGTATAAAAAATTTTGTAGATGTTTTGATCACTATAGGAGGAAATGCAGGGGCAGAATTTTCGTGCTTCGGTATCCCCGCTGTTATTGTAGGAAGCCCCTATTATAAGGGATTGGGATATACTATTGAACCCGGAACACTGAAAGAGTACGAGGATATTCTTGGAAATATCCAGGACATTAATAGATTAAACGATTCTCAGATTAAGACTGCAAGAAAAGCATTTTTTCTTACTACACAACGAATGGATAAAATGCTTGGAAAGGGTTTCAATGATAGATTTTGTATTGAATTGAAGAAAAAATACAATAATATGTTGGACGAGATGACCACGGATTATTTTGAAAGTAATAAGGGGACTGAAAAATACAATACTGAGATCCTGAAATTCGTAGAAGAGTGGCAAAGGACTAACGATATTAAAGAATGTGACTATTACCTGAGAGGTACGGAAAAATAATGATTGAAAGGATACGAAAAATCGTAGCCGGAAAAAAATTCCGTGAACTCGTTCGCTACGGTATAGCCGGTGTTGTAACATCACTTGTTAACATCGGAGTGTTTTATGTACTCAACAGCTTAGGGATCAACTATAAGATCTCCAACATATTTGCTATTGTATTAAGCAAAGTCACGGCATTTTTTTCAAACAAGTATTACGTGTTTCATTCCCGATGCGAATCCTTTGGGGCCGCGGTGAAAGAATGCCTGAAGTTTATTGTGGCAAGGGGATTCACCGGTGTTGTTGACTATTTCGGAGTAATATTTATGGTCGACATGCTTAAGATAGATGAAAATATTTCCAAGATAACCATTCAGGTGCTTGTCATTATTCTGAATTATATTTTTGGTAAATTATTGGTATTTAATAAAAAGAAAAACAAGATAACAAAAGAGAGTGATTCCGAAGTAACAATCAAAGATTCGGAAGAATTACGGGAGGAAAATTAATGACCGGAATATCAGTTGTTGTCCCTGTATATAACGAGGAAGGCAATGTTGAAAATCTCTATTCGGAGATAAAGACCGTATGTGAGAAAAACGGCTACGATTACGAGATAATTTTCGTAAACGATGGGTCATCGGATCGTACCGGTGAGATATGCAGAAAGCTGAAGCCTATCAAATATATAGAATTCAGAAAGAATTTCGGTCAGACAGCCGCAATGGATGCCGGAATTTCAGCGGCCGAAAAAGAATATATAGTTACAATGGACGGTGATGGCCAAAATGATCCTGCTGATATACCGGCGCTAGTAGAATATCTGGAGAAAAATGATCTGGATGTTGTTTCGGGATGGCGTAAGAACCGTAAGGATACAGTTATGAAAAAATTTGTATCCCGTACTGCGAATCTGTTAAGAGGAATCATAGTTAAGGATCATATCCATGATAGCGGCTGTTCCTTGAAGATTTACAGAAAATGTTGCTTTGAGGGTATGACTCTTTACGGAGAACAGCACCGATTTATTCCTGCGCTTCTTGAGATAAAAGGATATCGTGTGGGAGAGATAGTTGTTAATCACAGAGCAAGAACCAGTGGTAAGACAAAGTATAACTGGAAGAGAACAGTTAAAGGCTTTGTTGATATGATATCTGTATGGTTCTGGAATAATTATGCCTCAAGACCTCTTCATATCATGGGAGGATTCGGCGTATTCTTCTTTGGCCTCGGTATCGCTTGCGGGATATGGGCAATCGTATTGTTTGCCATGGGCCGTGACATGACAGATAATTTAATGCCGCCGCTGCTCACAGTATTCTTTGTTGTTCTGGGAGTGTTGATGTTCATTTTCGGATTGATGAGCGAGATATTAATGAGGATATATTACAATTCCGAAAATGTTCCGTCTCAGAGGAAGGCTTACTCTATTAAGGAAACTGTTATAAACGAAAGAAATACAGATGAAGGCTAAAGTCACAAAAACCGATAAATATCTGATAGTCATGATGATTGCAGCAGCTCTCGTGGGGTTGCTTATGACATTTGGATATGGCGAGCATTTTGACTTCTATTTAAACAGAGAAAATGTGCTTCAAAATGTTGCTCTTTTGATATTCAGGGTAACACAAAAATTTAAACTTCCGATATCTGATATTAATCAGGAGATCATGAATTACGGGTTCATTCTTGAAAACCCCAATCGTGATCACGGAATGGCGCCTTATTATCCGATCGCATGGCTCGAACATATTTATATGAAGACGGCAGCCGGTTATTATATCTGGTGTGTATGGACTTATCTTATTTTTCTGTGCGGTGCATTTTCTCTTTTTGAAGCAGTCCGTGAAAGCCAGAAGTCTTTTAAGATCGCCGCTTTCTCTTTCTTCCTGTACTTCCTTACACCTGTGATATTTGCGGCAGGACATTACAACAATAAAGATATGACATATGCATCATTATGTATGATCGCTTTTCTTGGAGGCTTAAAGTTTGTCCGCAGTTCCGGAAAAAAATTGGCGGGAAGGAGACTTATCTGGCTGGTGATCTTTATGATCGCAGCAGCGCTTGCAACCAATGTCAGAGTGATAGGTGGTTGGGTTTGTGCTGTTATGCTGGCATTTTACCTGTTTTATGGAAGAAACGATAAGTTATGGAAGCGACTTGTCTACATCATCGGTATATCAGTCGTTACGGTTGGAATTTATATTATAGTAACTCCAAGTGCGTTTCAGAATTTTATTCCTTTCGCAAAGGAACTGCTGTTTTCTGCAAAGGACTTCCAAAGATGGAACGGAAATATCTATATCAATGGAAGCGTTTATACCGGAAAAGGACACCCCTGGTATTATCTTCCCGAATATCTGTTTTTAACAACTCCTTTGATCATAAACATTTTGATCTTGATATCAATGATATATACGGGAAAGTGTACTGTTGATCTTATCGGAAGAAAATGTGATAAGAGTGTTAAAGAAGAATTGATACCGGTGTTGATCTCGCTGGTTATATGGGCTCCGCTATTTGTATATGCATCTTTTTCAGATATGCTCTATTACAACAGGTGGAGGCAGTTTACTTTTGTATATCCGTTTCTCATATTTATGAGCGGTTTTGGGATTAAGAGGTTATATCTGTCACTAATAAAAAAGAACTCGAATATATCAGGCAAGCTTAAAGTATCTGCCTTGATATATGGTTGGGTGCTGGTGGTTATAGTAGCTGTCGGTCATCCTGCTCAGATCGCATATATCAATCCGGTTGGGATCGTAAATGCGGATCAAAAGTATGAACTTGATTACTGGGGTATAACCAGAAAACTTGCATTGAAAAAGATAATAGACAGAAATGAACCGGTTACTGTAGCTTTAACGGATGAAAATCTGGCGGAATGCCTGTATCTTTTTCCAAAAGAAAAACAATCATTGATCACTTTTACGGATGAGGTGACTTATGATGAGGCGAAAGAGGCGGGCGCTGATCATGTGATCGTCTATGTGACCGAAGTCGAAATAGCATCAGTATTGAAAAGCGGTAAGCCTATAGATCCGGAGGATTACATTCTGGAAGGATATCATTTATGTGACAGGGTCACTGCTTATGGAAACGATCTTATTCTGATCTTTGAAAGAGATGAAAAATAATTATAAACATGATTACAGCAGTATATCGGATAAGGCATTAAGGAAACTTAGTCAGATATTTTTCAGAATGGTCGGGGGAAGGGAAAAGGCAGCTTGTTTTTATCCTTCCTACAGACACAGGAATCATAGTACGAAAAATGCTGATAGAGCAGAGACATCTTTTTATTTTACTGCACGTCCGTATTATGCGGCCGGATTTGGACATGGCCTCGGAAGCTGGAGAGCAGGATATATTGATGCGAAGGTTTTTGATATAGAGTATGCATATTATCCCATGGCAAGCACAGCATGGGAGGAAGCTCTTGGCTTGGGTGAAAATGAAGTATATGCTACGGAGCTGTTAGGGGCCGGTTATAAAAAGGTGGTATTGCCCTATTATAATCCGTCGAAGGATTCAGACCGTGAACTGATCAAACAGATAATCAATTCTTATGAAGGAAAGAAGATTGTTTTTTTTAACAGTGAAGATCAAAAAAATGAAGGTTACTCCGATGAGATAGGAAATGATTTTATTAGGGAAAAATTCTGGGTCTCTTCCGCAAGACAAAGTGACAGGGTATTATATGACAAAAAGAATATAAATATAGCAGTTCATATAAGACGTGGTGATGTAAGCACAGGATTGGCGGAAGGTAATGAGAAGCTTCGTTGTATGTGGCTCGATAATGAGTATTATGTTCGCCTCCTGGATTTGGTTATCGAAATGATAGGTGCTGATAAGCCGTATAGTATCAGTCTTTTTTCGGAGGGGAATAAGGAAGACTTTAGTGAGTTTGAAAAGTATGGAAAAAAGGTTCAATTTGTATTGGATGGAAATCCACAGGATACTTTTATAAATATGTGTTATGCGGATATCCTGATGACGGCACCCAGCTCTTTCTCACGAGAGGCGGGAAATATTAACAGGAATCTAAAGATAGCATCGGATAAGCAGGGAGGCTACCCGGACAATGGACTGTGGGTGCTTGCTGATCCGGAGGGAACGCTTCATAGCGGAACTGAAAGCCGTGTGCGAGAATACATCAATAATCTGAAAAAATGACAAAAGTAGATCTACAAAAGAATAGACCTTTAATCTCGATCATAATCCCTGTTTACAATGTACAGGAATATGTAGAGGCCTGTCTGTTTAGTGTCATGGGTCAGACATATCCGAATCTGGAGATAATTGCAGTTGATGATGGTTCTACAGATGACAGCGGAAAGATATGCGAGAAATTTGCCGATAAAGATGAAAGAATAACAGTAATACATAAGAGTAACGGCGGATTATCAAGTGCAAGGAATGCGGGCACGGATATAGCAAGAGGAGATTATATCTGTTATATAGATTCGGATGATGCGATAGATCCGAGCTTTACGGAGAAGCTTTATAACATCTGCGCAGGCGAAGAATGTGATATGGCTGTATGCGGTATCAGATACGGACATCCGGAGATGGAAGATGAGATCAATTCTGCTGATGGATGCAAAACAAATGTGGTATCCGGTGTTGATCTTTTACGGGATTTCTACGGTGAGGAACATATCCCGATAACAGTTGCGTGGAACAAGATGTACAGACGTGACATTATAGGAGATATTCGATATCCCGAAGGACGTATACATGAAGATGAGGCTACTACATTTAAGTTCCTGTATAAAGCAAAGCGTGTTGGGTGGACAAATGAAAAGCTATATCATTATACGATGCGAAGTGGGAGTATAATGCAAAGTGAATTTAATCCAAAGCGTCTGCAGATACTGGATGCTTATGCCGACAGAAGAGATTTCTATAAAACATATGCCGACAGTGGAGATCAAAATGCAGAGAGGTTTCTGATCCGAGAAGAATACTGCTATCTGTCTGAAATACTGTTGATGTACGGAAAAGTAAAATATGATCTACCTGATCGGAAGGATCTGGTTGAGACACTTTTTGATAGGTATAAAAAAGAATACAAGCAAAGTACCCGGAAAAAATGGAATATGATAAGACGCATATTTTACATGGTCAGTCGGATCTTCCCGGGGTTATATTACGGAATTAAAAAGAGGTCACACTAATATACAAAGAAGAGTTGATAAACAAAACATGAGTGTCAGATTTTCTATAATAACACCCACCTTTGAACAGGTGGATTATATTAAAGATACAATAGAGTCGGTACTGGGTCAGACCTTTACCGATTTTGAATATATCATTGTCGACAGCTGTTCGGAAGATGGAACAAAAGAAGTCGTGGAAAAATATGCGGCGACGGATGACAGGATAAAGTATATCAGAGAGAAAGATCACGGTCAGGCAGAAGGGATAAACAAAGGCCTGCGGATGGCCAAAGGCGAGATAGTTGCATGGCTGAATTCAGATGATTTTTATTACAACAACAGAGTTTTGGAGCATGTAGATAAATCTTTCAGAAAATATGACAAACGTGTTTCCGGAAGTGAGTCGGCATGCGGACTTGTTATAGGTGATGCCTGGTACTGTGACAAAAATAAAAAGATGACGGAATATAATCCGTCTGACAGACATGTTAAGGATGATGTTATACGCAGATGGTATTATATTGTTCAGCCGGCATGTTTTTGGAAAAACGAAGGCAGGCTTTTGGATGAGAAATACCATTATGTGTTTGATTGGAAATTCTTTGCCGAAATGTGCGAAAAATATAAACCGCTCTATACACATAAGCCTTATGCTGTTTATCGCATGTATGAAGATAATAAGACCGGAATGAATAATGCTGCCAGACGTTTTGAGGTTTACAGGCTTCAGAAGGAACTTGAAGGCGATACACTAAATACTGCATGGTGCAGATTTGTCTATAAAGCGTATGATAAAGCAGAGAAATCCGGAAATGACAGGATAAAGAAATATACGGATTTCTTAAGCAAGGTCTTGTTCCATATTTCGGGAAAAAGAATAGCCGGATTTTAAGACATCTTTTTATCAGAATAAAATCTGCAATATCATTACCGGGATTGCCGGAAGGAGAAATATTGAAAGATATCATAAAGAAAATATTATATATACTTCCTCATAGAACTAAGATCCGTGCGGCAGAGCTTTTTGTCGTTATATTGGTTGGCGCATTTGCGGAACTGGTAGGTGTATCGGTTATCCTTCCTCTTATTGATCTTGGTATTGAACCTCAGAATATGCAGTATAACAGGTACTGCCGAATGCTGATGATGCTCACAGGATGGGAAGATCCCGAGCAGATCATATTAGCTTTGATAGTATTTATTGCCATTATTTATGTATGCAAGAATGTTTATCTCGCGTGGATGAATAATGTTATGTATCGTTTTACAATGAACCTTCAGAGGAATACAGCGGTAAGACTTATGAGATCATATCTCAAACAGCCGTATTCTTATTTTCTTAAAACCAATACGTCGGATATCATAAGATCCGTAAATGATGATACCAGCGGATTTCAGTCTACGGTTTTGAATCTCCTTCAGATACTTTCAAACAGTATAATGTGTCTTATGCTCATGGGGTATCTGTTCATTACAAATCCTATGATAACGGTAGTTGTATGTGTTTTGGTTGGAGCCGGATTTCTTATTGTTTATTTCATCGTTAATAAAAGAATGAGAGCGATGGGAAAGAAAGCGCAGCAGCTAAAAGGTCTTGTTATCAAAACACTTCAGGAAGCGTTTCATGGAATAAAGGAAATAAAGATCCTTGGAAGAGAAGATTATTTTTCCAATGAATATGACAGGAATTATTATCGCTCTGCGGATTACGACAGAAAATCGAATCTGTATTCTTTGCTTCCCAAATACCTTATAGAGGCTATAGCGATATTGGGTATATTATTATGTCTCGCGATAGCTGTATTAAAGGATGGCGGATATTCGGGAATGATAGGACAGCTGTCTGTATTTGCGTTTGCTGCTTTTAAGCTTCTGCCGGCAGTGAATGCGATATATGCTTATGCAAGTACAGTTCAGTATAAGAAGGCTTCGGTTGATCTTGTCTATAATGATATAAAAGAAATGGAAGAAAAGGATAAGGCTGACAGAAAAGCGGTGGATGAAGCAGAGGGGAAACTGACTTTTAAGGAAGCTATACGAGGAGAAAAGGTAAGCTTTCATTATGAAAATTCCGATGTGAAAGTAATCGATCATGCGGATGTGAAAATAAATAAGGGTGAGTCGATCGGAATAATAGGAAAATCGGGACAGGGGAAAACTACATTTGCAGATCTGCTTTTGGGCCTGCTGAGCCCTGTTGAAGGAAGGATTACTTCTGATGGATCTGATATATCCATACATTACAATGACTGGCTTTCAAAAATAGGTTATATCCCGCAGAGTATATTCCTTGCGGATGCCAGCATACGAGAGAATATTGCTTTTGGTGTGAACAGGGAAAGTATTAATGAAGAAAACGTCAGAGAGGCTGTTAAAGAGGCTCAGTTAGAAGAGTTTATAAAATCTCTTCCGGAAGGGCTTGATACGGTTATCGGAGAAGGCGGCGTAAGACTTTCAGGTGGACAGAGGCAGAGGATCGGTATCGCAAGAGCTCTTTATAATAAACCTGAAATACTATTCTTTGATGAAGCAACTTCCGCACTTGATAATAACACGGAACGTGAAGTGATGCGTTCGATAGAATCGCTTCATGGTGAAAAGACAATGATAATAATTGCACACAGGCTGACCACGTTGACTCATTGCGATCGGATAATAGAAGTAAGCAACGGAAAACTGATTGAGAAAGAAAAGGATGAAGTTTTGATGGAAGGAAACGAAGAATGATTATATTTCGTTTGAGCGGAGGCTTTGGAAATCAGCTTTGGTCGTTTGCGGCAGGATATAGCCTGGCTAAAGAGCTTGGCGCAGAGTTTGGACTGGATACTTCCACTCAGGATGCAAAGTGGTTTTTCAGAGATACAGAGATAGAGAATTACAATATAGAAGGATATAAGAAGATCAGCTATCGTTTGGGAAAAGGGAAAGTTGATCGGCTGTTATTGAATCATATCTGCAGAAGGAAGGGAATAGGATTATTTACTTCGTCTGTTAATGAAAAGGATAAAGATAAATTTGATCCTTCTATCTTTGAAGGAATATCAAAAGATATAAATGTATATGTCATAGGGGACTGGCAACATAAGGGATATTTCAAAAAGTATGAATCAGATATACGTAAGATGTACGTATATAAAAGGGAATTATCGGATCCCGGTAAGGAGCTTCTTGAGAGTATAAGGTCCACGGAAAGTGTAGGAGTTCATATCAGAAGAGGAGACTATGTAAGGATAGGCATAGCTCTGGACCCGGAATTCTATATAAAAGCGTTTGAATATATATCACAAAAATTGAATGATCCTGTGATATTCTGCTTCAGCGAGGATGAGGAATGGTGTCGGAAAGCTTTTGAAGGGCTCCCGTATGATATAAGATATACGGGATATGAGGCTGATCATAAGAACCTTGAAGACTTTGAACTTCTTCGCGCTTGTAAGCATCAGATAATATCAAGAAGTACGTTCAGCTGGTGGGCTGCATTTCTAAATGATAATGAAAATAAGATAACGGTTGTTCCTGATAACGATATCTGGATCAGGAGCGATAAAGAGACCTGGCCTGATGAATGGGTATATATCAATGCACCTTTGGAACGGCAAGAGTAATGATCCCAAGCAGCAATATGACTCGGCTTGGACACACCATTACCTGAACGGATTAAGAGGAAATAATAATAAATGCTGTTAAATATGTTTATAAAACCGGTTGAATATCTGATAGAAATAATATTTGTGATCATGTACAGATATTTTAATAATGCCGGAATAGCTATAGTAGGCGTTAGTCTTACGGTTAGTTTTCTTACGCTTCCTTTATATTTACGTGCTGATAAAGTTCAGGAAGATCAGAGAAAAAAAGAAACAGAAATAAAAAAATGGTCTGATCATATAAAAAGAGTGTTTTCAGGTGACGAAAGATTTATGATACAGACCGCTTACTATAGAGAAAAGGGTTATAGTCCGTTGCATGGAATTAAAGGAGCTTTTCCGTTACTGCTTCAGATTCCTTTTTTTATTGCCGCATACCATTTCCTTTCAACGTTGGAACTGCTGGATGGCTGTAAATTTGGTCTTTTGGCAGATCTTGGCGCAGAAGACGGTCTTATCAGGATCGGAGGTAATAATGTAAATCTGCTTCCGATCTTGATGACGATGATCAACTGTATTTCAGCTACGGTATATCAGAAAAAATCGTCACTAAAGGATAAGATTCAACCTTACCTTCTTGCTCTAATTTTTCTTGTGCTGCTGTATCACAGTCCGTCGGGATTGGTATTCTATTGGACTCTTAATAATATTTTTTCTCTTCTTAAAAACATTGTTACCAAGTATATAGATAAACCTCGTAATTTGCTTAGCGTATTAAGTGTGTTGGTTGGAAATGTGTTTCTTATCTATTCGATCTTAAACGGAAAAATAAGCAGGTTATTTCTCGTAAAGGACTATGAAACTATAGCCTTGAACGGGGCTTTGTATATTATTTTTTATATTCCGTTGATGATCGGAATGAAAAATAAATATGCCAAGAACGAAAAAAGAGAGAGTGTTGTTAAGAAAAAAATCGATCTGGATTTTTGGGGAGTCATTGTTTGCCTTACTGTCTTATGCGGAGCTATGATCCCGTTGACGGTCATCAATTCTTCTCCTAAAGATTTTGTTGATGTGTATCATTTCAAATCTCCAATAGATTATGTCATAAATAATCTGTGTATTTGTTCCGGATTATTTATTATCTGGGGAGGAATAATATATTGGGTATGCGGAAACAGTGCAAAGAAAAATTGTGTAAAGATTTTTACTATTGGACTGTATTCCTCCGTATTAAACTATTTCTACTTTAAAGCCAATGTCGGAAATATGACGATGGAATTGGTTTTTGATCATCTCCCAAGGTTTGAAAAATCCATAAAGCTGATCAATTTACTGATAATTGCTGCTTTGATCATGGTTGTGGGTTTGCTTTATGAAAAGATCAATAAAGTTTTAAAATTAGTAACATCATTGATGATCATCATCATGTTGATCTTTACAATAAGAGATTTTAATTCCGTAACTCGAGTTTTGTCAGGGATAAAAGCAAGCGATTTTTACGCAAATGAAAACAGGGTCGTTCCGTATAGCAAGAATGGAAAGAATGTGGTTGTTATTATGCTTGACAGAGCTGTCGGCACATATGTTCCTTTTATATTTGATGAAAAGCCGGAATTGAAAAGTCAATTTGATGGTTTTACTTATTATCCCAATACGGTTTCATATGGAATATATACAAATATAGGTGGCCCCGCTTTATTTGGAGGTTATGATTATACTCCGGAAGCGGTAGACGCAAGGAAAAACGAGCCATTATCAAAGAAATATAATGAAGCACTGTTGGTTATGCCAAAGCTATTTGAGGAAAAAGGAACAAAAATAACGGTGAGTGATCTGCCTTACGCCGGATTTGATCCATTAATGGATTTTTCTGTTTTTGATGATGTTGATAATTGTAACGCATTTCATCTTGAGGGAACCATGAGTCATGGATATAAAGAAGATGAAAAAATAGAAATGACAAAAAGAAATTTCTTCTTTTACTCCATTTACAGAATTTTTCCCACCATCATTCAGGATGATATATATGATGGCGGAAATTACTTGAGTTCTGTATCAAAAAAGAATATGGCGCTTCCTGATAAATTCATTAATGCTTATGAGGCACTCAATACGTTAAAGAGTATATCGGTTGCTGAAGATACAGATGAAAACACATTATTTTTATATACCAATAATGTTACTCACGATCCTGCTGTTTTACAGTTGCCCGACTATACTGTTGGTGACATTATTGATAACAGTGGATATGACTTGTATAAAACAAGAGAATTAGATGGCGTAACCATGACGGCCGGAGACGATGGTGATGTTGGAATTCAACACTACCACTGTAATATGGCAGCTATGCTGATCTTAGGTGAGTATTTTGATTGGATGAGAGAACAGGGTGTGTATGATAATACGCGTATTATCATAGTTTCCGACCATGGAAGAGATATAGGACAGTTCGAACAATATAAGCTTCCTGAAGGACCGGAGATTACCTGTGCCAACTCTATTCTTATGGTTAAAGATTTTGATTCTAAAGGATTTGGTGTTGATAATTCATTTATGACAACCGCAGATACTCCTTCTATAGCAATAGAAGGGATGATAGATAACAAATGTAATCCCTTCACGGGAAATCCTATTAGCATGGAAAGCAAGTCCGGGGGAGTTAATGTTGTATTAAGGACTCCCGGAGGGCTAACGTATGGAAATACATACGAATACGGTAAAGAAGCGTTATGGTATCATGTTAAAGACAATGTGTACGATCTTGACAATTGGGTATTTTTAGACAAATAGAAGGACCATTCTTTGTAGAGAATAACAAAAGAGAAAAATGGTAAAATTTGCTACTGTGAGTAACCGGAGTGAAAGAGATAATCTTATATGAATAATGAAAAAACAATAAAAATACTTAAATCGATGATAATGGTTGTTTTAGCGGCAATAACTGTTTTTGTGATCGCTAAAATGTTTATGGCAGCATTGTTTACCGATACTCCCAGAGAATACAGGGATTATGCGAATGTACAGATTACGGATGAGATAGTCAAAGGAATAAATCCATATACGATTTCCGAAGATGTGACCTGGCAGCATGTATATGTTTATACCCCGCTTACAAGTGTTATCACGGCAGGGTTACAGCTTATATCAGGTGTGGGCATTGTGAGACTTCAGTTTATGGTCACATTTGTTTTCCTTATTTCTTCTTCTGCTCTTGCAGCGTGGTTTGTCTATAAAAAGACTTCTGCAATTGAAACTGCCTTGCTGTCCTTTTTGTTAATGACAGGTACCAATTATCATGCAGGATTCATGGGATCAGCTCCGGGCCCGTTGGGAGTATTTATCCTTGTAGTTATCTTTATGTTATTGGATAGAGGAAATGAGGATAAAGATAAAGCTGATGACGGAAAAAAAGCAGCACAAAAATATTCTGTAGGGACCATTCTTTTAATTTCGCTTCTTTCGGTTCTTTTATTCTATGTTAAGCAGTATTTTGCGGTATGTGCGATTTCGGTCGCAATATATCTTTTTATCAGAGATAAGAAGGGGGCTGTCTGTTATTTACTGAGCTGTATTATCCTTGGATTATCATCATTATATATACTTGATCATTATTGCCCCTTATTTGTCTTTGATACAGTATACCTGTTTTATTCTTCAACAAAAGGGATGGTGGACAGTACATCGATGTATCTGGTGTCATTGAAGAAGATGGTTTATTTCGGTGTGTTCTATTCGCCGCTGTTCATTGTCTGGATAGCTCATGTTGTTAAAAGGGTGAGAGCCGAAAAGCGGTTCAGAGTAAGTATGCTGTCTATTTGGGAGATAAATACTGTTGTTATGGCATTTATCCTCTTTTTTTGGCTGGGGAAAAATAACGGATCCTTCATTACTTATCACACTCAGATAATGCTTCCTGGGCTCATCATATCTGCAGCAGGTGCAATCGGATTCTTCATGAAAGATCTCAAGGAGAAAAAAGTATTTTTGTTTATTCTCTTCAGAGCATTTACGGCAGTCTTCTTTGTTGCAGTGATCATTTGGAAAGGGTGGTATCCGGAAACATTAAGTAACGAAGAGAAATCAGATTGGGAGTATTTATATTCCAGACTTGATAGTTACGAGGGTGAGTATGACGATATCCTTCTCATGTCTCCTGTGACCGGATTTTATGCTATGGAACATGGGCTGAATGATATCGATAACGGACACAATTATCTGGGAGAGATTGAATATGATGATTCTTCCGTGACCAAGTTATTAAAAACTATGGGATTGCTTGACGAATTGGATCTTATATATGAAAATGCACTTGAAAGAACGGAAATCATACAGAATAAAATTGATAATGGTGAATATAAAGCCATCTTCATAACTGAAAATGAAGGATATGCTGAGGTAAATACAGACCTGTACGAATTAAAAGATGAGATGCATCTGACTACGGGAACCCAGGCCTCGGAGCTTAATATATATGAACTTAAGAATGAGGTGGAACACTGATGGATGTTTCTGTAGTAGTACCTGTATATGGATGCCCGGGGGCCGTTCGTGAATTATATAAGAGACTTGCTGATACGCTGGAGAACGCTAACCTTTCTTTTGAATTAATACTTGTTGATGACCGTTGCCCTAAGGGGTCATGGGAAGTGATCAAGAAGATATGCGAAGAAGACAAGCGAGTTGTGGGAATACACTTTTCCAGAAATTTCGGACAGCAGAGGGCTATAGGTGCCGGCCTTGAAAAAAGCCGCGGAGACTGGGTGGCGGTTATGGACTGTGATCTGCAGGACAGGCCTGAATTTATCACAGAGCTTTATAATAAAGCACAGGAAGGCTATGATGTTGTTTTTGCAAGAAGAGTTAACAGAAAAGACACCTGGCTTACCAAATGGTTTTCAAAACAGTTCTATAAAGTATACAGCTATTTCACTGATGAGGAATTTGACGGTTCTGTAAATAATTACAGTATTTCAAAGAGAAAAGTGATAGATGCATATTGTCGCATGAAAGAGCAGCATCCCACGTATACGATGTTTATCAAGTGGCTTGGTTATAATGAAGGATTTGTTGATCTGGAAGGGGATGAAAGATTTGAAGGAAAGTCATCCTATAATTTCAGAAAGAAAATAAAGACCGCGATCGAGATAATAACATCTCAGTCAAACAAACCGTTATATTTTGCTATAGGTTTGGGATTTGTGATGTCTTTTATCGCTTTGGTCACAATAATAGTATTACTGGTTAAATATTTTTATGACGGTGAGTTTTACACAGGATGGCCCAGCATTCTTGCTTCAATCTATTTTGTCGGTGGTATACTTATCTCTGTAGTCGGAATAACCGGTATTTATATTGGAAACATATTTGACGAAGTTAAGGCTAGACCTACCTACGTCATTGACGAGATCATCAACGGAAAGGATGACTTATGAAAATCGCCATTATAGGTGCATCATATCTTCAGGAACCGCTTATTTTGAAAGCAAAAGCTATGGGTCATGAGACTCATGTTTTTGCGTGGGAAGCGGGTGATCCGGGCGAAAAGATGGCAGATTATTTTTATCCGATAAGTATCATAGAAAAAGACAGGATATTGGAGGAATGCAAACGCATAGGGATTGACGGAATCTGTAGCATTGCTTCCGATATAGCTGTTGTTACGGTTAATTATGTTGCAGAGGCAATGGGGCTTGTTGCAAATCCGGATTCTACAACATTGAGATGCACAAATAAAAGCGCTATGAGAGAAGCTTTCAGACTTGGTGGTGATCCGTCACCAATGAGCATAAAGGTTCTTTCAGGGGATGCAGAGATTCCTGATGATATAAAATATCCATTGATAGTAAAACCCTCTGACAGATCCGGAAGTCGTGCTGTGAAACTAGTACATAAAAAAGAAGAAATACCAGAAGCTATTGAGGATGCGATAGATCAGAGTTTTGCCAAGGAAGCGGTTGTTGAAGAATATGTAACAGGACAGGAATACAGTGTTGAAGGGTTGAGTTACAAGGGAGTGCACAAGATCCTTCAGATCACCAGAAAGTTTACCTGCGGAGGCAATCGATTTATTGAAACCGCTCATTTGGAGCCGTCCGGTCTGGATACGGAAATGTATAAAAAAGTGGAAGAGACGGTTTTACATGCGCTTGTTACACTTGGAATTGAAAACGGAGCATCTCATTCGGAATTGAGAATAGATGAAGTCGGTAATATAAATCTTATAGAGATAGGGGCCCGTATGGGGGGAGACTGTATAGGAAGCAGCCTTGTAGAGCTTTCGACAGGTATTGACTATGTCAGAGCTGTGATAGATGTTGCTTTGGGAAATACGCCTTGTTTGGATCCTGTTCAAAAAGCATCAGCAGCAGCTATCAGATATATTTTAGATGAAAAAGATATGGAAGTATTCAATAAGCTGTCCGCGGAACATCCCGAGTATATCCTGGAAAGCTCGGTGCCTGACAGGATAGAGGGAATAGTTACCGATTCATCAACCAGATCCGGTTATTTTATCATGAAAGCGGATAGTTCGGATGAACTATTAAAGTATCTTCCAACAGAAGTCAGATGAGCGATATTTTATCAATTAAAAAAAATCACATCTTTACCGGGCGGGCTGCGACGGGTATTTATCTTCTCACAAAATCCTTGAAGCTTGAACGGGTAGTAGCACCATCAAATCTTTGTTATGCAGCGCTTTTTCCAATAACATTTGCGGGAGGAACAGTTTTATTTTCTGATACAGATGAGAAAGATGGAAATATCAGTTATGAGCTCTTTCTTAAATGTATTGAAAAGAATCAAAATGCTGATGCGGTGATAGTTCCTCATATGTATGGCAATCCATGCAGAGATATTTTTCGTATAAAAAAATATTGCAGCGAAAATGAACTTATCCTGATAGAAGATTGTGCCTCATCTATGGGAGCAAGCTTAACAGACGAAGAGGGAAATGTATGTCCCACCGGTTCTGTAGGAGACTACGTATTATACAGCACAGGATATGCAAAAACTCTTGATCTTGGACGCGGGGGGATTCTTGCATCAGATCTTTCCCTGGATGAGATGGAAGAAATGACACTTGATCTTCCTGTTTACTCTGAGCGGATAGATAGGGATGAGACATTTTTTTCGAGGCTTTATCGGTTACTCAGAAATGATCCTGAAGTCACATACGGAGATGATCTTTATAAGGTTCTTAGGGAAAAGACAGGCTCAATGTTTTTATATAGAGCTGATGAGAAGTATGAAGAAGAGTTAATGTCAGGATTGGAGTCTCTTTCCCAAGAGATAAAAATATGATGGGATAAGCTTAATCTTTATAACAGTCTGATCGAATACGGAAAGCAGATTGTTCCCTATGACTATTATGAAGGAGCGGTTCCTTGGAGATATAATGTTTTTGTTGAAGAATCACACAGAAAGGAACTTATAAGAAAATTGCTAGAAAAGTCTGTTCCGGTAAGCGATTGGTATCCGGATGTTTCAGTTATGTTTGGAATCAGAGAGAAGCATATTGGGACGGAAACTTTTGAAAAAAGGATTCTGAATTTTCCGCTCACATTGGATGATGACCGAATACAAGAATTGGCAAGGATATTAAACAGTGAAGTGAAAACCGTTTATGGGAATAGTAATCATTGAAATAGTTCAGTTTTATCAGGTTAAAAGATGGAAATATACAGAAGAGAAATAAAATATATTATTTCAAAAAAACAATATTCTGATATGGTAAGACACATGGATAATTTTCTTGACAGAGATGAACATTCACGTGACAAACCATATACCGTTAACAGTGTGTACTTTGATTCGATAAACAATATTGATTTTTATGAGAAAATGGCTGGCCTGATAAACCGTAAAAAAATCCGCTTAAGATATTACAACGATGACGAGAGCTATTATCGTTTGGAAAAAAAAGAAAAGTTCAATGATAATCAGATAAAAAAAGGTTTCGAAATTAAGAAAGAGGATGCTTTAGAAGTTACGGAGGGCAGGTATGAATGTCTACATGATTACTTTGGATTGAGTTCTCATGCATTAGAAATATATATGATATTAATGCAAGGGCTATACAGACCTGTAGTAAAAATTGCTTATGACAGAATTGCTTATACTCATTCGCTTTACGATACCAGAGTTACCTTTGATTCAAATATTCGAAAAAAGGAAGGATTAATAAGATTGAAGCATGATGAAAAAGAGTACAATAGTGTTGATTCGGACCAGGCAGTTCTGGAGGTGAAATTTAGCGGAAAATGTCCTCAGTTTATTACTGATTGCCTAAGACATTTTGAACTGGAGCAGAACTCATACAGCAAATACTGTTCTTCCAGAATTCAATATTATACTTTTAATTATTAAGGAGAGAATTATTATGTCTAAGCTGGATCTTATGGACTATTTTTATACACATGGAGTTAATTACGGTGTGGTTAGAACGACTGTAATTATGACGGTTGGATTATTAGTAGGATTAGTTATCTTTTTTACTTATTACATCACATCGGAGAAGGTAGTATATAGTAGGAAATTTAACTGGTCGCTGGTAATGGTATTGCTTATAACGGAGATTATTATGCTGGTTATTAGCAGTAACATAGTCTTTTCTCTTGGCATGGTTGGTGCGCTATCGATTGTAAGATATAGAACTGCAGTAAAAGACAGCAGAGATACAGCATTTTTATTTTGGGCTATAACTGAGGGATTATGTGTTAGCGCGCAGTTATATCCGATGGCATGTACATCGGTACTTTTTATTTCAATCGTGATGATACTGTCCAGTAAAGTGCCGGGGATATATGGAAAATACATGTTGATGGTATATGGAGATGATTGTGATTTAGATGTTGAAATAATAAAGAGTGCGATTGCTCCAAAGATAAAGGGTGGAGTTGTTACCCGAAGTGTTAATAAAAATGAAAAAGGTGTAGAGATAATACTGGAGATAAAAGTTAAGAGTGAGGATCTGGCAATAATAGATGAAATTAAAGCAATAGATGGTGTTAGGGAAGTTCGCTACGTATCTGTTTCCGGAGAAACTGTGGGATGAAAAAGGCTCGGGGAACTTTAATTGCCATTATTCTGTTTATCGGTGTGTTGGTTATTCTTCCATCTTTTTTTTCTGAAGGAGAGTTTAGTTTTTCTCAACCCTCCGGTTTTTATGATGATTCATTTTACCTGGAAATTAATGCTCCTAAAGGAGGAAAGGTTTACTATACGCTTGACGGGACAGATCCTGATGAATCGTCAATTTTGTATACCGCGCCTATTTTTATAGAAGATGCTACCGAGCGTGATAATATTTATTCTGCAAGAGATGATTTGGGATATGGATATTTAAGTAACTGGCAGGATTACACGGTTACGCAAAAAGCTTCCAATGTTGTTCCGAATTTTCTGGTGGATAAATGTTCTGTGGTGAAGGCGATTTATATAGATTGGACCGGAAAGAAAAGCGACATGATATATGGTTCGTATTTTGTCGGATTTGATGATAAGTATGGTTATCAGAATGTGAATTTTATATCAATCATTACAGAACCGGATAATTTTTTTGATCCGGATTATGGAATATATGTAATAGATACTGATTTGGCAGAAACAGATCAGAATTATTACAACAGAGGAAGTGAGTGGGAAAGAAAGGCCTATATTCAGTATTTCAATGTTGAACAAAGGGAAGTATTATCCCAAATGGCCGGGATAAGGATTCATGGTAGATTCAGCAGATCTTCTGTTCCAAGAAGTTTAAATCTGTATAGCAGATATGAATATGATGGTAATCCGGTTTTTGCGTATGATCTGTTCGGCACCGGATATTACCCTGATGCGGTAACATTATTTGCCGGTGGGCAGGATATGGAAAGTATGTTTCGGGACAAACTGGTATCTGAGCTTGTTGAAGATACCAATGTTGCGACCATGCATTATATACCATGCGTAATGTTTTTGGATGGTGAATACTGGGGATTCTACTGGTTGACAGAAAAATTTGGATCCGGCTATCTTGAATACTATTACGGTGAAGAGCAGGATAAGATAGTCTTGGTAAAGGATGATGTGGTATCTGTAGGAAGTGATATTGGTGAGTATAAATCTGTTTACGGAAATCTTTGGGCAGATGATCAGGATCGTGAGCTCTGCAGGAAACTGGTAGAAGATAATATAGATATACAAAGCCTTATAGATTATACGATTGTACAGTCATATATCGGAAATCATGATATAGATCATAATTTTGCTGTTTGGAAAGGTAAAGAAAACAAATGGAAATATATGTTATTTGATCTCAACGGTTTTTCCAGTATTTCAGATTATGAGGATAAAACACTGGACGTATATTTTAATGAAACAGAGATAAAATATATTATGGATGAGGACAAATATAAAAAACTGTTTTATGAATCAGCCGATGACATTATCCGTAATAATTTTGCTCCGGATTTGATAAATAAAAAACTTGATGAGTATGTTGAACTATACAGCGAAGATATCATGAAGAGTAATGAAAGATTTTTCGGGGGAAGAAGGGAGAATGAGTTTAGCGACTCTGTGGAACAAATCAGATGTTTCTTTGAAAATAGAGAAGAAATTTATAGAAATCATATGAAAACTATTGGCATTCAGCAGTGACCGGATAAGGATCTTAAAGAGGGATGTATCTGTGTATTATTTCAAACAAATATCATCTGTCTAAGAGAAATATAACTATGCTTTTATCGTTGAGGAGAGGTAATCGTTAATGGGGATTATTTTATATAATCTTTTTATTCTTCCTATAGAATATATACTTGAATTTGTTTACGTTTTTCTTAAGCGTATCATGGATAATCCAGGAGTGGTAATAATAGGTGTGAGTCTGGTGGTTAATCTGCTGATACTACCTATCTATACAAGAGCCGACGCCATTCAAGCTATTGAAAACGAAAAACAAAAAAGAATGAAGGGATGGATCGATCATATACATAAATCTTTTTCCGGTGATGAACGTTTTATGATGACCCAAACCTATTATAGGGAAATGGAGTATAAGCCGCTAAATGCCCTTAGAACCATGGTACCAACAATACTTCAGGTGCCTTTTTTTATTGCCGCTTATCATTTTCTTTCTCATCTAAAGGACCTTTCGGGTGCAACATTGGGGCCGATAGGCGATCTTAGTAAGCCTGATGCGTTGATAAGTTTAGGGGGTATATCATTTAATATGTTGCCTATACTTATGACGCTTATAAATATTGGTTCAGCCATAATTTATCTGAAGGGATACCCGATTAAAAGCAAGATACAGACATATACGCTGGCTCTTATTTTTTTAATATTGTTATATGACAGTCCTTCTGGGCTTGTTTTTTATTGGACACTTAACAATGTTTTTTCGTTTGGAAAAAATATTGTTATGAAGATGTTACCGAAAAGAAAAAAAGAAAAAAGAATTATGTCGGAAAATAAGCCCGCAAAATGGATAACTGATATGTTTCCTTCACAATTACTGCTAACATTACTTATGGGGCTTGTTATCCCGGCAGCTCTTATCTCATCGTCTGCGGCAGAGTTTGTTGTAACGGCAAATCCTCTTAATCCGACTCATTATGTTTCAAATACACTTATTATTTCAGTTGGTTATTTTGTGATATGGGTTTCGGTATTTTATTATATTTCATCAGATCCTGTAAAAAAGTTATTTCAGATTCTTGCAAAGATAATTTCGGCGGTAGCGGTAGTGGATTATATGTTCTTCGGAAAAAATTTAGGGATAATATCCGAGGACTTGTTATTTTCGACATATCCACATTTTACTGAATACGATAAAGTGCTGAATATGATGATCATTATATTTATTGCGCTGATATTGATCATTTTGGATAAGAAGATTCCATCGATGATCAATAAGTTTTATATCATGCTTTCGGGCGCATTGTTGATCGTAGGGGTACGTGATATATCTGTTATCAATAAAGATATTGAAGATAATCCTTATCTTATGGCAGGACAGCAGAAAGATATTTCTCCTTTATTTCGGCTTAGCAAAAAGGGAAAGAATGTTATTATTTTCAGTATAGATGCTATGGTTGGACTTTATATACCATATATCTTTGCTGAAAAACCAGAGCTTAAAGATTCTTTTGACGGTTTTGTATATTATCGCAATACTTTGTCCTGCGGTAGCAATACTGCTATAGGTTCACCGGGGATGCTGGGCGGATATGAATATGTTCCATATTATTCAAGATTACGCAGTGATGTTACAGTAGAGCAGAAGAACCATGAGTATACAACCATGATGCCGATGATTTTTGCTGATGATGGTTGGGAAGTCACTTTGTGTGACATTCCATATGCTGGTTATAGAGATGTGCCGGATATGTCAATATATGATGGCATGAAGGGGATAAAGGGATACAGGACCATGGGGTATTATATGGATGATATGATCCTTAAAGATGCTGAAGAGGTGAGAGAACGAAATATGTTTTGGTATACCATCTTTAAGGTTGCGCCTTTGTTTGCACAGTCTACGATATATGATGGAGGAAGTTATTTTTCATCCAGAGGAGTATCGGATTTGGGAAGTTTGTATTCATCTGCTTTTATGGAAGCATATGTTGTGATGCACAGATTAGATGATCTGACGGAAATAACGGATGAAAATGCTAAAACATTTTTGATAATTAATAACGATATTGCTCATGACACATTAACATTAAGACTTCCGGAATATGAACCCAGTAATCAAACTACGGAAGGTGATAAAGAAACAGGGTTTAGGAAAGATGATGATGGCAATGTTTTTTATTTAACTACGGATGAGGCACAGCCATCTTATTATCACGTTAATATGGCGGCATGTCTCCAGATTGGAAGATATCTTGATTTTCTTAAGGAACAGGGAGTCTATGATAATACCAGAATAATAATAGTATCTGATCATGGGAAATCTTTAGGAGAGTTTCCGGAGTACGGAAATCCGGATATTGCGCAGATGGAAGGACTCAGTTGTACTCTTCTGGTTAAAGATTTCAATTCTCATGGATTTACAGTTTCCGATGAGTTAATGAGTAATGCGGATACTCCTACTATTGCAATGGATGATTTAATATGTGATCCTGTAAATCCTTATACCGGTAATCCGATTAATTCTGACAATAAAAAAGATGGATTATATATTTTAAAAGCTTCGGATTTTGGACTGACTCCGGGTGATGAGTATGAATATAAATATGATGAAGGCCAAAAATGGATTCACGTTAATGGTAATGTTTATGAACCTGAAAACTGGTCAGAAATAATGCCGTAAAAGTCATAATAACAGTATATAGTGGGGAAAATACAAATTTTTAAAAAATTTCAAATTCCCCCTTGCATTTTAAATTTTCCTGTAATATAATGACATTCGTGCTTCGGAAAAAGCCGATGCACAAACCCTAAAAAAGCACCGCTAGCTCAGTTGGTAGAGCACCTGACTCTTAATCAGGGTGTCCAGGGTTCGAGCCCCTGGCGGTGCACGTAAGCATCATTTTTGACGATTAGATTCGTTGGGAATGGTGTTTTTTTAAATCTGTTGATTAAGTAGCGTTGCTCTAATATGAGGTTTTCGATCAAAGTCACGTCATGTTTTTCGATTCACATGCTCACTTACAGGAATATATGAAATCGGATGATATCGTCAGATATCAGGACGAGTTATATGATCACGGTGTGAAAGGGATACTGACTGTTTCCTATGACCGAGGATCGTCTCTGAAGGCTTCTGAGATAATCGGGTCGAATGAGGCTTCTGAGTCACTTCGGAGAGCAGACACTCAAAGGGATCAGAGCACAGCCATATTTCGCGCCTGTGGTATACATCCTGAACATGCAGGGGAAGAATTCCCCCAAGAGCTGATCAAAACCGAAAGTTCCTTCAAAAAGACATTTTGTGCCATAGGAGAGATAGGGCTGGATTACAGAGATGGTATGCCGTCAAGGGAACTGCAGCAGATACGCTTTGAAGAACAGCTGGAATTATGCATGGATCTGAAGCTTCCGGCAGTGATCCATTCAGTGCATGCCTGTGATGATACGTTGCGGATACTAAAGAAGTTCAAGGGATTAAGATCTGTGATGCATGGTTTTTCCTACAGCGCGCAGGCGGCGAAGGAATGTATTAAACTCGGAGCGTATATCGGTATCGGTACGAGGATACTGGATGAGAGAGCAAGGCGTCTTCCCGAGACAGTTAGGGAGATCCCTGTGGAAAGTATGTTATTAGAGACTGATATGCCTTTTTGCAGACAGTACAATGCTCATACGTCGGCTGATAACCGCGCGGCTGCTCACGCTGCAATTCTTACGGATATCGCAGAGGCTATATCGGCCATAAAGCATATTCCCGGGTCTCGCATTGCGGAGATCACGACTAAGAACGCAGAGAGAGTTTTAAAGGGGTGAAGAATAGAGGGGGCATGGTTGATCATACAAATGGTACTTACTCTCTGTTTGCGAAAATTAATATAATAAAAATCATATCTAATCAAATCCATTTTTGAAAAATATGATTCAATAATTCGAAATAGGATAATAATACTTTTTTGATTTAAGTAAATTTGTTTCTGAATTACAAATCGTTACACAATAGTTAATTCTGGCACGTTATATATCCATGTATGGGATAATACGTATGTGAATGATATAATACCTTGTAATTAGTATTTTTAATGAATATTTATTCAAGAAGCATGGAGAGAATAATGTGAAAATTTATTACGACTATCAGGAATTAATCCTTCAGAAATATGGAGGGATATCAAGGTATTTTTATGAATTATACACAAGAATAAATAAAATGGATAACTGTGAAGTAACCATAAAGTGCTGCCATAACACAAATCATTATTTTGCAGATATTTTTCACTCGGAATACCCGATTTTAACGGGGAGAAAATGGACTTTTTACAATAAGTTAAATAAGCTTATTACGTGGTTTGAATTAAGAAATCATTACGATATTGTACATCCAACATATTACAGTGAATACATTTTAAAATGTTTAAGAAAAGATCAAAAGCTAATAACCACGATACATGATATGATTCATGAAAAATTTCATGACCAATATCCTGAAGCATTGCCAACTTCTGATATTGAAATGAAAAAAGAAATGATATATAAGTCAGATCATATTATCGCAATATCTCAAAGTACAAAAAAGGATATCCTTAAATTTTATCCTGATATTCCAGAAAATAAGATTACTGTTATTTATCATGGGACAAGAAAATTATCTGATAATAATATCCCTTTCAATAAAGATTTTCCAAACCATTATGTATTATTTGTTGGACAAAGAAGAACATATAAGAACTATTTGACCTTCTTTAATGCCATGAAAGGAATAATGGATAATGATAAAGAGATGTGTATTGTTTGCATAGGTGGTGGAAAGTTTGATGAAGAAGAATTATCTTTTATGAAGGGATATACAGATAGAGTATTACAGATGGATTGTGATGATATAATGCTTATGCAAGCATATAGGCAGGCTAGATGTTTTGTTTTTCCTTCATTATATGAAGGCTTTGGTATGCCTACACTGGAAGCTTTTGAAAATGATTGTCCTGTTATACTTAGCAACACTTCTTCTATGCCTGAAGTAGGCGGCGAAGCAGTTCTATATTTTGAACCATTAAATGAAAATCAGTTGAAAGAACAAATTGAAAAAGTAATTTATGATAATGAACTAAGACAATTACTTATCATAAAGGGCAAGGAAAGATTACAATACTTTCAATGGGAAGATAAAGTTAAAGAAATTGTTGATTGTTACAATAAAGTGAAAAGTGCAAAAACGTTCAAATAATCCGTAAAACAGAAAAGAGATCGTATGGAACAACTGAAAACACCGGTGTTATTAATTGTCTTTCGGAGACTGGACACAACAAAACGTGTGTTAGAGGCAATTCGGAAAGTAAAACCTCAAAAGCTTTATATTGCCTCCGATTATGCTCGGAAAAATAATGATAAAGAAGTAAAAAAAGTTCTTGAAGTAAGAAAATATGTTGAAGAAAACATAGACTGGGATTGTAAAGTAGAAAAAGATTATGCAGAGGAAAACTATGGTAGTCGAAAGAGGGTATCTTCTGCCATAAGTTGGGTATTATCAAACGAAGAAGAAGTTATTGTTATAGAGGACGATATAGTTCCTGTTCCTGATTTTTTTGAATTTTGCCGAGAGATGTTGGATTATTATCGGGACGATGAAAGAGTCATGATGATATCAGGCAATAATAATATTAAAGGGCATATCGACAAACCGTATACATTTTCTTGTTTCTCAGGAGTATGGGGATGGGCAACGTGGAAAAGAGCTTGGAAATATTATGATGATAGTATGAAAGATTGGCCCAAACAGAAAAAAACGGGAGAATTAAAATATGTTATGCCGGGTCTTTCCTATTTGTTTATGAGTTGGAATAATAAATATGTTTACAATAGAGAAATGGATGCTTGGGATTTTGTTTGGGATAACGCACGATTTAAAATGCATGGATTAGGGATAGTTCCGAAAACAAATCTTATTCGTAATATAGGATTTGAATCAGATGACGCAACAAATACATTGGGAAAAAGTAAGTATAAGTTCGAATGTGGTAGCTATTCTTTTCCTTTAGAAAAGATAGAAATAGTAGAAAGAAATCTTGAATATGACAAAGCATACATAAGACAGGAATATCCTGGATGGAAAGCTTTATTAATTTGGATAAAAAAAACAATTCTATTTGTTCCAAGAAGAGTTAAAAAAGATTTCTTTTGTGATAAAGATGATTGTCATCAGTAATTTGAGATGCAATTTTAATATGTATGAATAAATAAAATTATTGTCCCGATTTCTTTTTGGAATCGGGACAATAAAGCTTTTTGCAGACAGTACAATGCTCGTACGTCGGCTGATAACCGCGCGGCTGCTCACGCTGCAATTCTTACGGATATCGCAGAGGCTGTATCGGCCATAAAGCATATTCCTGCACCCCGCATTGCGGAGATCACGACTAAGAACGCAGAGAGGTTTATTCAGGGGGGATGACAGTCCCGGTTGCCTGATCAGAAATACTGCAATGTTAGCGCATATTATATAGTGAAAAAATGCCGGATTATAATATAATATTTGTTACTCGAAAGAATAGTATTTGTAATACCGGCAGACGAGAATCATAAAATGTCGTATATACGATCAAATTAAGAAAAGAGGACCCTTATGGCAGATCTTGCGTCACCTGCAAAAACGGCAGCCATAATAAATAAATACAACTTCATGTTCCGCAAGAAATTCGGACAGAATTTCCTTATAGATGCTTCGGTTGTGGAAGAAATAATCGATGCAGCCGGCATAAGCGAGGAGGATACGGTACTTGAGATAGGTCCGGGCATCGGAACCATGACACAGTATCTGGCAGAGAGAGCGGGCCGGGTCATAGCTGTTGAGATTGACAGAGCCCTTATCCCTATATTGGAAGATACTCTCTCCGCATATGATAACGTAAGAGTCATCAATGACGATATCCTGAAGGTTGACTTAAACCGTCTTTCCGAAGAGGAAAACGGAGGCAGGCCCATAAAAGTCGTAGCTAACCTGCCTTATTACATAACAACTCCCATCATCATGGCACTTCTGGAGAAAGAGGTTCCCCTGGAGAGCATCACCATCATGGTTCAGAAAGAAGTGGCGGAGAGGATGAAGACGGGTCCGGGTTCCAAGGACTATGGAGCACTTTCCCTCGCGGTCCAGTATTATTCGGAACCGGTGATAGTAACAGAGGTTCCTCCTCACTGCTTTATGCCACGTCCCGGAGTATCCAGCATGGTCATCCGTCTTGATCGCTACAAGGAGCCCCCTGTTACTCCAAAGGATCCGGATAAGATGTTTAAGCTTATAAGAGCTTCATTTAATCACAGACGCAAAACCCTTTCCAACGGTTTATCTACCGACCCTTCCCTCGGTCTTTCCAGGGAAAAGGTGACGGAAGCACTGGAGAAGATGGGACTTCCGGTTGATATAAGAGGAGAAAAACTGGATCTTGCTCAATTTGCCGAGCTTTCGGATCAGTTATGTTAACTGAATGAGCGGCGTTACAGGGCAATGATTCACCGCGGTTGGACCTGAGAAAATATATATAATATGCATGGTTACAGGGCGTGTCGGCCTAGCCGATATGCCCTGTTTTTTTGACATATAGTGGTTATTATGTTAATATTTCCAAGATATTGGGGTTTTACGACTTGCACTGGCCTCATGGAGGGATATCAAATTGGACAAAAGAATGCAGAAGATCCGCTACGAGGAAATAATGTCTCTTGTAGCTGACAGGGATTTTGCGAATGCTGCCGATATAGCTGATACCATTGAGTGGCGTGACGAGAAGAAGTACACGACACTTATTAAGATAAGCAATCTGTACCGTCTGGACGATCAGCCGGATAAGGCATTGGATCTTATGCTGATGGCTTACGATCTGAAGCCCCGCAGTAAGAAAGTAGTATTCGGTCTCTGCGATCTCTATCTGGATCGCAAGGATACAGTCAAAGCGACTGAATTTTACAAGATATATGAACATATGGCACCCGACACGGCAGAGAGGCTCATACTCAAATACCGTCTCGTGGAGCTTTGCAATGGTTCCGTTGACACTCTGATCTCAATTCTTGAAGATATGAGGCATTTATCACCATCCCACCCGGAATGGAGATATCAGCTGGCCTACCTTTATCACAGAACAGGAAATGTAAAGAAGTGTGTTGAGACCTGTGACGATATTGTCACATGGTTTATTAAAGGCCCCTTCGTAGTAAAGGCTCTTGAACTTAAGATGCTTCATCAGAGGCTGACACCCAGACAGCAGGAGATCTATGATTCCCGTAATGACGTGGAAGACGAGATCGAAGCATATGAGGGTGATGAGTATACAGCGGAAAAATACGATGACGGTGAATTTTCAGGCGACATCATGGTAAAACCCATCAGTATCGCTAAGTGTGACACCATAAATCTCTCCAAGGAGCTTGCAGAGTCGATGGCAGAGCTTCTTGCCGGAGAAGAGAAGGGCGGATACGAAAAGAAAGCCGAAAAAAAGAGCCGCAATACTCTAAAAAGAACAGAAAGATTCAATTGGGAGAAACTCAGAAAAGAGAGAGAGCAGCAGGAAGCTTTTGATCCTGATGAAGAATATTATCCCGAAGAAGCCCGAAATGACGATTCCGGAGAGACAGGCCGCTATACGGAAGATATTCCTTACGATGAAAGCGGTGACGAGTACTATACGGATGATATGGGCTATACCGGTGATGCGGATTACACCGGCGATATGGGAGATACCCGTGGCGATATGGGTTACACCGGCGACATGGGAGATACCCGTGGCGATATGGGTTACACCGGCGACATGGGAGATACCCGTGGCGATTTCGGGTATACCGAAGATATGGGCTATACAGACAGCGGTATTCAGTATACCGGTGATATGAATTATACCGAGAGCGACCTCCAGTATACGGAGGAGCAGGGATACGGTCCGGATGACGGTCAGTATTATACCGATAACATTCCTTATGATGAGAGACAGTATGAGGAAGAGGCTTACAATACCGATTCCGATCTGATGTATACCCAGGAAATGGAACGTGCGGCAAGTGCTGCATCGGAAGCTGTTTCCAGTGAGAAGTTCTTTGAAGACAAGACGGATACCATCGTTATCGATACACCCCCTACGGGAACTAATCCCAATTTTACCGGACACGGATATAAAGCCGGTGAAGAGATAAAGCCTGTTGAAAAGGGTGTGGCCCTTGGAGGTCAGTATTATCAGGCCGATGACGGACAGTTTAATCTTGCCATACCTTTCGAGCCTGTTCCGGACAAGCAGATAACAGGTCAGATCAATATCTCCGATGCTCTTGAGAACTGGGAAAAGATAAAGCAGCGCAATGATGAGCAGATCAGGAGAGAAACCAGACAGGCTATCCTGGATACCACAGGTCCTATTTTCGAGAGATTCGACAGAGAGAGCAGAGATGTCATTTCAAGGGAACCCAGGGTAATAGTCAAGGAAAGCAGCAGTCATATCTTCGGTGACATGTACGATACAGAAGGTATAGAGCTGGTTGATATAGGTTCCGAAGAGGAACAGTATGCCCAAGAGGAGTATACAGGCGAAGAGCCCGAAGCATATGTTGAATCGGAAGTTGACGAAGAGGTAAGCGTTAACGGAGTTTCTCAGGAGACTCACGGCACCACTATCTGGAAAGAGGTGGATGCCGCTATACGTGCGGAAAAAGAAGCAAAAGAAGCTGCCGAGGCAGCGGAAAATTCCGGGGCAGCAGGCCTTGGAGAAGCCGTCGCTGAAGGTGCTACAGAGATTACAGAAGCTGCAGGAGCTGTTGCGGAAGGTGCTGTGGACGCAGCCGGTGCGGTGGTCGAAGGCGCAGTTGAAGTCGGAAGCCTGGCAGCAGAGGGTGCGATGGCTGCAGGTGTTGCAGCAGAGAGCGCAGCATTGACAGAGGACGGACTCGTGGCAGAGGGTGCTGTTGCAGCTGCTGAAGCAGTCGGTGCGGTTGCAGGCGTTGTTGCGGATGCTGTTACAGATTCTGCTTCCGTTTCTGTATCCGAAGCAGCAGAGATTCCTCATGAAGAGGAAGTGCTTACAGAAGAGACTGCTTTAGAAGAAAATGATATAGAAGAGACCGCTACGGAAGAAGAGCTTTCCGAAGAAGAATTTTCCGATGAAGAACCCGTAGATGAAGAGTTCTACGAGGACGAGGAATATTACGAAGAGCCGTATGAAGATGATCAGGCTTATGATGAGGATGTAAGTCTCAATACCAGCCAGATGGAGCAGATCTCTGATGCGCTTGAGACCGATGCCGATCGTATAGGCGTAGAAACCGTTGAGGAAAATAATGACGAGTATATCCCCGAGGAAGGCGACGAAGCTGATTTCTCTGAGGAGGAGCTCAGGATATTCGATCATTTCCTCTATTCCAGGAAGATGCGCAGAAATATCCTTGAAGCCATAGACCGGATCTCACTTGCACCCTATGTCGGCAATGCCATCATAACCGGTGAAGAGAAGGAGGAGACCAGAAGTCTCGCCAGAGCTCTGTTACGTGAGATCCAGCTGATAGATATCAACTTCCTCAACAATCATGTGGCAAGAGTAAGCGGTGACAAGATGAACAACAAGGATGTCGCCACTGTGCTTTCGCAGCTGGCAAACGGCGCTCTCCTTATCGAGGATGCTTCCGGACTGTTCAGGGATACTCTTGAGAAGATAACCAATGTTCTGGAGAATACAGAGGATGGTGTTATCGTTATCATGATCGATGAGAAGGAAGCAATAGACAGGATGATAGAGGATTATCCTGTTCTTTCCGGATATTTCAATGCACGTATCGATATGCCGCCTCTTACGGACGGTGCACTTGTTGATTACGCCAAGAGCTATGCTTACAAGAAGGAATACAAGATAGACGAAGAGAGAGCAGTACTTGCTCTTCACCAGCGTATAGACGAGCTTCAGATCGGCGAGCACAATGTCACACTTGCCGAAGTGGAGCAGATCGTTGATGATGCCATAGCCCGCTCAGGCAGACGTCCTGTCTCAAGTTTTTTTGAAATACTCAGTGGAAAGCGGTATGATAATAAAGAAGACATGATAGTTCTGAAAGAAAAGGATTTTCAGAGAAAATCCGGAACTGTTGCGTGATATTGGGGATTACATTTTGAGGAGGAAGTATTCTTATGGCAGCAACTAAGAAGTCGTCTGCAAAGGTTGCTCCTGTCCTGCAGGAAGAGACTGTATTCATTTCTGAGGCTGACCAATATGTATTCGGTCAGGGTACTCACTACGATATCTATAAAAAATTAGGTGCCCATCCGTGCAGCAAGGACGGAAAGAAGGGCGTATTCTTCGGAGTATGGGCTCCACATGCAAGTGAAGTCCATGTTGTCGGTGATTTCAATAATTGGGACACCGAGGCCACCGCTATTCGCAGACTCGGCCCCGGAGGCATCTTTGCCGGCTTTGTTCCGGGAGTCAGGGAGGGTGATCTATATAAATTCTACATCACTACTTCCGACGGAAGAGGAATTTACAAGGCCGACCCTTATGCAAATTTTGCGGAGCTTCGCCCGGGTACGGCATCTGTTGTCTATGACATAAAGAAGATCAAGTGGACAGATTCCGACTGGCTGAAGAAGAGGGCCGCTACTAATCATTTCGAATCTCCCATGTCCATATATGAATGTCATATCGGTTCCTGGATGAAGCATCCCGACGGTACCGAAGACGGCTTTTATACATATAGGGAATTTGCGGATCGTCTGTGTGAGTATCTTTCACATGCCAGATATACACATGTGGAGCTTATGGGTATCGCCGAGCATCCCTTCGATGGCTCCTGGGGATATCAGGTGACGGGATATTTTGCGCCTACATCGAGATACGGAAAACCGGAAGATTTTGCATATCTTGTAAATAAACTTCATTCGATTGATGTAGGAGTTATTCTCGACTGGGTTCCTGCTCATTTCCCCAGAGACGCATTCGGACTTGCGGATTTTGACGGAGAGCCTCTTTACGAGCATCCCGATTCAAGACTGGGCGAGCATCCCGACTGGGGAACCAAGATATTTAATTATTCAAAGTCAGAGGTCAAGAATTTCCTTATCGCGAGCGCTTTGTTCTGGATAAGAGAGTTTCATATAGACGGGCTCCGTGTTGATGCTGTCGCTTCAATGCTTTATCTTGATTACGGCAAGCAGGACGGACAGTGGGTTGCCAATAAATACGGCGGAAATGAGAACCTGGATGCTATCGAGTTCTTCAAACACATGAACAGTGTTATCGCAGGTCTCGGCAACGGTGCCATCACCATTGCGGAAGAGTCGACTGCATGGCCCAAGGTTACAGCAAGACCGGAAGATGACGGACTTGGATTTACCTTTAAGTGGAATATGGGCTGGATGCATGATTTCTGCGAATACATGAAGCTGGATCCCTACTTCCGCAAGGATAATCATAACAAGATGACTTTTGCCATGAGTTATAACTGTGCGGAGAAGTATATCCTGCCTCTTTCTCATGATGAAGTGGTTCATCTTAAGTGCTCCATGGTCAATAAGATGCCCGGTTACCAGATCGACAAGTATGCGAACTTAAGAGTAGGATATGCTTTTATGTTCGGTCACGCGGGCAAGAAGCTCCTCTTTATGGGTCAGGATTTCGGACAGGAAAGAGAGTGGAGCGAGAAGAGAGAGCTGGACTGGTTCCTTCTTGAAAATGAACTGAACCGCGGAATGCTCAATTATACGGAAGAACTGTTAAAAATCTACCGCGAAAACAGATGTCTATATGAGCTTGATGACAGCTGGGAAGGCTTTGAGTGGATAAATGCGAATGATAATTACAGAAGCACATACAGCTTTATCCGCAAGTCGAAGGACGGAAAAAATAACCTGATCTTCGTTATGAATATGACACCCATGTATATTGCCGATTATCATGTGGGCGTTCCCAAGAAGGGCAAATACAAGCTGGTCCTCAATTCGGATGAAGTACGATTTGCGGGACAGGGTCACGAGCTTCCCGGGGAGCTTAAGAGCAAGGAGATGAAGTGTGACAACAAGCCGTATGCGGTAAAATTCGATCTGCCGCCTTATGGAGTTGCAGTTTACTCTTTCTCATATTGAATGCGATGATTCTGCCGGGATAAAAACCCGGCAGTTCTTATAAAAGATCTTGTAAACGATAGGATAAACGGATGAGTACAATGTCATCAAAACCGGTACCCAGGAATATTTCCGGCCATGTAAGAAGGCCGTCTTCGGGTAAGGATGTTCATTGGAGAAAACTGAATGAGAAGGAAAAGAAAAGGATAGCCGGGTATTATCACGATACGTATTTTAACGGATCGTTAAAGATACTGCTTTTGCTTTTCATATCCTTTATCGCCACGGTTTGGACGGTTTTCCAGACTGTCGGCGAATTTATGGAGGGAGAACCCATGAAGGCGATAGAAAATATCGCCGCGGTGATATTGCTGTATTTTCTCCTGATAGTGTTGTCAAAGCTTCTGGTCCACCGCCCCAAACGCGAGCTTAATGCCATAAACACGGACATTGCTCTTGTTTGCGAGACCGAGGTCATCAGGAAGTTTTATCCGAGAAAGAAGATTTATGAGGACATCACGGCGGATTACCGCATCCGTTATAAGGCAGAGGTAATGCTCCCCATGGATACAGATGCCGAGGGAAATGTGGTGGATGGCGGCGGATATCCGCTTATGATAGTCGGAATGAATGAGGCCGTATATCAGGCAGTTCAAAGCGGAGAAGAGGTGATAGTCGTATTTTTCCCGGAAGATAGGGAAGAGATGCCCTCAATAGAGCGTATGGAGTTGTTTGAGATCAAAAACTGATATATCTAAAGAAATTTTGTTCGATGCCGATATAAATTTTGTATGAGAAACAGAAGATGAGCGGGTAAACGGTATGAACGGACAGATGATCAACAATATGATACAGAAATATAATTCCGCGGAAGGATCCTATCGCACAGACGGTCAGGGATCTGCTGCGGATTTTTTTTATCCGGAAAACGGAAAGTCCATAAAGGAACCGGCGAAAAGCTACAGACTCTCAATTGAAAATGCAGGGAAGACCCATCCCGACGTGACGAAGGGGATAAACCTGATAAAGAATGCCGGGAAGATCGGAGAAGCCGGTGTCGTTTCGAAAAAGAGTGCTGTAGAGAATCTGAAAAACAGTCTTGCATCCGGTGTGCCCGCGGATATATGCAAGGATCGAATGGTGCTTTTGTCCAACACCATGACTGAAGAAGGGTATAAAAAGGCTGCAGAGCAGGGATTTTCTTTTGCGGATATGGATCCGAAAGAGGCTGTTACGGTCGGAGACGAGATCAGAGCAACTCTTGCAAAGGCAGGGGTGGTAATAAAGGGCTTTAATGATGATCTTTCCGTGGAAGAATTGGAAGAAATAACAGGAAGTCCCGCTATGGCGGAAGCGGTCAAGAAGAGCTTTGACGAGGTTTCCCTTCCTGTGACCAAGGAGAATGTCACGGAAGTTAAGGAGGCACTTGATACGGCAAGACAGCTGGAGGTTCCGTCTCAGGATGTCAAAGAATATATGGTTGAAAACGGTCTGCGTCCCACAGTGGAGAATATCTATTACGCAGAGCACAGCGTGGGAGCAGGAGCAGAGCCGATGCGTGATCAGGCTCATGATCCTGTGATATCCGACACGGATGATGCCATCGGATCACGTATTAAGGAGATCATAAGCAGGGCTGGCGAAGATATAGATGATGCAAATATCTCCATGGCATCCCGCATGATAGAAGACGGGATCGCCTTTAATGAAGAGTATTTTCTTGCGATGAAGGAGCTTGAAGAGATTAAGCTTCCCGTATCGGATGAAAATTTTATAAAGAATGCGGCAAGGACCATATCTGATGGTCTTCCCGCTATGCAGACAGATATGACGGAGAAGGGAAGCCTGATGGATCAGGCGAAAGACTCTCTGGAAGTGATCGAAGCAGCTGTCGAAGATCCGGATATAGTAAGCCTCGTGGTTGAAAAGGGCGAAATGCTCAATGTGAAAAACCTGAGGCAGAGTTATGAAGAAATAAAAGGTGACAAAGCCGTAACGGCTTCAAATAAGGATCTTGAAAAGGCAGGGGACCTCATAACCGCACGTCGTCAGGTAGAAGAGACGAGACTAGTGATGAGTCTGCAGGTAAATATGAGGCTCTTAAAGCAGGGTATCTCCATAGATACGGTTGAGCTTACGGATCTTGTTATGAAATTAAAGCAGGCCGAGGAAGATATCCTGAAGGATAAATTCGGAACCGATGATGCGACCCTTGCCGCAAAGAGTGAAGAGATCTTCAGACAGTCTATGACTGCGGTAAGCGAGATACCTTCAATGCCGGTATCAGTTATAGCTGAGTTTGAGTCTGTTCGCACCGTAGATCTGGAGCTTTTTACTGCGAGAGGTAATGAGAGGAAGCTTGCTTTTGAAGCTGCCGGTACTGCTTACGAAACCATGCAGACCGAGGTCCGTTCAGATCTGGGAGATTCGATCAAAAAGGCTTTTGAACATGCGGACACACTCCTTAAGGAGCTGGGAATAGATCCTTCAGAAGAAAATCTCCGTGCCGCAAGGATCCTGGGATACAACAGGATGGAGATCAATGATAAAAACATGTCTTCCGTTAAGGAAGGATACAGGACAGTATCAGGGATCATTTCGAAGATGACGCCTGCAGCCGTACTGGGGCTTATCAGGGAAGGATCAAACCCCTTAAAGCTTTCCATGGAAGAGCTGGAAGAGAAGCTGGCAGGACTTGATGCTTCCGATACAGGTGAAAAGTACAGCGAATATCTCGTAAGGATGCAGGAGAGAGGAGATATTACAGCCGAGGAGTCAGAATCATTTGTGGGCATCTTCCGTATGCTCAGACAGACGCAGAGCTTAGACGGAGCTGCAGTGGGAAGCCTGATACAGCAGGGAAGGGAGATAAGCTTTACCAATTTATTAAGCGCGATCCGAAGCCGACGTGCCGGCGGAATGGATGTAAGTATAGATGACTTAAGCGACGGAATGAAAGGCGGGATATCTCATGATATCACGGAACAGATAGAGACCGCGTTTGCGCAGGCGAGAGCAGAGAGCGAAGCGGAATCCGTTAGAGAAGCCGCACATACGTCATCGACGATCTACCATGAGCTGGTAGAAAGCGGTGTCATTGCGACGGCAGAACATGTTCGCGGACTTAAGGATCTCAGGAAGAACAGAGGAGAGATTTTCAGAAATGTCGCGGACGGAAAGAGATTTGAAGGTTTAAAGAATGATATAAACGACGAATTGTTACTTTCCCGCGTAAATGAAGGATATGCGGATGTCGTTGATAAGTTTGATAATGAAGAGAGCGCACAGTCAGCCTATGACGGTATGCTCTCATCCATGAAGCAGCTTCTGGATGCTGCTGTATGGAACGACGGAGATATGATAGATGTCAGGGAATACGGTTCGGCCATGAGGCAGATATCTGTTGCAGGCAGTCTTTCCAGACAGGAATCCTATGAGATCCCCATGGAGATCGGAGGAGAAATGACCTCCGTCAGCGTAAGGATCCTTCACGAAAGCAATATCTCCGGAGCAGTGGATGTGGATATGGAGACAGAAGTTTACGGAAGGCTCAGGGCCAGATTCGAAGCTTCTCAGGGCAGTATGTCGGGAATGGTGGCTTCATCCACTCCTGATGGCAGAAATGCTGCCGAGGGTATGAGGAAAGCGCTGACAGACAGGTTTGCGGAAGCCGGTATCCCGGTATCCGAGATCAATTTTGTATATTCGGAGAAGATGACGGTTAATCTTTCCCGTCCTTATGCCGATAAAAACAGTAAGGAATTTGATACAGCCGTTTTATATAAGACTGCAAAGATATTCATGCAGACAATGGGCGGCACACAGTAAGGGTCAAGAGAGAGGTAACCACCATGAGAATCAATTATAACGCAAGTGCAGTAGTGGCAAATAAGACCTTAAATAACAACGATAATCTGATGAGTCTGTCCATGCAGCGTCTGTCTTCGGGACTCAAGATAAATTATGCAAAGGACAATCCTGCGGGACTTGCGATTGCTAATCGTATGAATGCTCAGATCAAGGGACTGGGCGTAGGATCATCAAATACCAACGACGGAATATCCGTTGTAGAGACCGCTGACGGAGCTCTTACCGAAGTAACGGCAGTCATTCAGCGTATAAACGAGCTTGCGGTTAAGGCAAGTACAGACACTCTTACCGATGACGACAGGAAGATCATCCAGGAAGAGATCGATCAGCTTCAGAAGGAGATCCAGAGGATCGCAAAGGATACTGAGTTCAATGGCCAGCCACTTCTCGACGGAACTTTTGATCTCAAGGGATACAGCAGCAATACTGCAGTAAAGGTTGATTATTATACCGAGGATGTGGATCCCGGAAAGTATGAGATAAATCCCGCAATATTCGACGGAAAAGACGGAAACTTAAGTGCCGCAGATATTGCTGCAGGCCTTACCGGAACAGCTTTCCCTGATGTAACTTCACTCACCGGATCAGCAAAAGCGATTAAAGATATAAACGGAAATCTTGTAAGAACTGAAGTGACCATAAAGGGAACGGGAAATTACGAGCTTCAGTTTACCTGCGATAGCGGAGCGACCGGAACTACAACCCTCGATCTTACAGGAATAGGTGCCATGAAGATACAGACAGGCGCAAACGAGGGCAACGAGCTTGCGATCCAGATAAGAGAGATATCCCTTAACAAGATGGGAATCCCCAATGACCCTAACGATCCCGAGCGTCTGGATGTATCTACCCAGGCAGGAGCAGAAAAAGGTATAGTAGCAGCTCAGAAAGCACTCGCTTACGTTAACAGTGTTCGTTCCAAGCTCGGTGCATATCAGAACCGTCTGGAGCACAATGCAGCCAGCGTTGCCGTATCGGAGGAGAATATGACATCTTCTTATTCAAGGATAATGGATGTGGATATGGCTGAGGAAATGACGGAATATACCACCAGACAGGTACTGGTTCAGGCAGGCGTATCTATGTTAGCTCAGGCAAATGAAAGACCTCAGCAGGTTCTTCAGTTGCTGCAGTAATAATGGGATGATCGCGTGCACCGATACCCGGCTCATAGAAATCAGACCATAAGATCTCATGAGACAGTGCTCAATGAGGAGGGAAAGATATGACAAGTGAAGCAAAACAGGATTTTATGCTCAGGATAAGCGAAGCAAATAAGAGTCGTCTCGTAGTGATCCTTTACGATATGTTCTTAACATATGTCAAGGAAGCCAAGATAAGCAGAGAAGGTGAAGAATTCACTTTGTCTGATATTGAATCCTACAGACAGGGAATCAGAAATGCAAAGGCAGTTCTGCGTGAACTGATAGATTCCCTTAATATGGAATATGATATCGCAAGAAGAACTTACCAGATATACCGCTTTGTAGAGAGAGCGCTTATCATGGCCGATATCAGGAGAGATCCCACTCAACTTCCCGAAGTGATCAAGATAATGACAGATCTTCGTAATGCTTATGCGGAAGCAGCCAGAGAAGATAACTCTGAACCGCTGATGAAAAACGCGGATGCGATCTATGCGGGCATGACTTACGGAAAGAATACTCTTTCAACCGACAGCGCTGCAGCCGGCACCAATCGCGGCTTTTTGGCTTAATAAAGCAATATAATCCCCCTCGATCACCGGATAGGAATCCTGCTTTCGAGGGAGATTTTTATATTTAGCTATTTTTGAATCAGTTAGTTGAGATCTCGCGGAAGCAGAGAATTATGTTTGGGAAAGCATATCACCGCATAGGCGGATATGCCGTGACAGGATATTCAGACAGTGTTTCGCGAGCCTGCAGTTCAAGGAAATGAGCGTGTAACAGAAACGCCCCGCCAAGGAAGGCGGGGCGAGTGAACAATGCTCCATGGAAGGAGCATGTGAACGGTTTCGGAATGGTTTGACACAGTACGGCATTTCCGACAGAACTGCAGTGAGAGCGAATCCACTGTCGGAAAAGCCTGCCACGGAAAGCCGCCGAAGGCGAATCCCCCCACGCAGACAAAAAATCCCCCTCGATCACCGGATCCAGGTCCGACTTTCGAGGGGGATTATGATTTTATTACTCTGTTACTTCTGTGTTGGCTTTCTTAGCCTTTGCAGCAGGTGCTGAACCTGCAGGAGCTGCAGGAGCCGCAGCTGCGGGGAATTCAACTCCCGTCACATTGATGTTGCGGTTAACCTTGGCATCGTATGTTCCGGACTTCATGATCTCCGTGAAGTCTACGCCTGTTGCTTCGGACATGGTGTCGAATACCTGTTTCATAACGATGGGAAGATTACCGGATATCTGGGATGCACCGGCATTTCCGTCGCTTGTTCCATAGATGTTGACCTTGTCGATGGAAGAAAGAGGCTTAGCGATCTCGGCAGCCATCTGAGGCATGATCTTGATCATCATTTCAGCCATAGCAGCGCCGTTGTACTTCTTGTAGGCTTCTGCCTTCTTTTCCATACCTTCAGCCTCGGCAAGTGCTTTTGCACGGAGGGCAGCAGCTTCTGCTTCACCCTTTGCCTTGATACCGGCAGCTTCCATTTCTGCTGAGTATCTGTTTGCATCAGCCTGTGCTTTAACGGCTTCTGCTTTCTGCTGCTGCTCATAGAGTTCAGCGGCAGCCTGTGCCTTGATGGCTTCTGCTGCTTTCTGTCTTTCGAAGAGTTCCGCATCCGCATTTCTCTGTCTCTTTATGAGATCTGCTTCCGCAGCCTTTTCCTGACGGTATTTTTCGGCATCGGCCTTTCTGTTGATCTCGGCTTCAAGTTCCTGCTGCTTAACCTGAACTTCCTGTTTCTTAAGTTCGGTCTCACGCTCGGTTCTTGCGATCTCTGCATTTACGGTAGCAGTCTGGATGGTCTTCATCTGTGCCTGCTTCTGGATCTCGTAAGCAGCATCGGCCTCAGCCTGCTTTGTATCCTGCTCCTGTTTGAGCTGTGCCTTCTTGATGGCAAGTTCTGTCTGCTTCTGGGCTATCTCGGTAGCTGCAGCGACCTGAGCGTCATTTGCAGCCTTGTTTGCTTCAGCCTGTGCAACAGCTACATCCTTTTCGGACTGAGCTTTTGCGATGGCAGCATCCTTCTTGATCCTTGAGGTGTTGTCCGCACCGAGATCCTTGATAAGCCCGTTTCCGTCAGTAACATTCTGGATGTTACAGGAGATGATCTCGATACCCAGCTTATCCATATCACGGGAAGCTTTGCCCATAACCTGATCGGAGAAGCTGTCTCTGTCGGTGTTGATGGAGCGGAGATCGAGAGTACCGATGATCTCACGCATGTTACCCTGCAGGGAATCCTGAAGTTCCTGAGCTATGCGCTGAGGATTCATGTTGAGGAAGTTCTTGGCTGCAAGAAGGATTCCGTCTACATATACAGGTTCGGATTCGGTTCCGATGTTTACCTTTTTGTCCGTTGCGATACGGATCTTGGCAACCGCATCAACGTCTACGTTGATGAAGTCGTTGGTGGGAACGGGCTGACCGGTCTTGATATCAACGGTCATCTGTCCGAGATAAAGCTTATCGACTCTTTCCAGGAAAGGTATCTTGATACCTGCCTGTCCGATAAGGATACGGGGCTTTTTCCTGAGTCCGGAAATGATAAAAGCCATATCGGGCGGAGCCTTAACATACCCTGTCATTAAGATTGTTACTACAAGTATCACCGCTATAAGGATAGCGACGATGACTATGTTGGAAATGATCCATTCCATACTTTCTACCTCCCATAAAATGATAGTGATAAAACGCGTAATTAGATTATATAATGACGGCTTTTATAAAAGCAATTGCTAAAACGCTCCAAAAATATTGAAATAAAGTAAAAAAATAGAGATAATATAAATTGGGTGTGCTTCTTGGGTTTAGCGTGGAGGGTTAGATAGTGAATGGCAGAAAAGGCATAAGACTTTTTCTTATCGTTGCAGTCTGTGTTCTTATCAACGTATCAGGCAGGAGGTTGGCTACTTCGTTTGCACTTCCGTTGTGGCTTGATACCGTCGGGACTTTTGCGGGAATTCTTTATTCCGGTACTGCTCTTGGTGTTGTGATCGCCATATTGACAGCGGTCATAAATAATATAGCCACGCCCATTGAATTGCTCTATGTTCTTGTAAGTATTTCCATCGCCATTCTGGCAGGCGTTTTTCAGAAGAAGAAAAAAATGTTCTCAACCCTTGGAAAGGCTGCTTTCTTTGGATTTTGGATAAGTCTTTTGTCTGTGGCCGTATCCGTCCCGATAAATATGGCTTTATATAACGGATACTCCGGAAACAGCTGGGGTGATACCACTGTGGATATGCTGTTATGGTACGGTGCCGGCAGAGTGACTGCCTGCATCGCAGGTGAACTGGTGGTAGATTTTTATGATAAGCAGCTGAGCATTTTCCTTCTGTTTATCTTTGATTCCATTCTCAGATTTATCCTGAAAAAATGTAATAAAAATACTTTTAAGAAAAATGTGGGGAGCGGAACGGCAGCAGTCCTTGCGATCATTACTGCCGCATGCGTTCTTACTTCATCTTTCGATACTCTTGCAGAATCCAATCTCAAGATGACTGTATATGACAGAAATAACGGTTTGATGTCATCCGAAGCAAATTCGGTGGCCGAGACGGATGACGGCATGATATGGATCGGCTGTTATGCAGGTCTCATGTGTTATGACGGCAATAAATTTACATATATAACCGAAGGCGGCATCGCCAATGTTAATGCCTTGTATAAAGACAGAGAGGGCAAGCTTTGGATAGGAACTAATGATGGCGGTATAGCGGTTTATTCCGATAATCATTACATCTTTTACAAGGCATCGGACGGACTTCCTTCCGAATCCATAAGGTGTTTCGGAGAGGATAAGGATGGAAATATCCTTGTGGGTACCAGCGAGGAAATGGCTGTGATCGACGATATGGGAAATATTTCCGTGCTTGAGAATAAACTGTCATATGTAAATTCAATATCCGTAATAGATGGCAGGGTCATATGTTCCGATAATGCGGGAGATCTCTGGTTGCTTTCTGAAGATATGCATACCGCTTCCAAACAGACCCCCGATGATTACTATATCAATACAGTAGCAACATGTGCGGACAGCATTTATGCGGGAACATCGGAAGGTGTACTCCTAAAGGTAAGTCTTTCGGGAGAAGAGCTTAATTTCAGACCCACCATTGCTCTTCGTATAGGTGAGATCAAAAGCATCATGGAAGATTCACAGCACCGTACATGGGTAGGCGGACAAAACGGTATCGGGTATATCACGGGAGGAATTTACAATGATAAAGCCACCGGTGATTTCAATACTTCGGTAGTTTCATTGTTAGAAGATTATCAGGGAAATATATGGGCCGCATCCGGAGACAGGGGTGTGCTTAAGCTGTCCGAGTGCGCTTTTACTACTTTAACCGAGGGAATCTACAAGGAAGTTACCAACGCGACCATTGTCTATAACGGCAGGATCTATTGCGCTACGGATAAGGGATTATATATCCTTGGAAAAAGCGGTGGCCGTATAGATAATGATCTGACGGATGCACTGAAAGGCGTGAGGATACGTTCTCTTTACGAGACTTCAGATGGAAGGCTGTGGATATCGACCTATGGAGGAATGGGCCTCATCATTTCCGATGGAGAAGAGATCGTTAAATACATAAATGAAGACAATTCGGATGTGACAAGCGACCGTTTCAGATGCACCTTTGAATTATCCGACGGAACCATAGCGGCGGGTACAGCGGACGGCCTTAATTTCTTTCAGAATGACACTCTTACCGGAACGATAACAGGAGCAGACGGCCTTGACAATACACAGATACTCACTCTTGCCGAGGATGTGGACGGATGTATTCTGGCGGGAACCGACGGAGCAGGTATTTATTATATAAAGGATGGCAGGATCACAGGCCATATAGGCAAGGAAGACGGACTCAATTCCGATATCATATTACGTATCACACCTTACAGAGACGGTTATTTTGCTGTCACCAGCAATTCGATTTCTTATGTTACGGGAAAAAATGAGTCAGACAGTCAGGTTACTTTAATTTCCAATTTCCCCTATAACAACAACTTCGACATCATTTTGGACGGAGACAGGGCATTTGTCCTTTCCAGTTCCGGAATTTATATTCTTGATGTAAATGAACTGATGGAAAACAGGGAGGATATGAAGTATGAATTCTTCGGTATCCAGAGCGGACTTTCAGAAGCCATCGTTGCAAACAGCTTTGGATATCTGGAAAACGGATGCATTACTTTCTGTACGAACTCCGGTGTAATGAGACTTGATCATAGTTATACATCGGATATCAGTATGAAATTCGGTATAAGCGCGGTATACGCGGACGAGCTGCAGATCATCCCCGACGGAACGGGAACCTATATCATCCCTGCCAATACGGTATCAGTGAAGGTAGTACCGTCAGTCAGGAACTATTCCATGAACGGGTCCTATGTGCGTCTTAATGTGGAGGGTGTTACGGATAATCCCACAATGCCATACAACGAGATGGTTCCTTTGTCTCTCACCAATTTGAAGAGCGGACAGTATGTACTGACCATGGAACTTACAGATGAATCCGGGACTAAGGTATATTCAAAAAGTACATGGAATGTGATAAAGCAGTCACATCCATGGGAAAGCACGGCATATATTCATTACATTACTGTTATCGCCATAGCGATCATCGCATTTACCACCTGGACCATAGTAGTAATGCTTGAGAATCTCAGCAGGAAGGGAAAGCTTGAGAAGATGAAGGCAGAGCTTGAAGAAAAGGTGAAGGAGCAGACCGCGGTCATAATCGCCAGAGAAGAGCAGACAGAGAAGCTTCTCATAGAGACAGTTGAGGCTTTAACCAATACTATCGATGCAAAGGACAGCTACACTTCCGGTCATACCAGGAGAGTGGCGAGATACTCCAAGATGTTAGCGGAGCGTCTCGGCAAATCCACGGAAGAGCAGGAACTCATATACAGAGCGGGTCTGCTGCATGATGTAGGAAAGATACGTGTCCCTGAGAGCGTTATAAATAAGCCGGGTAAGCTTTCCAAGGAAGAGTATGAGCAGATGAAGCTTCATCCTATTTCAGGATATCGTATCATCAGTGGTATCTCCTGGGACAGAAGTATTGCTTTCGGTGCCAGATTCCATCATGAGAGATATGACGGAAGCGGATATCCGGACGGCAGAGCCGGTGAAGATATACCCGAGATCGCACGTATCATCGGAGTTGCCGATGCTTACGATGCTATGACATCCAACAGAAGCTACAGAAACGCACTTCCTCAGGAAGTAGTTAAAGAAGAACTGATAAAGGGTAAGGGAAAACAGTTTGATCCGGTTATCGCTGATGCGATGATAGCCATGATGGATGAGGATAAAGATTACCGCATGCGTCAGGAGGATCTGAGAGTTAAGCGTGTTCTTGTGATAGATGACGACAGCATAAGCGTTATGATAGCGCAGAAGATACTTTCCAAGGTTAGGAACTGCGAAGTTGTCACAGCTTCCGACGGTGATGAAGGAAGGAAAAAGCTCTCCGAGAGCAGATTCGATCTGATACTTGTGGATATATGGCTTCCCGGAGAGAGCGGCATCGATATCCTCGGCGAGATCAGAGAGAAATATCTCACGCCTGTAATCTGTATGTCCGGCGATAAGGATCTGGAAACCTTTGTTAAGGCCGTAAATGCCGGTGCGGTAGACTTTATAACAAAGCCTTTTGTTCCCTCCGTGTTGCAGGAAATGGTTTCCTATATTCTTGAGGATGCCTAAGTTTTTTATTGAGAAGAAGTACCAAATGATGTAAAATATTACGGAATTATGTAGAAATCCAGTAAAACCGGAGGTTTTAGTATTATGAAGAGAGAAGACATCCATCGAATTCTGATCATCGGTTCAGGTCCCATCATCATCGGACAGGCTTGTGAATTTGATTATTCCGGAACTCAGGCGTGTAAGGCGCTCCGCAAGCTCGGATATGAGATCATACTTGTTAATTCCAATCCTGCGACGATTATGACAGATCCCGAGACTGCCGATGTTACCTATATCGAGCCTTTAAATGTTAAGAGGCTTACGGAGATAATCGAGAAGGAAAGACCGGATGCATTGCTTCCTAATCTTGGCGGACAGTCCGGTCTTAATTTATGTTCCGAGCTCGCTCAGGCCGGAGTACTTGATAAATACAATGTTCAGGTCATCGGTGTACAGGTTGATGCCATCGAGCGAGGCGAGGACAGAATAGAGTTCAAGAACACCATGAACGAGCTGGGTGTTGAGATGGCAAGAAGCCAGGTTGCTTATTCGGTTGAAGAAGCAGAAGAGATAGCTTCCCGTCTCGGATATCCCGTAGTTCTCCGTCCTGCTTATACAATGGGCGGCGCCGGCGGCGGACTTGTTTACAACGTAGAGGAGTTAAAGACTGTATGTGCAAGAGGTCTTCAGGCTTCACTCGTTCATCAGGTACTTGTGGAAGAGTCTGTTATCGGATGGGAAGAGCTGGAGCTCGAGGTTGTCCGTGACTCCAAGGGCAAGATGATCACTGTATGTTTTATAGAGAATATCGATCCCATGGGTGTTCATACAGGTGATTCCTTCTGTTCAGCACCTATGCTTACTATCTCCGAAGATGTTCAGAAGCGTCTTCAGGAGCAGGCTTATAAAGTAGTAGATAAGGTACAGGTTATCGGCGGATGTAACTGCCAGTTTGCTCATGATCCCAAGACAGGAAGGATCATCATCATCGAGATCAATCCCAGAACTTCCAGATCTTCCGCTCTTGCTTCCAAGGCAACAGGATTCCCTATCGCGCTGGTATCCGCAATGCTTGCATGCGGTCTGAATCTTGAAGATATCGAATGCGGAAAGTACGGAACACTTGATAAGTATGTTCCCGACGGAGACTATGTTGTTATCAAGTTCGCAAGATGGGCATTCGAAAAGTTCAAGGGTGTTTCCGATCATCTGGGAACCCAGATGAGAGCCGTAGGTGAAGTCATGAGTATCGGTAAGACCTATAAGGAAGCATTCCAGAAGGCTATCCGTTCTCTTGAGAAGGGACGCTACGGTCTCGGATATGTTAAGGATTATCATGATATGAGCCTCGATGAGCTCATGTCACTCCTTGTTTATCCCACAAGTGAAAGACAGTTCATAATGTATGAAGCTATCCGTAAGGGTGCTGACCTTGATAAGCTCTATGAGGTGACTAAGATCAAGAAGTACTTCTTAGAGCAGATGAAGGAACTCGTTGATGAGGAGAAGGAAATCGCGAAGGCTTCTCATAAGAATGCTTCCGATGAAGACTTCGGAGCAAGAACACCCGGTGTCGTTCCTTCGGATGAGATCCTTACAAAGGCCAAGAAGGATGGATTCTCGGACAGATATCTCGCTATGATCTGCGGTGTATCTGAGGATCAGATCAGAGAAGCCCGCGAGAAGATCGGTGTTACAGAAGAGTGGGATGCAGTTCATGTCAGCGGAACCAAGGACAGCTGCTACTACTACTCCAGCTACAATATCGAGCCTAAGAAGGTTGAAGCTCCCGCAGCAGACGCTAAGAAGAAGGTAATGATCCTCGGCGGCGGCCCCAACCGTATCGGTCAGGGTATCGAGTTCGACTATTGTTGTGTACATGCGGCATTTGCACTTAAGAAGCTTGGAATTGAGACTGTAATCGTTAACTGTAATCCCGAGACGGTTTCAACAGACTATGATACTTCCGATAAGCTCTATTTTGAGCCTCTTACACTTGAGGATGTTCTCAGCATCTACAGGAGAGAGAATCCTGTCGGTGTCATCGCTCAGTTCGGAGGTCAGACACCGCTTAATCTCGCCGCTTCACTTAAAGCAAACGGCGTAAATATCTTAGGAACAACACCTGAGGCTATAGATCTTGCGGAAGACAGAGATCTCTTCAGAGGAATGATGGATAAGTTCCACATACCCATGGCTGAATCGGGAATGGCTGTAACCGTTGAAGAGGCTAAGGCACTTGCAAATCAGATAGGTTACCCTGTAATGGTTCGTCCTTCATACGTACTCGGTGGACGCGGAATGGAAGTCGTACACAATGATGAGCAGATGAATCACTATATGGCAGAGGCAGTAGGAGTAACACCTGATCGTCCTATCCTCATCGACAGATTCCTTCATCATGCTATCGAGTGCGAGGCAGATGCAATCTGTGACGGTAAGGATGTATTTGTTCCCGCTGTTATGGAGCATATCGAGCTTGCAGGTATCCATTCAGGAGACTCAGCATGCATACTGCCTTCCAAGCATCTTACAGAAAAGCAGATCGAGACCATTAAGGATTACACAAGAAAGATCGCAAAGGATCTCAATGTAGTAGGTCTTATGAACATGCAGTATGCCATCGAGGATGATGTGGTATATGTTATCGAGGCTAATCCCCGTGCATCCCGTACGGTGCCTCTTGTATCAAAGGTTTGCGGCATCAACATGGTAAAGACTGCGACAGAGATAATGACTCTTCCCATCACAGGCGGAAAGTCACCCATCAGTTCTCTCCATGACAGAAAGATACCTTATTACGGAGTTAAGGAAGCGGTATTCCCCTTCAATATGTTCCCTGAGGTTGACCCGGTACTCGGACCCGAAATGCGTTCTACAGGTGAGGTTCTCGGACTTTCAACGGATTGGGGACGCGCATTCTTCAAGGCAGAAGAAGGAACACGTACAGAGCTTCCTACTGAAGGAACAGTACTTATCAGCGTAAGTGATCGCGATAAGCCTGAACTTATCGAGATAGCACGCAGCTTTGCCGAGGACGGATTCAGGATCCTTTCAACAGGCGGAACCTACGATATGATAAAGGGTGCAGGTATCGAGACCGAGAAGATCAACAAGATCTACGAAGGTCGTCCGAATATACTGGATGCTCTTACAAACGGTGAGATCGATCTCATCATCAATACACCGAATGATAAGAAGGATGCGGTATCCGACAGCTATATCCGTCAGAATGCCATCAAGCATCATGTTCCTTATATCACGACAATGGCAGCAGCAAGAGCTACCGCAGCAGGTATAAGTGCAGAGAAGAAGGGCGAGGGAGTTCCCGTAATGTCACTGCAGGAATACCATGCAATGATCCGTGAGTGATGAGGATCACCGTACTCTGCGCAGGAAAGTGCAAGGAAAAATTTTATGCCGATGCCGTATCCGAGTATGTCAAAAGACTCTCGAGATACGCAAAGGCTGAAGTAATAGAAGTGGACGACGAGAAGACTCCGGATGGTGCATCGGATCGAGTGAACGGGCAGATCCTTGAAAAAGAAGCTGCTCGTATGATGAAACACATACCGGACAGTGCTTACGTCGTGGCACTGGCTGTCGGCGGGAAGGAATATACCAGTCCCGAATTTGCCGACAAGATAAATGATCTCGGTATTTCAGGAAAAAGTCATATCATATTTGTGATCGGCGGGTCTTTGGGGCTCGCTGAAAGCATATATAAGAGAGCCAATGAAAGAATAGGTTTCGGAAAGATGACTTTCCCCCATCAGCTTTTCAGGGTGATGCTGCTTGAGCAGATCTACCGTGCGTACCGTATCATTTCGGGAGAACCCTACCACAAATAACAGAGGTTAATATGAACAAATGCACTGATGACAACGGATTTGCAGACAAGATCACGGAAGCCCGTATAGAGGCTCTTGTTGATTCTTATATGAAGGACTATGCCGGAGGAAAGGATATCGATAAGGTATCGACATTCGATCATCCCGACAGGGACACTATCATATCCATACTTGAGAAGCTCCAGAGAATAGTATTCCCGGGATTTTTCAAGAATCCTTCCTTTAAGGTTTATACCATTCGCAACAATATCGCAATGCTGGTGGAGGATGTTATCTTTCATCTGAACAGACAGATAGCGATCGTTCTCCAGTATCAGCCCAAGTACAGTGATCTTTGTCTGAAAGAGAGACAGGATGCTGCGCAGGACATAGTATTTGCTTTCATGGAGAAGATCCCAAAGATCCGCGAGTATATTGAGACAGATGTCCAGGCATCTTTTGACGGAGATCCGGCAGCATTTTATAAGGATGAGATCATTTTCTCTTATCCCGGGCTCTATGCGATATTCGTTAACCGTGTGGCGCATGAGCTCTATCTTCTGAACGTGCCTTTGATCCCCCGTATCATGACAGAGTATGCGCATTCCCAGACAGGTATAGATATCAATCCGGGCGCTACTATCGGAAAGTATTTCTTCATCGATCACGGTACGGGTATTGTAGTTGGTGAGACTACAGAGATCGGTGAAAATGTAAAGATATATCAGGGAGTGACATTAGGTGCGCTTTCAACACGCGGCGGAAGAACTCTCAACAATAAAAAGCGTCATCCGACCATTAAGGATAATGTAACAATATATTCAGGAGCTTCCATACTCGGTGGAGAGACAGTGATCGGCGAAGGTGCTGTTATAGGCGGTAACTGTTTTATCACAAGATCTATTCCTGCAGGAGCCAGAGTAAATATCAGAAGTCAGGAAATGATACGTCATCAGGGTGAAGAACCCAAGCCTCTGTCAGATGATGACAATGAAGAAAATTTTGAATTAAAAAAGTAATGGGTCAGAATAAAGAAATAAAAAACAGAAGAATACAGCACTGGCAGATCGTAGCTATAGTACTTGCGGTATATGATGCGATTGCTGTAAATCTTGCCTACTTTTTGGCGCTCTGGCTCAGATATGATTGCAGCATAGAATCGATAAACAATGACTATTGTCTTACTCCGTTCATTCAGTTTATCCCATTCTATGCTTTATTTTGTCTGATCGTTTTCAATAAGTGCGGACTCTATCGGAGCATGTGGCGCTTTGCAAGTTTTATGGAGCTTGAAAGGATAGTCATAGCGACGGGTATCACTTTTGTGATACAGGTTGTCGGAATAGAGATATCGCTTTTCTTACCGCATATCAAATACAACCGAATGCCGTTCTCCTATTATCTTGCGGGAGTTATGTTCCAGTTCTTCTTCATAGTGACGGCGAGATTTTCCTACAGATTTGTCCTGCTCTTTAAGGGCGCGAGAAAACAGTATACCGAGGAGCTGACTCCGATACTCCTTATCGGTGCGGGTTCCGCGGGAAGAGCCATCATCAGAGAGGTCAACCGTATCGGTCAGACCAGAGAACGTATCGTCAGCATCATCGATGATGATAAAAACACATGGGGCAGATCCATAGATGGTGTACATATTATCGGAGGAAGGGATGAGATACTTTCTGCGGTTAAGAAGTATAAGTGCGCAAAGATCTATATTGCGATACCTTCCGCATCATCCGATGAAAAGAGAGATATCCTGAACATCTGTAAAGAGACAGACTGCGAGCTGAAGCTCTTGCGTGATGTCTACAAGATGGTAGATGAAAATAATATCTCTGTAGCGGATCTGGAGAGCGTGTCCATAGAAGATCTGCTGGGGCGTGAGCCTATCCGTGTGGACATGACGGAGATATATGAATTTATAAGCGGTAAGGTGATAATGGTCACCGGTGGCGGCGGATCCATCGGTTCCGAACTTTGCAGACAGATAGCGAAACACGGACCGAAGCAGCTTATCATTTTTGATGTATATGAAAATAATGCTTATGCTATAGAGCAGGAGATCAGACGTATACATCCGGATCTCAACATGAAGGTGCTAATCGGATCTGTAAGAGACAGCAGAAGGCTTGATCAGATATTTGATGAATATAAGCCAGAGATCGTTTATCATGCGGCTGCTCACAAGCACGTGCCTCTTATGGAGGAAAGCCCTGTGGAAGCCATTAAGAACAATGCCATCGGCACTTACAAGACAGCCTATGCAGCCATGACTCACGGCTGCAGCCGTTTTGTTCTCATCAGTACTGACAAGGCTGTTAATCCTACCAATATCATGGGTGCCAGCAAGAGACTCTGCGAGATGGTCATCCAGACTTTTGACGCTATGGTCAAAGCCGGTAAGACCGATCTCCTTCCGAAGATCTATACCCACGATGACAGTGCATCTCCGGAAGACAGGAAAGGTGTTAAGGAAGGTGTGACACCGCATACGGAATATGTGGCAGTTCGTTTCGGAAATGTGCTGGGAAGCAACGGTTCGGTTGTTCCGCTTTTTAAAGAGCAGATAGCTGAAGGCGGTCCCGTAACAGTAACACATCCCGATATCATCAGATATTTCATGACCATACCGGAAGCGGTAAGCCTGGTACTTCAGGCAGGAACTTATGCAAAGGGTGGAGAGATATTCGTACTGGATATGGGCAGCCCTGTTAAGATCGATACTTTAGCAAGGAATCTTATAAGACTCTCGGGACTCAAGCCTGATGAGGATATCAAGATCGTTTATACAGGACTTCGTCCCGGAGAGAAGATGTATGAAGAGAAGCTCATGGCTGAGGAAGGAATGGGAACGACACCCAATCATCTGATTCATATCGGTAATCCTCTGGAATTCGACAGAGAGAAATTCATCGATCAGCTGGAAGAACTTATGGATGCGGCTTATGCCGGAAGTCACGATATCAGAGAGAAGGTTGCCGCTGTGGTGAAGACTTATCATCCGGAATGAAATAAATAATCCGGGTAGAGCATTATAATTCGGAATGAAGAAAGCAGATCGGAAATAGATCGTACAGAGCCTGAAATCCGAACTGTCAGTTAATAGTCCGATAAGAATTAGAGGTCATATGGAAAAGAGAAAAATCATATTCAGTCCTCCCGATATCACGGAGGAAGAGATAGAGGAAGTTGCGGAAGCCCTGAGATCCGGATGGATAACAACGGGTCCTCGCACAAAGGAACTTGAGAGACAGATTGCAGATTATGTTCATACTTCAAAAGCTGTAGCATTAAATTCTGCGACAGCAGCTGAGGAGCTGAACTTCAGGATCGCCGGAATAGGTGAAGGTGATGAGGTTATAGTTCCTGCATACACATACACAGCCAGCGCTTCAGCTGCGATACATGTGGGTGCAACAGTAAGATTTGTTGATGTCCAAAGTGAATCACTTGAGCCGGACTATGATGCCCTGGAGGCTATGATAAATGAGAAGACTAAGGCCATAGTACCAGTAGACATAGCGGGTATCCCCTGCGATTACGACAGGATCTTTGATATAGTCGAGAAGAAAAGATCACTTTTTACCCCCGGAGGAAATACAGATCTGGGACGCAGGATACAGAGCGCTTTGGGAAGAGTTCTCATTATCGCTGACGGCGCACATGCTTTCGGTGCTTCAAGAGACAGCAGAATGGTGGGAGAGATAGCAGACTTCACATCCTTCTCATTTCATGCGGTGAAGAACTTCACCACAGCGGAAGGCGGTGCGTCAGTCTGGAGAGATATTCCGGGAGTAGACAACGAAGAGATCTACAAACAGTATCAGCTCTACAGCCTGCACGGACAGTCTAAGGATGCTCTTGCCAAGACAAAGCTGGGTGCCTGGGAATATGACATAATAGGCCCCTGGTACAAGTGCAATATGACCGATGTGGCAGCAGCCATAGGTCTTGTGCAGATGAAGAGATATGAAGGACTCCTTAAGAGAAGGAGAGAGATCATAGAGATGTATGATAAGATCCTCAGTGAGATTCCGGAAGTAAAGCGGCTGACTCATTATACGGATAGCTACACATCCAGCGGTCATCTGTATCTTACCAGGATCACATCCTTTGATGATGCGAAGAGGAGAGAGTTCATCACAAGGATGGAGGAAAGAGGAGTTCCCTGTAATGTCCACTACAAGCCCCTTCCAATGATGACAGGTTATAAGGCACTGGGCTTCGACATCAAGGATTTTCCCAATGCATATCATATGTATGAGAATGAGGTTACTCTTCCTCTTCACACAAAGCTATTGGATGAGGATGTGAGATTTATAGCTGAGACATATATAGATGTATATAAAGAAACCGGGCGATGAGCCCGGTTAAATTTATCGAGAAGTCAATGGGGACGGTTCTCATTGACTTATATTATTCAAAAAGCAGGAAAGTAAAGAAGTCAACGAGAACCGTCCCTATTGACTCACTCATTGACTCACCTATTGACTCAAGCTGTTCATTTGATCCTTATGATTCTGGCGGTAGTATTTACGTTTATAGATCAAAAAAGAATGCTAAAACAAGGCAGGTGTATATGGCTTACCGAGAACGGAACAATTTTAGTATGGAAATTTGCATTTGCTATTCTCGTGCTGGCTTTAGTTCTCGAGGCGCTGTTTTTATTTATAAATATTTCAGCTGCAATGGATTTTTGGGGCAGAATATAGGTTGCACTATAAGGTGTTACAGTAATGAAGAAATATAGTTTTTGTTTTATAAGATTGTGAGGTTGATATGAGTTTTCTGTTTGTTGCACTTGGGGGTGCATTGGGTGCAGTAACACGATATGCTATAAGTCTTATTCCGGTTAAGGCGGAATTTCCTGTATTGACTCTTATAACCAATATAATAGGAGCTGTTCTGATTGGATTTATAGTTGGTGTTACGAGTAATAAAGAAGGCATATCCGATAATACAGTTCTATTTTGGAAGACCGGTGTCTGCGGTGGTTTTACAACATTCTCTACATTTTCGCTGGAGGCTTTTAATCTGTTTGATAATAAGCAATATGCTGCCGGTAGTATATATGTGATATTGAGCTGTGGCTGCTGCATTTTAGGAATACTATGCGGCAAGAAGATTGCTTCTGTTATAAAATTTTAATCGACGAATATATTTCAGGACATATTGCTATGAATAATATAAAACTTATTCCTTTAGAGGATAGAGACAGAGAACAATTTATATTGGATAATCAGGAAGCGTTTAACTATGGAGCGCTTGAAGAGTTTGGTCGAAGGGATGATCACTTTGAAGAAGATGAGCAGATTATTTCACGTGAGACGATAGAAAAGTCTATTGATAACGGTGAGGTGAAATCCTCGAAGGTGATCGATACGGGAGAGACCGGACATGGTGCCCTGGCAGGATTTTTGCAGGAGGCAGGCGCCAATGTAATGATCTGTGGCGGAATAGGTGGGGAGCGATTAATGCCATGGCAGAATCCGGAATCAAGATTTATGCCGGTGCATCCGGAATTGCTGATGAAGTTGTTAAATCCTATCTGGAAGGAACTCTTGCAGAGGTTGGCGAGGCTACATGCGATCATCATGATCACGAGTATCATGGAGACCATAAATGTGGACATGGTGAGTGTCACCATTAGCTTTCAGTTTTCTGCACTAAGGAGCTTATGATGAAAAGTACAATAAAAAGGCATTGGGTGGCAATTGGTATCGGCATGATTGCAATAGCCTTTGTTATTTATAAAGTTTTAGTTTTGAATATTGTTTGGGCAGGAATCAGCGCAAATGAGGTAGATGCATGGAAAGAGACCATTTTACCGCCAAATGCCATTCAGGTTGTCGAGGCGGAATCACAGGCGGAATTATTAAAACAATCGTATTTCATAGTCGTTCCGTTGATAGTTCTTTTTATAGCATTGATTATTATCGGTAAGAAAAAGAGTTGGTTTATTCCTTCAAAAAAAGGCTTTATTATCGGTGCCTTATCATCATTTCTGCTTCAAGGATTACATGAACTGCTTCACGGAATCGCCTTTCCAAAAGGCAGCACCGTTTATATCGGTATCATAAAGGGAAACTTTTCAGGATATGCCACATCAACGGATCCATTAAATATCACTCAATGCATTGTATATTATCTGCTTCCGGCATTCGTTCTGGGTATTGTGCCATTATTGATATTTGCGTTTGATAAGGAAAAGAAAAATACATTTTGCTGGTTCTGTTATGGATTTGCACTGATTGGTTTAATTCAGACTGCGCCAGACTGGTTTGGTCTGTTTCCTATATTAAAACAAGTGCCGAGGGAGGCTATCATTCAGATGTCAGGATGGCATACATATTGGTATCTGCAATAAAAAATAGTTGTAGGTTATCCCGGAAGATTACGATTATATTTACGGCAGTATCTTGGTATAGAAAATAGACAGTAAAACGATCGAGTTTCTGAAGCCGGGAACGTAAACTGCTAAGTGTGAGGATCGATAAGGGAGAAAAATGAAAGATATGGAAGAAATTTATTTATCAGAATACTGCGATGTTTTTTATGCGGCAGATAAGAATGTCGTCCTGGTCCACTGGAAAAAGTATTGTGAGCTGGAGCAGTACAGAGAACCCCTTAAGAAGGCACTGCAGGTAATAAATGCTCACACCGGCTGTAATTATGTTGCTGATACAAGAGACGGCTTTGAAGATAATCCCCTTGATACAAAATGGGTGGCGGAATACTTCATGCCCAGGGCAAAAGAGTACGGCTGCAGAATCATATATTTCATTATCGACAGGGATAATTCATTGAAAGTAGAACTTGAAGGGCAGGAGAAGGATTCTGCTTCCATACTCGAGTTCAGATATATATACGGGATAGATGAAGTGGAGTAATTAACCATTTGATATAATCACGAATAAAATGAACTAAGAAATCATAAAAATTGATGGCGGTTTATCTCGGAATACAATGTAGACCGATAGATTCATAATTTCCGTGGAGATACAATGCTTTTATACCATTATTTTGATAAGAAAACGGGTCCGTTTCGGAATCTGTCGGACCTAAGCGAAGAAGAAGCCAATACGGTGCTTCTGACCATAAAGTCAGAAAAACCTGAAAGCATGTGCGCAAAAAGGCAAGACAGTTACGTTGCCGATAGAAGGCGATTCGAAGAGATACTAAGGACCGAGTTCCGTAAAAAAGGCGGGAAGATTGAACGCGAAGTCCCCCACTATCTGGTGGTTGGTGAATGCCCATGGTTACAGAGCTGGTTTGAAGACTGCGATCACATAGTGATAGATACGGCAGACTTGGATCTGAGCACAGTCTCTTTTACCTATGGAGATTCTCATCCAACGTTCAGTGACCGTGTTAATGATGGAAAAGAGTACAGAAAGAAGCTCTATACATATGACGAGATATTAGGCGTGATTGAAAAGTACGGACTTCCCCAGGACTGGAACCCTGATGGGAAATATGGCCCTGAGCGATATGTTGAAGCTCATGTGTGGAGTGATAGAGGAATAAAAGATGGCATCGAGTAAAGATTATTTGGATTTTATTTTGCCGGAAGTTAAAATCGTTGACAACTTCCGGTATCTTAAGTATAGTTGATGCAATTAAACAAACAGACGCCCATTGCTACCGAGTAGTGGGATTAACGTCATTTCTTTACCGTTAGGTCTTAGCAGGTAAGGAAATGACGTATTTTGTTATACGAGGAGTTTTTTATATGAAGTGGTTCTTTTTGTTTTTAGCAGGTGCGTTGGAGATTACCTGGGCTGTGGCTATGAAGAAATCGAATGGATTTACAGTCTTGATCCCGTCGATCATTACCGGCGTGGGATATATTGCCAGTGCTGTATTTTTAGCAATAGCCTTGAAACAACTTCCTCTTGGTACGGCATATGCTATGTGGACCGGCATGGGAATAGTGGGAACGACATTACTAGGTATATTTCTTTTCAATGAAAAGTTATCAGTTCCACAGGTGGTTTGTGTTATTCTTATTGTGATTGGAATAGCTGGGCTAAAGGTTCTGGGAAAGTAAGGCAGTGTGGGGAACAGGTACCACGTAGACCCAAAGTAAAGAAAAAGTAACATTTTTGCCCCCGCAAATGTTAACTTTGCTTGGTAGACTCCCATTTATAAAGGCAATATAATGAACCCCGTCCACTAGGTCCACTTATAATCATCAGACTGGATCGTGTGATGGCGGATCGTAAGATTTCGTTGAATGAGCTGGCCGAAAAGGTTGGGATGACAAATGTGAACCTGTCCAATCTTAAGACAGGAAAGATGAAAGGTATCCGCTTTGAAACGCTGGATGCTATCTGCAAGGTCCTGGATTGTCAGCCGGGAGATCTTATGGAATATAAAAGCTAAGGAAAGGGAATACTTACAATGAATAGGCTCAAAAAGTTTGTGGCAGTTGTTGTTATTATAATTATAAATCTATTGCTGTTTGGCATAGTTCCGTTAAATGTGCTGCTGATATGGAAGGATATTCCGCAGTGGATCATGATACTCGCTGCAGTTGTGGATATAACGATTGTGTTGCTTATAGCTAAGAAGGCATTTTCTGGGAAATTAGCAAAGATAATAGCAGTAGCCATTACGAGTGTTTTTGCCGGCTTGTGTGTACTTTTTACATATGCCTGTCCATTTTGGAATAGTGATGGATTCAAGTCTGATAGGCCGATTCATTATTATGAGAATTCGGACCTTACAAAGGAAGAGGCACTGGATGATCTTGAGGAGGTTATGGACTATCTGAAAAAATATCACGTATCTTTCGTGGATGGACTAACACCTGAGGTTCAGGCAAAGTATGAGGATGTTAAGGCGGATTTTGAGACAAAGGATACGGTTAAGAGGATAGAGTTTATTCGTGGAGTCCGAAGTATCCTTCATGAGATAAAAGATGCACATACAACATTTAACTCATGGGACAGTATGCTAATATCGGATGGCCCTGAGATGGAAAGCAAAGGATATAGCATATATTCTGTAAATGGAATAACAGAGGACAGGATGAAGGAACTTATGGAGCCTTACTATTCCTATGAAACACCGCGTAAAATTATTGTTGATATGGAAAACTTGTTTAATCTGGATCTATGCGGAGTTGAGGCGCCTTTTGAGGTTGTGTGGAAGAACGAGGACGGAGACGAGGAATCCCGCACTTATAGCCGTGAGGACTTTATAACTGCTGATGAATACTATGATCTTCTGGATAAGTACATGCCATCAGATAATGATGATTATGTTTATTATGAGATAGACGAAGAAAAGAGTCTGGCTATACTTACGCTAAAACGTTGCTGGACAAGTGATCACTACAGGGATGTGCTTCGTGAAATGTTTTCAGAGATAAACACGAATAAAATTAAAAATCTTGCAATTGATCTAAGAGGTAATGGCGGTGGCGACACATATGTTGTAAATGAACTGTTTAAGTACCTTCCGATAGACGAATATTATCAGGCAGACGACTTTAGAAAAATAAGGTGGAACTATATAACATTTGATTTTGATCAAGGTGGTAAAACTAAGAATAAGAGAGTTGCAGAGCTTGAGTTTGATGGAAATCTGTATGTGCTCACAGATGAAGGGTCATTTTCGGCAGCCATGGTTTTTACTGAAATGATAGTAGACAATGATCTCGGGAAGGTTATAGGAGAGTCGCCTGCAGAATCCTGTAACTTCTGCGGAGAAATTACGCAGTTCTATTTTGATGACATTGGAATGTGGCTTTCAGTGTCGACAGACTACAAAACCCGAATAGATCCGTCGAGAGGTGACTATATCGAACCTGAATATCCTTGTGCAGGGGAAGATGCAATCCAAACGTTATATGATATTGTCAGTGACAACTAAAGACGGCATATCCGGCTTTCAATAATCAAAAGCATCGGTTTGTATTCGTTTGCTGATGATTGTCAACTAGAAAAGGTTAATCTTGGGGATAATCTGCAGACGATTGGTAAAAATGCATTTGAAGGTTGTGGGATGTTAACTTATATTCCTTCAAAAGATTCGGTTAAAGAAATAGGGGATCATGCGTTTAAAGGATGCGAAATCGAAGAGCCGGCATCGGCAAATTATGTTAATCCGGAAGAAGACAGCGCAGAGTAAGCGTAATCCATGGTAGGGATTCATATTGCAATCATTAAGTTTAACGGCGATCGCGATATGTTGAAAAAAATTTCTGATATGTTTATAATAATCTTATAAAAGTGAAAAAGGAGATTCATATGTCCTTTTCTAAAGAAAAAAGAACAAGAATAAAAAAATATATATTAGAAAAAATATTTAAAACTCAGGATAACTATGTAGAAGCAACAAAAGAAGCTTTTGATGTTTCCGCTACAACCGTATATAAATACATAGAAGAATTAGCCGATGAAGGTATTATTTCCAAAGACAATTCGGGAAAGTATCGTCTGGTGGAATTCGTAAAAGAAAAATATGATTTTAATAATGATGGAACGCTGGAAGAAGATGTAATATATGACAAAACAATGAGTGACATTGTTAAAAAGCTTCCTGAGAACGCTATCAGGATATGGCAATATGCTTTTATGGAGATGGTTAATAATGCAATTGACCACTCGGAAGCAGATAAAATATCTATAATCATATGTCAAAATTATTTATATACATGGGTAAATATAATCGATAACGGTATTGGAATATTTAATAAAATAGCACAGCATTATAAATTTAAAGAACTGGATGAGGCTATAATTGCGCTGTTCAAAGGAAAATTAACAACTGACGCCGAAAACCATTCTGGGGAAGGTATTTTCTTTACATCTAAAGTAATGGACCATTTTTTTGCAGTATCCGAAAATAAGGTTTTTTCACAGTCTAATACGAATGAAATGTTAACAAATATCAAAGAAGATTACGGTCAGAAGAAAAAAGGAACAAAGATAGTAATGGCATTATCGAATAATCCGACTCAAACGATCAAAGAAGTATTTGATGAATATGCTTCGGTAGATGGAGGATTTACGGTTTCCAGGATACCGATGAAAAAAGTTTGCGATAGTGGATATCCTGTTTCCAGATCTCAGGCTAAACGTTTATATTTTGGATTTGAGAAATTTAAAACCATAATTCTTGATTTTAAGGATGTTGAAGAAATCGGACAGGGATTTGCACATGAATTATTTGTTGTTTTTAAGAGAAAGAATCCCGATGTTGAATTAAAATGCGTCAATGAAAACAGTAATGTTTCTAAAATGATCGCACATGTGCTGTTTTGAATGGATAGAGGATTAAAACTCGGGGGTATATGGTATGGGTAAAAAAGGAAAGATAATCGATATCATTATGGCTGTGATAATGTCACTGGCCATAGGCGCCTTGGCTACTTTCTTAGCTCGCAGAGGCAAATCTTATGAAGAACTACAGCATATGCCGCTTGCGGGAATGTTGATAAAGGGCCTTATCGAGTCTGTGGTGCTGGGCGTTATAGTCATCCTGATATTCCCAATAGGCAAATGGGGGAAAGCTCTTGCCGATAAGGTTAAGGTGCATCCTCCCGGAATAAAATTTTCGTTGATCAATGCTATTCCATACACTCTTGTAAATACTACAGTGGTGGGAGGCATACTCAGTTTTATTAATATTATGAAAGCTCACGGAGAGATGCCGGATCCCAAGCCGCCTCTTATTATGATGTGGTTAAGATCCCAGGCGCTGATGTTCCCGGTGACACTGATTTGCAGCTATATTCTGGCAGTTATCTTAGCACCGGTGATAGTAAGATTGGTTATAGGCAGGCCGGGTGGACCCGGCAGACCGGAGGAGACAGATAAATGAGAAAGTGGTCACGCATGCCTGCGTTCTTAAGATGTGATGAAGTCAGGTATTACTACAGCATATTAAAGAGAAAGGAGCGTGAACTTAAGATCAAGTTTGCGCTTGATAAGTTCTTTGCTTTTGGGCTACTGTGTATATTCTTCATACCTATGTGTGTGATAGCCGTTATGATAATCACTGATTCTAAAGGCGGTGTTTTCTACAGACAAAAAAGAGTGACGGCATACGGTAAGATCTTCCGCATACACAAATTCCGCACCATGGTAAAGGATGCGGATTCGCAGGGAACATTGGTCACTGTTGCGGATGACTGCAGGATAACTAAGGTAGGCGCATTTCTCAGGAAATACAAACTTGATGAACTTCCTCAGCTGATAGATGTTCTGCAGGGCAATATGAGTTTTGTGGGCACGAGGCCCGAGGTACCTGAATATGTTAAGAAGTACTCAAGGGAAATGAGAGCGACTCTTTTGCTTCCTGCGGGTATCACTTCTGAAGCCAGCATAGAATACAAGGATGAAGCTGATCTTCTGGATGCTGCCGATGATCCTGACAGAACATATATTAAGAAGATCCTCCCCGAGAAGATGAAATACAATCTTGCATCACTGGAGAACTTCAGTCTTATCAACGATCTGAAGACAATACTTAGGACAGCACTCGCCATATTGTAATGGATACACCTCATAAAAGACGCCCCCATTATTCGGGGACGCATCCGAAGAATTTCAACGAAAAATATAAAGAACATGATCCCGAGAAATATGCTGATACCATATCAAAGGTGATCAGCAAGGGGAGTACCCCTGCCGGTATGCATATTTCCATCATGGTGCAGGAGATCCTGGACTTCTTAGAGATAAAGCCCGGGATGAGCGGACTCGATGCGACTTTGGGTTATGGCGGGCATACGAAAGCCATGCTGGAGAAGCTTGAAGGAAAGGGACATCTGTACGCGCTTGATGTGGATCCCATCGAATCAAAGAAGACCTGCGAGAGACTGACTGCCGCGGGCTTTGGTGATGATATCTTTTCATTCAGACTTACCAATTTTGCAAATATAGATCAGGTGGCTAAGGAAGCAGGAGGCTTTGATTTTATCCTTGCGGATCTGGGAGTATCTTCAATGCAGATAGATGATCCTGCCAGAGGATTTACCTACAAGTCTGACGGCCCTCTTGATCTGCGTATGGATCCGGGATCGGGAGAAAGCGGCGCAGACAGGCTGAACGCATTATCCAAAGATGAGATCATCGGAATGCTGGTGGAGAATTCTGACGAGCCCTATGCGGACAGGATCGCAGACCGTATTATATCCATGCGTAAGAAAGGCATCAGGATAGAGACTACTTTTGCGTATCGTGATGTGATAAGAGAGTCGCTTAAGTTTCTTCCCGCGGATGAATATGAGGAGGCTGTGAAGAAATCCTGTCAGAGATGTTTTCAGGCTTTGCGCATAGATGTTAACAGTGAGTTTGAAGTACTGTATGATTTTCTGGAAAAGCTCCCCGATGCGCTTAAGCCCGGCGGGAGGGCGGCTATTCTCACGTTCCATTCCGGTGAGGACAGACTGGTAAAGAAGTCCTTTAAGGAGCTTAAGAAGATCGGGATCTACAGCGAGGTATCGGATGAAGCTATAAGACCCGGAAAGGAAGAGTGCTTCAGGAATCCGAGAGCCAGATCCACCAAGCTTCGATGCGCGGTGAAGAGTCTGTAGAAAAAGGCTGCTGTGATAAAATATTACGGATCTTAAATCCGGTCATTATATGAGCCGGAGAATATCGGAAGGAAAGAAAATGTCTGAAACTGCACCAATAGTTGCACTGCTTACAAATAATGATGATGATATATACTGCTTCCGTAAGGAGCTGATAGAAGCTTTTGTCGGGAATGGATACAGAGTCCTGATATCATGCCCTTACGGAGAGAAGTTTACTTTGATGCAGGATGTGCCCTACATTTACGATGATCCTGTTATAGACAGGAGAGGGACAAGTGTAGTGGCAGATACAAAGCTTTTGATTCATTACATATCCTTATTCAGGAAGTATCGTCCGGCGGTGGTGCTTGCATATACCGCAAAGCCCAATGTTTACGGCAGTATGGCGGCTCATCTTCTGGGGATCCCCGTCATCAATAATGTTACGGGTTTCGGTTCTGTTTTAAATGAATCCGAGATCAAGCAAAAGATCATCATGGGTCTTTTTAGATTTATATACAGACAGTCCGACTGCATCATGTTTCAGAATTCTACAAACATGAAGCTTGCCGTTACATCGGGTATGGTTGTCGGGAAAGAACCCGGAAAGAAAAATGTTTTAAAGTCTTTATGTTACGGTATAGCAGGCAGGAGAAGACCCCGCAGGAATAAGGATTACATACTGCTCCCGGGTTCAGGAGTAAATACATCCAGATTCTCATACCTTGATTATCCAAAAGGCGGCAAGGGTAAGAGAGGCGAAACGATAGTATTTAATTATATTGGCAGGATCCTTAAGGATAAGGGTGTAGACGATTATATCGAAGCAGCTAAGCGGATACATGCGGAATATCCGAAGACGGAATTCAACATGCTTGGATTCATAGAGCCCACAGAGATCCACTATGAAGAAGAACTGAAGGCACTTGAAAAAGAAGGTATCGTTTACTACCGTGGCAGTCAAAAAGACGTCAGACCTTTTATCGAGAGAGCCCATGCTATCATCCATCCCTCAACATACGGCGAGGGAATGAGCAATGTATTGCTTGAAAATGCGTCATCCGGAAGACCTGTGATCACAACAGATAATCCGGGATGCAGGGAGACTGTTTACGACGGAGTAACAGGCATGATCTACCACGGTGGTGATGTGGAAGAACTTACCGAGTGCATAAAGAAATTCCTGTCCATGTCCAACAGTGAACGTGAGAAGATGGGACGCCTTGGCAGGAAGCGCACAGTAAAGAATTTCTCGAGACAGATAGTTATAGATATATATTTAGAGGAGATAGAGAAACTGATCTCATAAGTATGAGCACGCTTTGTCGAAAAAAATCAAGACGATTTCGATTTGCAGAATCAAAATAACAGATCTCAGACTTGGAATATTATGATAAAGGAGAACTTAAATGGAGACATATATTTATACAGTTGATCGTATTGACGGAGACTACGCATATCTGACATGCCCGGACAAGCCGGAGCTTGAGGAGAAATGCGTGGCCAGAGCCCTTCTCCCCGAGAGCATCGTAGAAGGCAGCAGGCTGAAATACGAATTCCTTCAGTATGAGCTTCTTTGAATGATCATATTATTAGCAACTGACGCAGATGTCCATTTGCATTTAGGATCCCATGTCGGGTGCGTTGCAATTTTTTTCCGACATTTTTGACACGTCCATTGTATAAATGTTACAATCATAGGCACTGAGAGGATAATACTGAACAGTCAATCATATATACAGAGAGGGAGATGTTTATGAAGAAAAAATTTTTAAACAGGATCGTTTTCAGAATGGCATCTGCAGTTCTCACCGCGGGAATCGCATTCGGAGGACTCGGAGCACTTAAGGTATCCGCAGCACCGAAGGAAGTATCTCCGGGAATATTCTTTGATGCGGAATACTATGCGGCTGCAAATCCTGATGTTGTTGCCATAGTAGGAACGGATCCCAAGGCTTTATATCAGCACTGGGTTAACTATGGTGCTATGGAAGGAAGACTTCCTTATCTCGGAAGCAATATCGCTTTTGATGCAACATATTATGCAGCTACCAATCCCGATGTAGTCGCAGCCGTAGGAACAGATACCATGGCTCTTTACAAGCACTACATCACCAATGGTATTTACGAAGGAAGACTGGCTAATCAGGAGCAGGCAGCCAAGGCTTCAAAGCAGGCTATTGAAGCTAAGAAGAAGGCTGAGCAGGATGAGCTTTACAAGAAGATCGTTAACAAGATCAATAATGAGAACCAGTATGCTGATTCGGTATATAACTTCATCAATCAGGCAAGAACCGACAAGTCTTCACCGGTAAATATCGTTGACAGAGCAGACAGCCTTAAGGCTATAGCGGAGTTAAGAGTTGAGGAGATTCAGGAAGAGTTCTCACACACGAGACCTAATCATACGGATTTCCATTCAGCTATCAGATTCCATCATCAATACTTTGAATATGAAGGCGAGATAATAGCTTATGCAGCAGATCCTGCAGATGCCATCGTTTCATGGAAGAACAATCCCGATGCTATGAAGACCATAGAAGACGGTGTTTATAAGAAGGTCGGAATCGCGGTTGAGAACGGATACTGCGTGGTAATATTCATAGGTGGAGACGCCAAGGAAATAGAAGAAGACGACGATTGATCATTCGGACCGGCCCTTTCGCAAATGCGGAGGGGCCGTTTTTTAAAGAAGCTTTTCACAGGATGCTTCGACATGGAGGAATATTATGAAAAAGGCTGACAGGGATTATTGCGGATATCTGTTTGGACATTTTATCGGCGAACAGGGAGCGGATGAAGAACAGATATATTTTGCATTGAGCGAAGGCGGTCTGCATTTTAAGGATCTTAATAACGGTAATCCTGTGCTGGTAAGCACTGTGGGAGAAAAGGGAGTAAGAGATCCTTTCCTGTATCGTACCCCGGACGGTGAACATTTTGTCCTGGTGGCAACAGATCTGAGCATATTCAATCGCGGCGGATGGGTAAAGAATGCCCAGGGATATTTTGATGCAAGTACCACGGGAAGTTCATACCTTGTTCTTTGGGAATCAAAGGATCTTGTAAACTGGAGCGAACCGCGACTTATCAATGCCGCACCGGAGAATGCGGGAATGGCGTGGGCTCCGGAGATCGTTTACGATGAAGAGACAGAAAGCAATATAATATTATTCGCATCCAGCATTATGGATCCCGACACGAAGATGAAGGCCAAACCAAATGCCATCTACTATGTGGCTACTAAGGACTTTAAGGAGTTTTCAAGACCTGAGCTCTTTATCGACTGTCAGAAGGACGGAAGTGCTGACGGCAGGGAGCGAGAGATAATAGATACCACTGTCATGAAGATAGGCGCTTACTATTACAGCGTATCCAAGGATGGAGACAATTCCGAAGCCGGAGGCGGTATCAGGATCATGAGGACAAAGACCCTGCTTGTGCCGGAGAGTTGGGAAAAAGTGCTGGATCTCGACGAGTTGGGGCTGGATCTTACTGATGCAGGCGTAGATGCGTTGGACAACGGAAGCCTTGAGGGACCGGAATTATTTGAACTTAATGTATCGGACAGGACGGATCCCGATGTGCCTGAATACGGAATCATTGCAGACCGTTATATGGCAGGTACAGGTTATATGCCCATTAAGACTTCGGATATCGAGGACAGGGACAATTCAAAAGGCTCATGGAAAGTCCTTTCGGATAAGGATTATTCCTTCGACAGATTAAAGAAGAGGCACGGAACAATACTCAGGATAACAAAGGATGAGATAGAAAGACTAAAAAAGGCTTATTCATAAAATCTTAATTTGTAAAAATTCCTTATTGATTCGGACATTAAAAGTGTGTATCATTTAAAAACTATTTATATTGTATACAATTTTTTAACCCTTTAATACGATACACATAAGGAATGTCTGAGTATGGAAATGAAGAATAAGAAAAAGAGTACAGGGGCACGCGTAATAGATGAGAATACACCTCTTCTTGTGATCGCGGGTCCCATGTTTTTTGAAATGCTATTGGGAATCCTTCTCAATAACGTTGATACTGTGATGTTGAGCCATTATTCCCAGAATTCTGTCGGCGCCGTCGGCAATGCTAATCAGGTAATGTTCCTTTTCATCATTATGTTCAACATTATCTCTACGGCCATCTCTGTTGTGGTTGCCCAGTATCTGGGAGCGGAAAAATACGATGAGATGAACCGTATCTATACCCTTGCATTTATAGTCAACCTCGGATTCAGTATCGTATTGTGTGCTGCTCTTGTATTGTGTAAGGGGCTGATAGCCGATGTCTTGAACATATCCGATAACATGAGGGGAGAAGCACTCACTTACATCAATATCGTAGGAGGATCCCTTTTCCTGCAGGCATGTATCAACGTAATGCTTCAGATCATACGTTGCAACGGTTATACGAAGATCGGCATGTATATCTCTCTTGCCGTAAACCTTATCAATATCGCAGGTAATTACACTTTCCTTTATGGACCGTTAAAGCATCTGGATCTCGGAGTTGCCGGCGTTGGTATTTCAACTGTGGTAGCAAGAGCCATAGCGTTGATCTTTACGCTCTTATTCTTCTACGGAAATAAGATAGGTAAGTTTTCGATAAGGCTCTTAAATCCTTTTCCAATGGCCATGCTGGTAAAGATGATCAAGATAGGAATGCCTTCCGCCGGAGAGAATTTTTTCTACAGTCTTTATCAGATGGTGCTGCTGTCATTTGTTAATACCATGGGAGATGATTCCGTAAATGCCCGTGTTTACTGTAATACGCTCATTTCATTTTCAATGGTATTTTCCAATTCATGCGCCATGGCTATGCAGATAATAACCGGACATCTGGTAGGTGCAGGTAAGGAAGATATTGCGTACAAGAGGGTATTCCATACCTTAAAGATCAGCATGCCGATAACCATAGCAATGTCAGTGCTTAACTGGCAGCTTTCACCATTTACTTTAAGGATATTTGATGTTAACGAAGAAGTGTTCAGGCTCGCATATATGATAATGCTTGCGGATATTTTCGTAGAGATAGGAAGATGTCTGAATCTGACATTTATCAGCAGCTTAAAGGCTGCCGGAGATTATGTCTATCCTCTGATAGTCGGGCTCATAACCATGTGGGGCCTGGGTGCGACACTGGGATATGTATTCGGTATCGGTCTTTCCATCGGCGTTGCGGGAGTCTTTATGGGGACTGCCGTGGATGAATGTGTCAGAGGTCTCATTGTTATGGATCACTGGCGCAGGAAAAAATGGATGGGTAAAGCCCTTATCAAGAAAGAGATGGCGGATTAAAACGCTTATTCAGAAGAATAAGTGTTTGCGTATCTGCTTCTTGATGCGGCAGGTACGGTCCTTGCAGTTGGCACACTGAAGGGCTTTATTGGATCCTTCCCAGAACCATTCGGGGTGTTTTGCATATATTATCTCCCAACGGATCAGAACCACAAGAGAAGTAAAGAAAAGGCTCCAGCTGTAGAAGCTTCTTATGAAAAGCATGGGAGTGAACATCATGAAGTGCCCCCAGACGAAGATCCTGCAGCTGACGCAGCATTTACTCTTTATCATAAATGTCTGAAAAGGGCAAAAGAGCAATATGCATACGTAATCCCCAATGAAATAAAAAAGTGTGATCATCATCAGTTCGGCTTCGCCGATCACATGCGTGAAGAACAGCGCCGCGACGACGGCATTTAAGGCTATCCATGCAAGAAGCACCCACCAGGCAAGGGTGTTCTTACTTTTAATATACTTGAGCAGTTCGCTCTCACTGTATCCCGGGACTTCAATATAGGTATCTTTTCTTGACTTGCGAAGAGCCATGGACACATGACTTCCCGATCCGGGAAATATGTGTCTGAACATCATTATCATGAACATGCACCAGAGCAGGTGAAGCGGTGCGATCCCAAAGGAATATCCCCCAAGCGGGACTGTAAAGATGGGCGTTTTTAAGAATTCTGTTGCCTCTATCTTACTTCTGATATAGAGTACAGATATAGTAAAGAAAACACTGAGCCTGAATGCGAATTTCAGGATATAGAGTTTTAACATGGGTGTAACTGGTCTGTTATCTGACAAGATAGATACCTCCGGAATAATATTCTGATAAAAATTCCCGGATGAAAAAATCCCGGGCAGGGAATTTATCCGATATTCAAGTTATAATAATACAAATATAAACTAAAAGCAAAAAGGGGAAGCGAAAGGAGTCGTGTTATGAGTGTTAAATCCGATACTTACAGAATTTCCGCAGAAAATATCATTAAGAAGATAAAGATGAGAGGAATGGATGCCGCATATTACGAGACGGGAGAGCAGGCTAAAGAAGCAATACTTGCCGAGATGCCTGAGGGCTCGGTTGTTACATGGGGCGGTTCAATGACTATAGAAGAAATGGGTCTCGCGGATGCCATAAGGAACAGCGATAAGCTGGTATTTCTGGACCGAAGTACCGCGAAGACAACGGAAGAAAGACGTGAGATGTATACGAATCAGACTGCGGCCGACTACTTTCTGATGAGTTCAAATGCCATAACAATGGACGGTGAGCTTGTAAATATCGACGGCAACGGCAACAGAGTGGCATGTCTGATAATCGGACCTGCTCATGTATATGTGATCGCAGGCATGAACAAGATATCTCCGGATCTGGACAGCGCCATCAAGAGAGCAAGAAACATAGCATCACCCGAGAATAACGTGAGACTTGGTAAGGAGCATCCCTGTACCAAGACGGGGCGATGCGGTGACTGCCTTGCCGAGGACTGCATCTGCAATCAGATCGTTATCACCAGGAGGAACAGCGGAGGTGCTCCGGGACGCATCAAGGTGATCCTTATCGGTGAAGAACTGGGATATTAAGCAGCAGATCGTCAGCTATCCGTGATTACCGAAAGGATTTGATCAATGAAAAGTATAGTAACCATCAGAAAAGGAGAAGGCAGACTTATAAAGAGCGGTGCTGCCTGGATATTTGATAATGAGATAGAGTCGGTAATGGGACACTTCTCAAACGGAGATGTGGTGGAGGTCCACGATTTTGACGGCTATCCCCTTGGACTTGGCTTCATAAACATGAACTCCAAGATCCGTATCCGTATACTCACCAGGGACATAAACGAAGAGATAAACGAAACGTTCTTCGAAAAGCGCATACGGACAGCATGGGAATACAGGAAGAAAACGGTGGATATATCTTCATGCAGGGTGATCTTCGGAGAGGCGGATTTTCTCCCGGGATTCGTGTGCGATAAATATGAAGATGTGCTGGTAATTCAGTCACTGGCTCTGGGCATCGACAGATATAAGGAACAGATCGTTTCTATATTAAAGAAGATAATGGATGAAGACGGTATCATTATCAGGGGCGTCTATGAACGCAGTGATGCAAAAGAACGTGAAAAAGAGGGCCTTGAGAAGACAAAAGGCTTCATAGGAGAAGAGTTTGATACGAATGTCCGCATCACAGAGAATGATGTGAAATATATTGTTGATGTAAAGGACGGTCAGAAGACGGGATTTTTCCTGGATCAGAAGTACAACCGTAAGGCGATCTGGCCTGTGGCAAAGGGTGTGGATGTACTGGACTGCTTTACACATACAGGTTCCTTCGGGCTTAATGCCGCTCTTGCGGGAGCAAAGAGCGTGCTCTCCGTTGATGCTTCGGAATCCGCACTGGCAACAGCTGCGGGAAATGCGGCTCTCAATCATGTTGAAGACCGCGTCAGATATGAGTGCGCGGATGTATTTGAATTCCTGCCGGCGCAGATAGCGGAAGGGAAGAGGTATGGCCTTGTTATCCTTGATCCGCCTGCATTTACCAAGTCCAGAAATTCGATTAAGAATGCGGCCAAGGGATACAGAGAGATCAATACGCTTGGAATGAAGCTTGTGGAGAATGGCGGATTCCTTGCAACCTGCTCCTGCTCTCATTTCATGAGCTATGAGCTTTTCACACAGGCTATAGCAGATGCGGCAAGGGCTGCCCATGTAAGGCTCAGACAGGTTGAATTCCGCACTCAGTCCCCCGATCATCCCATTCTCTGGTCTGCATCGGAGTCATACTACCTTAAATTTTATATCTTACAGGTGATCCGCTGACATCGAACAAAAGTTTCGCTTGATTTGACAAATAGATTTTCATCTGCTATATTAAACGAAATTTTAACAAATTGTAACAATTTGAAACAAAGCGAAACAAATGAAAGCAGTCGGTTGGGTTTCTATAGCGGCGGTATGTTCTCTTACAGCCGCTGTCATCGCGAACAAGGATGAGCTTCGAACGGCGGGCGCAGTTTCTGCGGACACGGCCGAGAGTGTTAACGTTTCGCTTCCGTGCAGTCTGACGCTTTATCCCGAAGAGGCTGCGGGCGAAACTTCTGAAGACAGATCTCCATGTACAATCAAATACGGCAGAGGCTATCTGACCGCAGGGTCGGCGGATGCCACTGAGACAAATGTAATTCCCGATGATTCGGAAGTGCAGCAGATACTCGATGAGCAGGCTGCGCTCTACTGGCAGAATCCGGGAGAGCTTGTCATGGCCGATGTTAACGAGTCTGTTAATGTCAGAGCCGAGTCGAACGAGGAATCCGAACGTGTCGGCAAGCTTTACAAAGACTGCGGTGCATATATCATTGAATATACGGACAGCTGGACCAAGGTACAGTCCGGAGATGTATGCGGATGGGTAAAAAATGACTATCTGCTTTTCGGCGATGACGCAAAAGCTTTATATGATGATGTGGTAACTCTTCGTGCAACGGTTACGGGGCAGACGCTCAGAGTCAGAGAGACGCCTTCTGTTGATGCTCCCTGTCTCGGAATGGTGGCTGACGGAGATGTGTTTGAAGCTCTTTATGAAGAAGACGGATGGGTTGCCATAGACTTTGAAGGTGCTGACGGATTCATTTCCGGTGAATATGTTTCAACGGAATATTTCATAGATTACGGTGAGACCATGGCGGCTATCGAGGCTCGTGAGAAGGCTGAGAAGGAAGCTGCTGAAAAAGCGGCGGCCAAAGCGGCGGCATCAAAGGCGGCGGCAGCAGCCAAAGAGGCGGGAAGACACCAGCAGTACGGTGCTTATGCGGCTGAGGCGGCAGACGTTACTCTGCTCGGAGCGCTCATCCAGTGCGAAGCCGGTAATCAGTCCTATGAGGGTCAGGTAGCGGTAGGTGCGGTTGTAATGAACCGTGTCCGAAGTGCGGCATATCCTTCAACCATATACGGTGTCATATATGCATCGGGACAGTTTACTCCGGCAGGCTCGGGCAAGGTGGATAGAACCATTGCCGCAGGCGTTAAGCCGCAGTGTCTGCAGGCAGCACAGGCAGCGCTGGACGGATATTCCAATGTTGGCTCGGCAACACACTTCAGACGATCAGGTAATCATGACGGTATTGTGATAGGAGCTCACGTTTTCTGGTAAAGATCTGATTAAGAATCTAAGGACCCGGGAAACGGGTTCATGATGAAAAAGTCGAATGACAGGTAACTGACCGTAAAGCCTTCTGCAATGAAATGCAGGAGGTTTTATGTTATACTATAATATGTGCTAATTTTGAGGACGGAGAAAGGAGGCAGGTATGCCTGATATCATGACAATGGCCATAATATGGCTGATTGCACTGATCGTACTTGTGATCATAGAGATCATCTCACAGGGGCTGACGACAATATGGTTTGCCGGCGGTTCGCTGGTTGCGCTCATATCCACATTCTGCGGTGCTAATCTGTTTGTTCAGATAGCGATATTTTTAGTGGTATCCATCATACTGCTTATATTCACGAGACCTATAGCGATGCTGCATTTTAACAAAAAGGTGGTTCCCACCAATGTTGAGACACTTCCCGGAGAAGTATGCGTGATCACGGAGGCTGTGGATAATATCGGAGCTAAGGGAAAGGCCGAACTCAACGGCATGGAATGGACGGTAAGATCTGCGTCGGAGGGTATACTGATACCGGAAGGTGCAAGAGCGAAGGTATTAAGGGTTGAGGGCGTTAAGCTCATAGTTGAACAGGTCAATTGAAACAATAATATATACATAAATCAACGGCGATAAGGAGGTTTCAAATGGAGGGCGGATTATTATTCTTGGGAGCGGTACTGGTATTATTCCTGATCATTTTACTGATATCGGGAATCCGGATTGTGCCTCAGGCGAATGCATATGTTGTTGAACGTTTCGGAACATATCTTGACACATGGCATGCGGGATGGCATTACAAGATGCCTGTTATAGACAAGATCTCAAAGAAGGTTCTTCTTAAGGAACAGGTTTATGATTTCCCGCCTCAGCCGGTTATCACAAAGGATAACGTTACCATGCGTATCGATACCATCGTATTTTTCCAGATAACGGATCCCAAGCTTTATGCATACGGTGTGGACAATCCCATACTCGCTATCGAGAACCTTACAGCTACCACACTTCGTAACATAATCGGTGATCTGGATTTTGACTCAACGCTTACCAGCCGTGAAGTTATAAATACTCAGATGCGAGCATCCGTAGATCTTGCAACGGATCCCTGGGGTATCAAGGTTAACCGAGTAGAGCTTAAGAATATCATGGCGCCTGCAGAGATACAGAATGCCATGGAGAAGCAGATGAAGGCGGAACGTGAACGACGTGAAGCCGTTACCCGTGCGGAAGGTGAGAAGAAATCTTCCATCCTTGTGGCAGAGGGTAAGAAGGAATCGGCGATCCTCAGCGCCCAGGCTGAGAAGGAGGCTCAGATCCTTCGTGCAGAGGCGCAAAAGGAAGCCCTCCTCAGACAGGCAGAAGGTCAGGCTGAGGCTATAAGAAAAGTCCAGGAAGCTACCGCGGACGGTATCAGGATGCTTAAAGAAGCAGGCGCTGATGAGAGTGTTCTCCAGCTTAAGTCTCTTGAAGCTCTCCAGCAGATGGCAAACGGACAGGCAACCAAGATAATCATCCCTTCGGATCTCCAGGGGATAGCAGGACTGGCAACTACTTTCAAGGAAGTTGTCACTAAGGAATGATGGTGAAGTAATATGAATTTTAAAGGACGTAATTTTCTTACATTAAAAGATTTTACAGCAGAAGAGATCCTCTATCTGACGGATCTGGCAGCAGAGCTCAAGAGGAAGAAGAAGGAAGGTATCCCCGTTGATGTTTTAAGGGGAAAGAATATCGCACTTATCTTCGAGAAGACCAGTACGCGTACACGCTGCTCTTTCGAAGTGGCGGCTCATGACCTTGGTATGGGAACAACATATCTTGATCCCAAGGCGTCACAGATCGGCAAGAAGGAAAGCATTGCCGATACGGCAAGAGTTCTGGGTTCAATGTTTGAAGGCATAGAGTACAGAGGCTTTGGTCAGGAGATAGTTGAAGAGCTTGCAAAATATGCCGGAGTTCCCATCTGGAACGGCCTTACCAACGAGTACCATCCCACACAGATGCTGGCGGATCTTCTTACCATCAGAGAAGTGTTTGGAGATTATAAGGGCAGAAAGCTTTGCTATATGGGAGATGCCAGATACAACACAGGTAACTCCCTTATGATACTTTGTTCAAAGATGGGAATTCATTTTTCCGTCGGAGCACCCGAGAAATATTTCCCCAATGCTGAACTTGTAGAACAGTGCAAAAAGTGGGCGGCAGAAAGCGGCGGATCCGTAAGTCTCGAGACCGATCCCAAGGCTGCGGCAAAGGATGCCGATGTTATCTATACTGATGTATGGGTTTCGATGGGTGAACCCGATGAGATATGGGAGGAGCGTATAAAGGATCTTACTCCCTACAGAGTTACAATGGATCTGCTTAAGTGTGCCAAGGATACAGCGATCTTCTTACACTGTCTCCCCGCATTCCATGATCTGGGAACAGAGATCGGCAAGACCATACATGATAAATTCGGACTCGACGAGATGGAAGTTACCGATGAGGTATTTAAGAGCAGTCAGTCGGAAGTGTTCCGTGAAGCAGAAAACAGAATGCATACGATCAAGGCAGTGATGGCTGCTACACTCGGGGCTTTCTAAAAGAGGGGCGGTTTTGGACAGAAAGATCATCAGCGTAAAGGCAGAGATACTCAGGGAATTACGCAATACCAAGGGATACATCTCCGGACAGGAGATCAGCGATAAACTTGGCGTATCAAGGACTGCGGTATGGAAAGTGATACAGCAGCTTGAGGCGGAAGGCTATGACATAGAGGCGGTCACCAACAAGGGATATCATCTCATAAGTTATCCGGAGATATTATCTTCCGGTGAGCTGATGAGCCGTATGACCACGCTTTGGGCGGGCAGGAGAGTTTACTATCACAAGGAAACCGAATCCACCAATGAGGATGCGAAATATCTCGCCGAGGAGGGAATGGAGCACGGATCTCTTGTGGTAGCGGATATGCAGACCGGCGGCAAGGGAAGAAGAGGGAGGACATGGGTATCACCTGCGGGTGAGAGTATTTCCATGAGTCTCCTGCTCAGACCGGATTTTCTTCCGGACAAGGCACCCATGCTTACGCTCCTTATGGCTATCAGTGTTGCGGAAGTGATAACGGGACTGCACCGTGATCTGGATGTTAAGATCAAGTGGCCCAATGACGTACTTGTCAATTCCAAGAAGGTATGCGGAATATTGACGGAGATGAGCGCCGAGCCCGATTATATTCACCATGTGATAGTGGGGGTGGGTATCAATGCCAACCAGACTTTATTCCCCGAAGAATTACAGGATATGGCGACGTCCCTCCGTATCGAAAAGGGAGAAAAGGTTGACAGGACCGCGCTGATAATCGGTATCATGGAGTATTTCGAATACTATTACGGTATCTTTGCGGAGCATCTTGATGTATCGGATTTCGTAGATATTTATGACAGCTATCTGATCAACAAGGGCAAGGAAGTAAGGATACTTGACCCCAAGGGAGAATATACGGGAGTAGCTGAAGGCATCAACGACAGCGGGGCGCTGATAGTAAAGCTTTCCGATGGAACGATAAAGACTGTATCGACAGGCGAAGTGTCGGTCAGAGGAATATACGGGTATGTGTGATGAGTGAAGATAAGAAGGACAATGCATCTGTTTCGGATGACGGCCGTGTGGTCTTATGCGGAGCTAATGCTTATGAGAAGAAATATTTTTTCAATAAAGAAAAATTCGGAAATCTTCCGCAATCCATACAGGACGAGCTGCATGTGATATGCGTGTTGTTTACGGAGGAATGCGGAGGGATATTCACCATAGTATTTGAACCGGACGGCGGAATATCAATGGATACCGCTTCGGATGAGGATGATTACTACTATGATGAGATATCGGCAGGGCTTCTCACAGGTGAGATAAGAAGAAAGAAGAGCGATCTGCTGGAAGCTTTGAGTATGTATTACAGAACACTCATACTTCATGAGCCTTTTCAGGAGTAAAAGCAGAACAGGATCGCGGGGAGAAAAGAAATGCTTTTGACAGTTGATGTAGGAAATACAAATATCACTTTCGGACTTTATCAGGGAAATGAATTAAAGAATACATTCCGTATCATGACATCCACACCCAGGACATCGGATGAATACGGAGCTACTCTTTTGGATATCCTGGATAATATCAAGGTTAAGACAAAAGACATAGAGGGAGTCATCGTTGCAAGCGTTGTTCCCGGTGTGATGCATGCATTAACAGGTGCGCTTGAGCGCTATGTGGGAAGAAATCCGATGATCGTGGGCCCGGGACTCAAGACAGGGATAAAGATAGTCACCGAGAATCCCAAAGAGATCGGAGCGGATCGTATAGTAGATGCGGTAGGAGCATATGAAAAATACGGCGGCCCCGTGCTGGTAATGGATTTCGGAACTGCTACCACTTATGACCTTATCGGAGCGGACGGAGAATTTCTTGCGGGTATAACAGCACCCGGTATCAAGATCAGCGCAAAGGCTCTTTGGGAAGATACAGCCAAGCTTCCGGAGATAGAGATCAAAAAGCCTGATTCAATACTCGCCCAGAATACGGTAACCAGTATGCAGGCAGGGCTTGTGTACGGACAGATAGGTCAGACCGAATACATAGTTAAGAAGGTGAAGGAAGAAGCGCATCTTGATAAGATGTATGTGGTTGCCACAGGCGGACTCGGAAGCATAATCGCAGAAGAAACGGACTGTATAGATGTTTATGACCGCATGCTCACCCTTGACGGACTGAGATATATTTACGAGAAGAATGTGAAATGAAGATCGGAAGTGTAACGATAGATATACCTGTCGTCCTTGCACCCATGGCCGGCGTAACGGATCTGCCATTCCGTACTCTCTGCAGAGAAACGGGGGCAGGTCTTTTGTGTATGGAAATGGTAAGCGCCAAGGCTATACATTATAAGAATAAGAATTCGGAAGCACTGATGGCAATGGGAGAGGGAGAACATCCGGTATCGCTCCAGATTTTCGGATCGGAACCGGAGCTTATGGCGAAAATTGCTGCCTCCATTGAAGACAGACCTTTCGATATCCTGGACATCAATATGGGATGTCCTGTGCCCAAGATTGTAAACAACCATGAGGGATCGGCTCTTATGAAGGATCCGGTGCTTGCGGGAAATATAGTAAAAGCAGTAGCTTCAGCTGTTAAGAAGCCTGTGACGGTGAAGTTCCGCAAAGGCTTTGATGATGAACATGTCAATGCGGTGGAATTTGCAAAACGCATGGAAGATGCGGGGGCAGCAGCTGTAACTATCCACGGCAGGACCAGAGAGCAGTATTACAGCGGGACAGCCGACTGGGATATAATCCGACAGGTTAAGGAAGCGGTAAGTATACCCGTCATTGGCAACGGAGATGTGGATTCTCCGGAAGCTGCGAAGAAAATGTTCGAAGAGACGGGGTGTGATGCCGTAATGGTAGGACGTGCGGCAAGGGGAAATCCCTGGATCTTTGCAAAGATAAAGGCTGTTTTGGAAGGAAAAGAGCCTGTAAACAACGACAAGCCGGAGATCGAAGAGATAAAGCGCATGATCAGACATCATGCTGAGCTTATGGAAGAGTGTAAGGGTGAGTACATCGGCATCAGAGAAATGAGGAAGCATGTTGCATGGTATCTCGCAGGATTTCCCGAAGCGGCAGCATTAAGAAAGAGAGCCTGCGAGCTGACCACATTCAAAGGCATAGAAGAACTGTTGGAAATGATAGGATGACAGCCTCTGTTATTTGACAGATATTCCGCTTATGCGTTATAATCGGATGTCATCTTGGAATTTTATAATAATAAGAAATTTTAAATGGAGGGTATACCGGAATGGCTAAAAACAGACTGACCAGAGAAGGCCTCAAAAAATATGAAGACGAGCTCAATTACTTAAAGCTCACAAGAATGGATGAGATCTCACAGAAGATCAAGGAAGCCAGAGAACAGGGCGACCTTTCCGAGAACGCAGATTATGATGCTGCCAGAGATGAGCAGAGAGATGTTCAGGCCAGGATCGATGAGATCGAAGAGATCTTAAAGGACGTAGAAGTCGTTGATGTAGAGCAGAAGCGCGGAAAGCCCTCTGTTGTTTCTTTTGGATGCTCAGTTAAGATCAAGAATGTTTCCACAGGCAAGGAGAAGAGCATCACGCTCAAGAGCTCCAGTGAGGCTCAGTCACTTGCAGGTGTTATCTCCGATGAATCACCTCTCGGACGCGCATTAGCCGGTGCAAAGAAGGGCGCTGTTGTTTCTTTCGATGCTCCTGCCGGTGTTCAGGAGTTTGAAGTGGTTGATATCTGGGTAGAAAAAGACAGATAAAGGGTGGATTTATGAATTATTCGGATGTCGGTATCGATCTTGGCACCGCCAGCGTACTTGTATATATCAAAGGCAAGGGCGTTGTTCTCAAGGAGCCCAGTGTTGTTGCTTTTGACAAGGATAATAATAAGATAAAAGCCATTGGTGAAGACGCCAGACTTATGATCGGACGTACACCGGGAACTATAGTGGCTGTAAGACCTCTCAGACAGGGTGTTATTTCCAACTATACCGTTACGGAACAGATGATGAAGTATTTCATCATCAAGGCTATGGGCAAGAAGACTTTCAGAAAGCCCAGAGTTGCTGTCTGCGTTCCCAGTGGAGTTACCGAAGTTGAGAAGAAGGCTGTTGAAGATGCTACTTACCAGGCAGGTGCCAGGGAAGTTACCATCATCGAGGAGCCTATCGCTGCAGCTATAGGTGCGGGAATAGATATTTCCAAGCCTCAGGGTAATATGATCGTCGATATAGGCGGTGGTACAACGGACGTTGCGGTTATTTCTCTTGGCGGCACAGTTGAGAGTGCATCCATCAAGATCGCAGGTGATGACTTTGATGAAGCCATCGTCCGTTATATGAGAAAGAAGTACAATCTTTTGGTCGGTGAGCGTACAGCCGAGGATATCAAGATAAATATCGGTACGGCGTTTAAGCGCACTGAAGTAGATTATATGGATGTAAGAGGTAGGAATCTCGTAACCGGTCTCCCTGAGACAATCCGTGTTTCATCGGACGAGACTCAGGAAGCTCTTAAGGAAGCAACCACTCAGATACTCGATACTATCTGTTCGGTTCTTGAGAAGACTCCTCCCGAACTTGCGGGAGATATCGTTGACCGCGGTATAGTTCTTACCGGCGGCGGAGCGATGCTCAGAGGACTTGAAGAACTTATCGAGGAGCGTACGCATATCAATACCATGACAGCCGATGAGCCCATGACATGTGTAGCTATCGGAACGGGAAGATACATAGAATTTCTCGCAGGGTATAATGATAATGCCAATTAATGCCGATATATAGGATGCACGGATGCATATATACGGCAGGGAGGCCCTTAAGGCAGACTTTCCGCAAAGGAGAAGGCGATGTTAAAAGGACTCTACACGGCTTATACAGGCATGATCCAGGAACAGCAGCGTATGGATACGCTGACCAATAATCTTGCCAATTCAGATACGACCGGTTTCAAAAAGGAAGGTCTTACCAGCCAGTCGTTCAATACTGTTCTTGTCGATAAGATAAAGGACGGTTCGGAAGCATATTATTACGGCAGACGTATCGGTTCTGCCAATCCCGGAGTTAAAATCGGCGAAAGCTATATAGACTGGTCTGAAGGTGCCTTTCAGGTTACCGACATACCGGTTGATATGGCCATTGGCGGAAAAGGATTCTTTACCGTCGAGTTTACGAATAAAGCAGGCGATATCTCTGTAATGTATACCCGCGACGGTAACTTCCAGCTTACCAAGGAAGGCTATCTTGTTACGACTGACGGAGATTACGTTCTTGGCAAGGGATCAGGTGCAAACAGCGAACATATTAAGCTTGATCCGAATGCGGATTTCAAAGTCGATCAGATGGGATATATCTATCAGCATGATGCGGTAGTGGGTCAGCTTCAAATTACGGATTTCGAGGATTATAATTATCTTGAGCACTACGGTGAGAACTACTATACACCGGTTGAAGGTGCAACACCCAAGGATGCAACTGAGGCACAGGTGTTCCAGGGATATCTTGAGACTTCCAATGTGGGAATAGTATCGGAAATGGTTGAGATGATCAGTGTTTCCAGACAGTACGAAGCCAATCAGAAAGTCATCACCACTTATGACAGTTCACTCCAGATAGCAGCCAATCAGATAGGCCGCTTAAACGGTTAAGGACAGGAGGGATAGAGTATGGTACGTTCTTTATGGTCAGCAGCAACCGGAATGCTTGCACAGCAGACAGCAGTCGATACAATCTCAAATAATATTGCAAACGTTAATACAGCGGGCTTCAAGACAAGTCAGAACGAGTTCAAGTCCCTGCTTTACCAGGAGCTTCAGACGAAGACTACCACAGCAAACGGCGATACCAAGCCTATCGATTCCCAGGTTGGTCTCGGTGTAAGAAGCTCTTCCATAACGACGATTTTCAGGCAGGGAGCATTTCTTGAATCTTCAAACAATTTTGCTTTTGCCATTAACGGAGACGGTTTCTTTGCCGTAAATACTCCCGATGGCAAGACAGCTTATACAAGAAACGGTAATTTTAATGTTTCTCTGGGAACAAAGGGACTGGAGCTTACTGATGCGGACGGTAACCCTGTTCTCGATACCACAGGCAAGCCTATTATTTTTGATAAAGATATGACAGCCAGCAAGATCACTGTCACTGCAGACGGTGAGTTCTGTTATCCCGATGAGACAGGAAATGCGAAGTCACTGGGAATGAAGATAGGACTGTGGCAGTTCAACAATCCCGCAGGTCTTGAGAAGAGAGACAGTTCCTTATACCTTGAGAATGCGGCAAGCGGCACACCTCTTAATGAGGCTACAAACAACGGGCTCAAGAAGAGTACGATCGCTCAGGGATATATTGAAGGATCTAATGTTCAGCTTGCAGATGAGATGGTCAATCTCATCGTGGCACAGAGAGCATATGAAGCTAATTCCCGAGCCATCACAACTACGGATACGATGATGGGACAGGCTAATCAGCTTAAGCAGTAACAGATAACGCAAATTTTTCTGAGCGGAGGGCAGGATCATGGAAATGGGAGATATCACAAATCTCATGGACTATACTTCTTCGCTGGCATCGGCATCAAATGTTGATAAGACAGCGAAGGCTTCTTCATCTGCAAAGACAGATGAGGAGATGCTTGATGCCTGCAAGGAATTTGAATCCTACCTCTGGGAACAGGTTTTAAAGAGCATGAAGTCCGCTTCCGAAGTGTTCAATACCAAGGAAGACGATAAGACAGTAAGTTATTTTAAAGATACTGCAATGACCGAGGTTGCAAAGCAGATCACAGAGCAGAACCTCGGAGGCAACTCTCTTGCCATGCAGATGTATGAGCAGATGCAGAGAAATCAGGGGATAAGCGGAGATGAGATCCGCGCCAAGATGGCTGCAGCTGCCGGTTCTTCGAACAATTCTTTAAACAGATCAGACGGATCTGACGATTCCGAAAGTTAATCATGGAAACAATAAAAGGTTATATTGAAAGAATAAGTTTCCGTAATCCGCAAAACGGATATACGGTTATGAGTGTTGTCACAGATTCCGAAAAGCTTACCTGTGTCGGCTCTGCCATGGGTTTTTCCGAGGGTGAGACCATAGAGGCAGACGGTTTATATGTGGATCACAGCGTATACGGAAGACAGTTTAAGATAGAGTCGCTTCGCAGCGTGGCGCCTTCAGACAGGATCTCCGTGCTCAGATATCTGGGATCGGGAGCCATAAACGGCATAGGCGAAAAGCTTGCCCAAAGGATCGTAGATAAGTTCGGAGACGATACTCTTCGCATAATGGAGGAAGAACCCGAGAGACTTTCCGAGGTCAAGGGCATAAGTGCCAGGATGGCCAGAAGCATTACCGATCAGATGGCGGAAAAGAGGAACGAAAGATCCGCCATGCTCTTCATGCAGCAGTACGGTCTGTCACAGAATCTGATCTCAAAGCTCTATGACAGATACGGTGACGGACTTTACAACATAATCAAAAATAATCCTTACAAGATGGTGGAGGATGTTCCTTCGGTAGGATTCAGGACCGCCGATGAGATAGCTGTGAAAGCAGGTATAGAGACGGATTCCGAATACAGGATCAGATCCGGGATAATATATGTTCTCCAGCAGATGGCCTATATGGGTCACTGCTATATTCCTGAGGAGCTGCTTTTTGAGAATACATTAAAGCTTTTGTCTCTTTCGGGTGAAAGCATAAGAGAATTATTTGAATCGCAGGAAGAGAATCTTGCCATAGACAGGCAGATAGTCATCAGGTTAAACGAGCAGGGTGTTAAGAATATTTATCTCGGAAGCTTTGATGCCATGGAAAGATTCTGCGCCCACAGACTTAAAGAGCTTAAAGATACTTTTACTCCATATGAAGATCACACGTCTCCTGCGAAAAGTGATGAGGATATAGTATTGGACGAGCTTCAGGAGAAGGCTGTTAAAGAGTGCCTTTCAAATGGTGTATTCATACTCTCCGGAGGCCCGGGAACCGGTAAGACCACAACCATCAATGAGATCATAAGAAGACTTGATGAACAGGAGATCTCGTTTGCACTTGCAGCTCCGACCGGAAGAGCTGCAAAACGTATGACGGAGACTACGGGATATGAAGCCCAGACCATCCATCGTCTGCTTGAGATCAGCGGTGATGTGGAAAGTGCTGACAGAAAACTTTTCTACGGCAGGAATGAAGATAATCCGCTGGAAGTGGAGACGGTGATAATAGATGAGACCAGCATGCTTGATATATATCTGCTGAGGGCTTTGCTGGAGGCTCTTGAACCCGGTACCCAGCTCATACTTGTGGGAGATGTAGATCAGCTTCCCAGTGTTGGACCTGGACAGGTATTAAGAGACATCATGGACAGCAATGCTTTTGCGACTGTGAGACTCAACAGGATATACAGACAGGCCGGAGAAAGCCATATCATTTCATATGCCCACATGATAAATAACGGAAAACACATCGATCTGTCCGTTAAATATCCCGACTTTTTTCTGCTGGAAAAAGAAGATGCGGCCACAGTGCAGCAGTATCTGGTCCAGCTTTGCGCCAAGGTTCTTCCCGGAAGGAACGGTATCACGGCAAGTGATATCCAGATCCTGACGCCTATGAGAAAAGGCCCTCTCGGAGTAGAGCATCTCAATGAGATCCTTCAGAAGTTCTTGAATCCTCCTTCGGATGACAAGATAGAAACCCTCTGCGGTAATACTATCTTCCGTGAGGGCGACAGAGTCATGCAGATCAAGAATGATTACAATCTTGAATGGGAAGTGAGGGGGAATTACAACATAAGCATCAGAGAGGGAAAAGGTGTATTTAACGGGGATACGGGTATAGCCGAGGAGATCAATACGGCACTCAGACTTATGAAAGTTTCTTTCGATGACGGAAGGACAGTATACTACCCCTTTGAGAAGCTTGAAGAGCTGGAACTTGCATATGCGGTGACTATCCATAAATCACAGGGAAGCGAATATCCCGTGATCATTATGCCGTTGTTATCAGGGCCGCCGATGCTTATGAACAGGAATCTTCTTTATACGGGAGTCACACGAGCAAAGCAGTGTGTGATAATCGTCGGAAGCGGCGCCTGCGTTATGAATATGATAGATACCGACTCCGAGCAGCACAGGTATACTTCTCTGAAAGAAAGAATATGCGAGCTTTAAATCTTATATCGGATCTGATATTTCCAAGACGCTGTCCTGTCTGCGACGGAGTTCTGTCCGAACGCGACAGGAAAGATCTTGTCTGTTTAGAATGTTTGCCAAAGATCAAATATATAAAATCCCCAAAGTGTTACAAATGCGGAAAACAGCTTGGGGATGATGAAGCCGAATACTGCGCCGACTGTCGTAAGAAGGAGCATTTTTTTGAAAGGGGATTTGCTCTCTATGATTACCCTTCAGTAAGACATTCCATGTACAGGTTTAAATATTCGGGGAGAACAGAGTATGCCGGCTTTTTCGGAAGGGATATGGCCGAACACTTTGGAGCCGAATTCAAAAAGATCGGGATCGAAGCCGTCATTCCGGTTCCGATGTATGCGGCGAAGAAGAGGATGAGAGGATACAATCAGGCAGAAGAACTTGCAAAAGTTCTGGGCAGGGAACTTGGGATCCCTGTTATAAAAGATCTTGTCAAACGTACCAAAAAGACGCTTCCGATGAAGACGTTAAGCCCCTCGGAGAGGGCTGCCAATCTTAAAAACGCTTTCATTATCGGGCAATTTGAGTTAAAATTAAGGAAAATACTTGTTGTAGATGACATATATACAACAGGATGTACTTCCGACGCAGTGGCTAAGGTGCTTAAGGACGCCGGGGTTAACGAAGTATATTTTGCAGCATTGTCTGTCGGCGAAGGACTTTAGCCGAGCTTCAAAACGGGGAGGGAACCTTTATGGAGATCAAAAACTGCAGAAAATGCGGAAAAATGTTTAACTATATGGATGGACCGCAGATATGCCAGGGATGTAAGGAAGCTATAGAAAAGAAGTTCCAGGAAGTAAAGGACTTTGTAAGAGATAACAGGACCGCATCCGTAGCGGAGATATGCGAACAGTGCAATGTTGAATCCAAACAGGTTCAGCAGTGGATCCGCGAAGAGAGACTTATCTTTGCGGATGATTCTCCGGTGAAGATAAGCTGCGAGAAGTGCGGAGCACAGATAAAGACCGGAAGGTATTGTGATAAGTGCAAGAAGGATACCATGAATAACTTAACCGCAGCGGGACGTCGCCCCGAAGCACCGGTCAAGCATGAGCCGAGAGGCTCTGCAAGTCATAAGATGCATACATTTAACGGCTAGTAATAATAATGCTTAACGAATCAAGAATAAAACTCATGACAAAGATGGCCGCCTACGAGAGCAATGAAGGCAAGAAGAATATGGCCATCGGAACATTTTTTCACGGAGACTACATATCCAAAGAGGTCATCAAGTCCATTATATACGGGACGGTGGCCTACTTTGTGGTGGTAGCTCTTTACGTTGTTTACGATTTTGAGAAATTCATGACGGATATCTACAACATGGATCTGATGCAGTTCGGGAAGGTGCTTCTTAAACGTTATCTCATCCTTATTGTTGTATATTCCGTTATAACCGCAATAGTATATGCGGTGCGCCATCGCAAGGCGAGGAAGAATCTCAGGATATATTATAATAATCTGCGCAGGCTTAATTCCATGTATCGAAAAGAGAGCCGGACGGATGATATTTAAGTAGGAAGAGGTCTTTTTGAACATGGTTGTTTTGCTTCAGATAAGAGAACGTATCAGACAGTTCTATTTTAAGTATGATAATTTCGTTGTGCCCGTGATGAAATTTCTCCTGGCACTCATAGCCCTTATAGTGATAAATAAATCTCTGGGCTATTCCGCGATGTTAAAGAGTGCGCCTGTCACCATGGTGTTGGCGCTGTTCTGCTCATTTTTACCGCTTAACTTTATTGCTCTTTTGTCGGTGGGAGTAGTGCTCCTTCATCTTTATGCACTTTCTCTTGAGAGCGTTATCGTGGCTGCATCTGTATTCTTTCTGATGTTCCTGCTTTATTTCAGATTTTCACCCGGAGATACGGTGCTGTTAGTAATGACACCTATCTGCTTTGTGCTGAAGATACCTTATGTCATTCCCATCGCGGCCGGTTTGCTCGGAACACCTACATCTATGGCTTCATCGGGATGCGGTGTTATTGCTTTTTTTGTTCTTAAGAATATAAGAAACAGTGCAAGTCTCATGGCTTCAAATCCCGATACAGAGACATTGGTGGAGAAATTCAGATATCTTATAGATGCTCTGCTCGGTAACAAGGAAATGGTAGTTTTTGTGGCAGCATTTGCCGTTACGATACTTGCGGTCTATCTGATCAGAAGACTTAAGGTTGATAACTCATGGAACATCGCCATCGCAACCGGAGCTTTGATCGATATACTCATTCTCCTTGCAGGAGATCTTAAGTTCAAGCTTTATCTTTCCGTGGCCGGGATCATATTCGGAACTGTTTTTGCTGTACTTGTAGCCGTAGTGATCAAATTCTTCGTATTCAATGTGGATTACAGCAGGACGGAGAGGGTGCAGTTCGAAGACGAGGAGTATTATTACTACGTTAAGGCAGTCCCTAAGAATTCGGTTCAGGTCAGCGCACCCAAGGTGAAGAAGATAAAGGGCAATGTGCCTGAGAGTACTGAAAAAGAAACAAGGGTAAAACGTTCTTCTTTAAGAACAGAGAAAAAAGATGCACCGGAATATCATATGCATCGTTCTGTAACCGGAAAAGAGACATCGGTCTCACGGATAGAGCGCGAAGTGGCCTCCAGGGCAAAGGAGAGCCGTGAGCGAAGAAGGAACAGTTAAACCATGAATGAGATGCTTTCACAGCTGATCTCTTTTATACAAAAATATATTACAAGTTTTCACATACCGCAGATCCGCATCTCTGATGTTGTGGAAATGTTGCTGATCGCGTCGGTAGTCTATTATATCATGGCTTGGATGAGAAGAACCAAGGCATGGTCTCTTTTGAAAGGACTCCTGGTAATACTTGCATTTTTCCTTTTGGCAGCCATGTTCAACATGACTACCATCCTTTTTATTGCGGAAAAGAGTTTGTATGTTGCGGCAACGGCACTTGTTGTCATCCTGCAGCCGGAGCTCAGACGTGCATTGGAACAGCTTGGTACAAAGAATATCTTTTCCAATGTGATCACACTTGATAGTGGCAAATATGGTGAGGGTTACTCGGATCACACCATTGACGAGATAGTTAAGGCATCATTTGCAATGGGACGTGTTAAAACAGGTGCCCTCATGGTGCTGGAGCGTGAGCAGACTCTTGCGGAGTATGAGAAGACGGGTATCAATATCGATGCGACGGTATCCAGTCAGCTGCTCATCAATATCTTCGAGCACAATACACCTCTTCATGACGGAGCAGTGATATTCAGAGGCGACAGAGTTGTGTCCGCAACCTGTTATCTGCCTCTTTCCGATAACCCTAATCTGAGTAAGGCTCTCGGAACCAGACATCGTGCCGGTGTGGGTATTTCCGAGGTTACCGATGCCCTTGTCATTATCGTCTCCGAGGAGAGCGGCAAGGTCAGTGTTGCTGTCGGAGGTGAGCTTTTTAACGGCCTCAGTCAGGAAGGCCTGAGAGAGAAGCTTGAGCTCGTACAGGATCACTCCAAAGATGAAGTGAAAAAGGGCTGGAGAGGACGCGTGAAAGGAGGACGGGATGATAAACAATCTGATCCGGAAGCTGACGAATAATATCGGACTCAAGATCCTGTCCCTGCTCGTTGCGGTCGCTTTATGGCTGGTAGTCGTCAATTATGACGATCCGGTCATAACCAATACCTACAGCGATATACAGGTCGAGATCATAAATTCCGAAGCCCTTACCAATCAGGGCAAAGTATATGAAGTGTTGAACGACAGTAACGTGGTGGACGTTACCGTATCGGGAAAAAGATCCGTCATAGACAGTCTGAATAAGGAGAATATCAAGGCTACCGCCGATATGACTCAGATGACGGATGTTAATACCCTCACCATCAGCTTCATGACAAATAAGAACTACAATCAGCTTGAAAGCATTGCAGGAGACCACAATGTGGTACAGCTTGATATAGAGAACCGCGTTGAGAAGCACCTTCCCATTGAAGTGGAGGTTACCGGAGAACCGGCTGAAGGATATATAATCGGCGATCAGACTACCAATCAGAATACCGTAAGAGTGTCTGGCCCGGAGTCGGTTGTTGATACCATTACGAGTGCAAAATGTTCGGTCAGCGTAGCCGGCAGAAGTTCGGATATCTCGTCCAGTGCGGATATCAATCTCTATACTGCAGACGGCAAGATAGTTGAGCATGATAATCTTACGACGAATATTTCATCCATAAATGTTACCGTGGGAATACTTGCCACCAAGGCAGTGAATATAGTTTATTCTCTTTCCGGTGAGCCGGAGGAAGGATATGCAGTGGACGGTGAACCCGAGGCAGACAGGAAGGCTGTTGAGGTGGCCGGAAGATCGGCAATGATAGATTCCGTGAGAAGTATAGTTATTCCTCCCGAAGAGTTGGATATCAACGGCAAGAGCGAGAATTATGTTGCGAAGATCGATCTGAACCAGTATCTTCCAAACGGAGTAAGACTTGTAACCGATGAGGCGAACGGATTCGACGGCAAGGTAAATGTAACGGTTAATATCGTGCCTATCGTGAAAAAAGAATTTGACGTTCCCATGGAGAACCTTCAGGTGATAAATGTTCCTGACGGATATGATGCTGAGATACTGCTTGAATCCAACGGCAATGAGGACAAGCAGGATAACAAGAAAGTTACGCTTAAAGTCGAAACAAAGGGAATAGAGCATTTCTATGAAGGAGTTGAAGGCTCTTCTCTTACAGGCGTGATAGATATTCAGGATTATATTTCGGCGGCGGGACAGACATCTCCCGCAGAGGGTGTGTACAAGATGAAGATACTTTTTACGATGCCCGAAGGCATATCTGAGACTCAGATACATTATGCTGACATAAAGATATCCAAGGCAGACACAGGAGATACAGAGTAAGATCAGGAGGCTGAAATAATGGCAAGGTTATTTGGAACAGACGGAGTAAGAGGCGTTGCGAACGACGAACTGACACCGCTTCTCGCGATGCAACTCGGACAGGCGGGTGCAACGGTACTTACAAAGGCAAAGGATCACAAGCCCACCATCATGGTCGGATGTGATACCAGGATATCGGGAGACATGCTTGCGAATGCGCTTATGGCAGGCGTTTGTTCCGTAGGTGCCAATGCTGTTTATGTGGGCGTGGTTCCCACACCTGCTGTTGCATATCTTACAAGAAGATACAGAGTAGATGCGGGCGTTGTTATCTCTGCATCCCACAACCCTGTTGAATTCAACGGCATCAAATTCTTTGATGCAGACGGATACAAGCTTCCCGACGCAATGGAAGACGAGATAGAAGCTCTTATAAGAAATAATATGACAGGTGTGGAGTTTGTCACCGGTCCTCAGGTGGGCAGGATCTCCTACAGGATGGAAGCAAAAGAAGAATATATCAATCACTCCGTTAATGCCGTAAATATAGATCTCTCAGGCATCAAGATGGTGGTAGACTGCGCGGAAGGTGCTTCACACTATACTTCGATCGAAGCACTGAGGAGACTGGGAGCAGAGGTCATTCCTATTCACAACCATCCCGACGGAACCAATATCAATGCTAACTGCGGTTCCACACACATGCAGGAGCTGCAGGGCAGAGTTGTTTACGAGAAAGCAGATATAGGTATCGCCTTTGACGGTGATGCAGACAGATGTCTTGCGGTAGATGAAAACGGCAAGATGATAGACGGTGATCAGATCATGGCTATCGTCGGAAATTACATGAAAGATAAAGGAAAGCTCTCAAAGGATAAGATAGTAGTGACCGTAATGAGTAACCTCGGATTTACTCTTATGGCTAAGGAGAACGGCATCGATCTTGAACAGACCAAGGTCGGAGACCGTTACGTCCTGGAGAGAATGAAAGAGATTGGCGCAAATCTCGGCGGAGAACAGTCCGGTCACATTATTTTCCTTGATGAGAATACCACCGGCGACGGACTTCTTTCCGCTCTCCACCTGCTGGAGGTAATGAAGAATACCGGCAGGAAGCTCTCGGATCTTGCGTCCGTAATGCAGGTACTGCCTCAGGCTCTTGTGAATGCCAAGGTTCCCAACCACAGGAAAGACAAGTATATGGAATACCCGGAGATAGCTCAGGCGATAGAAAAGCTCAATACAAAATTCGCCGGAGAAGGAAGAGTTCTCATAAGGCCGTCCGGAACGGAGCCTCTTGTTCGAGTCATGATCGAAGGCAAGGATCAGAAGATGATCGAAAAGGATGCGGAAGAACTGGCAGCACTTATAACAAGTACTGTTCTGTAAACCCCTGCGGGGATAATTGCGGATTGCGTTTAACAGACGCAATATGATACAATCATCACATATTAAGAAAAGGGGGAAACGCTGATGGTCAGCCAAAAAGTTCAGGTGATCAATGAGATGGGGCTGAGTCTGCGTCCCGCCGGAAACCTATGTAAGGAAGCGATCAAATATCGTTCCCTGATTACTTTTACGTCCGGGATTAATTCCGCCAATGCTAAGAGCGTCCTAAGTGTGCTCGGTGCGTGTGTGAAGTGCGGTGATGAGATCGAGATTGTCTGTGAAGGCGAAGATGAGAAGGAAGCTCTGGACCATCTGGTAGAAGCCATAGAAAACGGACTTACCGGAGAACAATAGGTTCTCCTTATGATCGGCAGCCTGCTTCATAAGCGGGCTGTTTTTTTGCCTACGCACACCGGGCTAACGAAAAAAAGCTTACTGACAGCGTCCGCTGCCGCAGATAATCATATATATGGAGGATGAAATGTTAAATTATAAGAAGTACCAGAGAGTACCGGTTGAAAAGTTTCCGGAAAGAACATGGCCGAATAAGGAAATACAGAAAGCACCGATCTGGTGCAGCGTGGATCTTCGTGACGGAAATCAGGCACTGATAGATCCCATGGTAGTATCCGAGAAGATAGAATTCTTCAATTATCTTGTAAAACTGGGCTTTAAGGATATCGAAGTAGGATTTCCCGCAGCCAGCCAGATAGAATATGACTTCATACGTGAGATCATAGAGAGAAAGATGCTTCCCGATGACGTAAGGCTTCAGGTGCTGGCACAGTGCCGTGAAGAGCAGATCATCAAAAATTTTGAGACTGTTCGCGGTACCAAGTCTTTCATAATGCATATCTATAATTCGACATCCACACTTCAGAGAGATGTTGTATTCCATGCCGATAAGCAGCAGGTAATAGATATAGCCGTTAAGGGTGTTCAGATGGTTAAGAGTCATATGGATATGTATGACGGTGAGACCATACTGGAGTATTCACCCGAGAGCTTTACAGGTACAGAGCTGGATTATGCTCTTGATGTATGTAACGCGGTAATAGAAGAGTGGGGACCTACTCCCGACCACAAGATGATCATCAACCTGCCTTCAACTGTAGAGATGACCACACCCAATGTATTCGCCGACAGGATCGAGTACATGTCCAAGAATATGAAGAGACGTGACAGCATTATCCTTTCGGTTCATCCTCATAATGACCGAGGTGAAGGTGTTGCTACAGCAGAGCTGGCACTCCTTGCAGGTGCTGACAGGATAGAGGGAACCCTGTTCGGAAACGGAGAGAGAACCGGAAATGTCGATATAGTAACACTTGCATATAATATGTTCTCCCAGGGCATCGATCCCGAGCTTGCTCTCGATAATATCAGAGAAGCCATCGAACTTTACGAGAGATGCTGCAAGATGGATATCCATCCCAGACATCCTTATGCCGGAAAACTTGTATTTACCGCTTTCTCCGGATCACATCAGGATGCCATCAACAAGGGTGTTCATGCGATGAAGGAGAGAAAGAGCGAGATATGGGCAGTTCCTTATCTGCCGATAGATCCTTCGGACATAGGAAGAGAATACGAGCCGATCGTCCGCATTAATTCACAGTCCGGTAAGGGCGGTGTTGCATTTGTAATGGATACATATTTCGGATTCAAGCTTCCCAAGGGAATGCAGAGAGAATTCGCCGATGTTATCCAGGCTATCTCCGAGAAGGCAGGAGAGGTTTCTCCCGAAACCATCATGGACAAGTTCAGAGAAGAATATCTGGACAAGAAGGAGCCCATTCACTTCCGCAAACTTAAGGTTGAGGATCTGTCAGGAGAGACAGAGAGTGAATTTGATACAAGGATACATCTGACATATACCGATCACGGCGTGGAGAAGTCCTTTGATGCTGTAGGTAACGGCCCTCTTGATGCGGTTAAGCACGGACTTACAGAGACCTTCGGCAAGAAGATCAAGATCCTTGATTATGAGGAGCATGCTCTTCAGAGCGGTTCCAACTCACAGGCGGCTGCATACATTCATATGCTTAATTCCGATACCGGTGAGACTACTTACGGTGTGGGCGTAAGCTCCAATATCACACGTGCTTCCGTGCGTGCGATATTCTCGGGATTTAACAGACTTTCACTTGGAGGAAAATAAGAAATGAGCGAGAAGGTTGTCGTTACCGGATGCAATGGTCAGCTGGGAAGAGCACTCAAGATCGAACTTGGGAAGGATGACAGATTTGAGTATATCGGAACGGATGTGGATCAGGTAGATATCACAAAGTCTGATGAACTCATTGCCTATATCAGGGATATCAATCCGTATGCGGTAGTTAACTGCGCTGCATATACCAATGTCGACGGATGCGAGAAGAACGAAGATCTGGCAATGAAGATCAATGCCATCGGTCCCAGAAATCTCGCGGTTGCAGCGAGAGAAGTGGGCGCAAAGCTGGTTCACATTTCCACCGATTATGTATTTCCGGGAAACGGCACATCTCCTTACAAGGAATTCGATGCGACAAGCCCCAAGAGTGCTTACGGAAGAACTAAGCTTGCGGGAGAGAATTTCGTAAAGGATTTTTCCGATAAGTATTTCATGATAAGAACCGCCTGGCTTTACGGCGACGGTAAGAATTTTGTTAAGACCATGCTTGCTCTTTCGGAGAAGCATGACACAATAGGTGTTGTGGATGATCAGTTAGGTAATCCCACATCTGCTTCGGAGCTTGCAAGAGCAATACATGAGCTCCTTCCCACCAATGAGTACGGCCTTTACCACGGTACCTGTGAAGGTATCTGCTCATGGGCCGACTTCACGGAGGAGATCTTTAAGCTGGCAGGCAGGAAGACTGCTGTAGAGCATATCAGTTCAGAGGAATATAAGAGAAGATTCCCTGATTCTGCATCACGCCCTGCGTATTCTGCACTTGATAATTACATGTTCAGGCTGAATACGGATATAAGATTCAAGGACTGGCATGATGCTATAAGGGATTATATCGAAGAGATGAAATACAATATCTGATATCGATAAGGAAATGATAGTCGGATCAGATCATGGGAATGATAACGTTGTTCATCAATACTCCCATCAAGATGCCTATGATGGCACCGACAAAAACCTGAAAAGGAGTATGTCCTACGAATTCCTTGAGTCGATCCTCCGGGGTGATATCTTTTCCCATTTTTTCGAAGACTTCGATCATTTCGTTAAGGACTTTAGCCTGCTCACCGGCCTGACGACGAACGCCGAGAGCATCATACATTACGATTATCGCAAGTGCGGCAGCAACTGCAAATTCAACGCTTCCCGCACCGCAGCTTAAAAAGACACCGGTGGCGAGACCGCAAACGGTTGCAGAATGAGAACTGGGCATACCGCCGGTTCCGACAAGTCTTTCGGCATCGAATTTCTTGCTGACTATAGTATGAAGTATGGTTTTGGATATCTGTGCCACCAGCCAGCCTGAAACGGCAGATAAAAGAGCGGCATTGTGTATAAGATCATATAAATGATTATTCATTGGTACTCCGTATAAGATAAATTTAACGCTGACAGCAGTTTAAACTGTCTTGCGAATAAAACAATTATAAGAGTTAGCAGATAAAAATACAAATATTTTTAATATACAGAACTGTATAAAAGGAGCGGAAATGGAAAAAACAGATAAGATTTACGTTGCGGGACACAGAGGTCTGGTAGGATCGGCTATCGTAAGATCGCTCAAAAGAAACGGATATGAGAATGTGATCGGAAGAACACATAAGGAACTTGACCTTACCGATCAGGCTGCCGTAAGAGGATTCTTTGAGAAAGAACAGCCCGATGTTGTTGTTCTTGCCGCAGCAAAGGTGGGAGGCATCAATGCCAATAATACTGCTCCCGCAGACTTCGCATATGAGAATATGCAGATCCAGTGCAATGTTATAAAGTGCTGCCATGATTTCAAGGTTAAGAAGCTCTTATTCCTGGGAAGCACCTGCATCTATCCCAAGATGGCACCTCAGCCCATCCCCGAAGATGCTCTTCTTACAGGACCTCTTGAGCCTACCAACGAAGCGTATGCCATCGCAAAGATCTCCGGTCTTGAGATGTGCAGATTCTTCAAGCGTCAGTATGGTGACAATTTCATAAGCTGCATGCCCACAAACCTTTACGGACCTTATGATAACTACGAACTTCAGGGGTCTCACGTTCTTCCGGCAATGATAAGGAAGTTCCACGAGGCCAAGGTGAGCGGAGCTAAGAGCGTTGAGCTCTGGGGAACCGGATCTCCTCTTCGAGAGTTCCTTTATGTTGACGATATGGCAGATGCATGCGTATTCCTTCTTGAGAATTATGACGGAGAGCAGCATGTAAATATCGGAACAGGTAAAGAGCTAACCATTAAGGAACTTGCAGAGCTTGTTAAGAAGACAGTGGGATTCGAAGGCGAGATCGTTTGGAACAGCGATATGCCGGACGGAACGCCCAGGAAACTTACTGATGTTACAAAGCTTCACAGTCTCGGATTCAAACATAAGGTTGATCTTGAAGAGGGTGTTAAGCTTGCTTATGACTGGTTTAAGGAAAATGTCTCACAGGCCAGAGGCATGTGATCTATGATTTATCTGTTGACTGTATTTTTGCTATTTGCGGCATACTGGGTAGGAAGCCTCGTAAAAGAGGCCGTATTCGGGTACGGTAAACAGTTGAATAATTCGGACAGTGATTCTTTCGGAACAGGGGAAATGTGCCTTACGGGCATGTTTGCCCTGTTTATTTTGTGGGAAGCGGATGCTCTCATGATCTCATATATGGGGGGCAGCTTCGAAACGGGAGTAAGAGTTTATATCATGATCCTGTTTGCGTTATGTGCCATAAGCGCGGCCATGAGGATCAGGACTAATAAGCCAAAGGAATGGTATTCGGATTTTGTGATACCCAGTAGTTATATTCCCGCGGTCATTATCATTATCATACAGGCGGTATCGTTTTTTCTGTTTTATCCGGATCTATCGGATGACAGAACGACTGAGTCGGTATTGACTATACTTTATTCGCAAAGACTGCATTTCATAGATCCGGATACGGGGATGACTGACGGATATGTGGTATCTTTTTTCGGAAGGCTTCCGGAGACGGATTCTTTCTATGCGATGCTTGCCATGGTCGCGGGGGGGAGAGACTTTGTATATGTCACATTATATCGCGTGGTACCTCTCCTTATGCTGATACTTGAGTATCTCGCTTACGGACGCTGGATAGATATCATCTGCGGAAAGGACAAGGAAGGAAGGAAGCTGGCGGGTGTACTTTATTCTATGCTGGGTATTCTGAATATCTGCGGATCATTTTCTCCCGACGGAGTATTCTACAGTCTGATACACAGAGGATTCAGAGGTGAAAACCTTGTATTTTCGGTGCTGGTTCCTTATATTGCTTATCTTTGCTATATGATATTCGGCAATAAAAAAAAGAACAGGATCATTTATCTTGTGATGGCGGTTGCTGTATTATTTTTTGCGGCTGATGTTCAGCGCAGTGCGGTTCCCGCCATGGCAGTGATCATAATAAGTGTTGTTGCATCGCTTATCTCCCGCGGAGAGAGCGGTACTGAGAAAAGGAGGGCCGGTTGACAATGGAATTTTTAGCCGGACTTCTGTATGAGATGAGAGAGACCTTAGGCAAAGCCGGATCCACGGCAGGCCTTACGGGACTGTTCCTGTCGGGACTACTTGCATTATGGTATGCGAGAGCGAGAGGCAGAAGAGAGACATCATTCCTGTTCTGGTATGCGTCCATACTCCTTCTGCTGATAATAAGCCCGCCGTATCTTTTCTTTGTGAAAAATTGGGCACCGGGACTTTTACAATCCAATATGTATCTTTGGCTTCTTCCCATGATGCCTGTTCTGCTGGGCGTTGTTTATGAAGGCTACAAGGGATCTGTAACAACCCGCAATGCATTTGCATTGGGAATAGCATTTACGGCTCTGATGCTTTTGGCTGGCACCACATCTTATAATGCAGAAAGTTTTAAGCCGGTGGAGGACATCTCCTATCCCGATCAGGAATTAAGCGAGGGTCTGGCTGTTATCGATGAATTCAGATCCGCAAACAGTAAGGAGAGCTTGCTGATCGTCACATCGGATAAGATGATGGAAGCGATAAGGCGCTATGATCCGGCTATATGTACCGCATATGGGGAAGAAATGTGGAACGGGAATATCGATCCCGGTCAGAGGACTTATTACAGTGACTGGCAGTACGAGCTTCATGATGCGATGATAAGACCCAGGGCGAAGCTCAGGGAACTCACGGAGATCGCCGGGGCTCACGGCGTGGATCTTATAGTGATAGACAGAGATATACCGGATGCAGAGATAAATTCAGACGGTAAAGCAGTACTGATAGAAGAGACTTCGGCATACAGATCGGGAGAATTCGATCCGGGAGATCTGACCGCCGGCTCTGCGGAATGTATTTTCGGAGAAGGCATCATAACCGGAAGAAAGCACAGGACGGAGAAATTCATTTATCCTGACAGATCCGGTGATTATGTCTTGTATGAAACAGGAGAAAGATATGTGCTCTACGCAAAGTTCTGATAAGGCCGGGGGAGCAAAGGTAAGTATAATAATCCCCGTTCACAATGCGGAAAAATATATTGAAGGCACTGTTGAAAGCGTTCTTGCACAAAGTTATCGGGATTTTGAGCTGTTGCTCATAGAGGATAATTCATCTGACGGTACGTTGAAAAAATTAAAATGTATCGAGAGTAAGGATGAGAGGATCCGTGTGATAGTCAATCACGGAAGTCATGGCGCGGCACATGCAAGAAATCTTGGCATCGGTGCTGCCGCCGGAAGATATATAGCCTATCTTGATGCGGATGATATGTGGATGAAGGACAAGCTTTCCGAACAGGTGAGATTCATGACCGATAATGAAGCGGTCTTTTCATTTACCGCATATGAGTTCGGAAATTCAGAAGCTAAAGGAACAGGCAAGATCGTACATGTTCCCGCCAGGCTTGATTACAGACATGCGCTTCCGCGGACGGTCATCTTTACATCTACCGTAATGTTCGATATGACCCGCATTACAAAGGATGAGATAATGATGCCTTCCGTAAAGAGTGAAGATACCGCAAGCTGGTGGAAGATATTAAAGAGCGGTGTAATGGGATACGGACTGGATAAGAATCTGACCATATATAGAACGGGTACAAACAGTCTGTCTTCCGACAAGCTTGAAGCTGTAAGACGTATATGGTTCCTATACAGGAGTGTTGAGAAATTAAGCCTTCCCGAGAGTATATGGTATTTCATCGGATGGGCTTGGCGTGCAACCCTCAGACGGCTTTGAAAGAGGCACTTATACTTGATATAATATCCATAAATTTTTACCGGTGGTCACTTTATGAAAAAACTGGAAACATCCAGACGGATAATACTGCTTTTTCTCTCACTGATCGGACTTGCCGTACAGGTTACGGGTTTCGGTCTGGTGTGGTTCAAATACTATAAACCGATGATGGAGATGCGCCAGATCATATTCTGGATCAAGGGAGATATCCTCCTTATCTCTGTCTATGCGGTTATTCTCTTGCTTATTTCACGTATGTACGGAGGAATGAAAATAGGTTATCTCAAGGCTTGGGAGGTTTTCTTTTCCCAGGTCTTTTCCACTATCGGGACCAATGTGATCGCATATTCCATCCTTTCTCTCATGTACACCAAGCTGATAACGCTAGTGGGACCGATCCTGTCATTGCTTGGTATTCAGATAGTGTGGATAGCTGCATGGACTGCCTTAAGCCAGTTGGTATACTCCATGCTTTTTCCGCCCAGAGATCTCCTTCTTGTTTCGGGAGAACGTCCGGTGGAAGATATTCTCCGTAAATTTGAAAGCAGACCGGATAAGTATCGTATATGTAAGTGTATGAAGATTTCTGACGGACTGACCAATATCACCGAAGAGATCGAGAAAAGATATGACGGAATGATCATCTGGGACGTGGAGGCCAAGGACAGGAATTTTCTGCTTAAGTATTGCTACGGAAGATCCATCAGAGTATATGTTATGCCCAAGATCCCTGATGTATTGATCAAGGGAACGGATGAGATGCATATATTTGATGCACCCATGTATCTGATACGTGAGTATGCGCTGACGGTGGAACAGCGTGCTGCCAAGAGACTCATAGATCTGATTTGTGCATTTATTCTTTTGGTGGTTGCTTCTCCTGTAATGCTCATCACGGCGGTGATCATCAAGTGTTATGACGGAGGTCCGGTTTTTTATCATCAGACCAGATGTACTATGGGCGGAAAGGAATTTCAGATACTTAAGTTCCGCAGCATGCGTGTTGATGCCGAGAAGGACGGGGTGGCAAGACTTGCTTCAAAGAAGGATGATCGTATCACTCCCATCGGACATGTGATCCGATCTACCAGGATTGATGAACTGCCTCAGCTCCTGAATATATTAAAGGGTGAGATGTCCTTCATAGGACCGAGACCTGAGAGACCGGAGATAATAAAGCAGTATACGGAGATCATGCCGGAATTTGTTTTCAGGATGAAGGTAAAGGCAGGACTTGCGGGTTATGCGCAGGTGTACGGCAAGTACAATACTACTCCTTACGATAAGCTCAAGCTTGATCTGACCTATATAGAGAACTATTCGGTATGGCTGGATCTTAAGCTTATGCTGCTTACTATAAAAGTCATATTCCAGCCGGACAGTACGGAAGGCGTGGACAGTGCACAGATAACAGCGCTTAAGACTGATGATTCAAAAAAACGCAGCGGGAAAAAATGATATGCGTGACGGATTTGACCTGAAAAGATTTATATGTATATACGGAAAGAAGATCGTTCCTGCAGTGATCCTCTGGATCTTTGCCGGGGCAGCGGTCTTTTTTCTTACGGATATATGCAGGATGCTTTTGTTCCACAGTGATACGACTTTCAGAAGCGATGTCATGTATCATATTATTTTTGATACGGAGGAAGCAGAAGAAACCAAGCTTTATTACAATGACTATACATGGAATGATGTGCTGGATTCCGATATGATAGCCGGTGTTGCAGCCCAAAAACTTTCTCTATCAAAGGAAGAAGTTGCAGCGTCGACGCATATTCCCACTATGTCAGATATAAGACTTATACATGTATATGCGGATGCGGATAATCCTGAAGGTGCGGAAAAGATCCAGAGAGCCATAGGAGAAGCGCTTGCTGCCTTCGGTACGGATACGGACGGCTTTGTATCCATAGAGAAATGGGATGAGAAAGCAGTGGAACAGGTTAAGGCCGATCCTTATTATTCAAGATGGTGTATATGCGGAGCTGCTGTAGGATTTATATTCGGAGTGCTCTTTATCCTTTGGAAGTATTCATGCGATGACGGAATATATCTTGAAGATGACACTGAGAGACTTGCGGGAATAATGACTGCAGGTGTTGTATTTTCGGACAAAACAGTTTCTTCCGGAATGAAGGATAATGTCGAAAGCGTTGTAAAAGAGAAAAAGACTGCCCTCTGTATAACCGCTTCGGATAAGGACGGGAAAACAAAAATCAAAGCTGATGAGCTGATCGGAGAGATCGTCGCTGATATCGAAAAAACAGATATAAACAACAGCGATGCTGTGATCATCGCCATTCCCTACGGAATGTCATCGGCCGCGGTAAGACGCGAGATAAAAGATCTTAAGCTGCAGGGAAAAGAAGTTGCTGCGGCAATAATATACAGTGCTGACAAAATAACCTATAAAACTTATTATTTGACGATCTGATATCATGGCAGGATTAGAAGTGCTTGTATCCGCACTTGAAAATGATGCGGATGCTCTTCCGGTAAAAATGAACCTGCACACAGATGCAGTGATAATAAACCAGTCATCCGAAGATTCCGCCCGGGAAAGAGAGACGGGAGACGGAAAAAGGGTGAGGATATTTGAATGCAATGAACGTGGCGTGGGAAGATCCAGGAACAGAGCTCTTTCGGAAGCGGAGGGTGAGATAATCCTCTTTTCCGATGAGGATATCATCCTGGATGATGATTATGAAGAAAAGGTTTTAAGTGAATTTGATAGGAATCCCGATGCGGATCTGATCCTTTTTAATTTTGAGGTTAACGAGAACAGACGGACCTATTGGATAGAAAAAAACAAGCGCGTGTGGAAGCACAGCTGCGGGAGGTATCCGGCGTACAGTGCGGCTGCAAGGCTGGGATCATTGCAAAAGGCAAATGTTAAATTCTCATTACTCTTTGGGGGAGGCGCTCCTTACAGTAACGGTGAGGACAGTCTCTTTTTTACGGATTGCCTGAGAGCCGGACTTAAGATCTTTGCGGTTCCTGTAAAGATTGGAAAAGAAACATACAGAGATTCAACCTGGTTTAAGGGATATACGGAAAAGTTTTTCTATGACAGAGGAGTGCTGTTTCACTTCCTTTACGGAAAGGCTGCGGTGCTGTGGGCTGCCAGATTTGCGATCGTTAAGAGAAAGACGATGTGCAGAGAGATCCCGCCGGCAAAAGCGTTTAATCTCATGAAGAAGGGTATCGAGAAAGGAAAGAGTCTATGACAGGTGCCGTTTTATACTGTATCATAGCTGCTGTTTCCTCTGTTCTTGCCATAAAGATATGCGGGAGGAAAGATCCTGCAGCATCATTTAAAGACAAGATACTGATGGCCGGGATATTCTTCACGCTTTGGATACCCGCATCACTCAGGATATATACGGGTAACGATTACAGAACGTATATATCCCATTTCCATGATGCATACTGCGGTAATTTTGTGGTAACGGAGCCGGGGTTCAATCAGATAGTTAAGGCGATATATACGCTGTTTGACGGTGAATATTTCATGATACTGTTCTCATTATTCTCGGCAGTGACGGTGATCTTCTTTCTAAAGGGTCTGTATGAGCAAAGTGAAGATTTCGGAATGTCATTTATGCTCTTCATGATGTTTGGACTGTATTTTCAGACCTACAACACCGTGCGTTATTATATGGCGTTGTCCGTTGTATTCTTTGCCATGAGATATGTGATAAAGAAGCAGTTCGGGAAATTCCTGATAGCGGTATTGTTTGCGGCACTTTTCCACAAGACTGCGCTGATCACACTTGTTTTATACCCTGCTTGCAGGCTGAAATGGGGAAAGGTGCATTATATACTTCTGGGAATACTGGGGATCAGCGGTCTGATCTTCGGAAATCATTATATGGAGCTCTTTATCAGACTCTATCCGTCGTATTTGAACGATCCGGAACACCTGGTATCAGACGGCATAAGCCTTGTGAATATAGCAAGATCTGCGGCCACTTTGGCAGCAGCGTTTATCCTGCTTAAGAAAAGTGATGAAGAAGATGATGCATATGGATTTTACTTCAGGATGAATGCGGCTTCACTTGTTTTATATGCATGCTTTTCCTTCGTACCGTCACTGTCGAGGATAGGATATTATCTGAATATCTCTCAGGTACTGCTGATACCGGCTATACTTCACAGGCCGCGACGGAAGTTTTTTGAGGGGAAAGAAAGAACATTACGCATGGCGGTGACAGCTTGCGCGATATTATATTTTATGTTTTTCCTGTACAAGGCTCAGGGTAATACAGTTAAGATACTGCCGTATTCCACATGGCTGTCTTATCCGCTTACCGAGCTTCGTGCATTTAAGGGGTAAAGATCACAAATGAAATTCAGTATTATAGTTGTCAGCCTCAATGAAGGTAAAGAATTAAAGAAAACCGTAGACAGTGTCTTAAATCAGACCTACAGGGATTTTGAAGTCATTGTCAAGGACGGAGGATCGACAGACGGTTCACCCGCTTATCTGATCAATGAGAAGCAGGTGAAGCTTATCATCTCAAAAGATAAGTCATTATACGATGCAATGAATCAGGCCGTAGAGAAGGCGACGGGAGACTACGTATTCTTCCTAAACTGCGGCGATTATCTTATGGATAAAAATGTTCTTGCCAAAACAGCCAAGTTCATCGCGGGGCATAGTGCGGATCTGTATTACGGTGATCTCTACAGAAGAAAGCTGAAGAGTGTGGATGTAGCTCCTGACAGGATAACGGATTTTGTCTGCTACAGGAACGTTCCCTGCCATCAGGTGTGCTTCTATTCAAGAAAACTGTTCTCGAATAGGGGATATAAATTGAGATATAAAGTACGCGCGGATTACGAGCATTTTCTCTGGTGTATCTATGAGGCAAAGGCTGTGTGTGCTCATCTTCCTTTCACTGTATCCGATTACGAAGGGGACGGTATATCGGAATCGGAAGCAAACAGGAAGATCGCTGCCATGGAAAGCAGAGAGATCACCAAGAAGTATCTTGGCTTTAAGAGACATATTTTCAAACTGATAATGTTGCTTACGCTTCAGCCTCTCAGAAAGAGAATGGCTGATTCTCCCAGAATGTCGGGAACGTATCATAAGATCAAATCAATACTGTACAGCAGTCCGTTTCATAAAGAAGACGGAAAGGGGAATAACAAGTGAAAGTTCTTTGGCTGTGTAATCTGATGCCTTCAATGTTTGCGGATGAGATGAAGGTAAAAAAACAGCATAAGGAAGGATGGATAGCCGGAGCTTTTCACGAAGTGAAGAGGAACGGCGACCTCGAAGTGGCATTTGCTTTCCCGGTGGAGAGAGAGGAACTTGTTGAATCCGATATCCTCCGTGGTGAGAAGGACGGGTATAAGTACTATGGGTTTCTTGAGAATACTCTTCATCCGGAGGATTATGATAATTCTCTTGAAGCTTCCCTTGGGCTTATCTGTGAAGAATTCAGACCGGATGTCATTCATTGTTACGGAACAGAATTCCCTCATACTCTTGCAATACTCAGAACGGGCGATTGGAGCAAGAGAGTGCTTATCCATGTGCAGGGCGTTATGAGTGCCTGTGCGAGAGAGTACTACGCAGGCCTTCCTAAAAAAGTAAGGGACAGTGTGACTTTCAGAGATCTTATCCGAAAGGACAGTATCACCGAACAGAAGGAAAAATATGACAGGAGAGCGGAGCGCGCCGAGACAGCAATGAAGGCAGCATCTTTTGCCTGTGGAAGAACTGCATTTGATAAGAATGCAGTGAATACGGTTAATCCTTCATGTGTTTATTACAATCTTAATGAAACACTGCGTTCATGTTTCTATGAAGGCAGATGGGATATCAATGAGTGTGAGCCTCACAGGATCTTTATTTCTCAGGGCAACATACCACTTAAGGGTCTGCATATACTCTTAAATGCAATGCCTTATATCCTGGAAAAATATCCGGATGCAAAGATCGCAGTTGCGGGAGACGATGTGGTTCGCGGTAACAGTCTAAAAGACAGGATAAAGCTTCCGGAATACGGAAAGTATCTTAAGGAACTTATAACGAAATATGACCTTCAGGATAAAGTGGAATTCCTGGGAGCCCTTGATGCGAAATCAATGAAGAAGCAGTATCTCAAGGCTAATGTGTTTGTAATGCCTTCCTCTATGGAGAACTCTCCGAATTCGCTGGGAGAAGCCATGATACTGGGAATGCCGTGTGTTGCTTCGGAAGTCGGTGGGATACCTTCGCTTGCGGAAAACGGCAAGGAAGTTTTGCTTGTTCCTTCCTGTGAGCCGGAGGAGCTTGCAAAAGCTATAGTCGATATCTTTAAGGATCAGTTATATGCATCGGTCCTGGGAGAGAATGCCGCAAAGCGTGCGTCGCTGACTCATGACAGGGAAGCAAACTACAAGATGCTTAAGTGGATCTATGAAGAGGTTGCGAAGAACAGTCGATGACACTTACTTTCATAACAAATTATATGACCCATCATCAGCTGCCCTTTTGCGATGAACTTTATGCTCTTCTCGGAAAGGATTTTCATTTTCTTGCCACCAACAGGATGGAAGATGAGCGCATAAAAATGGGATGGGGTGCGGAACTCAGAGACCTGCCATATGCCTTGTTCTACGATGATGACTATGATCTTTCACATAAGCTGATAAGAGAAAGCGATGTAGTGATCTGCGGAGGAACACATCATTCCTATATCGAAGAGAGACTTGTACTCCATAAGCTGACCTTCAGATATTTTGAAAGATTATATAAAGAAGGAAGGATAAAAGCATTTATCCCTTCGAGTTACAGACAGAAGAAAAAGGAGCATACGGCATATAATGATGATCCTGTTTATCTTCTGTGTGCCGGTGCATATGTTGCGGCGGATTTTGATATGTTTTCGGGATATAAGGATAAAAAGCTCCGTTTCGGTTATTTTCCGAAATTTGTGAAGGAAGATACGGACAAGCTCTTTGAGTCGAAGTCGGAAAATGTAACAGAGATAATGTGGAGCGGAAGGATGCTTGACTGGAAGCATCCGGGAGCCGCGGTATATACTGCCTCATATCTTAAGGATAGAGGTGTCCCCTTCCATATGACCATAGTCGGAGAAGGTGAGTGCAGAGAAAGGATTGATAACGCGGTTAAGTCAAAGGATCTGTCTTCATCTGTTACGGTACTGGATTTCGAAAAACCATTCGAGATAAGAAAGAGAATGGAGAAGTCGGATATTTATCTTATGACCAGTGATCAGAAGGAAGGGTGGGGTGCAGTCGTAAACGAAGCCATGAATTCCGGATGCGCTGTGGTAGCTTCACATGCGGCAGGTGCCGTACCTTATCTGATAAAGCATGGTGAAAACGGCCTTGTTTATAAAAGCGGTGACTTAAGAGAACTTGCTTCCCTTACAGCCGGACTTTGCAGAGACAGTGGACTCAGAAGGCGTCTCGGAATGGCTGCATATAATACTATAGAAAAAGAGTGGAATTCACATGTTGCCGCAGTAAGACTTATGGAGATGAGCGAAAAGCTCCTTGCCGATCCGGGAACGGATTTATCATCTGTATTTCATGACGGCCCCATGTCTGTAGCTCCGTCACTTACGGTGGCAAAAGGATATAGATATTTAAGATAATGAAACTTGTATTTGCATCCAACTATTTCAATCATCATCAAAAGCCTCTGTCCGATGCTTTGGCCGGGACGGAAGGGATTGATTATACATTTCTCGAGATCGAAGAGATGGATCCCGAGCGTGTCAGCATGGGCTGGGGGATCGATACTTCGGATATTCCTTATGTAAAAAAATATTCCGAGGATGCGGAAAAAGCGAAAGCGATGATAATGGATGCCGATGCCGTGATATTCGGAGGAGTTGATGATGAGAGCTATATAATGCCAAGACTTGAAGCCGGCAGGCTTACATTCAGATATCACGAACGGATATACAAAGAGGGACAGTGGAAGTTCATTTCCCCTGCGGGACTTAAGAAAAAGTATCATGATCATATAAGATTTAAGAACGATCCCGATTATCTTCTGTGCGCAGGTGGATATGTGGCATCTGATTTTTCTCTTATCGGTGCCTACCCTGACAAGAAGTATGTGTGGGGATATTTTCCGGAATGCATAGAGTATGACATTGATGAACTAATGGAAAAGAAGAGAATGTCGGACCGGACAGAGATACTCTGGTCCGGAAGGATGATAGACTGGAAGCATCCGGAAGACGCCATAGAGGCAGTGGCATGTCTGAAAAAAGAAGGCGTGGACTTTCATCTCACCATGATAGGCGGCGGGGAGATGGAAAGCAGATTAAAGCAGATGGCAGAAGACAGAGGGATTTCGGATGATGTGACATTCACGGGATTCCTAAAACCGGATGAAGTCAGAACCCGGATGGAACTTGCTGATATCTATCTTTTCACCAGTGATCAGAAGGAAGGCTGGGGAGCAGTACTTAACGAATCCATGAACAGCGGATGCTGCGTGATCGCTTCCTCTGCTATAGGTGCGGTGCCTTTTATGCTCGAGCACTGCGTGAACGGGCTGGTATATAAGAGCAGAAGAGTTAAGGAATTGTCATTCTTTGTTAAAAAAGCTGCCGAAAGCCGAAAGCTGCGAGAGAAGCTTGGAAGAAATGCGTATGCTTCGGTGCATGATATCTGGAATGCGGATAATGCGGCTGCATGCTTTGTGAAAGAATTAAAGCGACTGACAACAGGTATTCCGGCAGACAGGACGGCGGAAGAGAAAGAAGGGATAAGTCCCATGGACAAAGCACCTGTCATATCTCCTTTATCGGGATACGGATTTGTGAGAAGAAATATGAAGGATAAGGGTCTGAAAGCATGAAATATATAATCAATATGCTCGCAAAACCTGAGAGCGTCACTACAACACAGACAGGGATAGGAACACCTGAGGCAGCGGTGGAACTGTATCTTAAGAATTCTCTTGTTTGTTTTTCCTCCGTAAGGATGCACAACCCGGGAGAAGATATAAAGTTCCTGTTATTTGTTAACTGGGAAATGAGCGAAGGCTGGAGAGAGAAGCTTGAAAAAGTGGGCGTGGAGCTGATCCTGCTTCCTTTCGGAAAGTTTTTCATCAGTGATTCCTTCGCATGGAGCATAGTCCAGTACAGATATGATGTTATGGAATATCTGGCCGGGCATTATAATGACGAGGATGTAATGCTCATGCTGGATACCGATGTTTATTGTGTGGGAAGCCTGGATCCATTATTTGAAGATATGGGTGACAGACTCATGTTTTTTGATACCCAGCATGATTGCATGAACAAGGAACGCAAGGATATCCTTGATAATGCGGAGAAGATTTACGGTGAGCGCAGATATTTCACTCATTGGGGCGGTGAGTTCATAGGATGCAAGAACAGACTCATGAAAAAGCTGATGGCTGCATGTGCAAAGGTTCTTGAAGACAGCAGGAACGCAAAGGATCTTGTGAACTTTAATGACGAACATATCACATCGGCTGCGGTGGACCGCAATGACGATCTGGTGGCTGTTCCTGCCAATGCGTATATATTCCGTTACTGGACTCTGAAAAGATTTTACCTTGTAAGTACCAATTTCGCGTATAATAAAACAGTTCTCTGGCATCTTCCAAATGAGAAGAAGAGAACAATGATATTCCTGTATGATTACTACATGAAGAACGGTTCCTTTCCGGATGATGAGTATGTCGAGAGGATGCTGGGATTTCCCGGAGCACGTCCGAGAAATACGCTGGCGAGACTCAGAGCCGTTATCAGAGAAAAGAGATACGGCAGATAAAGGTATTATTGATATGGGCGGTTACAGATACGGGACTTTGGATATAATAATTCCCGTTTACAATAAAGAGAAGTATTTAAAGAGGTGCGTAAAGAGCGCACTGGATCAGACATATGCTCCGGATCATGTGATACTCGTGGATGACGGATCATCGGATGATAGCCCGCGAATCTGCGATGAGCTTGCTTCCGAAAACAGTATGATATCTGTGATACACAAGGAAAATGGTGGCGCTTCTTCTGCAAGGAATGCCGGCCTTGAGGTTTCTACGGGTGACTATGTCGGTTTTCTTGATGCCGACGACTGGGCTGACAGTGATATGTACGAAAAGCTCATTTCAGCTCTTAATCTTGATGTTGAATACGATACGACACCCGCATCAAAGGAAAAATCCCTCTTAAATTTCATGAAGGAAGATCCGGATGATAAGAAGAATAAAAGCAGGGTAACAGGAGCCGAGCTGCAGGCTGCACAGCTTATGAACAGGCAGTATAAAAGCGACGGCACACTTGAGCTTGATGTGGCCAATGGCGACGGGAAGACAAGGTTCCTTGCGGCGGAAGATTTCTATGAAGAGCTTATAATGCATACGGGAGATTCTTCGTTCTGCACCAAAGTTTTCAGAGGAGATTTTCTCAGGAGCTTTAGATTCAGCGAAGGAGAAAGCAATGAAGATTTCGGACTGCTCCTTAATATGATCCCGAAGATGGGCGCGGGGATACTTACCCTTGATGTTCCCGGATACAACATCGAACTCAGTGACGGCAGTGTTACAAGAGGAAGATATAATCAGAAATTTTATGAGGATATGATGAAAAATGCCTTTGCAGCATTAAGGGTGGCAAGAGAAAAATATCCTTCCCACATAATAAGAGCGGAACGCTTTACTTATGTTCAGGCTCTTGATTTCATGCTTCATATCCCTGTTGAGAAGATGAAGAGCAGCAATGCTTTTTATATGAGGATAGTCAGATATCTGCGAAGCGAGAGAGCGAAGATATCGAAGAATCCTTACCTGTCACAGAAGCAGCGGGAATATCTGCTTCTCTTAACAGACGCTCCGCTTGTGGTAAGAGCTACCCACAGCGTGGTCATGCGTATCCGTGACGGTAAGGCATCGGAGTAAAGATGCGATAAAGATCAGATCTTATGCCTGTGCTTTTCTACGGGTTCGTATTTATCCATGAAGTCGTGTCCGAGTCTTATCTTCTCATCTGCAAAAGTGATGGCGGATAATTCCGTGTAAACAGAGACCACCGTGTCGAAATGGAGTCCTTCAAAATAATTGAGAAGTTCCATGGGAACCCTGGATGAAAATTGGGGACATTCCGGGAACTTATTTTTATAATCCAAAAGATCTCTGGGATGAGGCTTGATAAAGACGGTATTTTTACTACCGTCGGGATTGTTCCCATAGGTATCAAGGAGATCCTGCATGATTTTCTCGCGGGTATCCATATCGCAGAGAGGGTCTGACAAAATGAGCACTGCTTTTACTGAGCTGTCAGTACGTTTCTTTTCCTTAAGCTCTGCGCTTTTCTGCTCTATTTCCGCTTTGTTTTCTACAAAAGCATCCAGAAGGATATTCTTTTCATCCTGAGTAAGTCTTTTGTAGAGGGGCTCTCTGGGAACGACTTTATATTTTTTATAATCATACTGAAGAACGGATCTGTCATTGATCTCCATGTCGATGCAGTATTTGGAATACCCGTTTTCTATGAAGATCAGATTGAATTTCGCAAAGAGAGCCTTGAGTTCAAAATGCCCTGCGTTGCTTATACGCGCAAGATCCAGAGTCTTGAGGCAGTCAAGTCCGTCTTCCATGGCATGATAACGGATATGATGTTTATTAAGATAGAGCCCGATGGGGTCGGTATCACAGAAGACGTAGATATCTTTAAATTTTTTAAAATCGATAGTAATAAACTGTTCGAGCAATTTGGCGAACTTCGATGTGAACCGGATCCGCTGTATCATATTGGATATGAGGTTGCCGCGATCCTTCTTGTATTCTGCAAGCTCAGGAAAAAATGTTTCTCTCTTCTCATCAAGCTCGATGACTTCCTTAAAGAAACCCAGTTTGTCGATCCTGTCCTTAAGTCCGTCAAAATTATTGGACATAAGACTGAGAACGAGTGTTGCATCTCCATGATCTTTTTTTTCTGCCCGTAATTCAAATTCCTTTAAAAATGTGATCAGCACATGATAGAAAGTGTGACACACGTATATTCGGTCGTTCAATTTGATTTCCTCAGATTCTGTATTTGTTTGATCCGGACATGTTATCGTCATATCATTTGACAGTATACCACGTGGAATGCATTTGCTGAATGTATCAGGATTACGTGTGTAATAAAGTTTACGGGAACCATAAGGATGTGAATAAAAAAAATCCAAGGATTTATCTCCTTGGATTATTAAGTGGTTGCTTTGTCTATTGGAATAAAACGTTTTTACGGATATAGTGTTTGCAAATTAAGATTTTAATTGAAAGCATAATGGTTGCAAGGAAAGTAAAAAATAACACAACTATTATGGTAGAAAGAACAGAAAAACCAATTGCTACACAACTGAAAATGGCTATAACCACAATAATAACAGGGATTATCATTGAGGAAGGGTTAAATTCATATGTAATTTTGTCGCCAAAGATACTAAATCTGTATTCGCCATATTTGACGCCGTGTTTACTCAATTCAAACATATAAACACTTATTTCTCCGGATGACAAAGATCCTTCGTGGTACATTGGATGCCTTTTAGTGAACAGGAAATAATAACCTGCTCCGCATGCAGCAATAATTACCAAAATATATAAAATTGTTAAGGGCATATCAAGTTCCTCCTGATGAAAAATTAAGCAGACTTCATTCTATAATAATGAATTTAATATATCAAGATGATAAGGGCTGAAATTCAGCAAATTCAATATTGCTTAGAAGACTATTTCTTTGTAGAGACCGAAAATGATATAATGAACGGCGGTATCGGTGATTATATATATCACAGATATATGGGTTTATTTTTTGTATAGAAGCGAATATATAGGTTAATGGGTAAAATTCTGAAAAAATTAAACAAACTCCTGGATAAGAAGCAGAAGAGCTTTATGATACTGCTTGTATTCATGATGCTAATAGGTGCATTGCTTGAGACAGCCAGCGTGACTCTTATAATCCCTGTTATATCCGTGGTCATGGACCCTGAGGCTATAACGGAAAATAAATATGTTGCACCTCTTTATGATGCACTTGGAATGAAGACTTCACAGGATTTCACTGTCCTTGTAATGCTTTCTCTGATAGGTGCATTTGTACTTAAGAATATCTATTTATATGTACAGCAGAAGGTTCTCTATAAATTCGTTTATACCAATCAGTTCAGAACATCTGAGAGGATGATGAAGAATTATATCCGCAGACCTTATGAGTACTTTCTCAATGCGGATACGGCTGTTATTCAAAGAAGCATCACTTCCGATGTAAACAACATGTATGCTCTCATACTTTCTTTGCTGACGCTGGTATCGGAAACGATAGTTGCTGTCTTTCTTGTGGCGGTTCTTTTATTTGCGGAACCGCGCATGACCATCATGATATCCGTTCTTTTACTTATAACACTATTCGTGATAAAGCTTGCTCTTAAGCCTGTCATGAAAAAAGCCGGTCAGGACAATCAGGATTTTTACAGTTCGCTTTTCAAATGGATAAGCCAGACCGTGACAGGTATCAAGGAAGTTAAGATAGGCGGAAGAGAATCCTATTTCGTAGACGAATATATCAAATGCGGAAGAGGGTACGTGGATGCCGTTCAGAAATACACTCTCTACAGCAATGTTCCGAGACTTTTGATCGAAACCATATGTGTGGCTGCCATGGTCTTATATATGCTGTTCCTTATCCTGAGCGGCCAGGACGGAACGGAAATGATGGCCATACTATCGGCTTTCGGTGTGGCGGTTGTCAGACTGATGCCCTGTGCCAACAGGATCAACAATCAGATCAACAATATCTCATATTTCGAACCGTTCCTTATGGGGGTGTCCGACAATCTGCAGGATGATATCGGCGATGCCAGCACGGATATGGAAGATCTAATGCCTGTATCGGAGAAGCTTCCGGTTAAAGAAAAAGTAACTCTTGAGCATATAACCTATCATTATCCGAATACGGAAAAACTTATATTCGATGATGCGTCCATAGAGATACCTGTGGGCAAGAGTATAGGTATAGTAGGTTCAAGCGGAGCCGGTAAATCCACCATAGTCGATGTGCTTTTGGGGTTGCTTAGGATGCAGAACGGAACCATCAAGGCTGATGGCGTTGATGTAATGGATGGAGCAAATTACAGAAAGTGGCTCAAGAATGTGGGCTACATCCCTCAGAGTATCTTTATGCTGGATGACACCATCAGGAAGAATGTTGCGTTCGGTGTGCCTGAAGATAAGATCTCAGAAGAGCGTATATGGGAAGTGCTGAAAGAAGCACAGCTGGATGAATTCGTCAGATCCCTGCCTGAAGGTCTTGAGACCGGCATAGGAGAGAGAGGTGTAAGGCTCTCCGGCGGACAGCGCCAGAGAATAGGTATCGCACGTTCTCTTTATGAGGATCCGGAGATACTGATATTGGATGAAGCAACATCGGCTCTTGATAATGATACGGAAGCAGCCATCATGGATTCCATCAATCATTTCATGGGTAAGAAGACTTTGATAATAATCGCTCACAGACTTCAGACTATCGAAAAATGCGATATGGTATACCGCGTTGAAAACGGTAAGCTCATGAAAGAGCGTTGACTCAGGGCAGCGGCGCCAAAGTCAAAAAGCTGAAAAAGGACGGATTTGTAACCTTGGAAAATAAGGACGATAAAAAGACAGCAGGAGTGTTTAAGGCAGAAAGAACCATCTTAGCTGCTATAGAGAACCACTACGATTATGTGATCCTCATAGTTATCACACTCCTCGGCCTTGCAATAAGATATGCGGGAAGGTATTTCCTGACAGAAGATCTTACGGTTGAAGCAGGCTGGCTTGATGAAACAAGGGCAGGGGGCGGATTTGCCGCATTGGATCATCAGATAGGAAACTATACCATCGCATTTCAGACTCTGATGGCACTTGTTTCGTATCTTCCTTTAAACAGTAAGCTTTGCATCAAGCTTCTCAGTGTGGTATTTGATTTCCTGACGGGCGGCGCAACATTTTATTTTGTGCGAAAGCAGACAGGAAATAAGATCCTTTCCGCAGCGGCATATGCGATCGTCATAATGAATCCTATCGTGTTCATGAATTCTGCTATATGGGGACAGTGCGATTGTATGTACGGTTTCTTCTGCCTGCTTACGGTCCTTCTTTTGACGGAGGGAAAAACCGTACCTGCTTTCATAGCATACGGTCTGGCTTTTGCATTTAAGCAGCAGGCAATATTCCTTCTTCCTTTTATCCTTTATCTGTATCTTAAGAAGAAGGATATCTCATTGATGCATTTCGGCATCTCGGTGATCGCCTATTTTGTAAGTGCGCTTCCGGCGGTATTTGCGGGACGTGGATTTTACGATGCACTTACTCTTTTCAAAGGTCAGATAGAGCAGTTCCACGCTCTGTATATGAACTATCCTTCCGTATGGGTTCTCATTTCTCAGGATCCGTATACATTTGATTATTCCATTACAAAGATGTCGGTGATATTTACTTTCGCGATCCTTGTGATGATCATAGGTGTGCTTGTTGCAAAGAAGACAGAGGTCGACAGAAAAAACGTACTGTACCTATCTCTGATAATGAATTATACCTGTCTTATCTTTCTGACAGGCATGCATGACAGATATAATTTTGTATCTGTGCTTATCGCCTGTGTTCTTGTGCTGTATGAGAAAAAGACCGTTATTCCGTTCATACTGATGATGCTCACGGAAGTATGTGTGTACGGAAGGTATCTCTGCGGAAGATATATAACAGGCGTAGATGCGGGGGTGGATCTTACGCTTTTGACATTTATAAATCTTGCGGCATATGCGGGATTCATCTACTGTTTCGTAATATATAACAGAAAGAATGAACAGAAATGAAAAATAACGAGAATAAAAATATAAATATAAAGATCCCGGATGCAGTGCGTTTGGTGCTGTGTGTCTTTGCAATATATATGACGGCCGTTGCGGGCATCAGTTTCAACAATGCCGCAAACAGTTACGAACAGGCTGTAGCGTTCAGACTTTTTGCCATCGGTCTTGCAAGTGCTCTTACGGTGATCTCTTTTGAGCCGACGTTGCTGACATTTATATCGGCTGCTGTATGGGTTCCCATAGGATATGTTTTTACGCATTATGCTTATGAACTGCATTGGATCCCCGACACCTGTGAATACCAGTTTGTTGATGTGATAAGGATGAGCAAAGCACTGATACTGCTGTGGGGATTTGCGGGTATATCATTTTTTGCGGGTATGAAGAAGCGAAAGGATTTCTCTCTTCCCGGATCTAAGGCAGGACGGATACTTGCACTTATATGGATCGCGTGGGTCGCACTTACCACAGCCTGCAATATGGGATATCTCTATACGACACTTTTTGCGGCGGGATATACATTTATGTTCCTGTGCCTGGGCAGCAGGAAGAACAGAGAAATCTTCAAAGAGGCTTTTTTATGGGGAATGATCTGTTCATTCATTTATGTCACATATAAAAGCCTGTTGCACAGACCCTATGATGAAGAAAGATATCTGCTTTATTTCTATAATGCAAACAATGCGGGAGAGTATCTTGCGACTGTTGCCATGGTCATAGTTGCGAAGCTTGAGTCGGCCTTTGATATGGAAAAGGGGAAGAAAAGAAATGCTGCGGTGATTATTTTTTCCGCATTGCTCGTATGGGAATTCATACTTGCATTCCTGAATAATACAAGGACAGGGATCTTCCCTTCACTGGCTGCGCTTTTTGTATTCTTCGTGTTAAGGATCAGGGGATCAGAGGAGAAAAAGAAGGTTGTATTCCGGTTTATCCTGATACCGCTTATCACGCTGGTACTGCTTTATCCCGGATATCTGCTGGTAAGATATATCCCGGCTTATTCCAATTCTCCCGAATTCTTCACATGGGAGGAGAAGCCTGAAGTGAGGGTTGTGAAGGATGATCCGATAGACAGCGCGAAGTATACCGCGTTCACCGGACTTTTAAGAGAGATGTTCGGAAAGTGGGGAATACTCATCGACTTCGGTGATGAGAATGTGAGAGCAGACGGTTCTGAACAGACAAGTGCGCTTGAGATAGATGATAAGGATGTATCCAACGGAAGAATGACAGTCTGGAAGGAATTTATTTCCAGAACAGGTGTGGAGCCCCATTATCCGGGACATATCATTGTGGGTGAGGACTGGCTTATATATCATGCTCACAATTCTTACCTGCAAGTGGCATACCAGTACGGATTCTTCGCGGGACTTTTATTATTTGTGATGTGCACTTATGCTGCGTTGTATGCCATGTACAGATATCTTACCGCCAAAAAGAAAACAGGATCGGTATATCCTCTTCTTATCTGTGTAACGGTACCCCTGTCCATGATGACGGAGTGGATGGGACATCCCTGCTATGTTATATGTTTTGCGCTTTTTGTCGGAATGGGATTACTGATGTATGAGAATGGAAAGTGACAGCAAGAAGATTGTGAAGATAAAGATCTGCGGGATAACAACGCCTGCGGAAGCGGAATTCCTTAATCGTCTGGGACCCGATATTGCCGGGATGGTTCTATTTTTTCCGAAGAGCAAAAGAAATGTAAGCATAGAGGATGCCAAAGCGATACTGGGCTCCTTTTCGAGAGAGATAAAAAAAGCAGCCGTCATGGTAAGTCCTTCGTTTGAACAGGCTTGTGAAGCCATAGAGGCGGGATTCGATATCCTTCAGATCCACGGAGAAGTGGAAGAGCGGATACTGAGGGAGACAGATATCCCCATCTTCAAGGCTTTTAATATTAAGGACCTTGATCAGTGGGAGAGATATCACAGAGAAGAGCGCATCGCAGGATACGTTATGGATGCGGCGGAGCCCGGAAGAGGCAAGCCTTATGACAGGTCGATACTGGATAAGATTCCGAGGGATGATAAGATTTTCATGCTGGCGGGAGGTCTCGATCCGCAGAATGTGGCAGAAGCGATAAGTGAGGTTTCTCCTGACGGTGTGGATGTTTCTTCCGGAGTGGAATACGACGACAGAAAAGGGAAAGATCCGGAGAAATTAAAGCGATTTTTCGAGGCGGTAAGGAACATTTGAAATACCTCTGTGAAACCATGTGTCAGAATTGTGAAATATGCGGAAAATAGACGGTGTAGCTTGACAACGGATGCGGTGGAAATTATACTTATTTCGATTGTAAAAACGCATTTTTAATGCAAAATATAAAAGTAAAGGAGCAGGTACAAAGTTATGGCAAATGTAGATTTAACAAAGTACGGCATCACAGGCGCAACTGAGATCGTTTACAATCCTTCTTTCGAGACTCTTTTCGAAGAAGAGACAAAGGCTGATCTCACAGGATATGATAAGGGACAGGTTACAGAGCTTGGTGCTGTTAATGTTATGACCGGTGTTTATACCGGACGTTCACCTAAAGATAAGTTCATCGTTATGGATGAAAATTCTAAGGATACAGTATGGTGGACAACACCTGAGTATCCCAATGATAACCATCCCGCTTCAAAGGAAGCATGGGATGCATGCAAGAAGCTTGCTGTTGAGGAGCTCTCAGGCAAGAGACTTTTCGTAGTAGATGCTTTCTGCGGTGCTAACAAGGACACTCGTCTTGCAGTTCGTTTCATCGTTGAGGTTGCATGGCAGGCTCACTTCATCAAGAACATGTTCATCCAGCCTTCCAAGGAAGAGGAAGAGACATTCGAGCCCGATTTCATCGTTTACAATGCTTCCAAGGCTAAGGTTGAGAACTATAAGGATCTTGGTCTTAACTCTGAGACAGCAGTTCTCTTCAACGTTACTTCCAAAGAGCAGGTTATCCTCAATACATGGTACGGCGGCGAGATGAAGAAGGGTCTCTTCTCAATGCAGAACTACTTCCTTCCTCTCAAGGGTATGGCTTCCATGCACTGCTCTGCTAACACAGATATGGAAGGTAAGCACACAGCTATCTTCTTTGGTCTTTCCGGAACAGGTAAGACAACACTTTCAACAGATCCCAAGAGACTTCTCATCGGTGATGACGAGCACGGCTGGGATGACAACGGCGTATTCAACCTTGAGGGTGGATGCTACGCTAAGGTTATCGGTCTCTCCAAGGAGAATGAGCCTGACATCTACGGCGCTATCAAGAGAGATGCTCTTCTTGAGAACGTTACAGTTGATGCTAACGGCAAGATCGATTTCGATGATAAGAGCGTTACAGAGAATACTCGTGTATCTTATCCTATCGAGCACATCAAGAACATCGCTAAGAACGTAAACGGAGTATCCGCAGGTCCTGCTGCTGAGAACGTAATCTTCCTTTCAGCAGATGCATTCGGAGTACTTCCTCCTGTATCTATCCTTACACCGGAGCAGACACAGTACTACTTCCTCAGCGGTTTCACAGCTAAGCTTGCAGGTACAGAGCGTGGTATCACAGAGCCTACACCTACATTCTCAGCTTGCTTCGGCCAGGCATTCCTTGAGCTTCATCCTACAAAGTACGGTGAAGAGCTTGTTAAGAAGATGGAAAAGAGCGGAGCTAAGGCTTACCTCGTTAACACAGGTTGGAACGGAACAGGTAAGAGAATCTCCATTCCTGATACCAGAGGAATCATCGATGCTATCCTTAGCGGAGACATCAAGAAGGCTCCTACAAAGAAGATCCCTTACTTCGATTTCGAGGTTCCTACAGAGCTTCCCGGAGTTTCCACAGAGATCCTTGATCCCAGAGATACATACGCTAACGCTTCCGAGTGGGAAGAGAAGGCTAAGGATCTTGCAGGAAGATTCATCAAGAACTTCAAGAAGTATGAGACCAATGATGCCGGTAAGGCTCTTGTTGCGGCAGGTCCTCAGCTTTGATCTGAAAAGGGTTATCTTACCCGTAATATGAATTTATGAAATATGCCCCACAGAGAGCGATCTCTGTGGGGTTTTTTTAATAATTTTGATACATTGGAGCCGTTGTTTGATATAATATCAAAAGGCGCGGTCAATCCCGGAAAGGGTGAATTTTCGAACGCGATATGAGTTTGAGAGGATAGGAAAAATGACAGGGAAAATGATAGGGATCATCGTAATACTTTCGCTTATTCTTTTGATCCTGCTTATAATAATCATTTCTGTTCTCAGAGTTAAAAATAAAATGAATCGCTTCCTTCAGGATAATTTTCAGGTTGATAATCTGAGCGAAGCGTTACGTCAGACCAAGATCGAGGCATCCAGACAGCAGCGTACAGTTACGGATGTTTCATCCATCAAGGTTCCGCAGATAGTAAAGGATTTCCCGGAGTTCAATGTAAGCGAGATGCAAAATAAGGCAGAGAATGTCCTTAAGTCTTATCTCGTTGCTGTTGATGAGCGTAATGTTGCAAGGCTTACGGAGGGAAACAGTGAACTGAAGAACGAACTCCAGAATCATATTTATATTAACGATCAGAGAGGTCGTAATGAACATTTTAAAGATATCAAGATCCACAGGACAGCACTTTCCAATTATGTGAAGGAAAAGGGACGTTGCACCATTACGTTTCAGTCGGCTGTTCAATACATACATACTTTTGAAGATGAGCTGAGTCACAAGACGGTAGAGGGTGATCCGGACCTTTACGCTCAGGATAAATATGAGACAGATCTGATATACATACAGGACAGAGAGATCGCGGAAAATGATCTGGACGGTGCCATCGCGCTTAATTGCCCCAACTGTGGAGCACCTCTTTCAAGACTGGGGGCAAAAGTGTGTGAGTATTGCGGGACGCCTGTTATTGAGATCAATATAAAAGAGTGGAGTTTCTCCGCTGTCAGGAAGATAGGCTGACATTATCTGAGAGGGGTTATCATCATTGTTTGAAACATTACTGCTGATAAGAAGAGACGAGGGTTTTATTGTAAATACCGTACGCAGGAATCTGGAGCAGAAGGCATATACTGTTCTTGAGAGCAGTTTTGACCGTGATGAGATAGCTAAAGTTAAAGAAAGAGCAGCTGTGATAATCGTATATGCCGATGAAGATCTTGAGGATGTATCGAATGCATTGCTTTATCTGAAGGAAGTGTGTGTTGATGAAAACAGACAGATCATTGTCCTGGGTAATCCTTATGAATTCGATGAAGTAAAGAAGTTCATATCGGGAGAACATATCGCAGAACTGATAGAGCGCCCCATCAATATAGATGATCTTGTAAATGCAATTACCAGCATATTGGATGAACAGTCCATGCAGCAAAGGAAAAGATGTATCCTTGTGGTGGATGACGATACAACATACTTAAGGACTATAAGAGGATGGCTTAAAGACTCCTACAGAGTGGGAATGGCAAATTCCGGAATGCAGGCTTTGACCTGGCTTGCGGGAAATACTCCGGATCTGATATTGCTGGATTATGATATGCCGGTCACCGATGGGCCGCAGGTACTTAAGATGATCCATGGAGAGCCGGGATCAAGCGACATACCTGTGATGTTTCTGACCGGCAGGTCGGACAAGAAAAGCATAATGAAGGTATTGTCATTAAAGCCTGCAGGTTATCTGCTAAAGAGTATAGACAGGAATACTTTGCTGGAAACACTTGATAATTATTTCCTTGATCAGATGATGAAGGATAGCGAATAGACAGAGGGGCTAAGTAATGGGACTCAGATTTCGTAAAAGCATTAAGCTTTGTAAGGGAGTAAAACTCAATCTCGGCAGTAAGAGTGCCAGTATAAGCGTCGGAGGTAAGGGATTCCACCAGACATTCTCCACAACTGGCAGGACCACTTCTTCAGTAGGGATACCGGGTACGGGAGTTTCTTATCAAAAGAGCGTAAATATGAAAAAGGGATTCTTAGGTCTTTTCGGAAATAACAAAGACGCACCTGCGCCTGCAGTGGCAGCGATCGATACGAATGCCGAAGAAAGAGTGCGTGAGTATGAAGATGCTATCAATACTCTTCGTACCATACATACGGAAAGCGATAAAACAGTAGACTGGAATAATATCACTGATCCGGGGCTTAAGGGTATAGCTGACAGGATACTGAAGGGTGATACGGATGCATATCTTGAAGTGATAGCATTGAGAGAACCCTTTGAAGATCTTGTGGATTATGGAAGTGAATTTGAGATAGGAACCGACGATCCTTCCAAACTTGAGATAGAATTTGATATCAAAGCGGAAGAGACGATCCCGGTAAAAAGCCTGTCACTTACTTCAGCAGGGAAACTTGCAGAGAAAGAGATGACAAAGAACGCATATTACGAGCTGATGCAGGACTATGTCTGCAGTGTTATGCTCAAGATCGCAAGAGATTCATTTGCATTGCTTCCCGTAAACGAAGTGACAGTTCATGCTACTGATGTGATACTTAATCCGGCCACAGGGAATGATGAAAGAGTAACGCTTGTTTCGGCAGTATTTGACAGAGCATCATTTGAACAGATCAATTTCGAAAGAATAGATCCTTCCGAGACGGTAAGGTCTTTTAGATGTAATATGGATTTCAAGAAGACTAAAGGTTTTTCGCCGGTTGCGCCTATAGGGGAATAATGAAGATCAGAAAAAAGATCTCAGAAAATAAAAAAGGAGAAGTACAATGAAGAAGTTTTTAAAGGAGTTTAAAGAGTTTGCATTAAGAGGAAACGTAATGGATATGGCTGTCGGTGTGATCATCGGTGGCGCTTTTACGGGAATAGTTACGGCATTTACCGATGATTTCATTACTCCTATACTTTCACTTATAGGCGGAACGGAATTCGGAGGAAAGATAGTTCTCGGTGCAGGAGACGGCCAGGCGATCCTTTGGGGACATTTTGTTTCTGCGGTCATCAATTTCCTGATCATGGCACTTATCCTTTTCTGCATGCTCAAGGGTATAAATGCTCTCATGAATCTCGGAAAGAAGAAAAAGGAAGAAGAGGAAGCGGCAGCCGAAGATCCCGCAGATATCAAGCTTATGAAGGAAATGCTTGCCATCATGAAGGAGTCTAATCCCGAAGCAGCAAAGAAGGCTGAGGAGAAGCTTAAGGAAGAAGAAAAGAAATAATTCTCTTCGTGTGAAGGTAAGAGTTTGAAAGAAAACTCTGAAGAATTATACAATAATTCTCTTCGTGGAGGTAAGAATGAGCGAGAAGGTAAGCATAATAATTCCCTGCTACAATGTGGAGAAATATATTGACAGGTGTCTTGAGTCTATTGTCAAGCAGACTATAGGTGTATCGGCGATACAGATAGTCTGTGTCAATGACCATTCTTCCGACAGAACGGGAGAGAAGCTTCGCGCTTGGGAAAACAAGTATCCCGGAACGGTTGTCGTGATCATGTGTGAACGCAACAACAGGCAGGGCGGTGCAAGAAATATCGGATTGCAGTATGCATCCGGTGAATGGGTCTCTTTTATTGATTCGGATGACTGGATCGAGCCGGACTTTTTTGAGAAGCTGTTTAAGAAAGCCGGAGAGAATACTTTTGATATAGTTGCCTGTCGTGCGGCTGACGATTCATCTACAAGACTCCGCCTTTTCGGTCCCGGAGAAGATAAGGGATCCGGAGAGAGCGAGAATGTGTTTGTCACCGATGATATGATGAGAGTGCAGGTGCTCCGTTCACAGATGTTCGGAAGAGTATATCCGAGCATAGTAAGGAGAAGCTTTATCTCTACCCACAGGCTCATTTTCCCCGAGAGGCTTATGTATGAAGACATCTTCTATAAAGAGCTTCTTCACATGGAGGTAAGCCGCGGTGCCCTGATCCATGAAGTTTTATATCACCATTATGTTGAACAGGATCCGGTTCCGGTTGATAAAGATGCATATACTCATGTGGATTATCTTACGGTGCTTTCAAAGCTTTGGAGAGAGTGGGGAAGAAGAGGATACTACTCCAGATATGAGAACGAGCTGCTTGCCGAGTTCATGAAAGCGGGATATCTGGGATTTCTTCGCATAATAATCTTTGAATACGAAGAGCCTCCTTATTCTTTATTCTGCCTGCTCAAGGAGCTGATGCTTACTCTTACACCTGCTGCTGACAAGAAGCACTATTTAAGAAACTATCCGAATATAACCGTTAACCAGAAGGTGTGGATAGAAGCGCTTTGGGGCGATGTGGATAAAGATGACTTCCTGATGTTGGCAAAGAACACTAAGGAAGCCGGAAGCTTGTGATAACGGAGTAAAAATGGATATCAGAGAATATGACGGGCTGGTTGTAGTAACCCCGAAAGATTTTCAACGGATAAAACATCATCACGGCCGTATGATAGGAAATCTTCCTGTCAGACGGCTGTATTTTGTCGGTTCGGGAGAAGTGGGCAGACTCCTTGAGGAAGAGAAAGCATCGGGAGTTATCGACGGAAGTATCGCAGAAAAGGCATTGTTTTTAAATGAAGATGACATACTTCCCTATGAGGCGGTTTCGGATGTGATATCCGAAGCGATGCAGGATGTGCTCCTTGGAGAGAAGGCGCCCAGAGGACTGGTTGGATGGTATTATCAGCAGTTTTTGAAGATCTCATATTCTAAGCTTTGCAATGATGAATACTATTTTGTATGGGACGGAGATACTATCCCCTGCAGGGAATTTTCCATGTTTGATGCCGGCGGACAGCCTTATCTGGACTATAAGCAGGAACATCACAAGGAATATTTCAATACAATAGAGAAGATATTACCCGGTATGCACAAGGTGATAGGACCATCATTTATATCCGAGCATATGCTTTTTAAAACAGATACCGTTAAGCAGATGATGTCCAAAATAGAGAGCAATGATGGGATAAAGGGTACAAAATACTGGGAAAAGATAGTTAACAGCTTAAACAGCAATCTCCTTCAGAGCAACAGTTTTTCTGAGTTTGAGACCTATGGTACGTATGTGGCACTCACTGATCCCATGGCTTACAGATTAAGAGAGTGGCATTCCATGCGTGTGGCGGGGATGTTCTTTGACATGGAGAAGATAAACGAACGCGATTTTACCTGGCTGGGACGTGATTTTACAGCCATTTCCTTCGAGAAGAATCATTATGTGAGGGAAGACTGCAGGAATCTCTTCGATAATCCCGAATACCAGATGAAGCTTACCGCGAGACAGATGCTTGAAGTCGCCCAGGGCGCTTTCTACGGCGGATCCTATATCGAGAAATGGGATTACAGCAACAAGGATGAGGCAACTCAGAAAAAAGAAAGAACTGTTTTCATCCTTGCAGGAAAAGAATCGGAAAAGATTGCGGATGATCTGTCGGACAGACTGGTTCGTGTAGGAGAGAATATCGTAGTTTCGGATCATCATTATGGGGATTTCGAATCGGTGGATGCTGTACTTGCTTCCGATCTTAAGGCCGTGATAGCTATAGGATGCGAGATCCCCGGGGAAGAAGGTCTGCGTAAGAGAGATATAAAATGCTTATATGCAGGAGCAAAGGATGAAACGGGAAAAAAGCCGGATATCATCCTGCCAGCAGCGAATGCCGATGAAAAGAGTGACTGGGAACCTGTGGTGGAACAGATCCTGGCTCTTTTAAACGATTGATCGGTTATTGGCCTGAAACGGAATAAAACATCTGTTCGAGAAAATATTTTTTCAAGGGACTAAAGTTAAGCAATCTTTTGCCGATACATAAAACAGAAGACTATGCCGCATATGATGTGGCATGATGGAAATACTCAAGGAGGAAGCATTATGAGGATAGAAGCATATTCACAGATCCAGAATCTGTACCAGACTTCTTCTACACAGAAGAGCGCTCAGAGCAAGGGCGGAGTCAGCTTCATGGATTCTCTCAATCTGTCCGGTACGGGTAAAGAGATCCAGACTGCAAAGGATGCTGTTAAGGCAGCTCCGGACATAAGGGCCGATAAGGTTGCTGCCATTAAGGAAGCATACAAAAACGGTACTTACAATGTCAGCGCGGAGGATTTTGCCGACAGGATCATTGAAAAGTATTCTGATAAGGGCGAGATCAGATTCTGAGAGATCGGAGGGTTAAACTTTGGCAAGTCTGATTGATAATATCGTCACGATCCTTAACAGGGAAAATGAAGAATATACCGTTCTTGTCGGACTGTCACGGGAGAAGACACCTATAATAATCAAAGGTGATCTGGATGCTTTGAATGCCGTGACGGAAAAGGAGCAGGAAGTGGTTGCCCGTATACAGAAGCTGGAGCGTGATCGCATCAGCACTATGAAGGACATAGCCGAAGTAACCAACAGAAAACAGGAAGAGTTAAAACTTGCGGACCTGATAGAGATGATGAACAATCGTCCGGCTGAGCAGAAAAAACTCAGAGAGGTACACGACAGGTTGAAGACCACCATGAAGAACATGGTAACAGTGAACGACCAGAACAGGGTGTTATTAAAGAACTCCCTGGATATGGTTCAGTTCGAGATGAATCTGCTGCAGTCTATGCGGCAGGCTCCCGAAACGGCGGATTACAACAAGGATGCGTATTCCACCGGAACGATAATGGGAAGCGGAACCAAACGTTTTGATGCGAAACAGTAGAGAGGTTTAAGCCTATGTCACTATTTGGAGCTTTATATGTAGGCACATCCGGATTACAGTCCAGCCAGGAAGCGCTGAACGTAGTCGCTCATAACGTGACCAACACTGACACCCAGGGCTATGTACGTCAGCAGGTGTCTTATAATACAAGAGAATATAACAGCCTTACCAAGGATATCACAGGCGTGTCTCAGAAGCAGACAGGTCTTGGTGTCTATATAGCCGAAGTCCGTCAGGTCAGAGACCGTTTTGTGGATGAATCCTACAGAAATCAGTACGGCAGGCAGGGCTTTTATGATATTTCATCAGATGCCATTGAGGAGATCCAGGAAGTCATGGGAGAACTCGATGGTCCTATTTTCTATGAATCCATGAACAGCATCTGGAGTGCTATTGAAGAGCTGGCAAAGGATCCGGACAGCGAAGTATGTCAGTCAATGCTCATCCAGTATGCCCAGTCATTTGTCGAAGCCGCACATAATGTTTATAAGGATTATTCGGATTATCAGGATAAGCTTAATGCAAAGATAAAAGATTCTGTCGACAGGATCAATGAGCTCGGCAATAAGATTTACGATCTCAACGAGAAGATCCGCGGGATCGAAGCCGGCGGAATTGAAAATGCTAATGACTACAAGGACGCTCTCAACCAGGCAATGGATGAGCTGGCAAATCTTGCAAATGTTACATACAGCAAGGATTATTACGGCAATGTACTTGTAAGACTTGAAAATCATGATTTTGTAACCATGAACAGAGTCAATGAGATGGGTATCAAAGCCGATGAAGAGAATGCGGGATTCTATGAAGTATATTGGCCTGATTCAGCCAAGATGCTCGGAAGAGATAATTACGGAACGCCTATTTACGACGCTGATACGGCGCCTGTATTTGATTTTTCCATTGAGATATCCGCATCGAAGAATACCGACGTGGGAGCACTGAAGGCACTTGTGCTTGCCAGAGGTGATCACAGAGGTAATTATACTGATCTTCAGGGCAAGATGAAGAAGATAGTTGATGATGGCAGCGGAAATGAGACAGTGACGGATTTATCATACACCGAGCAGGATCTGGCGGATATTTTATCCGATATCAAGACAGGTGCGCAGCAGACACCTCCCCGCTATACCAATTTTTCGGAGAATACTGACAGAGCCGGAACAAAGTATTACACATATACGGATGAAGCCGGCAGAAATGTAACGCTTCAGGTGGTTGTTTCACCGGAAGATAACTATGCGAAGGTTGCAGATTCTGTAATGATGAATACTATGGCTGAGTTCGACGGACTGGTTCACAGCGTTGTTACCGCCATCAATCAGGCGCTTTTAGATGCGGCTGAAAATGCAACTCTTGCAAAGGCTGATTCAAATTATATGCGTGATGCTGCAGGAAATCCCATTCTCTTATTTGAACGTACTTCCTGTGAGGAGTTTGACAGCACGCATAATATGAATGCGGAGGATCCCACCGATTCGCATACATGGTTTTCTGCATTGAATATATGTGTAAATAAAGATCTGCTTCAGTATCCTACGCATCTTGGTCTGGTCAAAGATGACGGTTCCGTCGACTATGAGACGGCGGCAACTTTCCGTGATGCTTTTACCAAAGCGAAATATGTTCTGAATCCGACTCTTTCAAATCAGATTTCGATTCAGGATTATTATTCGAACTTCATGGCTCAGATCGCCAACTCGGGAAATGTTTATCAGAGCCTTAAGAAGAATCAGGAACTGACGGTCAATCAGATCGAAGGTACCAGACAGGGATCCATCGGAGTGTCAACCGATGAAGAACTTTCAAATATGATCAAGTTCCAGAATGCATATAATGCCAGCAGCCGATTTATCAATGTGATAGATGAGTGCACGGAACATATAATCACACAGCTCGGATCGTGAGGATAAGCCTATGTCATCTACTTTCCTTGGATTAAATACAGCATATACGGGTCTGCAGTCTTCCAATGCATCGTTGAATACGACTGCAAATAATATTTCCAATGCGGAAACAAAGGGCTACAGCAGACAGGTTGTTACCACACAGGCTGCCGAGGCCATCAGATCTTTTACCACTTACGGTTGCGTGGGTGCAGGTGTTGAGACCATTGCCATCGAACGTGTCCGTGATAATTTCTATGATCAGAAATACTGGAATAACCAGACAAAGCTTGGTGAATACGAAGCGAAGCAGTATTATATGCAGGTTCTTGAACAGTATTATACCGATGACGATACAGTTAACGGATTCACTACCGTATATGAGGACTTTTACAAGTCTGTTCAGGAGCTTTCCAAGAATGCCGGTGATACGACCGTAAGGCAGCAGATGATAGGTCAGGCAGGAAGGCTCACCACATACTTTAATGATATGTATACCAATCTGCAGAAGATGCAGTCGGATATCAATCAGGAAGTAAAGGTTCAGATAGACAGGATCAATTCCGTGGCGGAAGAGATCGCTTCACTCAATAAGCAGATCAATATCATAGAAATGAATACCGGTGCGGTTGCAAATGAACTTCGTGACCAGAGAGATCTGTTGGTTGATGAGCTCGCGGAGATAGTTGACGTGGAAGTTAGCGAGGTTCCCATCGTTGACTCGAATAATGAAGAGCGTACTACAGGCGGAAACCGATTCATGGTTAAGATCTGCGGACAGCAGCTTATAGACGGAAAAGATTACAAGACCTTAACCTGTGTCGTTCGTGATGTAGACAATAAAGTCTGCCAGTCTGATATTGACGGTCTGTATGATATCTATTTCAGCGGAGGGCAGGACTGGACAGATAAGGATTATCTGAGAAAAGGCGATGCTCTGAACATCTACGGAAGCGCATCGGGCGGAAAGCTTTACGGCTTGATGCAGATGCGAGACGGTAATAACGGTGAAGGCTTCGAAGGAGAAGTAGTAAATACCGGGGCTGCATATGAGAGAAATATTGAGGGCAAGGGTTATTTCGACAGTGACGGAAGCGGCGGATATGTATATAATCCTGCAGGAACCGGACAGTACGATAAGCTCGATACGGTTAAGGTTAAAGTAACTGCAGATTATCTCATGGATCTGAATAAGCTCAACCTGACGCAGTCAGGCGGTGTGATCCAGATTGCCAGCAAGAATTATTATATTACAGGGGACTGGACTTTTGATTACACCGAGGGTCAGACAGATGCGGCCGGAAAGCCTTATGCTGAATTTACTTTCACACTTGATCCCAACAGGAACAGCGGAAGCACTGTAATGAGCAGCGGATCATCGGTTTTCATCGGAAGATCCATTTCTTATCAGGGTATCCCTTACTATATGTCACAGATGAACGAGTGGGTAAGGATGTATTCCACGGCTACGAATAATATCTACAGTGAAGGTATCACGGATCAGGGTACTGACGGTATCAATTTCTTCAACTGTGAGGATAACGGCGGTGTGGCATACACTTTCGGACAGCCCGGAGATGCTTATTCATACGAGCTTACAGGAACCGCAGGACATACCATTTCAATAAAGTCTACGGATCCCAGTTATTATATGCTGACGGCAGGAAACTTCAAAGTTAATGAAGCGCTTATAAAGGATGCGGATCTCCTTGCAACAAGGAAGAAAGTTTATTCCACGGAAAGCGGCGGACCTTATTCGGACGGTCTCAATGAAGGTGTCAGCAAGGATGATATAGTATCGGACATCATAGATCTGAAGACCAACAAGAACAGGATGGAATTCAGAGGATGTGCTTCCGACCAGTACCTGGTATGCGTGCTTTCGGATGTGGCTCTCAATACTAACAGAGCCAACAATTTCACAAATAATTATCAGTATCTGCAGAATTCAATCCAGAACCAGCGACTGTCGGTATTCGGTGTAGATAATGATGAAGAGGCTGTGAACCTAACCAAATACCAGCAGCAATATAATATGGCATCCAAGATGATACAGACTCTTACGGAGATATATGACAGACTGATACTTCAGACGGGAGTATGATAAGAGCCGGCGGGAAATGACTCCTGCCGGTTTTTTTATCGGATGAACGCGATCATTTCAAAATTTTTTCGAAAGGTATGTTAGTATTATAAGAGATCATGTCGATATATTCAGTGAAAGTATCAGTGTCTAATCATGCAAAGCAGGAGGATACAACATGAGGATCACGAATAAGGTCATGCAGAATAATTCTCTGCGTAATATAAATAACAATAAGGTTCAGCAGGATAAGTTCAATACACAGCTTGCTACCGGAAAGAAGGTTGACAAGCCGTCGGATGATCCCGTTGTAGCCATCCGTTCACTGAGACTGAGAAGCGATGTTGCTCAGATAGATCAGTATTACAAGAGAAATATAGAGGATGCATCCAGCTGGCTGCAGCTTACGGAAGGTTCCGCAAAGCAGACCATATCTGCCATCACGGGAATGATAGAAAAGTGTGAGAGCGGCGCTTCGGATCAGTACACGGTAGAAGATAAGCTTGTTATGATAGACAGCCTTATCGAACTTAAGAATGAAGTATATCGTACCGGTGATTCAGATTATGCGGGACGATATATATTTACAGGATACAGAACAAATACGTCTCTTTCTTTTGGAACGGAGGTACCGGAGAATGAGACATATCAGATCACGGAAGCTTTTGATTTTAACGATCTTGATGAGATGACATATGTGGATACCGGAATGCTCTCGGATATCACCTCGTCCAATTTCTCAACATACGGACCGGGATCCGCCGATGAAGTAACGGAACAGTCCATCGAATCAATGCAGTATTACAGATTCAGAGTAGGCTATGATAACCTGGATAATGTGGCCATCAGTCTTTCGGCGGTTGACGGAGATCCGCTGCCTGCAGGTATCCCGGCAACGGCTACCGTTGCTACCGACAGAGACGCAGCATATAATGCGGCAGCAACGGGCACAGGTGTATTCCGGGTGATCAAGGAAACCGGTGAAGTGGTGATGAGCCGTGATGTGTATGATGCTATAAATAATGCGAAAAATGCGGACGGAACTCACAGAAAACTTTCGGTAACTTATGAAAAGTCTGAATTCAGGACTACAGATCTGAGACCCGAGCATTATTTCTATTGCAACAGATTCCCGCAGGGATCTGACAGTACGGATCCCGCAAATATTGAATATAATGCGGACTATAAGAACAGCGGAATATGGGATCAGCCGATAGAGTATCAGATCGGATTCAACCAGAAGATACAGGTTAATTCATATGCGGCGGATATCTTTTCAACATCCCTGGGACGTGATGTCAGTGAGGTAACTGATATAGCGGACAGATTAAAGGATGTTATGAGTCAGGTGGAAATGCTCAAAGGCCTTTCGAATGACAAGACCAAGAGTGACAGTGAGCTTGAAGATATAAATGCGGAACTGGCTGCGGCAAAGAAGGCACAGACTTATCTTACGGATCAGCTTCAGAAGACATTCAGCAAATATATAACCAGGATGCAGGGTTATCTCGATGTGGCAGATGAAGCACTCACGCAGATGGGGAACAGAGGAGCGCAGCTGGATCTGGTAAAGAACAGACTTTCAGATCAGCAGACTACTTTCAAAGAGCTTCAGTCCAACAACGAAGATGCTGATGCAACCGAAGTTGCGGTACAGCTTTCAAGTGCTCAGGTTTCCTACGAAGCCGCACTCATGGCTACCGGAAAGATGATTCAGACTACACTTCTTAACTATTTATAAACACAACTTGTCACTTTGCACAAAAGATGATAAAATGAATTCGTCGGGATGTATATTTTTAACATGCCGACGGATTTTTATCTCCAAATTTATTACAGACGTGTGAGCGGAGGGAAGGTCAAATGCAGATAAAAACAAGGATTTTTGGGGAAGTTACAATTGATGACAGCAAGATGATAAAGTTTCCGAACGGTATAGTCGGATTCCCGGATCTTACTGATTTTGCTCTTATTCATGATGCAGAGCAGGGTGATCAGGCAGGCATAAGATGGCTCCAGTCCGTACAGGAACCTACATTCGCAATGCCGGTTGTTGATCCTCTTATCGCAAAGGAAGATTACAATCCGCTGGTTGATGATAATCTTTTGAAGGTCATCGGAGAAGGTGAGAATATTCTTGTACTCGTTACCATCACCGTTCCGTCGGATCTTTCCAAGATGAGCGTTAATCTCAAGGCTCCGCTTGTAGTTAATGTCGACACACGTAAAGCTGTTCAGGTGGTTTTGGAAGATGACTATCCGGTTAAGTTCTTTATTTATGATATCCTTAAATCACGCAAGGAAAACTCCGCTGATAAAAAGTAACAGCAAATGAAAGGCCGGTGTTAATATGCTAGCATTATCGAGAAAAAAGGGCGAAGCCCTTATCATAAATAACAATATTGAGGTTACCGTTCTTGAGGTCAAGGGAGACCAGGTCAAGATCGGTATCAAGGCGCCCAAAGAGATTCCAATCTACAGGAATGAAGTCTACGAGCAGATACAGGCATCCAACAGGGAAGCTATGACAGAACAGTCTCCCGATGCATTGAACAAATTGTTCAATTCATGATTTTGATCTTGCATCGTATTATTTTTTATCGATGAAATGACGATATAGATAGTGCGATGTGAAAATGTGATCGTTATTATGCGGTGGTGAACCGTCTAATATAAGTTACCGGTAGGCAAAACATTTTCACATGGAGGTGAGAAAAATGACAGTAGAACCATTAGGAAGTGCAATGAGTTACAATGCACAGGCAATGCGCCCTACAGTGCAGGAGGCGCAGACATCAGAGACCATGGAAGGTCAGCCTATAGAGTCCAATGCTCCGCAGGTGGACAGTTCCACAATTTCGGTCGCAAAAACACAGACAGATGATGAGAGTCATGGAAATGACAGCGGACAGAATAATGCTGCCAAACAGCCTAACTCTCAGCAGGTAACGGAAGAAGCTATCCGTAAGGCAATGAAGGAGCTGCAGAAAAAGAATACCAACTATATTTCAGAGTTCGGTATCCATGAGCAGACCAACCGCATTACCATCAAGATAGTGGACAAGAAGACGAAGGAAGTCATCAAAGAACTTCCTCCGGAGAAGACGCTGGATATGATCGCAAGAGTCTGGGAATACGCCGGACTTGTTGTTGACGAGAAGAGATGAAGAAAGGAGGTCATGACCTATGGGAGCATCGGATCTTTTACGTGTTACCGGGCTGAACTCCGGACTTGATACCGAGAGTATCATTTCAGCGTACACGTCAAAAGCAAACTTAAGGCTCAATAAGGCCAAGGGATCACTTACAAAAAATAAGTGGACCCAGGATGCATGGAAGTCTATGAACAGCAAGATCATGTCCTTCTATTCGGGGACACTCTCCAAGAACAGGCTTTCCAATGCGTACACAAAGAAAAAGACTACAACGTCCAACAACGCGCTGTCGGTTATCCCGGGAGCAGGTGCGACGGACGGAGTTCAGACTGCAAAGATCGTTAAGACTGCCAATGCAGCTTATCTGACCAGTGATGTTCTTAAGTATACCGAGGAAGGCGAGTCCAAGGTACTCGGAGCTGATGACAATCTGGTTGAAAAGCTTAGCATTACCGCAGGAAGTCAGTTCTCTTTCAAGACAAAGACAGGAGAAGAAAAGGTAATCCAGATCGGCGGAGAAGATGCGGGAGACGGAGCGACTGTTGTTAACAGTATGAAAGGTCTCGCTGATGCGCTCAAGAGCGCAGGCGTTAATGCTAACTATGATGCGGCTAACGGCAGAATGTTTATCAGCGCAAAGACCAGCGGTGAAAAGAGTGACTTCGCGTTCTCATCCGTAGGCGCGGCGTTCGGTTCCCTCGACAGCACTACAGCTGCGACTCTCGGTAAGCTTGGGCTTACCAAGGAATCCGGAGCGTCCAAAGTTGACGGATCTAATGCAAAGCTTATTCTTAATAATGCGGTATTTACATCCGAGAATAATACATTCTCGATCAACGGAAGTACCTATACCATCAATTCGATGCCGGCCAATCCCAACGAGGAGATATCCGTTACAACGGGTACCGACTACGATGCTGTATACGATGTCATCAAGGATATGATCAAGGAATACAACAGCATCATCAATGAGATGTCCAAGGCATATGGTGCGGATCCTGCCAGAAAATACGATCCTCTTACTGACGAACAGAAGGAGGAGATGACAGATAAAGAGATCGAAGAGTGGGAAACCAAGATCAAGGACGGACTGCTTTCGGGAAATTCCCAGCTTTATGATGTCAGACAGGCAATGATCAATGTTACATTGCAGGGATTTGATACCGACAGAGACGGCAAGGCTATGTTCGGTCTTGACAAGAACGGCGATCCTATAAAGATGTATCTTGCAGATTTCGGGATTGCTACAGGTGGATACTTCGATACCGAAGAAAATGAAAGATATGCTCTTCATATCGACGGAAATCCCGATGATGAGAGTACTGCCGGAAAAGAAGATAAGTTAAAGAGTATGATCGCGTCGGATCCCGAGAAGGTAACCAAGTTCTTCCAGAAATTCTCGGATACCATGTACAACGCTCTCTTTAAGCAGATGTCGGGTAATTCGAATCTGTCCAGTATCTATAAGGTATACAACGACAAGCAGTTATCCAAGGAAGAGAGTGATTGGGAGACCAAGATCAAGGATATTGAGCAGGAGATATCCGACATCGAAGATAAGTGGTACGATAAGTTCACTACGATGGAGAAAGCTCTTGCCAACATGAACAGCAATCAGAGCGCAGTATCTTCTATGCTGGGAATGAGATGATAATGATTTTTATGGAATGAATACAAGCCGTCAGTCTGTGTACAGGCAGGCGGCTTGATTTCATCCTGTGGAGGTAAAATTATGACTAGAAATCCTTACGAGCAGTATAAGACCAACTCAATATCAACGGCAACTCCGGCGGAACTGACGCTCATGCTCTATGAGGGGGCTATCAAGTTCGGAAATATCGCTATACAGGCTATTGAAGAAAAAAATATAGAAAAAGCACATATCAATATCACTAAGGTACAGCGTATAATCACGGAATTCAGAAATACTCTTAATTTCAAATATCCCGTTGCACAGGATTTTGACAGAGTATATGTTTATCTTGAAAAGCGACTGGTTGAAGCCAACATGACCAAAGATAAAGAGATCATGGAAGAGGTTGTAAGACATATCAGATCCATGAGAGATACATGGAAAGAGGTTATGAAGAAAGCAAAGCAGCAGACACCGCAGGGGTAAATGCATATGCCGGAACAGTACTTAAAGACGCTTATTCAAAGTATGGAAGAAAAGAAGGCTGTCCTGAAGGCCATTCTTGACGGAACGGATAAACAGCGCAGTGCTCTTGAAGCTGAGGAGCCGGACTGGGAGGAATTTGACCGGATGCTCGATGAGAAAGGAAAGCTCATCGAAGATCTGGTAAAGCTTGATGACGGGTTCAATGCCGTATTTGACAGGATAAAAGATGATCTTGTAAGCAATAAGGAAAAGTATAGGAACGAGATAGCTACGCTTCAGGATCAGATCAGATATGTTACCGAGCAAAGCAATGCTATACAGGCAGCAGAATCCAGGAACAGCTCTCTTGTAAAGATAAGGCTTGGTGAGAGCAGAAAGAAGATAAAACAGACTAAAGTTTCCGTACAGGCAGCGAGTCGTTATTATACGGCAATGAACCGGATAAATCTGGTGGATCCTCAGCTTATGGACAAGAAAAAATAGTGTACAAAAAAATATACTAAAAATCTAACAAAAAGAAGTTGAAACGACTTCGATATTTTGCTAATATTGCATTAGCAACTGAGTAAGAAGTTTTTTAATTAATCAAAAAAATTTAAAGAATGGTATTAACTATCGGATAATTTATCCGATATAATTAATACAAGCAGCCGAGAGGTTGCAACAACCAATAAGCGTGGCAAGGATGCCACATAAACCAATTTCAAGGAGGAAAATATTATGGTAGTACAGCACAACTTAACAGCAATGAACAGCAACAGAATGTTAGGCCTTACGACTAGCTCTCAGGCAAAGTCCACCGAGAAGTTATCTTCCGGTTACAGAGTAAATCGTGCAGCCGATGATGCAGCAGGTCTCGCTATTTCCGAGAAGATGCGTCGTCAGATCAAAGGTTTAACACAGGCCAGCAGAAATGCACAGGATGGTATATCCGCAGTGCAGACCGCTGAAGGTGCTCTTACTGAAGTACACGATATGCTTCAGAGAATGAACACTCTTGCAGTTCAGGCCTCCAACGAGACCATGACATCAACAGATCGTGCTTATCTTGATCAGGAAGTTCAGGCCCTTAAGTCTGAAATCGATCGTGTAGCTTCAACAACTACATTCAATGAGCAGAATCTTCTTGATGGATCATTCACTGGCAAGAACCTTCAGGTTGGTGCAGAGTCCGGTCAGTATATCGGTATCTCGATCGCTTCCATGAAAGCATCTGGTATCGGTGTAAGCGGTGTATCCGTATCCGGAACCAACAACACAAATGCTGAATCTGCAATCTCTACTATCAAGAATGCTCTTAAGAGCGTATCTTCACAGAGAGCTGACCTCGGTGCCGTTCAGAACAGACTTGAGCACACAATCAAGAACCTCGACAATGTTATAGAGAATACAACATCTGCCGAGAGTGCTATCCGCGACACGGATATGGCAACAGAGATGGTTGCATACTCGAATGCCAACATCCTTGCACAGGCTGGTACATCAATGCTTGCTCAGGCAAATCAGTCCAACCAGAACGTACTTTCAATTCTCGGCTAAGACTGACATTCGAAACCGTATTAAAACTACCAAAGAAGGGGCTGTCCGAAAGGGCAGCCCTTTCATGTATGTGAAATATCAGATTCCGAGCCCTGTTTTACAGGATTCGGGATTTTTTTAATTTTTTTTTGATTTTCCTGTTAAGTAATGAGGATCTGGTCCGATATATGTATTGTAAGGCGCAGGGAGCGCCAAAAAATAACGGAGCTGATAAATAAAAAAGTATATCATTTAAGGAGAGAGAGAGATGATAGTACAGCATAATTTGATCGCAATGAACAGTAACAGAATGTTAGGTCTTACCACCAGTGCACAGGCTAAGTCAACTGAGAAGTTATCTTCCGGTTACAGAGTAAACCGTGCAGCCGATGATGCAGCAGGTCTCGCAATATCCGAGAAGATGCGTCGTCAGATCAAGGGTCTCACACAGGCCAGCAGGAATGCACAGGACGGAATATCCTGCGTACAGACTGCAGAAGGTGGACTTGCAGAAGTTCATGACATGCTTCAGCGTATGACAACTCTTGCAGTTCAGGCTTCCAATGATACTCTTACAAGTGCCGACAGAGGATATCTTGATCAGGAAGTACAGGCCCTTAAGAGCGAGATCGACAGAGTTGCTTCCACAACAACATTCAATGAGCAGAATCTTCTTGACGGATCCTTCAGCGCAAAGAACCTTCAGGTTGGTGCAGAGTCCGGTCAGTATATTGCAATATCGATCGCAGCAATGAGTGCAAGCGGAATCGGAATCAGCGGAGTAAGCGTATCCGGAGCGGATAATTCTCTTGCGGAAGATGCAATCTCACAGGTTAAGGCAGCGCTTGCAAGCGTATCTTCACAGAGAGCTGATCTCGGTGCTGTTCAGAACAGACTTGAGCATACTATAAAGAATCTTGATAACGTAGTAGAGAATACAACATCTGCTGAGGCAGCTATCAGAGATACAGATATGGCAACAGAGATGGTAACATACTCCAATGCCAACATTCTTGCACAGGCCGGAACATCAATGCTCAGCCAGGCAAATCAGTCAAACCAGAATGTGCTTTCTCTCCTCGGATGATAATAAATCACCCGATGATAAAACTGCAGTATCGAAAGATACTGCAGTTTTTTATTTGTGTGAGACAGGATGGTATTTATGGTAAAATAAACATATGTTGCGCGGGGGCAATCTAACAGCTTCTGTCTGATTGCAGCAGGTGGGGTTATGATCATGAAACCAAAATTCTTATATTTTCAACCTGAGATAACTATAACTACTCTCAGCGGTATACTCTGGGGACTGATCGAGCTGGGGTATGAAGCCAGAGAAGGACAGATACTGGTGCCTGATTCCGAATATGATGATGAGATCCTTTCAAAGGTTAAGTCTGTGTTGGATCAGGGGAGCAGAGATGAGATCGTTATAACTCAGGATTTCTGCGCGGTTGTGGCTCAGGCATGTCACGAGAAAAACCGTATCTATATATCGTGGGTCTACGATTCTCCTCAAAGAGCTTTATATATGAGGGAAGCACTGTATGACACCAACATTATATTTGTGTTCGACAAGACTCAATTTAGCCGCTTAAAAGAAGCGGGTCTGAAGAATCTTTTCTATGAACCTCTTGCAGGAAATATCACCAAAGCGGGAACTTTTGCTCCGTCTGAAAATGAGCTTGCGGAATATAAGAGCGATATTTCATTTGTGGGAAATCTGTATTCCGACAGTATAAGAGAGAGTCTCTTTGCCGGGACTGACGGAACCGTACTTGAAGAAGGTAATAAGCTCATAACTTCCGTAACGGGAAAGTGGGATAAGGATAGCGGAGTATTCAATAAGGTGTCTGATGAATATATCAGATTCATATATGAAAGAATGAGTCATGAGGGCGAAGAAATTTATAATATATCTCCGCGTTTTCTGGTTGAAACACTGGTATTGGCTTATGAGAAATCTTCAAGAGACAGAATAGAAGCGTTAAGAAAACTTTCGGAAAAAATGCAGGTTACTCTTTATACGTCAAAGGATATTCCCGGGGATCTGAAAGATAAGCTTAAATGCAAAGGATATGTTTCTTATGACGAAGGTATGCCGAAGGTTTTTCTTTCGTCTAAGATAAATATAAATATCACTATGTCCGGAATAGAGACAGGAATACCCCAGAGGGTCTTTGACATAATGGCCTATGGCGGTTTTTGTCTGACTGACTGGAGACCGGAGATAGAGGAACTTTTTGAGTCGGGCAAAGAGATAGTTACAGCTCACAGTGCCGATGAAATGACGGAGAAAGCGGATTATTATCTGAAGCACGATCGGGAAAGACTGGATATAGCGGCAGCAGGATATAAAAGAGTGAAGGAAAAATACAGCTATCCAAAGGCTGTATCAAGGATAATAAATAAGACTAAAGAAGTATTCGGAATTTAAGCTGAGGGGTTATGTATCTTAATCTATCATTTGAGCCGGGGCAGATCAAAGAGCAGGCAAGACTGTTAACAGATATGGGTGCATCGGGAAAGAATTTTCCTGCGGTATATATCGACAGGGGAAGCTATATCGTCGATGCATGTATGGAAACGGGCGCTGATATGCGGGGTGACGGGGTATGCAGTCTGCAGATAGGGCGATTTTCTTCCCTTGCGGAAAATATCCGTTTCCTGACGGATATAGATCACGATATCGATTCTGTATTTCAGGGAGAGATAGAAGGAATAAAGAATATCGGTTATAAGCACAGGAGAAAGGGACAGATAATAATCGGTAATGATTGCTGGATAGGATACGGGGCGGTCATTATCGGAAGCGTATATATAGGTGACGGTGCGGTAGTGGCAGCGGGAGCGGTTGTAACAAAGAATGTTCCTCCCTATGCAATAGTAGCAGGGAATCCTGCAAAAGTAGTCAGATACCGTTTCGATGAAGAGACGATTGATTCGCTTATGAGGATCAGATGGTGGGAATGCCCTGCGGAAGTGCTGCCAACCATGTCTGAAGATCTGAAGGGAGATATTTACGACTTTACAAAGAAGTATGGAAAGAATATCCGGAATAAAGAAGCGGATGTTAACGGCTCTCCTGTGGCGATAATGGGAGAGGATATTCCTATATATTTATATATTGCCGATTGGAAGGAAGAATACTGCACATATCCGAAAGTCATAGAAGAGTTTTGCAGGACATTTGATAACAGGGAAGCACAGCTTGTGATACTTGTCCCAGGTGATTCCGAAGAGGAACGCAGGAGAGGCAGTGAGCTGGTAATGGCTGAGCTGGAGAAATACAGTGAAAGCGACAGCCTTATACAGCTGATAGATGATCAGGCGGTTGATACAGAATCGCTTGTCATTAATTCCGATAATATTATAACGTCGAGAGAAGGAAATGCTGTAGAGCTTTGTTCTTTTGCGGCATTATACGGAAAACAAATCCTGTTTGGGACAGATATTCCGGTTTTTGATGAGGCACTTTATAAAAACAGAAAGTTAAAAAAACTCAGAAGAGAAGAAAGTGCCGCCGGATATATAAATTCCGGACAATGGGATAAAGCTATCGGAGAAGTGACGGAGCTTTTGAATGATGATCCTTCCGCGAGATGTCTGATAATGGCTTCAGATCTTATGTTTAAAGCGGGTGAATATGATAGTGCATTATCAGTACTGTATAGGGCATTCAAAAAGGATCCCTGTGATCATGAGATGTACTTTATGTTAGCATCTTTCCTGCAGGAGAAGAATCCGGACCAGGCTTATCTTTGCTATGAAAATGCATTATTTTTCTGTGATAATGAAGAGGATAAGACGATAATAAATGCCGCATGGAATGATCTTAGGGAAAGGCATGAGATCAAGGTTACTCCTGCATCGATCATCATATTGGCTCATAATAATGTCGAAGAAACAAAGAAATGCATTGACAGCATACGTGCAACATGTCCTGCCGACGCGGTTCAGATCATTGTAGTGGACAATGCTTCCGAAGACAGTACTGCAGAATATATAAAAGCACAAAATGACATGATCGGTATATTCAACGATAAGAATGAAGGATTTCCCAAAGGATGTAATATAGGAGCAAGAGCGGCTGCTGCGGGAAATGATATATTCCTGCTTAACAATGATACGATACTTTTATCCAATTCACTTTTTAATCTGAGGATGGGGCTTTACTCCGGAGATAATGTTGCGGCTTCAGGTGCTGTTACAAATTATGCCGCCAATTCACAGATGGTCATCGGAAAAGAAACATCTTTTGAGGCCTGCAGGAATCTGGCTGTTAATATAAATGTTCCTATGGCGGATCCGTGGGAAGACAGGCAGTGGCTTGTAGGATTTGCTTTATTGATAAAGAGAAAAGCATGGGATGAAATAGGTGAGCTTGACGAACGCTTTTCTCCCGGCAATTTTGAGGATATGGATTACGGTTACAGGGTTAAGGAAGCAGGTTACGATAATGTCCTTTGCAGGAATGCGTTCGTATATCATCACGGAAGTGTAAGCTTTGGAAAAGACAATAAGAAATATCGAAAACTGTTAGAGGATAACCTGGCTAAATTTAGGGAAAAATGGGAAGGGTGAGTTACTCCTCGGTAAGGGCTTTTAAGCGGGCCTGAGAGCGCGGATAATCACCGGCTCGTTTGTAGAAATCGATGGCGATGGCTTTATCTCCGAGAAGTTCACTGATGGCGCCCAGATTATGAAAAGCAAAGAAACTTGTAATGCCCTTGGTGCGGTTTTCCTTCATTGAAAGGCACTTAACAAAGCAGGAACACGCATCGCCGTACAGCTGATTATTCATATAGATCGTTCCCATCATAAATACATATTCGGGTACGGTACCGAATATATCCATATATTTTGAAAGCTCAAGAGCTTTTTCATTTTCGCCGCAGGCGATGAGACACTGACCGTATCCCGTCACCATCATGTTAACGTATTCGATGGAAGGATCGAGTTCAAGATCCAGACCCTGCTCAAACCAGGGGAGGGCGGATCGTTCATCACGCATCAGCAGATAAGACTGACCGAGCTGAAAAAAAATATAAGGGTCTTTGGGATTGATTGAAAGTTCTTTTTTTAAGAGCTCTATATTGCGGCGGGACTTGGCTTCCAGTTTTTCGGGACTGAGACAATATCCTGTATGAGTGATCTCTAACGGGAGCCTGATATAAGAAGGCCTTCCGGAGAATGGAGTGATCTGTTCGTGGACCGAGTGCTCATAATGTGCTGCAGTCCTGTTGTAAAAGCGTTCCAGGGGACTGCTTTGGATACTTTCGATACCGTCCGCCATGATGATATTGTGGCAGATTATCTGACCGATGGATGAGGGAGATGCATTGACCATCTCATCAAAGGAATCTTTGTTAAAAGCTGTGATATACTCATCGGCATCAAGAGTAAGGACATAGTCGGTAGGAGCAAGAGATGCTGCATGATTTCTGGCTTCAGAAAAATCATTGTTCCACTTATGATCATAGGGAGTAATGCCAAAAGACTTTGCAATCTCTACGGATGAATCTGTGGATCCGGTGTCAACGATGATGATATTTGATGTGGGAATGTTGAAGTCTCTTAAGGATGAAAGACATTTACCTAAAACACTCTCCTCATTTTTCATTATCATACATACAGAAAAGTCCATGGAGGCTCCTTTGCAAAACGGGATCTGATCCTTATAGTGGTGATCGGTAAGAACACGTGATCACATTTATGATTTTATCATATTTGATTTCTTTTTATGGAGGAAAAAGAATTGAGTAAACCGATAGTAAGTCTGTGTATTCCGACAAAAAACGAGTCTCAGAGGTTAAAGAATACGATAACATCAATTATCGCCGAGAAGTGTTTTGTGAATGGAGAGTTGGAACTGGTCATCTCAGACAACTGTTCTGATGACGATACTGAAGCCGTGTGCAGAGAGTATGCGGAAAAATATGAAAATATCGTTTATAACCGCAACGAAACGGATATCAAGGACAGGAACTTTCCAAAGGTTATGAGGTGCGGTAACGGGCTTTACAGAAAGCTATCCAATACTTCAAATTGTTTCTGTAACGGAAGTCTCGATCTGCTTGTGGAACTCATAAAGAGCTGCACCGATGAGAGACCTGTTATCTTAACAAATCAGGAACTGGGGAAGGCTGAACCGGAAGTTGAAGTCTTTACATGTATGGATGATATCCTCAGAAAGATCAGCTATTACGTGACATGGATAGGCGAATTCGGATTGTGGGAAGACGATATCCCTTATCTTGATGAGATGGATAGTGAATGTGATACCTGTCTGTGGCAGGTCCCTGCTTTTCTGGAATCTTTTAAAAGAAAGGGTGTATGTATGATCCTGACTTATGACTGGATAAGGGTTCAGGAAAGAGATAAGAGTAAGATATTTGATACTTTTTTCGAGATCTTTTATATAAATTATACCAATCATCTGAAGAAATATCTGAGATCGGGTGATCTGACCGAAGAAGGATATGAATGGCTGGAAAGAGATCTTTTATTCAATTTCATGACTCCGTGGATGATAAGATGTCAGCTGGATCAGAATCGTATCGCCAAAGGCGAGCAGGATATGATAAGGGAGAAGGTTTTTGAAGCCTATAAGGATAAGCCGTATTTTAACGAATATATTGAATTTTATGTAGCTGTCCTTAAGAAACAAACATATGATATGATGGTAGAGTTACAAAAGAAACTGGATGATAAGTAAGATCATAAAATTTTAGGTGAGTGTTTTAAGAATTAACATGTGCGGTTGCGGAGGTAGAAAATGAAAGTTGTACTGCTTGCAGGTGGTAAGGGAACAAGGATATCGGAAGAATCGGGATTCAGACCCAAGCCCATGGTTGAGATAGGCGGGATGCCGATATTATGGCATATCATGAAGGAATACAGCTATTACGGATTCCATGATTTTATAATCTGTGCCGGATATAAACAGCACATGATAAAAGAATGGTTTGCGGATTATTATCTTTCAACATCGGATGTCACTTTTGACTTTACCAGAGAAAACTCCGTTATCTATCATGATAAGAGAACAGAGCCCTGGAAAGTGACTATAGTTGATACAGGTCTTGAAACAATGACGGGTGGACGTATCAAGAGGATCCAGAAGTATATCGGTAATGAACCGTTTATGATGACCTACGGTGACGGTGTGAGCGATATCAACCTGGCAGAGCTTATGGCTTTTCATCAGAGACACAAGAAGATGGCGACACTCACAACTGTTTTTCAGGAACAGCAAAAGGGTGTTCTTGATATCGATGAGGCAAATTCCGTAAGATCCTTCAGAGAAAAGGCTTCTGACGACAGTATACCCATCAATGCAGGATACATGGTTCTGGAGCCGGATATATTCGATTATATAGAAGGTGACAGTACTGTATTTGAGAGGGAGCCGCTTCAGCGGATTGCCGAAGAGGGAGAGCTTAAAAGCTATCCGCATCATGGTTTCTGGCAGTGTATGGATACTTTAAGAGAAGAGAAAGTTCTTGAACAGCTTTGGATGAGCGGCAGCGCACCCTGGAAAAAGTGGGATTGACGATAACTTAAGGCTGATCAATGATGATGTCTCTGGGAATACCACTACCTGCCGGGCCGTGCTTCCATTCACAGGGATCGCCGGGTTGCTTGCAGTAGGAACAGAATTCGATAGGAGTGTTAAGTCTTCTCATGATCTTTTCGGATGTGAGATCCGGGTCATTAAGTGAGAAGCTTCCGCTTTCGGGAAGGTGGAATTCCTTATAATATTCATTAAAATATTTTGTTAAAAATGAAAATGCACACAGGCCCAATCTGTCATCGCGAAGCATCGTACAGTAACGCCATGTGCATTTTTTAAAACTATCTGCGGAATTCTGTGAGCCGGAAGGATCCGTAACTTTGCAGAATTCGTTTATCATGGGAGAAACAAAGTAAGGGATATTTAAACTGTCCAGATGAGCGGTTACTTCAGCCATTTTTTCCTTCATGGCAGGATAAAATGAAATATTCATCACGATACCGTTATCTTTTATGGAGCGGATAAGATGATCCGGCATTGATCTGACAAGGATACCGTTGGTGACTATCTCGATCCTTGAATAGGGGAAGATCTCCCTGTTCATGGCGATATATTTATCCAGATCGGGATTGAGAAGAGGTTCGCCGCCAAGGACCCTTATGAGACAGATATTATCCACATATTTTTTTAGCTTTAAGAAACCGTTGCGTGTACTTTCATAGTCTGACAGCACATTTCCTTTTATCAGATTGGAATAATGGGAGCATGAAGAGCAGTTCATGTTGCAGTTGTCAGCAACCTGGTATTCCAGATATGAGAGCTCACGGCGTTCAAAGAAAGGCGTTATGTCATAATCCTGTGAGACATACCAGATATCACTTTCTGCCACTCCGAGCCTTAGAAATGTATATGCTGTGGCATCAGCTTTCAGTTTTTCTCCGGGAGTGATATAGAAGTGATCGACCTTACCCGATCGGTACAGAAGGATGCCTTCTTCATAGGGAAGGACCGGAAGACCGGAAAGAGTTTCATCGCCGGATTCCGTTGAGAGAAAACAAAGAATATTTTCATCAGGAATAGTCTTAAGGAGTTCGAATAACTGTTGTTCGGATCTGCTGTTTCCTGCGATTATACCACTCAAGATTTCTCTCCTTTTGTGCGAATAACAGATGTTTTATACAATTATACAGTAAGTATAAAAGAGGGTCAAAGATATGCAGATATTCATAAAGGGAAATAATATACATCTGAACCTTTTTTTGGATGCCATGGCAAAAGGCTGCGATGATGCTGTATTTCTGGACTACAGTGACAAAGAGGGATTCGAAAGAGAGCTGATTAAACTGGATCCGCGGATCGACTCATCGACCCGTGTGATATGCTTTAATAATATAGGCGTAAGCGCCATGCTTCCCGGACATGATATGTTTTACTGGGCAGAGAAAGATGCGGAAGTGGCAGACATTCTTGTTGATCATCCACTGTATTATTTCGAATCATTTTCCGTTGCATTATATATAAAAAGACTGAAGTTCTATTGTGTGGACAGACATCAGGCAGATGCGGTGGCAGAGAGTTTCCCGATGTTAAAGGGACGGATAGAATTTCTTCCTCATGGTGGGCTGTCAGTAGAGGATGCTGCCCTGATCAGAGGGCAGGAACATATATGTAAAGAGATAAAAACAGAAAAAAATATCGACGTTTTATATCTTGGAACGGGACATCAGATGTCTGTAACTTATCCCGCAACAGGTATCCCGGGTATAAAGGATGATGAGTTTTATGATCTTGCATATGAAGCACTCATATCCGATCCCTATATGCAGGAAGATATGGCGGTCAGCCTGTATGAAAAAGAAAAAGGTATAAATCTTAATGCGGCAGAGAGGATGACGCTGACAGCGATCCTGCTCAAGACGGTGCACTATACGGCACTTCATCATCTAAAAAAGCAGATGATAGAGGCTCTGGCGGATGAGGGAATCCGGCTGGAGATACATGGATCCGGCTGGGAGGATATTGCGGAGAGTCACAGAGAAAATGTGACTGTCGGAGAATATCTGGATCCGGCAGAGTGTCCGTTCCTAATGGCGAGGGCGAAGATCGTACTTAATTTTCATCCGTTTTTCTCGTACGGTTCACATGAGAGAGTATTCGGTGCAATGAGGTGTGGCAGTGTTTGTGTGAGCAGTAAGAGCAGATATCTGGAATCGAGATTCGAGGACGGAAGGGATATCATATATTACGACATAAAAGATCCCAAAGGGTCTGCAGAACGTATCAGAGAACTTCTTGCGGATGATGATAATCTTAGAGAGATAGCGATCCATGGAAATGAAAAGACCGGAAATGACTCATGGGCAGACAGATTAAGATATCTGTGACTCCCCGGGATCCTACCATCATGCCAGGAATATCTGTCCGCCGGGCAGCAGATAAGAACCGTATTTTTCTGTCATCACGTGAGAATTTAAAACAGAGTCAACGTCTCTGTTTTTTATTATTATGAAATCAAAGCTTCTTCGAGGGAAGGGGAGACGTTCATCATTTTCAAGAAACAGCACCATGGCTGAATCCAGAGAAAATGATACGGCAGTCTCGTCTGTTTCGGCTCCGATTATATAGGCGTTGGGGTATTTGTATTTAAGACGCGATATAAAGTCGCCGGTACCTGCGCCGATCTCTATCAGTCGGAAATTCATATCTTTTGGATCGGTAGAGGATGGATATCTGTCTTTTAATAATTTCTCCAGCTGATCTTCAACATCGAGCTCGGAATCGGATGTTTCCTGCCATATCCTGCAGTCATAGTTCCATTTGTGTATAAAGCTCAAATGATTACGCTCGTTTATAGGCTCCAGATCAAACTGTCTGAAACTCTTGGAGCCGGCATGATAGATATATGAATTATGAACCAGCATCAGTCTGTATCCCTGAAGCCTGATACGAAGGCAGAGATCGTTGTCGTCAAAATATCCGGGGAAGAACTGTTCATCAAAATATTCCGTGCGTTCCGGGATCTCGATCCCGTTATCGTCCATGATGATATACCTGATCTGCTCGAGCACATCTCTCTTTATCAGCATCGCAAAAGCGCTCAGGATGCTTTTTTCCTCAATGGGATTGAGGGTGGGAATATTTATGGAATTACCGAATTCGATATATTCCTCAACAGAAGAGACAGAATAATTTTCAACCGTATCATTGGAACCGTAGTTGGAAACCGCACCTACGGCACCGATAAGAGGACTGCGGTTCAATGCTTTCTGGAGAAAACTCAAAGAATTGTGCAGGAGTCTTGTATCGTTGTTGAGCAGGAAGATATCACTTTTGGGATATGCGGCTCTGATGCCTATGTTACATCCACCGGGAAAACCGGAATTTTTTTCCATGAGGAGGAGTACCATGGCGAAGTGATAATCATTTATATGATCACTGAGCCACTTGTCCGAACCGTCAGAGGACGCATTATCGATAAGGATGACTTCTATATCACCGGCGTTGCAATGGCTCTCAATGCTGTCCAGACAGTCTTTTGTCAGCTCGTAGTGATCATATGAAACAATGACGATAGATACCTTGGGGTGGCCTTGCCTGTTTTGATATTCTGAATTCTCGACGCGTTGGGATCTGATATCGGCAGAGTTTACGGCTTCGTCAGAGAAGCCCTTCACTGAACCGGTGGAAAGCTCGGCCCGGACTATATCTTCAACCTGTGCGCGGGTGAGTTTGTCGGCATATTTGGGATTGTTCATTATGTCATCAACTATCTTATTGAATTCCGCATTATCCATATAGATCTCCGTTTTATCTTGTTATGCCATTATAAGGTTCAGTCCGATGTCTGCCAGTACATAGCCGCCCGTTTTATCACCTGAAAGAGAATCCGCGGAAAAAGAATATCCGGCAGAGGCGGAGGTTATGATCCGTGAAAACTCTTCACCGGGGATCTGCCATGCCTGTGGCTCTTTTTCTTTGGCCGGTTCAATATAAAGCTCTTTTATATTTTTTACATATCCGCATCTGATCACTGCCGGTGAATAGCTGATGAGAAGATCGCTAAAGGATCTTACGGTACGTACGTGATCGATATGGATCATCTCTCCGGGCTCCGCAATAGTAATTAAAGGGGCGGATGAATATTGCAAAACGGTATAAAGAATTTCTGCTCTTGCTGTATTCTTATCGACAATATCCGATTCAAGTACAAGAATATTATCGGGTGATTCATTTTCCCATGCTCTGATCTGCGTATAGAGAGGATCACTTTTACTGTCTGCCCTGCAGACGAAAGTTGCCATTACATGTTCAAAACCAACTGTCTGCGCTCTGAGAGAATCCATAGATGCATTTAATCTTGTGAGATCGGTAGCTTCGTCACATATGAAGATAAAATTATGGAAGATCCCATTGTCTTTATCGGAAGTATTTTCCTGTTTATTCCTAAGGGCTGAAGCTCTGGCGGCTGAGCCTTCATGTCCTGCCTTGTCGGCAGCCTCAAAATGTTCGATAGCTTTTTTATAATTTCCGAATGCCTCATAAATACATCCGAGATTGTGGTGGGGAAGCGCACCGGCTGCAAATATAAGATTATGTCCGGAAGCTCCCAGAGCTTTTTTATAATAATATATAGCGGTCAGATATTTTTTTTCCTGAAGTGCAGCGAACCCCAGCATAGTGAAGTAATCGGCATAATCGTCTATACGATCTTCGTATCTTGCCAATGCCAAAGCTTCTTCGCATCTTTGGGCATCGGTAAGAGTATTGCCGTAGTTGGTTATCATCATCTGTACATATGTAAGCGACGGGTCGATATCAAGCGCCACCCCCGATTTGTAATATTCAAGAGCCTTTTCCTTATCGGCCATCAAAGTAGACGCCTGTCCCAGCTGATAGAAAATATAGGGATCATCGGGAATATTATTTTTTCTGTTTTCTTCCAGATCTCTAAGAAGAAGCTCCTGATCTCTCAGTCCCTTTTTTTTCTTTTGCTCGGGAGTTCCCAAATAACCGTCGTGTGAGAATATCATGGGGAGCCTGCAGGCTGAAGGAACGGAACCGTCACGCCTTACCGGCTGCTCATGTATCCGTCCGGTGTATTTATAGAGCCTTCTGTCAAAGAATCTTTCCACCAGATCTTCATAAATAGTCTGTCCGCCGTTACTGTCATCACAAAGGTTACGGCGCAGTATCTGCCCCAGGGCATCGGGATATGCCTCCATTAAAGCGATCGCTTCTATGCAGGATGAATCATCCTCAAGATATTCATCACAGTCTACGAAGAAGACCATATCTTCAGAAGCCTGTTCCATGGCGAAGTTCCTGGCAGCGGAAAAATCATTTATCCACTCAAAGAAAAATACTTTGTCAGTATATTCTCTTGCGATCGCAACAGTGTCATCGGACGAACCTGTATCAACAAAGACTATCTCATGTCCGCATTTTTTCAATGCCGTGAGACAGCGCCTTAAGTGAGAGGATTCATTTTTTCCGATGATACAGAATGAAAGATCCACCGTTTACTCCATCCACATTTTGATGAGTTTGTCATATATAGGGGCATAGTGGTCATCGATCAGACCGAAGTCCATCTTCTTATATGTCCAAAGTGCGTAACCTATATTGTATTTTCTGAATACCTCGTTAACGTCAACAAACCATCTGTATGTATCTTCTATCGGTGCTCTGTCTATAACACCGAATTCTCCGCAGTAGAGCCCTACGCCTGCTGCTTCTGCGGCAACTATGGCTTCACGGATCATTTCTTCGATAAATTCCGCACCCATTGTTTTTGAAGCGGCTTCACGGGCAACCTCTCCCTGGAAGCCGAGTCTCTCGGATTTCTCGTTATAGTAGCTCATTGCCTCGGGATAGAAGATATCTTCATCGGGATCCATTCCCTTAACCCAGTATGCTTTCTGATGAGTGAAGATAAGCGGCTCATAGAAATGGAAAGTGAACAGAACATTTTTATCAACGGGTTTTTCAAGGAGTTTCAGAGTCTTTACACTGTTCCACTGAATTCCGCCGTAGATGATAAGCGTGTCCTTGTTGACCTTTCTGATAGCCTGAACAGAGCGTGAGATAAGATCGTTCCACAGCTCGGCATTCTCTTTTTCAACAACTTCGTTGAGGAGTTCGAATGCAACATGAGGATATTTACCGTATTTTTCCGCGATCTTGGTCCAAAGATTTAAGAAACGATCTTTAAGATCGTCTCTTGTGAAGAGATTGTTTTTTTCGCTGTTTCCCGCATCGTTAAAGTCGTATCCGGGAGCCTTGTGGAGGTCAAGAATGATGGAAAGGCCGGCATGTTCAGCCCATTCAACGGTTTTGGTAACATATTCGATCCATGCCGTGTTCTCACTTCCGTCTTCATTCTCAAATATATTGTAATCAACGGGCAGTCTTACATGATCAAAGCCTGCAGCTGCGATCTTTTTGATGTCATCTTCGGTGATGAATTCTTTGTAATGTTCCTCTTTGTATTCGCACTGCGATAAAAATCCCCCGAGATTGATGCCTTTTGTAAGCTTCATACCTTCCCTCCTGATAAATAAAAAACAGTGATACGCCGCAATCTAAGCCCGTATCCGAAAATGTTAACCCCATTGATATTATATCAAAAAAAATTTGAAAAAATCCCATAAAAAGCCGTGAACTGGTCCGTATATCTATCAGATAGAAGACTCGGATCATTTAACAACGATAAAAATGATAAGGGAAACTATTAAAGGGAAAAAAAGGGAAAACAGAAAAAGGAGGAAAAAAACATGAAGAAAAGGATGCTGGCAATAATGATATGTCTGACCGTGGCTACGGGAATGCTTGCGGGATGTGCGGGAAAACCGAATATTCCCGAGAACGGTGGAAGCATCAGCGGGAACGTGATAGATGAAGGGGACAAGGACAGAGATCTGTCTGCGTGGGATGATGAAGAAGATGTTCCTTCGGAAAGCAAAATGAATAAATTTATGTCTAAGAATAACGGGGGATCATTTAATCTGCTTGGAGGAACTAAATCCGCAAGAGGGTATACACAGACCTGCGAAGCAGCCTGTGCCGCTGAAGAGTGTGATGCGTCTTATACTACAGGAATGACATGTTCTCCGGAAATACCTTTCAATACGGAAGAGTATAACTATGTAAAAGAAAACGGCTTCTTAAATACTTCCATTACACCTCTTTCAACATTTGCGGCAGATGTTGATACGGGTTCATATGCTAATTTCAGAAGAATGGTCAATGACGGATACGGACTTAATGATATTCCTTCCGGAGCTGTCAGGACAGAAGAAATGCTTAATTACTTTGATTATACGATCGATGATGCCAATGTTTCTTCCGGAGCATTTTCGGTTCAGTATGAAACAGGTACATGTCCGTGGAATAAGGATAATACTCTTCTTATGATGACGGTTCAGGCCAATCAGGTGGAGAGTTCATATAAGGGAAACAATTATGTATTCCTTATTGATACATCAGGATCCATGGCATCTCAGGATAAGATAGACCTCGCTGTTATAGCTTTCAAGAAACTTGCAAATACCCTGACAGATGCTGACAGTGTATCAATAGTAACTTATTCCGGATCATCGACAACGCTTCTTAAAGGTGCTGAAGGAACAGATCAGGATGCAATAGACGACGCGCTGGATGAGGCTTATATGCATTGCTACTGCTACGGTGGAGGAACTAACGGATCAGGCGGTATAGAAGCGGCATACAAGCTTGCAGAGGATAATTTCATAGAAGGCGGAAATAACAGGGTAATAATCGCTTCTGACGGAGATATGAATCTGGGTATCACAGATAATTCGGGTCTTGTGGATCTGATCACTAAGAAGAAGGAGACGGGTATCTTCCTTACTACTCTCGGTTTTGGAAGCGGCAACTATTCCGATGCAAATATGGAAGCAATCGCGGATGCCGGTAACGGTAACTACTTCTACATAGACTGCATGGATGAGGCAAAGAGAGTATTATGCGATAAGATGTCACAGACTTTTGTAACCGTAGCGAAGGATGTTAAGTTCCAGGTGGAATTCAATCCTGCAGCCGTATCCGAATACAGGCTTATCGGATATGAAAATAGGACAATGGCTGCCGAGGATTTTGCGGATGATACAAAGGACGGCGGAGAAGTCGGTGCAGGAGCCCAGGTAACGGTTCTCTACGAACTTGTTCCCGCGGGAGAAGGAACGGACATAGATCTTAAATATCAGGAAGACAGAACTCTCACCGATGCTGCCGCATCCGATGAAGTAGGTACGGTTTCCATCAGATATAAGGCTCCGGACGGTGATACAAGCACTGAAGAAGAATATGCGGTACGACTTACAACAGGCAGTGCATCCGATGATTTCAACTTTGCATCTGCAGTAGCCGAAGCTTCGATGGTGATCACAGGAAGTGATCATATGGGAGATTCCGATATAAAGAATGCGGCTGAACGTGCAAAGGACAGCGCTGCAGGAGATGAGGCAAGAGAACAGTTTGCGGAACTTATAGGTAAGTTTTAAATTATAAAAAAAAGAGCCGTCGGATTTATTCCGGCGGCTCTTTTCATATTAAGGGTTTTACTTCATCTCTGCCGAAAGTATATAGATGAAAGGCGAATTCCAGTATATAGCGATCTCGTTGGTGGAGTAGCTCTGGGAATTATCCACATAACACATGGAAGGTGCTGCTTCGGAAAGAACCGATTCGGCATAAGGATCTTCCATTCTGTTGTCGGCACCGCCTGCAAGCAGACCCGGCATTACATTTCCGGCTGCCAGAGAAGGACGGTGGTGAATATCCTTCGGGAAGAAGGTTCCGTAGCCGGTAATGAATGAATATCCGAGAGCGTTGGCGCCAAGGAGATAATCAAGAGCTCTGGAAGCAAGGCTTCTGTATTCAGCGGCTTTTGCATCATCCGATATATTTGCTGCCATATATAAGAGTTCCGCATCGGAGGCTATTCCCATATTGCTTCCCCAGTAATAATCTGTACCGAGGCACATGAAATATCTGTCTTTCTGTGAAGCTTCAAGCATTTTGTCTGCTTCATTCGTAAGGTTTGTCTTAGCGGCAGAAGAAAATTCGGTATCTGACTTTGCAAGATCGTACCAGGCGTAGGATATGATATCGGCCCAGCCTAATCTGTTATCGGGAGAAGCATTGTCGGAACCTGCCTGACTGTTTTGAGTAGCCTTTTCTTCATCATACTGTCTTGCGAGTTCTTCGAGACGACTGCTGTATTTTGCGGGATCGTCATTTTCAGATCCGGGAGCGGATGCAAGGCAGGCCAAATAGAGCTCTGCTGTTGCCCAGTATCTTTCGTCTGCGGTGACCGCATCGGGATATTCACCGGTTTCCACACCATCGGGATTAAGAAATCCGATGGTATCCTCCTTGTCGGCTATATAATCCCACGCTTTTACGGCTGCGCCGTAAGCTGTTTTAGCGAATTCAGGATCCCGGTCTTTATATATGACAGAAGCTTTTGCCATGACTGCTGCAAAGTCTCCTGTTGCCGTAACTGATATAGGAGAGATGATAAGTTCTTCTGTCTCTTCTTCGGGTGCGGCATCCATTGCGGGGAAATTACTGCAGGTTACTTTGTGATAAACACCGCCGGTCTTTTCATCCTGCATTTTGAGCATCCAGTCAAGTTCATATTTTGCCTCGTCAAGCAGGTCGGGGAATCCGTTTCCGCTTTCGGGTATACCCATATCATCGGACGTGAGGGAATAATCCTCATATGCTGCAAAAAGATCTGCGACAGTCTTGGCACCGGGAACCACATATCGCCCGTAATCACCGGCATCATGCCAGCCGCCGGAAACATCCTTTGTGGTATTGGTTCCGTAGATGACAGCGGGAGCTGTGTGACATGCTTCATGTGCATAGGCTCCTGCGGAAGCACCTTCCAAAGCCATACCGCATCTTTGTCTGTAGAGCATGGATACAACATCTTTATACAACCCGTTATAAACATCTTCTCCTATCGTAAAGGGATAGGATACGCCGGAGGCAGTATAGATATAATAACTGCCGGGCTCCGATACTTCCGAGAAGTCGCCTCTTGCTGTCTTGGCCCTGCTTGCGGGATCATCGGCGGCTTCAGAAAGTTTTCCCTGCCAGATTATAGAGGAATCGGATGTTCTGCATACGAAGAAATCTTCACCGTCATTTTCTGTCTTTACGAATACTGTCTTGGTATCGTCAGGACGGAATCCTACCTGATTTGTATTAACATTCAGATAGGCGGGAAGAGATCCGGCACCGGCCAAAGAGGCGTTATCGGCATTTTTAACGGTAAGCCTGATGTTATCGATAAATACATGATGGTCTCCCGGATCGGCTGACATATCTTTCATCTTCCCCATATTGAACACCAGACGGGGCGCGGGATCGGAAGCTTCTTCCATTGTGAAGTCCACTGAAAAATGTAAAACTTCCGGTGAGATACTGATATAGTCACCCTGATATGCATGATAATCACCGCCGTTGAGCTGAAGCCTGTATTCAACGGTTCGCTCTATATCGGAACAAATGTCGAAGCTGTATGTATATTCGCAACCCTGCACCAGTTCAAAGCCGTCGAGATAAGCCTGATTGCCGTAGTCTACACTGCCGCATTTGTTTATGCTGCAGTCAAGCTGTCTTGCGGTATTTGTAAGCTCAAGATCTCCGCCGTTGGTAAAGGTCATAAAATCGCCTGTATTACCGTCCTCAAAATCGATATTAATAAGCGTATCACCTGTTTTGGGAGCGGGGGCAGAGCCCTCTTCCGGAACGGGAATGTTATCATCTGTTGTGGCAGCCCCCCTGGGAGCTGTCTGACCGACCATAGGTCCGTTAAATCCTGTACCGTTTTCTGAAGATACTGTCTGAGTAGCAGCATTTCCTTCAGAAGCAGAATTCACCGGAGTAGCAGGATTCTTGTCCGCAGCACATCCTGCGGAAGTAAGTGCAATAGCAGTCACAAGCGCAATACCTCTCATTTTTTTCTTTTTCATAATTTAAAGTTTCCCCATTAAGATAGTAGTGATTTTTCCCTAAAGATCATTTTACCATAATCGGGAATTGTTAGGCACATTTTGCAATGCATAATTTCTCGTCGTAGGGATTCTCTTTCCATCGGAAGTTTTGGTTGTGTATATGCTATGTGGTATGATGTCATGGTTAAAAAACAGATTGTCAGGTTTAAACTAATGGACGATAAAGAAAGACAACAATATATCAAAATGACAAAAGTGCCTCCGGCAAAGCTGATCACGGGATTAGCCATCCCTGCCGTGATCAGTATGCTCACGACCATGATCTATAACCTGGTGGATGCATTTTTCGTTGGAAGACTGGGAACGTCTGCCAGCGCCGCCATAGGTATAATCATGAGCCTTCAGGCAATATTCCAGGCGGCGGGATTTATGTTTGGCCACGGGACCGGGAGCATAATAGGAAGGAAGCTTAGCGAAGCAAGGACAGAGGAAGCGAACAGATTTCTCACACTTGCGATCATGGGCGGGATCACTTTGGGCAGTGTGATGATGGTCGTCGGGCTGGCGTTCAGAACACCTCTGGTATATATGCTTGGAAGTACGGATACCATCATGCCTTATGCGAGAAAATATGCTTTCTACATTCTTTTGTCGGGACCGGCTATGATGTCAGGCTGCATCTTAAACAATGTGATGCGTTATGAGGGAAAAGCTTTTTATGCCATGATAGGATTAGTGAGCGGCGGCATTATCAACATGATCGCCGATCCTGTATTTATGTTTGGCCTGAAGATGGGAATAGACGGAGCGGGGCTTTCAACCGCAATATCACAGTATATAAGCTGTTTTTTACTGCTTTCGATGTTCTTGACGGGCAAGACTATCACTAAATTTTCATTTAAGGGATTACTTAAGGATAAAAAAGCTGTTTTTACCGATATATTACTGATAATAAAAACCGGTATCCCAAGTCTTATCAGGCAGGGACTGGGAAGTATTTCGACCATAACGCTTAATATCTGCGCCGGGCCCTACGGCGATCCGGCTATAGCGGGAATGACCATAGCGGGACGAGTGATGCTTTTTATGGGATCTGTCATGATAGGTGTGGGGCAGGGACTTCAGCCGGTATCGGCGTTTAATTACGGAGCAAAAAAATATAAGAGACTGAGGGAAAGCTTTAGATTTACGTGGCTGGCAGGAACTCTGCTCATGATCATAATGGGCACATGTGGCTGGATATTCTCGGATCATATAGTCAGGATATTTATAGAAGATCCGGATCCCGCAATGATTAAGCAGACCCTTGTTTACGGTACACCGGCTTTGAAATGTATGTGTATAGCGGTTATCGTCCAGCCCCTCAGCATAATCACGAATATGCTGTTTCAGAGCGTCGGGAAGAGTAAGAACGCGGCGATCCTTGCAACTCTTCGAAGCGGCACATGCTATATTCCGGTGTTATTGATACTTCCATGTTTTATTGGCTTTGCCGGAATACAGGCTGCGCAGATGATAGCGGATATGCTTGCAAGCCTGATATGTATACCCTTTGTCATCAGGTTCATGAAGGAAATACCGGCGGAAGATGTTCTGACGGATATGGACAGAGCTTACATGGGATGAGTTGGATTTCTCGGCATAATATGATAAAATTGTGCAGGTGATTCAGTACGCTGATGCGGTTTTGGAGGTTTAACAATGAAAAAGACAATGCGAATGTGTTTTGCTGTTCTTTTAAGTGCTCTTATGTACAGCATGCCTGTTATGGCAGCGGATACGGGAGCACAGGCTGTAGATAATCAGGGATTTCTTTTCTTCCTGCTTGCCGGCGGCCTCGTTGTTATAATCATAGCGGTAGTAGCCTCAGTGGTAACATCGGTTGTAAGTACTTTAGCATCTGTTGTAGATGATGCCGATTCGGAAGAGTGATCATTCCGAAAACAGTAAGATGAAAGATACAGGGGCTGCATTGGCGGCTCCTTTTATTTTATACGAGTGTTTAAGTAAGGGAATAATCTGATGTCACAGGTCAAAAAGGAACAGAGTAAGAAAACAGGGATCAAGATCAAATTCAAAGAGCCGTCGCTTTATGATGTGATAATGCTGAATGACGATTTCACGACAATGGATTTTGTTGTTGCGATCCTTACGGAGCTCTTTGATAAGAACCAGCCCGAGGCGGTGGAGCTGATGCTCAAGGTTCACAAGGAGGGGCAGGCGGCCGTTGCGAGATACCCTTTTGACATAGCAGAGACAAAGCGGAGAGCTGCGGTAGAAAGGGCAAGGGCAGAGGGTTTTCCTTTTCAGTTAAGGCTTGATAAAGTTTAAGATTTTTGCGGGGATGATAAATGATACTTGATGAGATATCTGAAAAAGTGATGCAGCGGGCACTCATGATAGCGGCTAAGGCCGGCAATGAGTATGTTACGCCGGAGCATATCATGTATGCGGCTACGGAGGTGCCTTTATTTCAGCGTGCCGTCAAAATGTGCGGCGGAAGCATTAATGAGTTGAGAGACAATCTGACTGAATTTATCAATGACATGATCCCGAAACGTAAGGATCTGTCGGATACAAATATGGAAAAACGCATCTCCGATGCATTTGCGTCAACCATAGAGATTGCTGTGGAGACGGCGCAGAACAGCGGGGCAGGTAAGATCAGACTCTATCACGTGATCTGGGGAATAGCGCAACAGAATGAGTGTTTCGCTATGTATTATCTCCAGTCCGAAGTGGGAAATGCAGGGGAATTTATCTCCACATTACAGCTTCTTTCAGAGGGGAGAGAAGAAGAGGTCTCCGGGGATGCGGGGAATTATACCGACGATCCGGAGGAGTTCATACTTGATTATGCGGATATATTAAATGAAAAGGTTAAGAACCGGGATGCGCTGATCGGGAGAGAAAAAGAGATAGACCGTATGATACGCATACTTCTTCGTCGTGAGAAGAACAATCCCATTCTCATAGGCGAGCCCGGTGTGGGAAAGACGAGTATCGTATACGGTTTTGCTCAGCGTATCAATTCGGGACAGGTTCCGGAGGCTCTTAAGGGATCGAAGATATATCGTCTGGATATTTCAGAGCTTCTTGCGGGAACGCAGTATCGCGGGGATTTCGAACTCAGATTCAAAGATCTGATGGATGCTTTCGAGGAGCTTGACTCGCCGATAGTATTTATCGATGAGATACACAGCATTATCGGTGCCGGCCAGATGGGGAACGGTTCTTCCGATATATCGAGTATGTTAAGACCCTACCTGGAGGAAGGTAAGATACGCTTTATAGGAACGACGACATATTCGGATTACAGGAGATATTTTGAAAAGAATACGACTCTTGTCAGACGTTTTCAGAATATAGATGTGAAAGAGCCGGATGAAGAGGAGACTGTTAAGATCCTCGAAGGCTTGCGTTGCGGATACGAGAAGTTCCACGGTGTTAAATATGCAAAAGAAGCGCTGCCTTATGCGGTGCACCTCAGCAGGAATTTTATCGGAGGAAGATTCCTTCCCGACAAAGCCATCGATCTTATGGACGAGGCGGGAGCCTACAGGCGTATGCATCCTATCGAGGGACAAAAGAAGCAGACTGTAGGAAAAGATGTGATCGAAACAGTGCTTTCGGAGATAGGAAATATCCCCAAGGCAACCGCCGAGCAGTCTGAAGTTGATAAGTTAAAGGATCTGTACGGAAGGATCACAGCGAAGATATTCGGACAGGATGAAGCGGTTAACAAGATCGTTGATGCGATACTCATGAGCAGGGCCGGACTTATCGCTGACAATAAGCCCATAGCATCGTTCCTTTTTGTGGGACCTACGGGTGTGGGCAAGACCGAGGTGGCAAAAGTCCTGGCGGCAGAGCTTGGTATAGGATTTGTTCGCTTTGATATGAGTGAATATATGGAGAAGCACACCGTATCCAAGCTTATCGGATCTCCTGCGGGATATGTGGGATATGAGGACGGAGGACTCCTTACCGATGCCATAAGCAAGACACCGAACTGCGTTCTTCTCCTTGATGAGATAGAAAAAGCACATCCGGATATTTTTAACGTGTTGCTTCAGGTGATGGACTACGCTGCACTGACCGACAGCAGAGGTAAGAAGGCTGATTTTAAAAACGTGATAATCATCATGACATCCAATGCCGGAGCAAGGCTTATCGGAAAGCAGTCTATAGGATTCGGGGCACAGACATTTAACGACGGCGTGATGATGGAAGAAGTAAAGAGAGTATTCTCACCTGAATTCAGAAATCGTCTGAGCGCTATCGTAAGCTTCAATCATATGAGCGAGAAGATGGCGGGACAGATAACACAGAAGAAGCTGGATGAGCTCATTGTAAAGCTTACTGCAAAGAATATTAAGATCACTGTTGATAATAAGGCTCTCAGCTATATACGCAGTAAGGGTATCACCAGGGAATACGGAGCCAGAGAGATAGAGCGAGTGATCGATACGCAGATCAAACCGTTATTTGTATCGGAAATACTTTTTGGAAAGCTGAAAAACGGAGGTAAAGCAGTACTTACTGTCGGAGAGGAAGACTCATCGAAGAAGACAGGGACTTCCTCGGGAAGAAGCAGGAAATCCGGGAAGCTTGATCTGGACAGACTGTCCGGTAAAAATGCGGATAAAAACGCGGACAAGCCTGTATTGATAGTTGAAAAGGCTAAAATTCCGGTTAAGAAGAAGCAGGGTTAAATTATCGCGGAGGATATATATGAAATTTATATCATGGAATGTGAACGGGCTCAGAGCCTGTGTGGGAAAAAACTTCATGGAATATTTCACTGAGGCGGACGCCGATCTGTTCTGCCTGCAGGAGACAAAGATGCAGGCAGGACAGCTGGAGCTTGATACTCCGGGATATCATCAATATTTTAATTATGCAGAGAAGAAGGGATACTCCGGAACAGCGATATTTGCAAAGGAAGAACCGATAAATGTAACCTATGGCATAGGCGTGGAGGAGCATGACCACGAGGGAAGAGTGATAACCCTAGAATATCCGGAGTTTTATTTCATAACCGTATATGTCCCCAATTCCCAGGATGGGTTAAAGCGTCTGGATTACCGCATGAGATGGGAAGATGATTTTCTGAAATATATTAAGAAGCTTGATAAGAAGAAGCCTGTGATCTACTGTGGGGATCTGAATGTGGCCCACAAATCCATAGATCTGAAGAACCCTACCACCAATCATGAGAATGCCGGATTCACTGATGAGGAGAGAGGAAAGTTTTCGGAAGTATTAAAGGCAGGATTTGTGGATTCCTTCAGATACTTCTATCCCGATCTTGAAGGCGCATATTCCTGGTGGTCCTACAGAATGAAAGCCAGGGAGCGTAACACAGGGTGGCGTATAGATTACTTTGTGGTATCCGACAGGATCAAGGATAAGATGAAGGATGCGAAGATACATAATGAGGTATTTGGATCCGATCACTGTCCGATAGAGCTGGAAATAGAACTTTAAGGATTTAGATCGGATGCTGATCACTTCGAGTAGATGAAACCGGATATTTTTGCTATCATTGCTTAAATGTTCATGAACTTTAAATTAAGGAGATATATATCATGCAGAACAAAGGGAATTATTATCTTACAACGGCTATAGCCTATACATCAGGTAAGCCGCATATCGGCAATACCTACGAGGCGATCCTTGCAGATGCCATCGCAAGATATAAGAGAGCTGATGGATATAATGTACACTTCCAGACGGGATCCGATGAGCATGGCCAGAAGATAGAGAGCAGGGCTATTGAGGCCGGCTGTGCATCACCTAAGGAGTTTGTTGATGAAGTATCAGGTGAGATAAAGCGCCTTTGGGATATGATGGGAACATCTTACGATCGTTTCATTCGTACAACGGATGACGATCACGTAAAACAGGTCCAGAAGATGTTTAAGAAGTTCTATGATCAGGGTGATATATACAAGGGCTCCTACAGCGGAAAATACTGTACAGAGTGTGAAGCTTTTTACACTGAGTCCCAGCTTGATAACGGCAGGTGTCCTGTCTGCGGCGGAGCCGTTCATGATGCCGAGGAAGAAGCTTACTTTTTCAAGATGAGCAAGTATACACCGAAGCTCATCGAGCATATCAACAATCATCCCGAGTTCATCCAGCCCGTATCCCGCAAGAATGAGATGATGAACAATTTCCTGCTTCCCGGTGTTCAGGATCTTTGCGTATCCAGAACAAGCTTTAAGTGGGGCATCCCGGTTGATTTTGATGATAAGCATGTCGTATATGTATGGCTTGATGCGCTGGCTAACTACATAACCGGAATAGGTTTTGATGTTGACGGCAACAGCACTGAGGAGTATAAGCAGTTCTGGCCGGCAGACCTTCATCTTATAGGAAAGGATATCCTTCGTTTCCATACCATTTACTGGCCTATATTCCTTATGGCACTGGGAGTTCCGTTGCCTAAGCAGATCTTCGGTCATCCCTGGCTGTTACAGGGTGGAGAGAAGATGAGTAAGTCCAAGGGAAATGTTATCTACGCTGATGATCTTGCTGATATATTCGGTGTTGATGCAGTCCGTTATTTCGTTCTCCATGAGATGCCTTTCGATAATGACGGAACTATCACTTGGGAGCTGATGGTAGAGCGTTTCAACTCGGATCTTGCAAATACTCTGGGAAATCTCGTAAGCCGCACTATCGCCATGTCCAATAAGTACTTTGGAGGCGTTGTAGAGGATAAGCATGTTACTGAAGCTGTTGATGATGATCTGAAGAAGGTTGTTACCGGAACATATGCTGTTGTTGAAGAGAAGATGAATGAGCTCCGTGTTGCTGATTCTCTTACCGAGATATTCAACCTCTTCAAGAGATGCAATAAATATATTGATGAGACGGAGCCCTGGGTACTTGCCAAGGATGAGGCCAAAAAGGGCCGCCTTGCAACAGTTCTTTACAACCTCACCGAATCCATAGTTATAGGTGCGTCACTCCTTGCTCCTTTTATGCCGGAGACAGGAAAGCTTATTTCTGAGAATCTGAATACAGAGCTCAGAGACTTCGATACACTCGGCGAGTTCGGAAAGTATCCGAATGGCAATAAAGTATCCTCAGAGCCGAAGATGCTTTTTGCAAGAAAGGATATGGAGGAAGTCTTAAAGCTTACAGCCGAGATCACACGCAAGCAGAAAGCGGAATTCATCGAATCACAGACCAAGGCTGCGGAAAATCTCGAGAAGGCAGGACGTGCTCAGGATGCGGAGAAGATACGTCAGAATCTTAAGGCGATCACAGGTGAAAACGGCAATGCGGATGCGGAGTCCGGTGATGCCATTCATGTGGAGCTTAAGGATCAGATCACATATGATGATTTTGCAAAGTGTCAGTTTGTTGTAGGTGAGATCGTTAAGTGTGAGGAAGTGCCCAAGTCCAAGAAGCTTCTTTGCTCACAGGTTAAGATAGGCGATACCACTAAGCAGATCCTTTCAGGTATAAAGGCGTGGTATTCTCCGGAACAGATGGTTGGAAAAAAGGTAATGGTACTTCTCAATCTCAAGCCCGCTAAGATGGCCGGACTTGATTCCGAAGGAATGCTCCTTTGTGCTGAGGATTCCAAGGGCAATGTCGTTTTGATGACACCTGAGACCTCTGTTGAGAGCGGAAGCGAGATAGGCTGATGGATAAAAAGACCGGGACAGGTATAATTCTGGTGATCATCCTTGTCGGAGTGATCACTGCGATCGCTATAAACGTTTGGTCAGCGAAGCAGGAAGTGGAACGTTATCAGGAGATGCAGCAGACCATCAGCGCCAACGCAGAGAACGTTGAAGAGATGGGTGATGCGATGCAGGATATAAAGAAGCAGACGGAAGAAGGCTATGAAAACCTGGATCAGCAGATCGACAATTGATAATTCAAAGGATAGCATCCGCCGGGGAGGACTCCCGGCGGATGTTGTTATACGCAGGGCTTTTCCCGAGGAGTGGGAGGCTGCCATGGCTTTTGCATGGACAGTCTTCTCTGAATTTGAGGCTCCGATCTACAGCAGAAGAGGTGCGGAGAGCTTTATGGAATTCATTTCGGATGCACGTCTCAAGAGCATGTTCCTGCATGGAAAATATCCTCTTTTTCTGGCTGTTGAAAAAAATACGGAGGGGGAGAGTCTGGGAGGTGCTTTTGAAAACAGGACTGCCGGAGATAAGATAGTTGGGATAGTTACTTTAAGACAGTACAATTTTATATCCCTCCTTTTCGTGGATGGCAGATATCAACATCGTGGGATCGGCGAAGCACTGATAGACAGGGCCTGCGAATATGTAAGAACGGATACGGAAGAAGCCAGGATCGACCGAAACAAAGAGGAAGAGTACCGTTATGAGAGAGAAAGCGGTGGCTTTGTAACCGTATTTGCCGCACTGAATGCTGTGGGTTTCTATGAAAAACTCGGATTCTACAGAACAGGTCCCGAGGGTGAGAACGACGGTATTTCCTATATTCCCATGAGGCGGGACAGAAAGTAAAACGGGTTTCGTCGGATTGACGAAAGAATGACGGGATATTTCGGCGTGCGGTCAATGGAAAATAACCGTATGCAAAAGTATAATGTTGATGTTTAGTAAAAACCAACCAATCAGGAGGTAATAAAATGGCAAGTCTTTCTTTAAAGAATGTCTGCAAGGTATATCCTAACGGCTTCGAAGCTGTTAAGAACTTCAACCTTGAGATAGCAGATCAGGAATTCATCATCTTCGTAGGTCCTTCAGGATGCGGTAAGTCAACAACTCTCCGTATGATCGCTGGTCTTGAAGATATTTCATCCGGTGAACTTCGTATCGGTGATCGTCTCGTTAACGATGTAGAGCCTAAGGACCGTGATATCGCAATGGTATTCCAGAACTACGCTCTGTATCCTCATATGACAGTTTACGATAACATGGCTTTCGGTCTTAAGCTCCGCAAGGTTCCTTCAGACGAGATCGATAAGATGGTTAAAGAAGCTGCTAAGATCCTTGACCTTGTTCCTTATCTTGAGAGAAAGCCCAAGGCTCTCTCCGGTGGACAGAGACAGCGTGTTGCCATGGGTCGTGCGATCGTTCGTAATCCTAAGGTATTCCTTATGGACGAGCCTCTTTCAAACCTTGATGCAAAGCTTCGTGTACAGATGAGAATTGAGATCGCTAAGCTTCATCAGCGTCTCGGCACCACCATCATCTACGTTACACATGACCAGACCGAGGCTATGACACTCGGTACCAGGATCGTAGTTATGAAGGATGGTGTTATCCAGCAGGTTGATACACCTCAGAACCTTTATGACAGACCTCAGAACCTCTTCGTTGCAGGTTTCATGGGATCACCGCAGATGAACTTCCTTGATGCTGTAGTTGAGATCCAGGGAGAGACAGCATACCTTAAGGTTGCTAACAAGGCTATCCCTCTTTCACCTGAGAAGAGCAAGAAGCTCATCGATGGCGGATATGACGGAAAGACTGTTACATTCGGTATCAGACCTGAGGATGTTTATGATTCAGAGATGATGGTTGAGGCTTCTCCTACTAGCGTATTCGAATCAACAATCCGTGTATACGAGCTTCTCGGTGCAGAAGTATTCCTGTACTTCGATCTTGATGAGTTCCCTATGACTGCAAGAGTAGATCCCAGAACTCAGGCAAGACCCGGCGATGTTGTTAAGTTCGCTTTCGATACAGAGAAGATCCACGTATTCGACAAGGAAACAGAGCAGATCATCACCAACTAATCCTGATCTACAAAATAAATCTTTTATCAGCCGGGAGAATATCCCGGCTGATTTTGCGTGATAGGGCCGTCAAGCGAGTGCGACACCGAAGAGGCAAAGCCACGAGGTGCTTGTTGACGTAATTATTGATTAAGACAGGGATTTTAAGTATAATTAAAAATCGTGAATGAAGAAGTCAGAAAAATTGCAGTTATAGTACCGAGGTACGGCGAAAATCTCAGAGGTGCCGTGCCTGAATTTGCGTATCATCTTGTTAAGAGACTTAAGTCTTTTTATTCGATAGATGTCCTTACTTCTACGGCCTCGGATTTTGAGACCTGGGAAAACAGCATGGATGACGGAGAAACTGTGGATGACGATATCCATATCATCCGTTTCCGTACTACCCAGACCAGAGATATGGCTTCTTTTGAGAAGCTTGATGAACTCAGAAGAAATCTGGGTATCGCCGGAGGCATGCTGGATCAGAAGAGGATCTATGAGCAGGGACCGGTTGTAAGAGGTCTTATTGCTTACCTGAGAGAAAATGCAGATCGTTACGATCGCTTTTTATTTGTAACTTTCCAGTATTTTCCTACTGTTTACGGACTTCCCCATGTGGCGGAGAAGTCGATACTCATCCCATTTGCGGATCCTGTTAAGGATGAGAAACATGTTAATTACAAGATCTACAGGGAGTTGTTTGACAGTGCGAGGGTGCTGATCTTCCGTGATGAGAATGAGAAGAAATTTGTATCGCGTGTTGTGAAGAAGAGTACCGTAGGAAAAGTGGTGGCCGGATCCGGTATCGAGGTTCCGGATTATCTTGCCGATCCTGATCAAAGGATCGATGCCATTGCGCGCTTCCGCAAGAAGTACGGTATATCGGGAGACTATATCATCTATAACGGAAGGATATGTAAGGAAACGGGATGCGATGAGATGTTCAGGATCTTCAAGGCATTTCACGAGGTTCATCCTGACAGTCCGTTGCATCTTCTCGCTATAGGAAAGCCTGATGCCGACATGGCACTTCCGCCGGGAATCGGCGCATATTATCCGGGATTCGTATCCGAAAAAGAGAAGCTCTCGGCTATGGCCGGTGCAAAATATCAGTGGATCCCTTCAAAAGAGGACTGTGCACCGACAGGTTTTCTCAACGGACTGATACTTGGAGTGCCGGGTATCGTCAATGAGGGCGCGGGACGTACCGCCAAAGAAGCAAAGCTTAGCGAATCTGCATATATTTACAAGACAGCCGAGGATTGTGTTACTCTGATCGAAGAGGCTGAGAAATCTGCCGGTGAAGGATATGATCTTCTGAGCGTGCGTTCAAAGATATATGCAAGAGACAACTATGGCTGGGGCTCCGTGATGAAAACGGTGAGAAATGCGATAGAGGCATAGAGGTATCGGGTGAAAAAGAGTGAAGCGCAGAAGGCGCTGGAAAATCTGAATAAATATACAGGTGCTGAGCTTAAAGTGACGGGAGTTAAGGGACAGATGCTCTCGGTGGATGGCACGATACCTGTAGAAGTGCTTGAAGCCCTGCTTGACCGGGTAAAGAATTCCGGAAGCAGGGATAATTTTTATAAAGGTATTTTATCGGGAGAATTATCCGAAAGTGAGATCCGCAGATATGCGGAAAAGCTGGGTATAGATAACGATGTCAGAAGAAGCGTGATCCTGATCGAGCAGGGATCGGCATCTCTGAGTATCGAAGTGGTAAGGCAGATCTTTTCCGATGAAGATGAAAATGACATAATGCTCATCAATGATGACACTATCGCTCTTATAAGAACCGTAACCGGTAAGAAGGAATCAGAGCAGTTACGGAATGATGCGGAGAAGATAGTAAGCACCATAAATACAGAGCTCATGGAAAAGGCGAGAGTTGCATACGGAAGATGCGCCGCTTCTCTTCCGGCTCTCAGAGAGTCATATACCGAGGCCAGAACAGCCATGGAAGTGGCTGAGATCTTTTATGATGAAATGAGTGTGGCATCTTTTGCAGAGCTGGGCATTGGAAGACTCATCAGGGAACTTCCGATATCACTTTGTGAGCTTTTTCTTGAAGAAGTATGCGGAGAGAAGAAGCGTTTTAAGCTCGGTGAAGAAGAGCTGCAGATGATCAATAAGTTTTTTGAAGAGAGCCTTAATATCTCCGAGACAGCAAGAGACCTGTATCTTCACAGAAATACGCTTGTTTATCATCTTGAGAAACTTGAGAAGAAGACCGGACTTGATATAAGGAATTTTGATGATGCCCTGACGCTGAAGATCACACTTATGGTTGGACAGTATCTGGATTATATCGAATCCCATCCCGGAAGCAGAAGAAATTAATCTACACCTCTGAGTTCGGCGGAAGGGATCTTTTCTCTGATCACGGACAGGAATTCATCCAGCTCTTTATGAGAGAAACTTTCAAAATGCTTATCGTCCTTGTTTAAGACGCAAAGAATATTGTCATTTTCCTGATAGGACTGAAGGAAATATGCTTTCGCGCCTGCAAGCCAGTCGGCAAGATCCTTTATCTGCTCCTTATCGTGAAGTCCTTTTACCAGAGTGGTGCGGAATTCATAATCGATACCGGAACTTCTTATGAAATCAACAGACTCTTCTATATTCTTTAAAAGATCCGGATGGCTGTCGGGGTCGAGCCCGCAGACTTTAAGATAAGCAGATTTCGATGACTTTATATCCATTGCTATCATATCGATCAGACCGTCTTTGTACAGAGACTTTAAGATCTCCGGACGGCTGCCGTTGGAATCCAGTTTAACAAGAAGGCCCATGTCCTTTATCTTTGCAAGAAATCCGGCGAGATCAGGCTGATTGGTAGGTTCACCGCCGCTGACGCAGACGCCTTCAAACATTTTGGAACGGCTTTTTATCTTGGCAAGGATACGGCCCTCGTCTATGATATCATCGAAAAAATCGGGGAGAACAAGAGAACCGTTCTGACAATAGGGGCAACGAAAATTACATCCCTGTGTAAAGACAGTGCATGCAAGGTGTCCCGGATAATCGAGAAGTGTGGTTGATTGAAATCCTGCTATACGCATAAAACAGCCTCTTTTAATTATTATGCTATCATTATAGCACAACTGAAAAAGGGAGATTTTTTACGGAGGAAGAAATGGCCGGTAGAAAGAGAGCAAGGCGTGCCGCGAGAAGAGCGGAAAAAGAGATAAATGCCGTGGCCGCCGAAAAGGAACAGGAAAAACTGGATATAAAATATATGAAGCAGGCTATGAAGCAGGCCAAGAAGGCTGCGTTACTGGGCGAAGTGCCCATAGGCTGCGTGATAGTATATTACGGAGATGAGGAAGAACCGGAGGCAGGTCACGTAAAAAAAGGACGCGTGATCGGACGTGGTTACAACAGGAGAAACACGGATAAGAGTACTCTGTCACACGCAGAGATCACGGCTATCAGGAAGGCGGGAAAGATCCTTGATGACTGGCGGCTTGAGGACTGTACTTTATATGTGACTCTGGAGCCTTGTCAGATGTGCGCCGGTGCCATTGTGCAGGCGAGAGTCCCCAGAACGGTTATCGGTTGTATGAATCCAAAGGCGGGATGCGCGGGATCAATATTGAATATCCTGGAGATGGATGGCTTCAATCATAAAGTACTTGTTACCAGAGGCGTATGTGAAGAAGAGTGCAGCCTCATGCTGAAAGAATTCTTCAAGGGACTGCGCCAAAGACTTAAGGTTGGGGATGATAAATCCCGTGATAGTTGACAATTTATCATTCTAAAGGATATACTACGAAAAGCCGTGTGGTCGGCTGGGCTTTGGCCGGTATGGCAGCCCGATATAAGTGACGTTGATCTTCGGGTCTTGCGCAATGCGTGCCTGCGAACCGTGTCAGGGTGGGAACACAGCAGCACTAAGTAGGAATGTCGCATGTGACGTGAGGGTTCCTGGAAGGAGTTAACTGTATCGGTAACGCATACCGGTGTCACTCTCCGGCCGCATGGTTTTTTATTTTCGGAAAAAGCACGGGATTGGGAGTAATGGAATCTGAAAATCAGGGAAAAAGTATAGATCTCAGACCTATCATATATCTGTATATTTATCTGCCGGTACTTGTATTTATCATTGGATGGTTTAAGTGGTATATAGGGATACCTGTTTTGGCAGCCGTTTTGTATGCGTTGTTCTATGCGTTATACGGTTCTCCTGACAAAAAGAAGAGAATAGATTTTGAACTTAACGGGATAAATCTTTTTTCCTCTGTACTTATATTGGAAATGTTGTTTATCTGGTGTCTTTATTCGGGCCAGGGCGGATATGTTGAGCAGGCAGGTGACTGGAACAAGCACAACTCTGTGCTGAACCTCCTTACGAGCAACAGCTGGCCTGTAAGAGGAGAGTTTGAAGGTGAGAGAGGCGTGCTCACCTATTACGTGGCCGGATATATAATTCCTGCATTATCAGGCAAGATCGCCGGGGGATTTCTTACGGCACAGAAGATGACTTTTGTCTGGACTATGATCGGACTTTTTTTGATCATCCATCTGATCGCAGACGGACTTAAAGTGAAGAATCCCTGGGTCAGGGTGGCAATAGTTCCTTTATTTATATGTTTTTCTTCTTTTTCATGTCTTCTTGGCGGTGTATATGGATATGCGGTGCCGGGAGATGTTTTTAATCCTACCCACTTCATGAGTTTCAGCATACCTGTCCAGTTTACGTCGAATATCATCAATCTGGCCTGGGTATATCCGCAGGCGCTTTCCGGATGGATCACAACACTTCTTCTTCTCAGAAATATGAAGAAAGTGGAAAACTGGGGACTTATACTGGCTCCTGCCATCCTTTATTCGGCTTTTGTGTTTGTATCATTGCTTTTTACCGCTTTTGTTCTTTATGCATGGACTATGGCAGATACATGGTCTAAGAATGGATTTAAAGCCGGGGCTCAGCCTATGTTAAAGAAGCTAACAGACAGGCGGATCATCCTGGCTGTAGTATTCTTACTGCCTTTGGCATTATATCTTTCCACATCGGTATTCCAGGATAAGCATGGCTTTTCGGAAATGGGCTTTTCTTTTACGGATTATCAGGGGAACTACAAAGGACTTCTGATCGTGAATCTTATGTGGGGAATCTGGATGCTCATCCTTCTTAAGAAAGAGAAGGATAACCTTGTTCTGTATGCGGCATCTATAGTGTTTTTTGTTCTCTCACTCGTAAAATTCGGGACATTTAACGATATATGCATGAGAGGCAGTCTTGTGCCGATGACCATATTCGCTTTTCTTGTTATCAAAAACGTGGTCTACTCGGGAAAAGACAAATGGTACAGATGGCTTCTGATAGCCTGCCTTTTACTTACGGCATCGGGCGGAATGAGGGAGCTGGTGGATCTGTATTCCGTAAGAGGTTTGAATTTTGAAAACACAGAACGCGGTGAGTCTTCTGTTGAAGGTTTTATCAATATGATGGGAGACGGATGGACCGATCTGTATAAGTATCAGTATTTTTACTGGGGTGACGGCGGATTGTCGGATACGCTCCTTAAGTAAGAGAAGCATTTTTTACGAAAGGCAAAGACAGAGATGGAAAGATTCAAAAAGGCAATAGGCCCGGGAATATCGGCTGTTTTATTTTTGGCGATGTTCATTTTTGCATATGTAACTTTTGGAAATGAATTTTCAAAGGTGATCTCATGGTATCTGGCAATGCTGTTAACGGGAGCGTTGATCTATCCTGCGGTCATGATGCTGTTCCCGGATTTTACCGACAGAGGCTGGGTTTTCTCGAAGGTATTCGGAATACTGGCTCCGGGATATCTGATGTGGTTACTGTCATCGCTTCATATACTGAAATTTAATTTTGCGGCCAGCTGGATATGCGTGATCATAACACAGGCAGCGATATTTGCTTTTTTATATAAAAGGAGCAGAAAAAAAGGATCATCGGGGTTTATACCTGCGAAGATCCCTGTTAATGCCATTTTGTTAAGAGAGGTAATATTCTTCGCATCATTCCTGTTCTTTTGTTATTTCAGATGCTTCAGACCCGGTGCTTTCGGACAGGAGAAAATGATGGACTACGGTTTTATGCACCGTATGTTCTACACGGATTATTTTCCTCCTGAGGATTTCTGGTATGCCGGTGAGAAGATCAATTATTACTATTTCGGACAGTATATCTTCACTTTCATCACACGGATTTCAGGAAACAAGGTTGATATAGGATACAACCTCAGTATGGCAACGGCCTTTGCCTTTTACATGATGCTTCCCTTTGAGCTTGCATTTGAGCTTACGGGGTGTGCAAGAAATGCAAAGAACTGGCACAAGCATGCTGCAGGATTTACCGCGGGATGCATATCCCTGTTCAGCGCAAATATGCAGTATGTGATTTACGGCAAGATAGCTCCCGTGATATGGGACATTCTCCAGATAGAAGGAGAGAAGCCGTCATACTGGTATTCCAATGCATCACGATATATCGGTGAATTCCCCGAGGTCGAGGATAAGACCGCGATTGAATTCGGCGCTTATTCAATGGTGACGGGAGATCTCCATGCGCATGTTGTAAATCAGCTTTTTGTAATGACATTTCTGGGATTGCTTCTCGCGTATATGATAACAAGGAGCAAGGAACGCCGGGATGACAAAAAGAATATATGGAAGATAAGCCTCCTGGAGCCGAGGATAATCATATGTGCGCTGCTTATGGGAATCTTCAGCATGTGTAATTCGTGGGATGTTGCGATCTATTATGTTGTGGCCGGAGCCCTGCTTCTGGCAGTCAATATAGTAAGATGCAGAAAACCGCTGGAGACGGCAGGAGTGACTGCGGCGCAGGGAATCCTCTTTATCGCGGCTATGTTTCTCTTATCCCTGCCTTTTATGCTGCAGTTTAAGCCCATGGCCAGCGGGATAGCGAGAGTATCCAGGAGATCACTTTTTTATCAGCTTGTGGTTTTGTGGGGACTGCCTTTTGGTATGTTTACGGCATTCTTTGTTAATCTGTTCAAGGGAAAGAAGGGGCTGAAATTTAAAGGCTTTATGGAGTCTCTTTCCGTTGATGAGATGTATTTCATGCTGACCGGGCTGTGTGCTTTCGGCCTGGTACTGATACCTGAGTTTATTTATCTTAAGGATATTTACGCAGGTGCGTATGAGCGTTTCAATACGATGTTTAAGCTGACATATCAGACCAACAGTATGTTAGCGGTATTCTTCGGATATATCCTTATCAGATTTATCTTCAGGCCGGAGATGCAGGGACAGAGAAAATGGGGGATTATATGCTTCATTCTTCAGCTTGTATCCTGCACATATTTCTTTAATTATGCAAAAGCGTGGTATGGAGATTATACGAAATACTCGGAAAGAGAATCTCTTACGGCCGATCACTTTGTTGAAAGGGAAGCCCCTGCGGACATGGAGGCTATAAGGTGGATAGAGAGCAGCATAGCCCCGGGGGCTGTGGTGCTTGAATCTCAGGGAAGCGGATATTCACTTGATGACAGAGTGTCAGTATTTGCCGCAACAAGGACGGTCATCGGATGGCATACTCATGAGTGGCTGTGGCATGACAGCCTGGACGCAGTGAGGGACAGAGAGGCGGATGTTAAGAAGATCTATACTTCAGACAACGTCAACGAGGTAAAAATGCTTCTGGAAAAATATGATGTGGAATACATATTTGTGGGAAGCAGGGAGTATGAGTGGTACAGAGAGGAAGGCATGGATACCGACTTCCTGTGCTCACTGGGACACGTTGTTTTTACTGTTGAAGATGACTTATATAACGAAACGGTATATGTGATAGATGTGGATTAAAGGGCAGTCGAAGGGCTATTGGATGAAAATTTATACAAAAATTGCTTATGTAAACGTCACGAAATAAACAAAAAAATGCACCAATTGTAAAGGGAAAACGTTTACATTTTATAAAAGTATAGTAAAATAAAAATCAAATATTCACATTCTCTGTTTTCTATATTAATACGCTAAATAGGAAAATACGATTAATCATATTTTTACAGCACCCCCAGTGGTTGCTGCGCGTCGGAGGAAGAAATGAAAAAAAAGCATTCATTAATGAAGAAGATCATTGCAGGATCTTTCGCTGCGGTTTTGACCGCGGGAATGGTGATCGCTGCGCCCAAGAGTAAAGTGGCAGCGGACGGAACGGTTTTCGGTGATGATTATTCACTGAATACGATTCTTACCAAGTATGATTTCTTTGTAGAAGGAGATCTGACCGGTACAGGACATACCGTTGGCGGATTTGTAGTAGGCGGTAAGCTGAATATCGGCCAGGGCGTCGGAAGTGCATCCGTAGCTCCGTCCTATGCAGGTACGATAGAAGGAATGCACGGTGAGGCTAACAGAGAAGATCTTCTCACTAATCAGAAGGCTAATTTTGATCTTTATGTTAGTGACTCTTCGTATGATGAGCATAAAGAAGAAATGGGCCACTGGGCAGGAGTTCATAATGTTACTTCTGATTTTCAGCCCGGTAAGTTTATAAATGCAAGTGCAGCGTGGAGTGCGGTAAGAAGTGAATCTGCGGCTCTTGCTAAGTCAGGGGATACTTCAAATATTAAGAGAGACGGAAACACTCTTACTATAGATCTTTCGGATTATTATTCAGCTACTATCGATGGCAAGCCTTCAGATTTTAGCAGTATCAAACTTGAGGGTGTTCAGCCTACAGATTTTAAAAAGAATAAGTACGTGATCAGTTTCCTTGGAAATGACTGTAGTACGGATTTCTTAAATATCTTCATCGGAAATGCACCTCTTGGTAATTCGGCACAGAGCTGCCTTCTTCCCGGAGAGAACAGAGAAGCAAATGATAACGGATTTTATCTTATCTGGAACTTCCCTAATGCAACAAGCGGTAATTTGAACTTCCACTTAGGACATATCGTAGCACCGAATGCAGATGTGGTACTTACCGGTGGTTCATCCGATGGTGGCGTCGTTGCAAAGTCTGTTGTTACAAACAACCAGAATCACTTCTGGTCGGCGTACAAAATAGAGAAGGCTCCGGATATGTCTGAGAATGCAAAGGCTACCGAGGCTGCCGGAAGGAAAGCAAGTGAGGAAGCAAAGGCCAGCGAGTCGGCGTTAGCTAGCGAAGAAGCAAAGGCCAGCGAAGAAGCAAAAGCCAGCGAAGCGGCTTTGGCAAGTGAAACTGCATTAGCAAGTGAGTCAGCAAAAGCAAGTGAAGCAGCAAAGGCCAGTGAAGACGCAAAGGCTAGTGAGGACGCAAAAGCAAGTGAATCAGTAAGGGCAAGCGAGTCTGCAAAGGCTAGCGAAGAAGCAAAAGCGAGCGAAGCCGCTAAAGCCAGCGAAGCGGCTTTGGCAAGTGAAGCAGCAAAGGCTAGCGAAGAAGCAAGAGCAAGTGAGTCTGCAAAGGCCAGCGAAGCAGCAAAAGCGAGCGAAGTCGCTAAAGCCAGCGAAGCGGCTTTGGCAAGTGAGTCAGCAAGAGCAAGTGAGTCCGCAAAGGCTAGCGAAGAAGCAAAGGCTAGTGAGGACGTAAAGGCCAGCGAAGCGGCAAAAGCGAGCGAAGAAGCAAAAGCGAGCGAAGCGGCTTTGGCAAGTGAGTCAGCAAGAGCAAGTGAGTCCGCAAAAGCTAGCGAAGAAGCAAAGGCTAGTGAGGACGCAAAAGCAAGTGAATCAGCAAGAGCAAGTGAGTCCGCAAAAGCAAGTGAGTCAGCAAGAGCTACAGAGACTGCAAGAGCAAGTGAAGACGCAGCAGCAAGTGAAGCAGCAAGGGCAACAGAGTCCGCAAGAGCAAGTGAAGATGCAAGAGCAAGCGAGTCCGCAAAGGCGAGCGAGACTGCAAGAGCAAGTGAAGAAGTTTCGGTAAGAGCCAGCGAGGAAGCAAAAGCAAGCGAGTCTGCAAAGGCTACAGAATCCGCAAGAGCAAGTGAGGATGCAGCAGCCAGCGAAGCGGTAAGAGCAACAGAGTCCGCAAGAGCAAGTGAAGATGCAAGAGCAAGCGAGTCCGCAAAGGCAAGCGAGTCCGCAAAGGCAAGTGAGGATGCAAAGGCAAGCGAGTCCGCAAAGGCAAGTGAGGATGCACATGCCAGCGAGGTAACACAGCCCAGCGAGGTAACACAGCCCAGCGAGGTAACACAGCCCAGCGAGACAACACAGCCCAGTGAGGCAACACAGCCCAGCGAAGCAACACAGCCCAGCGAGACAACACAGCCCAGCGAAGCTACACAGCCCACTGAGACGGCACAGCCTTCAGAACAGACACAGGCAGAAGTACCTACGCCTACACCTGAAGCATCCGAGCCTAATACAGTAGTTGTATCAGTACCTACACCTACACCGACACCTCAGCCGGATCAGAGTACTGTATCGGATAATAATAATGCAGTTCAGCCTACACCGCCTCCCGCACCTGTTCAGTCAACAAAGGTTGGCGGCAAGGTTAAAGTAAGCAGCTCCGGCAGCTCGAGCAGTTCAAGCGATAGTAACAGCTCAAGCAATACGACGTATCAGTGGGAGCGCTCATCTGATGGTGGTAATACCTGGAGTGATATAGACGGAGCTAATGACAGCACATATGTTACAAGCGACGATGACCAGGATTCATTAGTAAGAGCTAAGCTTACAGACGGCGATCTGGTATCCTTCTCAGATTCTGTATGGGTTGATGCCAAGGATAAGAAGAGAGGCACAGATACAGATTCTGACAGATCCGATGATGTACCTAAGACAGGAACCGATGAAACTCCTGCAGCGATATTCATTATCGTAGGACTTGCAGCAGCAGGCGGTCTGATCTACACAGGTAAGAAGAGGAAAAATTACAGATAAATGATCCAACACGGAATCCCCTCCTGCAGAGACGCGGGAGGGGATTTTTCTTGATCACTTTATAAGTTATTTGGGTTATAATTACACGTATGAAAACTAAGATTCTTATTACAGCCGGCGGTACAGGATCGGCATGGCAGATTGCCGAAACGATAAAAAAATATTATCCTGACTGTTTTGAACTATTCATTACAGATACAAATGATAAATGCATGGTGGCATCGGCTTCACTGGCAGATCATTTTTATACGGTCCCTCCGGTTAAAAGCAGGGGCTATGCCTCGTATATGTACGAATTGCTTGAAAAAAACGGGATTGATATGATCATTCCGCTGATACCATGGGAGCAGAAATTTTTTGCACCGGATAACAAGAAATTTGCGGCTCTGGGAATCACATCTACAGCTCCTTTGATCCGTACGGAAGAATTGCTTAACGATAAGAAAAGCCTGTACAGATTCTGCACATCCAATAAAATCCCGACAGTGAGCATTATTGATATAAAGGACGTCAGCAAAGGAAAGATTTATTTCGTTAAGAGCAGCTGCGGCTTTGGTTCCATGGGCGCAGGAAGGATCTCGGGGACGGATATCCTTAAGATGGACAGGAAAGAGGCCGGAACTTTGGTAATCCAGGAAGACTGTACCGGCAAGGGAGGACGAAAGGGTGCTCCCGAAGAGGTGACCGCCGAGTGTTTCTATGATGGGAAAACATGCCACGTGGCTGTCAGAGAGAGAATGGAAGCCAAAAGCGGAGTATGTACCAAAGCCCGTTTCAGGACAGAACCGGAGATAGAAGAGACCATAAAACGGGTATGTGAACTGGTTGAGATGCCGAAGGTATTTAACGTTCAGTTCATACGCAAAGGAAAAAAATGGCTGGTAATGGATGTCAACTTAAGGCTCGCAGCGGGAACCGGACTTTCGGCGGCAGCAGGATTTGATGTGGTAAGAGCATTGCTGGCATCATTGGCCGGGAAAAAGATAAATGAGAAATGGCTGCATATCGATCCGACGGTTGAAACGGTTCTCAGAGTTTACAGAGAGGTTACTATCAAAAAGTGATCATGACGAGGGATGAATTACTTCAAAAGAATATTTATCTGATAGATCTGGACGGTACAGTTATCGATTCCGGAAAGAGACATGCTGATGTTATGTCAGGTATCCTTGATTCCGGAAATCCCGAATATGCTGACGGAAAACCGCGTACAGACTTTAACGCCGATGAATATCTGGCATACAAATCGGACGGTCACAGCGGGAAGGAGTATCTGAAAGAGATTATGGGACTTACGCTGAGCTCGGCGGATGATATTCAAAGAGCTTGGACGGAGCAGATAGAATTCTCAGCATATCTGAATAAAGACAGATTATACGAGGATACGATTTTTTTTCTGAACAATATTTATGAAAGCGCGGGAGTCGTATTCCTGACGGCGAGAAGGAATGTGGACGGATTAAAGGGCGAACTCCGTCGCTTATGCCTGGATGCATATGCTGACTATACGATAGTTGCCGATCCTTTTGATGCCGTAGCACAGAAGGAAAAAGCCTATATCGCTTTGAAAAAGATGTATCCGGATGCTTCCTTTACCATAGTGGGAGATACGGAGAATGAGTATGAGATGGCGCTTAAGAATAAGATAGAATGCAGGCTTTTGAACCGGGGATTCAGAAGCAGAAAGTTTTGGGACGACAGAAAAGTCAGATCATATGATGACCTGATGGATGTTTATAAGAGTTTAAAGATAAAAATATGAAGTGCGAAGGCTGTGTGAATGCAGGCGCACCGGATCATGGAGGTAGAAAGATGAAATACGATCTGCTTATTGTAGGAGCAGGACTTTACGGAGCAGTCATTGCATATGAGGCCGTAAAGAAAGGAAAAAAAGTTCTTGTAATTGAGCGAAGAGATCATATTGCCGGAAATATGTATACGGAGAATATCGAAGGGATCAATGTACATATTTACGGCCCCCATATTTTCCATACATCCGATAAAAAGATCTGGGATTATGTAGGACAGTTTGCGGAGTTCAATCGTTATACCAATACTCCTGTGGCTCGCTATAAGGATGAGATCTATAACATGCCGTTTAACATGAACACCTTCAGCAGAATGTGGAATGTTAAAACACCTGCGGAGGCAAAGGCGAAGATCGCGGAGCAGATAAAAGAGGCAGGTATCACGGAGCCGAAGAATCTTGAAGAACAGGCAATCTCCCTTGTGGGTAAGGATATTTACGAAAAGCTCGTAAAAGGATATACACAGAAGCAGTGGGGGAGAAAGTGTACTGAGCTTCCTGCATTTATCATAAAGCGTCTGCCTGTGCGTTTTACGTACGATAACAATTATTTCAATGACCTCTATCAGGGTATCCCCATCGGTGGATTTACACAGATCGCAGAGAAGATGCTTCAGGGAGCGGAAGTTCGTCTGAACACGGATTATTTTTCTGACAGGGAGACATTCGATAACTGTGCTGAAAAGACAGTATTTACCGGTATGATAGATGAATTCTTCGGATACTCCGAAGGAGAACTTGAATACAGAAGTCTTCGCTTTGAGAGAGAAATCCTCGATACGGATAATTATCAGGGCAATGCCATTGTAAATTACACGGAATACGAGATACCTTATACACGTGTGATAGAGCATAAACATTTTGAATTCGGATGCAGAGGGGAGAATGTTAACCCTAAGACGGTGATCACACATGAGTACCCTGCTACATGGAAGAGGGGAGATGAACCCTACTATCCGATGAATGATGAGAAGAACAATTCTCTATATGAGAGATATGTGAAGCTTGCAACTGAGAAGAGACCCGATGTTTTCTTTGGGGGAAGACTCGGAAAGTATAAATATCTCGATATGGACAAAGTTATAGCTGTAGCCCTGGAAGACGCTCAAAAAATTTTGGAGTGAGAGGGGTAACATGGTATAATATTCCTTTCAAGGATTAAATTATATGAATAACCTTACGATAGGAAACAGGATCATTGGGCCGGATCGTCCGTCTTATCTGATCGCCGAAATGAGCGGCAATCATGCGGGCGATTTTTCACGTGCGGTGGAGATCATCCACGCCGCGAAAGAAGCCGGTGCAGACTGTGTCAAGATACAGACTTATACGCCGGATACCATAACCCTGAATTGCCACAATGATTATTTCACACTGGGGAAAGGCACCTGGGAAAAAGAGAATCTCTATGACCTGTATGGCAAGGCATATACGCCCTGGGAATGGCAGCCGAAGCTTAAGGAAGAGGCTGATAAGGTCGGGATAGATTTCTTCTCTACTCCCTTTGATCTGACATCTGTGGAATTCCTGGAGCAGATGAATGTAGGATTTTATAAGATCGCATCTTTCGAACTGGTAGATATTCCGCTTATAAAAGCAGTTGCCCGCACCGGCAAGCCCATCATCATGTCAGTGGGAATGGGAAGCCCGGAAGAGATTAAAGAGGCTGTTGATACGGTAAAGGGTGAGGGGAACGATCAGCTTGCGATACTTAAGTGCTGCAGTGTTTACCCCGCTATATCCGATGACATGAATCTGAGGACTATACCGGATATGATGAAACGATTTGATGTACCGGTGGGACTGTCCGATCATTCAATGGGGCATGTGGCTGCTCTTGCGGCGGTATCGATAGGTGCCTGCATCGTTGAAAAACATTTTTGCCTTTCAAGGGAGATAGAGAATCCGGATTCTTCTTTCTCCATGGAGCCTGCGGAATTTACCGCAATGGTTAAGGATATAAGAGAGGCAGAGAAAGCCCTTGGACGGGTAAGCTATGAACTTACGGAATCCGAACAGGAAAGCAGAAAAGTAAGAAAATCCATCTTTGTGTCAGCGGATATAAAGAAAGGCGATATATTCACTAATGATAATATCCGTGTTGTAAGGCCGGCATACGGAATGCATCCCAGATATTTCGAAGATATAATGGGGAAGAGGGCTGCGATAGATATAGCCTTCGGTACACCGTTATCCGAGGAAATGATAGAGGATTTCACGTGACGGGAGAAAAAGTTTGGAGCTTTTTATAAGGACAGAAGCAAATGAGACTACGGCATCGGGGCATATGACCAGATGCCTTTCTGTTGCAGAGGCTGCCCGAAAAATGGGGACGGTGCCTGTCTTTATCGTTGCGGAAGAAGGATCGGCGGTAATGCCGCGGGAGAAGGGTTTTGAGACTATCGTCCTGAACAGAGTGTTTGATGATTTCGATAATGAGATATCCGTAATGGAGGATCTGATATCGAAAAGAAAGATAAAGACACTGCTTATAGACAGCTACTGGGTTTCAAAGAGATATGTGTCTGCAATGACAACCCTTACCCGTACCGCATATTTTGACGATCTTCATGATGGGATCTGGGATGTAAATACTCTTATAAACTATTCGGTGAATGTCAAAAAGTATCCTTATAAAAAAGAATATAAGGATGCAAAGCTTCTGTTGGGATGTGATTATATGCCGCTTCGCAGCGAGTATAATGCGAACATTCCGACAAAGATCATAAACAAAGATGTAAAGAAAGTTCTTGTGGTAAGCGGCGGCTCGGACGAACAGCACATGCTTTACGGATTTACAAAGCGATTAAAAGATCATGAAGGATTAGAAGGAATTACATTTACCGTAATAACCGGACGATTCAATAATGATCATGATGCTATAGAAGGATTGGCAAAAGAGCATTCCGAATGCGGTAAGCTTCCGCAGATCAGGGCATACAGGAATCTTCCTTCGCTTAAAGCGGCATTGCTTGATACGGATATATGTATCAGTGCAGGCGGGACAACATTGTATGAGCTGGCAGTAACCGGTACACCGGGAATATGCTGCATGATAGCCGATAATCAGAGAGATAATGTTGAAGGTTTTGCTTCACAGGGATTGCTTGAATATGCCGGAGATGTGCGAGATGAAGGCTTTTATGATGAGCTTTATGACAAGCTTGGATCTCTCATTGATGATTTATCCCGCAGAGAGAAGATGTCGGTGGATTTAAGAAGGGTTGTTGACGGCAAAGGCGCAGCACGCATAGCAGCTGCGATCACGGATAATAAACTATGAGATTGTCGATAATAGTTCCTGTTTACAATATGGAGGCAGATGATAAATTAAAGCATTGTCTGGATTCTCTTTTAGATCAAAGCGTGGATGATATAGAGATAATCGCTGTTGATGATGCATCCACGGATGGATCTGCCGCCATACTTAAAGAATACGAGGGAAAATACGCAACAGGGCAGGGAAAAGAATTTCATGCTATTTTTTGTGCCGAAAATCACCGTCAGGGCGGAGCAAGAAACAGAGGCATGAAGGAAGCCCGCGGTGAATGGATAGGTTTCATGGACAGTGATGATTATGCGGCACCGGACATGTTCGAAAAGCTTTTGAAAAAGGCAGATGAAACCGGCGCAGATGTTGTAGGCTGTGACTATACTATAGTCGATCATCATACTTTTACTCCGCAGAATAATGTGGCGAACAATAAGCCCGAGCAGACGGGAATACTTAATGAAGAACAGCATAAGAGCCTTATTATAAGGACGGGAAGTGTTGTAACAAAGATATACAAAAGAAGTCTTCTAGAGGAGAACGGGCTGGTCTTTCCTGAAGGGATCTTCTATGAAGATAATTGTGCGGCGCCCTTGTGGTCCATGTATTTTAATCATTTTGAATATGTTCCGGAACCGTTATATTTTTATCTGACGGTGTCCGGATCCACAACACATTATGTGACATGGGAGAAATGTAAGGACAGAGTAAAAGCGGGGCTGATATTCCTTGAAGAATGCAAAAGCCGCGGACTTATGGATAAATACAGGGATGAGATAGAATTCAGGTTCAGTGAGCTGTCTTATGTGACAACGCTTTTCTCGTATATGTACAGCGGAAAGAAGAGAAGCTTGAAGAATACGGGAGAGCTGCGCTCGATGATCAGAGAAAATGTTCCCGGATTCAGAGATAACAGATACTACGCTGAATTCATAAAAGAAGAGGACAGGAAGCTCATAGATCTACATATGAAGGATAATTTCGGATTCTTTGTATGGTATGTGCTGCTGTTTGGTTACAGAAAGATAGTTAATAAGGTGCGTGGAAAGTAATATGGGTATTTTTTTAAGAAAAGCACTTGAGACAGACTGCAGGTTATATTTCAACTGGGCTAATGACAGTGCGGTACGTGCGGCTTCTTTTTCGCAGGATGCCATAGAATGGGATGACCATGTAGACTGGTTTAATAAGAAACTTAAAGATGAAGATGCGGAACTTTTTGTCTGTATGGATTTTTTAAGACCTCTCGGACAGGTTCGTGTGGAGAGAGATGAAGAAGACCCGGTAAAAGCCTATGTGAGCTACAGCATCGATGGGGCTCTCCGTGGAAGAGGCATAGGGAAGAAGATGCTGCTTCTTGCGGAAAAAGAGATCGGGGCAGCAGATAACGGTATAGGAAAGTTAGTTGCAAAAGTTAAACCTGAGAATAAAGCGTCTGCAAAGGTTTTTGAATCACTTGGTTATGAGATCGTAAAAAATGATGATGAAAGCTGCATCACTTACGAGAAGTGGATCGGATCCGGAAGCGGAGTTGATATAAAAAGTGATAAGAAGTCCAGAGAAGCGGGGCTTGAACTCCTTCGTATCCTGGCCATGATGATGGTGATAACTCTTCACTATCTCGATAAAGGCGGATTGCTTGCGGACTGGAGGGAAGGCGTATCCGGAAAGGGGATGTCTTTCTGGATACTTGAAGCTATGTGCTTATGCTGCGTGAATGTTTATGTCATGATCAGCGGATATTTTTATGCGGAATCACGTTTTTCGGTAAAGAAAGCTGTGATGATGTGGTTTCGCATATTATTCTACAGCCTGGGAATAGCAGTGATAGTTTATTCGACGGCATATTTTAGCGGAATGGTGGAATTCTCCGGAGAGTGGTTCAACCTTCATAATGTGCTGTTCTACGCATTACCTGTCGTTAACGGGCATTACTGGTTTGCGACCTCATTCCTGTTGCTGTATCTGATGTCACCCTTTTTGACTGCGGCAATCAATAAGACCGATAAGTTCACTCACGGTGCTGCAGTCATCGGCCTGCTTATTCTGTGCTGCGCGGCAAAATCAGTGATACCTTTTGAGATAACAGATGACAGAGGCAACGGTATCCTCTGGTTCATAGTTCTCTATCTTACTGCTGCTTATGTCAGAAGGTATGGAGTGCCTTTTATCAAAAAAGGAATAAGTGCCCTGGTATGGTATGTGATCGCGGTTGCGGGGATAATTGCTTCATATCGTATATTTGTAATTGTCGGTGATGTGCTTCACGGAGCGGAATATCCGGTGATGATACCATCCGCATATAACTTTATATTTGTATTCCTGGCTTCGTTATCATTGCTGGTTTTATTTGCCGGTCTGAAGTTCGGAGATAATATTTTCACAAAATGCATAACCTCAATATCGCCCTATGTATTCGGTGTATATCTGCTCCATGAGCATCTTCTTATCAGATACAAATGGTTAAAATGGCTTAATGTCGGCAAAGAATACGGCGTTATCGGAAGAATAAGAAATTACATTCTGTGCGTACTTGTGATATTCGTTGCAGGAATACTGGTGGATTTTGTGAGGGATATGATCTTCAGATTATGCGAGCGAGTCGTTGATGTCTGCATGAAGATATACTTCTCCAAGAAGGAAGCCTTTGATTATCTGATAACCGGAGGACTTACCACGGTATTAAACTGGATTGTATATATTCTGTGCGCTTATGTTGTATTAGTAAGTTTTATCCCCGGTAAAATTGAAAGATATAATATTTCCAATGTCATAGCCTGGATAGCTGCCGTGCTTTTTGCATATGTAACCAACAGGATATTTGTTTTCCATAGCGATAAGAAGGGATTTATTCCCGTTATGAAGGAGTTCATGGCATTTGTCGGAGCGAGAGTGGCATCATTCGTGGTGGAACAGGTGCTGTTCATGTTGTCGGTTTATGTAATGAGCGATATAGTCGCAAAGCTTCTTATAGGTATCGTCGTTATAATACTTAATTATGTCTTCAGTAAACTCTGGATCTTTAAAAAGAAGCTGGTGGAGGAAGAGAAATGAACAGACTGTCATTTGATGATAAAAACATACTGATCACGGGGGCTGCAGGATTTATCGGTGCGAATCTTGTGATGCGTATCCTTAAGGAAAATGAGCACTGTCATATCATAGGCTTGGACAGCTTAAATGATTATTATGACGTAAAGATTAAGGAATACAGGATTAAGGAGATCGAAAAAGCGGCAGAGGGATCCGGTTCGGACTGGACATTCGTGAAGGGAAATATTGCGGATGCAGGACTGGTAAAACAGCTTTTTGCCAAATATGAATTCTCAATCGTGGTTAACCTTGCCGCGCAGGCGGGAGTTCGTTATTCCATAACCAATCCGGATGTATATATGGAATCCAATATTATCGGATTCTACAACCTCCTTGAAGCCTGCAGGCATTCCTACGATGAAGGAAAGTCCGGAGTGGAGCATCTGGTATATGCATCCAGCTCTTCCGTCTACGGAAGTAATTCGAACATTCCTTATCGTGTTGAGGATCCGGTTGAACATCCCGTATCTCTTTATGCGGCGACAAAGAAGTCAAACGAGCTCTTAGCTCACGCTTACAGCAAGCTCTATTCAATACCGTCAACAGGACTCAGGTTCTTTACTGTCTACGGTCCCGCCGGAAGACCGGATATGGCTTATTTCGGATTTACCGATAAGCTGAGAAAGGGAGAAAAGATTAAGATATTCAATTACGGGAAGTGTGAGAGAGACTTCACTTACGTGGATGATGTTACGCTCGGCGTTTATAAAGTAATGCAGGGGGCGCCCGAGAGAAAGAACGGAGAGGACGGACTTCCGATACCGCCGTACTCACTCTACAATATCGGAAACAGTGCACCGGTGGGGCTTAAAGATTTTATCAATATCCTCGGCGAAGAGCTTAAGGAAGCGGGAGTCCTTCCAAAAGATTTTGATATGGAAGCGCATGAAGAACTTGTTCCGATGCAGGCGGGGGATGTTGCCGTTACATATGCCGACACTTCCGCACTTGAAAGAGATTTCGGTTATAAGCCCGCAACACCGTTGCGTGAAGGCCTCAGAAGATTTGCCGAATGGTACGGAAAATTTTACTTGTAAGGAATATATATCATGAAAAAACTTTTTGCACAGATAGTTAAATTCGGATTGGTTGGAGTGATATGCTTCATAATCGATTTCGGGCTGTATAACGGGCTGAATCTTATAGGAGTTAATTATCTTATATCGGGAGCTGTTGGTTTTATTGTTTCCGTGGTGGTAAATTATATCCTTTCTTTCAAATTTGTATTCGAGAGAAAGGAAGACCTGGACAGAAGAGCGGAATTCATAATATTCGTTGTTCTTTCCGCAATAGGTCTCGGAGTTAATGAGCTGTTCATCTGGCTTTCCGTCGATGTGGTATATGAGGGAAGTGAACTGCTGCAGGGATTGATGGGAGAAAATCTGGCTAAGGCTGTCGGTAAGATTTTTGCGACAGGCGTTGTTATGGTATATAACTTTGTGACAAGGAAGATGTTCCTTGAGAAGAAAACGGATAATAAAGCGGATAAGAAGGCTGATAAAAAAGAAAATGAAGAGCAATAATAAAGGCGGGGAAAAAGTCAAAAAGTTATTCTCAGATAAAGTTCTGCTTGCAACGGGAAGCGTATTGCTGTTGATCTTTGTGATGACAGGGATCTTTTCCGGAGCAGATCTTTCGGATACGACATACAGTCTCGCTAATTATAAGTATTTAAATTCACTGGAAGGAAGCTGGAAGTATGCTACTTTTCTCGCTAACCTGACGGGATTCTTACTTATGAAAGTGTTCGGCGGAAATATGATAATGATGAATGTGGCTACATCCATGTTCATATTTATCACTTCCGGTATTGTACTCTTTGCTTTGAGAAAGGTGATCCCGGTTCCGATACTTATAGCGGGAGAGTTGATCGCCGTCGGATTGTGCTGGTGTCCTTCGGTAATACTATATAATTATATATCCTATCTCCTGCTGACAGCGGCGTGCCTTTTCCTTTTCTTCGGAATGCTCAATGACAGGAAGAGACTTATGTTTTTTGCGGGAATATGTCTGGGACTTAATTTCTTTGTCAGGATTTCCAATGCAGCACAGGTTATACTGATACTTTGGGTAGTATTTGCTCATTTTGCCAAGAAGAATTCCGTCCGAAAAGAGACAGGTGGGACAGGTCTTTTTCCTGCTATAGGAATGTGTGTTACGGGATATCTTGCGGGTGCGCTTTGCGGTTTTGCTGTTTTATTTATTTATGAAATGAGCATGGGCGGAAATGCCGCGGCAAGGATAGGTGAAGTATTTTCGTGGATCACGGGTTTATTGGGGATAGGTAAGGCTGAAGGTGATTCGCTTTCAAGCGGCACGGGTTATTCTTTTGCGGATATGCTGGGTGCCGTGCTTGAGAATTATAAGGGAAATCTTTCCTGGACCGGATTATTGGTTGGCGGAGTTCTTCTTGGCACAGTATTCTTTGATGTGGAATTGATAGAAGGTGCCGTAAAAGGAAAAAACAAATCGAAGATAGTCAAAGCAATCAGTATCATAAAGAAGATATGCTATACAGCCTGTGTTGTACTGCTTTTTGTTTATTATGAGAGAAACGGTATTTTCAATTTAAACTATACAAACACCGGAAGCATATTCAGGATAAGCGTTGTATTCATACTGGTAACGATATTGCTTGTGTTAGCGGATATGACGGCTGCATTTCGCTGCAGTCCCGAGGAGAGAATGCTCGCATGCATGTGCTTCATACTTATACTGGTCACTCCCATAGGAACCAACAATCACCTCTTTGCCGTGATTAATAACATGTTCCTTATTGCGCCCATCAGCCTTTATCTTATGTTCCAACTGTTGGGAGATATACGTGATAAGAAGTTTTGTTATCCGGTGGCTGTCATGGTTTATGCACTTATATCAGTCATGCTGGTACAGAGTGCAATATTCGGAGTGGTTTATACATTTAAAGATGGTGAGGACGGTACAAGGAGAGATGCCGTGATCAGCGAGAAGATCCCTACTATGCAGGGAGTTCGTACAACAGGGGCTCATTCGGAAGCACTGGAGGGACTCTGTGATTATATTGCATCAACGGAAGTGGGTGACAAAGGCCTGATAGTCTGGGGCGATATGCCGGGATTGTTCTATGTCCTTGATCTGAAGCCTGAGCTTACTACGCTGTGGCCGGATCTGGACAGTTACCCTTTTGATGATTTTTCTGCCGGACTGACAGCGGTAGAGGAAAGCGGCAGGACACCGATCCTTATCATTTCCGCAAAAGAAGCCGAAGCATTTGGAAATGTTAAAGGGTATTCATACAATGCAGATGAAACCGATGATATTCAGATAATGTTAAAGAGACTGTCGCTTATGGAATTCATGGCGTTGGAGGGATATAAGTGCAGTTACAGTAATCAGGAATTTTATGTTTATGAGTCTGTCAGTATCGACGATCTATGGCAGCAAATGCAGGAACAGCTTCAGCAGTTGCAGCAGGAAGAGGAGTAAGTATGATCAATTTTAATGTGCCGCCTTATACGGGCCATGAACTTGAATATATCAAGGAATGCGTAGAAGCTCAGAAGATCTGCGGAGACGGAAAGTTTACAAAGAAGTGTAATGCATGGCTTGAGGAGAAGACGGGAGTATCCAAATGTCTCCTGACAACATCCTGTACTCATGCCACGGAGATGGCAGCGCTTCTTGCAGATATAAAAGAAGGCGATGAGGTGATAATGCCCTCATATACTTTCGTGTCAACGGCAGATGCTTTTGTTCTGAGAGGCGCAAAAGCAGTATTTGTGGATATCAGACCTGATACCATGAATATAGATGAAAGAAAGATCGAAGCAGCAATAACATCAAAGACCAGAGCCATTGTTCCTGTACACTATGCCGGTGTCGGATGCGAGATGGACACCATCATGGATATAGCCGAACGAAAAGGACTTGTGGTCATTGAGGATGCGGCTCAGGGAATAATGTCGACTTATAAGGGAAAGGCACTGGGTGCAATTGGCGATATGGGCTGCTTTTCTTTCCATGAGACAAAAAATTACAGTATGGGTGAGGGCGGCGCTCTTCTCATGCGTGACAGTAAATATGTGGAAGAAGCAGAGATCATAAGAGAGAAGGGGACAGACAGAAGCAGATTCTTCAGGGGTCAGGTTGATAAATATACCTGGGTCAATTACGGCTCCTCTTATCTTCCCAGTGATATGAACGCTGCATATCTCTATGCACAGCTTGAGATGGCAGATGAGATAAATGATGCCAGGAAGAAGATATGGAATACCTACTATAGGGAACTCAAACCTCTTGAAGAAGCAGGACTTATTACTCTTCCCACGATACCTGAGGGCTGTGTTCACAATGCTCATATGTTTTATATTAAGGCAAAGGATTTTGAGGAACGCACAAAGCTCATAAGCTTCCTCAAAGCAAATGATATTCTCTCTGTATTCCACTACATTCCTTTGCACTCGTCTCCTGCCGGAATAAAGTTCGGACGCTTTGAAGGAGAGGATGAATATACAACAAGAGAAAGTGAAAGACTGACCAGACTTCCTCTTTATTACGGATTAACGGAAGAACAGAATATGTATATCATCGGCAAGGTGAAGGAATTTTATAAATGTTAAAAAGCGGAGATTCCGAAAATAATAAAAAAAATGTTGCTGTAATAGTTCAGAACGGGGACGGCGGCGGTGCGGAACGCATGGCTGCCAACATGACACTCGGTCTGGAAGAATACTGCAATGTTTTTTTTGTATTATTCGACGGAAGCAATATCATATATGATCATGCGGGAAAGGTGATAGATCTGAAGATCCCGCCTTTAAGAGAAGCGGGGCCGTTAAAAAGGATCGGAAATATCTGCAAAAGAGTTAAGGCTCTGAGAACGATCAAGAAAAAGTATGATATTGATGCGGCGATCTCCCATCTTGACGGTGCGGATCTGGTAAATATCCTTTCCGGAAGAGGCCGCGCAGGAAGAAAGTGCAGGATAATATCGGTTTATCATTCGGTTCCGTCTGTAAATGAGAGCTGTTCTCTGCCTCATCGTCTTTTCCACAGATTTATAGCCGCTTTTTCGGACAGGTACATCATGGTATCAAAGCCGGCAGCAAGAGATATGGCAGACAATTTCGGCGTGCCCGGAAAGAAGTTATCGGTTATCTATAATTTTTCAGATCTTAAGAGGATAGAGAGATTAAAGGATGCAAAGCTTCCGGAAGATGCGGAAAGATTTTTTGCAGAACATAAAAGAGTGCTGATAAATGCCGGCAGGATGGAAAAGGTCAAGCGCCAGGAGAGACTGGTAAAGCTCCTTAATTCATTGCGTTTAGAAAAAGGGATGGGGGATACGGGACTTGTTATCCTTGGAGACGGACCGGAAAGAGAGAACCTGGTTAAGATCGTGAAGAAATTTTCTCTCGAGGAGCATGTATATATGCCGGGGAATGTTGATAATCCCTTTATGTATATGTCGCGTTCGGCTGTATATGTTTTGTGTTCCGATTATGAGGGACTGCCTATGGCTCTCACTGAAGCTGCGGCCTGCTCCTGTCCCGCTGTATCCTGTGATATGAGATCCGGCGCCAGAGAGATCCTTGCACCGAAGACGGAGTGGTCTGCGCATACTGAAGATATTGAGATCGCTGAATACGGCATACTCACAAAACCTTTTGATTATCCGGGCGGAGAGAATTTTACCCAGGATGACGGAGACCCGGCACAGGGATTCCTTACTGAAGCTGTTTGGAAAATGCTTACGGATGAGAAGCTTCGCATGGGATATAAAGCCAAGAGTCACGAGTGTGCTTACAGATTTTCACCTGAGAGGATAATAAAGAAATGGATGAAGCTGATCGCAGAATAAAGTCGGATAAGCTGATCACGGTGATCGCTATTGCTGTCACCGCTTTTGTTTTTATACCTGTTTTTATAAAAAGAGACATCATATTTGCACTCAATGATGATGTGATGATAAGAGATATACTAAACGGCAGCTATACAGGGGAACCCTCATGTATGACTGTGTATATGAGAGTGCCGCTGTCATTTGTGTTGTCCCTGCTTTACAGGATAATACCTTCCGTCCCCTGGTTCGGTGCGTTTCAGTGCGGATGTTTTATAGCATCATTCTTTCTTATACTCAGACGTATATTCAGCATTACCGCGTCCCGTTACAATGGGGAAGATGACAGTAAGAGCAGGACTCGGTTTATATTAAGGATTGTAGTTTATTCTGTCCTGTGTGCGGTATTCTTCTTTTGCATTTTCTATCCCAGGTTTGTCCTGATCCATTACACCATAACGGCGGCTGTTACAGGTGGCGCGGGCCTTTTTCTTCTGTTAACTGCCGGGAACAATTCCGAAAAAAAATCCGAAAAGAATTCTAAGGGTGATAAATGGCATCTGCTTGAGTGGACAGATGCGGCAGTTATGCTCATACTCTGTGATCAGATCAGATCGCAGGTATTTTTCATGTTGCTTCCGTTTATCCTTGTTTCGATCATATTTCTGTTCATAAGCGGAAGGAAGAACGTTATCAGGTGGTCGGTAACATGGGCCGCGGTATACGCTGCATTGCTTGGCATACATACTATCTGTTATATGCAGGCACCCTGGAGAGAATATAAAAACTTCAACGATGCAAGGACAGAGTTATATGACTTTGCACTTGTGTGGGACACGGACGATGCAAGATCATATTATCGTCAGACAGGGGTCTCTGATGTGGAATATCCGGTATTGTTGAATTATGATATCGCGCTGGATGAAGCTGCGGATGCGGAGCTTTTCAGGAGCATGGCTGCGTATCCGTCCGGAAGCGCACTGAAGACTTCTTCGGAAAAATTTAAAGACACAGTCTGGATGATAAAGCACAATATCATCTCGAAGGGGACTGAACGTTCATATGCACTGCTACTTCTTTCAGGATATCTGCTTATTTCGGTAGCGATCATTATAAAGAAAAAATATGTGTTCCTTGTTCCGACAGCATTAAGTCTTATTCTTCATTTCGGATTATATGGTGTGCTTCTGTGGCGTGGACGTTTTCCGGAAAGAGTTATGATCTCTCTTTATTTTATAGGCTATATGATAATTGCTGCTTTATTCGCATGTCTCCTATTTTACGGGAAGACTGCCGCAGATGAGAAGATATGGTGCGGCATCATAATACTGTGTGCAATAACGTGTGTGGAACTGATATGTATATATAAAACTTCGGATGTGTTAAGAGTCTTAAACAGAACATATGATCGCCAGCTTTCTGTAAATAGCGACTGCAATATGTTATACTTGTATCTGGCTTCGGACGTTGAAAAAGGCGCATGTTGTCTGACAGATATATATACCTGTGTTGATGCGACAGGAAATGCGCTTACTGAAAATTGCCCCGAAAGAGGAGGTGCCTGTATTCCCGAAATGTTTACAGTGGGAGGCTGGGTGACGGGAAGTCCCCATATGGCCAAACGTCTGGATCACTTTGGGCAGGATGCCAAGAAGATGTATGTCTGCAGAGAAAATACCGGGCTTTCGCCTGAAGAATTTGCAAGATTTACGGGATTATATCTGACGGAGATCAACAGAATAGAGACCGGTTACGGAACCTTTGTGATATATGATGGAAACTGATCGTATAGAAGGCAACAGAATATTTTTAAGACCGATGAGGGAAGATGACACAAAGGATATACTGAAGTGGCGCAATAATCCTTCTGTCGTCCGCCGTTTTATTTACAGGAAAACTGTGACGGAAGCGGATCATTTAAAATGGATCAGAGAAAAGGTTGATACAGGCCTTGTAAAGCAGTTTATCATCACCGTGAAAGATACAGAGCGGGGAATAGGAAGTGTCTATCTTCAGAAGATAGATATGGAAAATAAAACTGCCGAATTTGGGATATTCATCGGAGAGGATGATGAAAATGGTAAAGGCTTCGGCTCAGAGGCTCTGCAGTTGATCACGAAGTATGCCTTTGAAGAATTGGGGATCGGTAAGCTTACGCTCAGAGTCCTTGAAGATAATAAGGCTGCCAAGTCTGTATATGAGAAAAACGGATGGGTGATAGCACCTGACGATTGCGGAAGCGTAATATCGGAAGGTAAAGAGGTCCGTATACTTGCTATGGAGAAGACAAATGGATGACAAAAAATTACTTAGCTTTGTAATCCCCTGCTACAGGTCTGAAAAGACAATAGGCGGTGTTGTGGAAGAGATCAATTCCGCAATGGAAAAGCTTTCGGGATACGAACACGAGATCATTTTGGTAAATGACTGCTCTCCTGACGGTACCATGGATGTGATAAAGGAGATCTGTTCAAGGGATAAACGTGTGACGGGAATAGATTTCGCCAGGAATTTCGGACAGCATTCCGCATTGATGGCCGGACTCAGACAAACAAAGGGCGATATGGTCGTATGTCTTGATGATGACGGACAGACACCGGCTGATGAAGCGCATCTCCTTATAGAAGCACTGGAAGCCGGAGCAGATGCCTGCTATGCAAGATACATGGTAAAGGAACATTCCCAGTTCAGAAATTTCGGGACATTTCTTAATGAGAAGATGGCGGAGTTCATGCTTGAGAAGCCGAAGGAACTGTATGTCTCCAGTTACTTTGCGGTAAAGAGATATATAGTTAATGACATGATAAGGTACGAGAATTCGTATCCGTATGTGATAGGACTTGTTCTCAGGACCACAAGAAATATAGTAAATGTGGATATCAGCCACAGGAAGAGAATGGTTGGCAGTTCGGGATATACTTTTTCAAAACTGCTTGGACTCTGGCTTAACGGCTTCACATCCTTTTCGATCAAGCCGTTGAGAGTTGCGACCATAATTGGAGCGCTGTCGGCATTTTGCGGATTTATCTACGGAATAGTAGTAATAGTTCAGAAGTTTGTGCTTCCCGATCGTGTATTGGGATTTTCATCATTGATGGCCATGCTGATATTTTTCGGAGGCATGATAATGATCATGCTGGGACTCATCGGAGAATATGTGGGTCGTATTTATATCAGCATGAATAATTCACCGCAGTATGTTATCAAGGAGATAGTATCTCCGAACAATGAAGAAAAATGAACGTATTGATAAACATAAAAGAGAATATTACCGCTTCCGACAAGAAAGTCTTTCTTACGGCTTGCATAGCGGGATTTATAACACACGGATTTCGTCTTGCCAATAAATTCTATTGCGAAGATTCATTCAACTATCTGAATACGATATCCGTTTCATGGACTACATCCATAGGAAGATTTTTACTTAGGCTTGTCGAGAATGTCAGAGGACCGTATGAGATCACCTGGCTTATCGGAGTTTTATCCATACTGTGGATAGCGATTGCATCTGTATTGATGGTAAGGACACTCGATATCAAAGGAGGATTCGGCAAGTATATTGTTCCCTGTATCATGGTCTGCAATCCGGCGGTTACAGCCACTTTCGCGTATATGTATACAGCGGACGGTTATTTCTTTGGTCTGATGATGTCAGTGCTTGCAGCATATTTTGTATGTATTAAAAGAAAAAAAAGGGATGTGGTTTATGCGGCCCTTTTCCTTGCAATATCGATGGCTTTTTATCAGGCTTATCTATCCGTTACGATAGTTGTTCTTATGATATCGCTGGTGGTAATGACACTTGATCCGGGGAAGTCATTTCAAGACGTGGGAAAAGAAGCCGGAAGGTATTCGCTTATGGGGATCATAGGAATGGCACTGTATTATCCATCCATGAAGATCGCCATGAAGCTTGAAGGGATAGAGCTCATCAATTATATGGGTATTGCCGACGATCAGAAATTTGATGTGGGCCGTATCAAAAGTATATTCGTTAATTCTTATATCGAATTTGCAAGATTCTACCTGGTAAGAAAAAAGATAAATTTCTATAACGTTTCCAATGTTATTGTATTTGTGATCATAGGAATACTTTTGGCTGTAATGTTTGTAAAAGGGTGCCGCAGCAGTAAAAAGAAAAGCTATGGTCCTGCATGGAGGATAGCGGTTCTTCTTTTGCTTGGCCTGCTGCTTCCTGTGGCAACACATATTTTCTTTGTGATCTCACCGGATGTTTCTTATATCTCGGCAATAATGGCTTACAGTATGTGCCTAATATATATACTTCCGGTAGTGCTGTGGGAAAAAACAGATCCTGTGGGAAGAGAAAAGTTTAAGAGCGTGACTCTTGCAGGGATGATCTTCCTGTGGCTTATCACGATACACTTTACGGTCATTGCGGGACAGGCTTACGAAACCATGTACAGGGCTAATGTAAATGTGATGAATGAGTTGAACCGCATTGTAACAAGGATGGAAATGATACCGGGATACGATCCCGAGATGGAGATCGCAGTTTTCGGGAATACTTATCAGGAACCGGAGTACGTAAAGAGCGCGCCTATGATGCCTGGGGTTGTATCCAACAAATTTTTAACATATCCGGATACTTATGTGAGTGCCATCAACTGGTTCTTATCGGCAGATTACGGAAAAGCAAACAAGGAAAGAATGACAGAGCTTGCGGCTACAAAGGAATTTTCCGAAATGAAGAAGTGGCCGGAAGAGGGTTCATTAAGGATAATAGACGGAACCATGGTTATATTCCTGGATGATAATGATATAGAAGATTATCAGTAAGTTGCAGCAGTAAGGCTATGGTGTCGTAGTAAGAAAAAACGGGACGGGCAGAGATTTGAGAAAAATAACCATAAGGATTGATGATGTGACCCCGGGTATGGATGCCGGGAAGATGATCCGTTTCGCGGAAATGCTGGACAGATACAACATAAAGCCATTAATAGGCATCATACCGGATAACAAAGACAGTTCTCCGGAAGTGGTTGCGGATCGCAGTGATGATGAGAATCAAACGAGTATAGATTTTGGATGGATAAAAGAACGCCTGGAAAGAGGCTGGATTGCGGCGCAACATGGCTGCTACCATGTATATACGACAAAGAACGGCGGACTATTTCCTTTGAATGCATATTCGGAATTTGCGGGGCTTGCCTTTGAAGATCAGAACAGACTTATCTCACATGGTAAGCATGTGCTTGAAGAGAACGGAATAAAGACAAATATATTTATGGCGCCTGCGCATTCGTATGATAAGAATACGATCAGGGCACTGAAGAATAACAGCTTTGAATTTGTGACAGACGGGTTCGGAAGTCTTCCCTACAGTATGGGAGGTCTGACATTCCTTCCTATATCTTTCCTGAGATCGAGAGAGTTAAAGAGTGACAGGGAAGGATTCACAACTTTTGTTGTGCATACTGGAATGATGGAAGAATCGGATTTTTCGGAGTATGAAGAAATGTTTGAAAAGTATAGGGAACGGTTTACCGACTATTCGGAGTTTCTTCAGATCCCGCCGGTAAGATGCAGCAGAGGAAAACATTATCGCGAGTATCTGATGGCAAAGGGAAAACACACTGCGGCGAAGGCATTCTGACGGATAAAAAATGGAAAACGGAAAGATAGTATGTCTCCAGGTGATCGGAGGACTCTCCATGGGAGGAGCCGAGAGCCGAGTGATGGATATCGCAAGACATATCGACAAGAATAAAATATGCTTTGATTTTCTTCTGGATGAACCGCCGGGATTCTATGAACCTGAAGCACTGGAACTTGGCTGCAGGATCTACAGAGTACCGAGGTTCAGATTTTTTAATTGGTTTCAATATGCGCATGCAATGGACAGGTTCTTTGCTGAACATAAAGAAATTGATATAGTCCAGGGAAGTCTTACCAGTACGGCATCGATCTATATGCCCATCGCCAAAAAAAACGGTGTACCGGTAACAATGGGTTATGCCAGAAGCGCCGGAGTGGATCCGGGACCAAAGGGATGGCTGACGAGATATCTGAGAAGAGATCTCTTCCATAAATGCGATATTGCTGCTGCGGTATCGTCGGAGGCAGGAGATTCCGTATACGGAAAGGGAAGATCTGCAAAGGGTGAAGTGATGATCATTCCCGATTCCTTCGAGTTGGACAAATTTATTCCTGATGCGGATAAGACGGAAAGAGGTTTGGCTATCAGAAAGAGATACGGACTGGAGGACGCCTTTGTTGTCGGGCATATAGGAAGATTCCATTATGCCAAGAATCATGAGTTTCTTCTTAAGATCTTTGCAAAGATCAGAGAGAAAAAAGAAAATGCCAGGCTGTTGCTTGCCGGAACAGGACCTTTGTTTGATGCGGTAAAGAAGCAGGCATCTTCAATGGGAATTGAAAAAGATGTTGTTTTTGCGGGACAGACGGATGAGCCGGAAGCATTCTATCAGGCCTTCGATGTGTTCGTTTTTCCTTCCAGATATGAGGGCCTTCCCGGAACGGTAATAGAAGCACAGACCGCCGGCGTTCCCTGTCTCATGTCGGATACAATAACAAAGGAAGCTGCGGTGACCGATCTGGTGAGAGTCTGCAAACTCGATAAGAGTGCGGATATCTGGGCTGATGAGGCCTGTGATCTTTACGGCATGTGGAAGGAAAAGTACGGTGACAAAGGGCATGCATCCCGGATCGATGATCTTAAGAAGGCGGGATTCGATGTAAAGACGGAAGCGGTTCGCCTGGAAGAGCTTTATGCAAAGCTTTTAAATGACAGCGGGATAAACAGACAGTAAGTGCGCTCTGTCATAAGAGTTATCTAATAAAGAGCTGATGGCAAAAGAGATAGATCACAGAGAGAGTTTTTAGAGAGAGATTAAATGAAGGAGTATTGTACAGTCATACCTGCATATAAGAAAGCGTTCGATGCCGATGAAAAAGCCTGCACCGATGGTTTCTTTAAGACTCTTGATTGCGATAAATTTTTCTTTGTTCCGGAGAATCTGGATATATCATGGTATGAAGATAATTATAAAGAGAGCCGTTTTGTAAGATTTCCTGACAGATATTTTACCGGGACAAAAGGATATAACAAGCTCTTATTAAATGAGCACTTCTATGATGAGTTTTCGGAATATAGATATATACTTATAGCCCAGCCGGATGCGGCTCTCTGGAGTACCAGGGACAGGATACCGGAGTTTATAGATAAGGGCTACGATTATATTGGTGCACCGTGGGAGCCCGAGAGGTGCATATGGGAATGGACATTCCCAAAGAAAAGAGGCGGGCGTATAAAATGCCTCAAGAAAAAGGGACAGGGTATCACCATGGGAAACGGCGGATTTTGTCTCAGAAACGTGAAGAAGTGCAAAGAGCTTATTCACGAGTTCAGGTGGAGAAAGTGCTACTGGTTTTTTAAGAGAAGCGAAGATATATTCTTTGGTGTGTTCGGACCGGACAACAGATGCGGATTTAAAAATGCCGATGTAGAAACGGGAAGAAGTTTTTCAAGAGAGTACGGTTTAAGAAAGAGCGTTACGGAGGGCGACATACCATATGCGGTTCACGGATGGTCAAAAGATTTCAGAGACTATGATGAAATGAGATCATTCCTGGCAGAGCACGGTATAGAGATTTGAAAGGAGCGCGGGTGAATGGGAGACAATAATCTTATCAGTGTGATCATTCCGGTATATCAGGCCAAAGCTAATCTGGAAGCCTGTCTTGCAAGCGTACTTGCACAGGATGATACGGATTACGAAGTTATCCTTGTGGATGACGGATCAACAGACGGATCCTCAAAAATATGTGATGACTATGCCGCTGACGGCAGAGTAAAAGTTTTTCATACGAAGAATTCCGGCGCTGCCGCTGCAAGAAATTTCGGAGTGGATAAAGCATCAGGGGACCTTATCTGTTTTATAGACAGTGATGATACCGTTACTAAGGATCATATCTCATATCTCAGAATGCTTGTAAATGATACCGGATCTGATATTGCAGTGGGTTCCTTCGAGAAGATATTCGAGGATAAGAAGACAGAGGGACAAAAGAGTACTTCGGATAGTATACGCGGTACTATGAAAGATATCGTTGCAGGAACAAAGAGCGTATATTCCGGTGTTTATTCCGATGTTAAAAAGTTTGCGGAGAAAAAACTAAATAAAGAAGATCAGGAGAAAGAAGATATTCCTGAAAATGCGGAGGCGCTGATCTTCTACTCGGGGAATACTGCGCTTGAAGATCTCCTGTATCAGAGACATTTTATGTCGGTGCCCTGGGGAATGATCTCGCGAAGAAAGCTTTGGGATAATGTTCGTTTCCCGGAAGGGACTGAAGCTGAAGATATGGGAACCATATACAGGCTCTTTGCAGCTGCAGACGGCATAGTATGGGGCGGAAGGAAGACTTACAGATATTATCAGAGATCCGGAAGCACCATGTATTCCACCGGCTCCACAAGAAATAAAGCATATTACAGACACAGCAGAGAGATGCTTATCTTTATAAAGGAAAGATATCCGAGATATTATCCGGCTGCCCTTTCAAGGCATTTTTCAACATGCTGTCAGATCTTATCCGAAGCGGGAAGCGGTATTGGAAAGTCACTGGAAATGCATGTGAAAAAAGATATCACTCTTTTAGCTCCGAAGATCTTAAAGGATGAAAGGTGCAGAGTGCAGAATAAGTCTGCGGCTTCTCTTGCGCTTGTAAGTGTGGAGGCGTTGGCAGGATCGCTTAAGATGTACGATAAGGGAAAGAGATGGTATCTCGGATGAATATACTTACTATAGCCGAATATCAGGGGCGGTGTGATGAATCCGGAAGAGCCGTGGGTCATGCGCCAAAGGTTCTCACCGAATACGTTTCCTGCGTTCATGAAGGGATGGATGTGAGGATCTTCGCGCCTAAGACTGTAATAAGATCTGCATGCTGTATCGCAGGCGTCAAAAAGAACGTCACTGTAAATGAAAGCAAAAATGCTTCTCTTTGGAAGGAGCTGATCAGGGGACATAAAGTCAGAGTCCTTCCTCATAGTATTGTGATGAAAGGCAATATATCATTTTGCGGCAGGGTTATGAATAAGCTGCGTATGTTTGCCAATATCAGAGCTGTGCTCAGAAATGCACCCGGTGATAAGGTGTGGTTTTTCAATACGGAATATTATCTGATGCTCTATCTTGCGTTGTTTGGAAACGGAGGAAAAGAGATAGTTATCACTACCTTTATGGAAGGATTTAGAGCAGGAAAGAACGGAAGATTCGCATTTTTAAAGCAGAAGATCTTTGAGAAGGCACAAAAGAAGATAAAACTTATCATAGCAACGGGACCGAAGTTTGAATTTAAGAATGCAGAGTCGGTTTTCATTCCCGATTATGTTTATGATCCGGATGTTTATGAAAAGTATCGCAGGAAGAGAAAAGATAAAGAACTGAAAAAATATGCAGTATGTCTCGGAACCATGAATCCCGAAAAACAGCTGGAGGAAATGGTGACAGCATTTACAAGAGTTGGATTCCCTTTGATCGTTGCAGGATGCTTTTATGACAAGGACAGACTGGCTGCTTTAAAGGAGATCGCAGGAGACAATATTGATATACGTGATGGATATCTTTCAAGGGATGAGTATATGGAGCTCCTTGCGGGAGCAGAGTTTGCGGTACTTCCGTATTCTCCGGATCAGTATGCAACCCAGACATCCGGTGTGCTTCAGGAAGCTGTCTTTCTCGATACGGTTCCTTTGTCCTACAATGCAGTGCTTGACGGAAATGCTGTGCCGGGAGTGGGATTTGATTCCTTTGAGGAATTAGATCGGGATATGCTGGATATCTCAGGGAAAAAGAAGAAAGACTTTACTGCTCAATATAAGAGATTAAGAGAAGAAGTGTACGACAGATCCTTAGTGGAAAATAAACTTCGCAAATGCTTTGCTTCTGCAGCTGACGGAGAAAAGTGAGGATGGAAAAGAATATCAAAAAGATAATGTTTCATATCAACAGTCTTGAAAGAGGCGGCGCGGAACGCGTGGTTACGGTCCTGTCTGCTGAGCTCGCAAAGATGGGATATGAAGTGTCGATCGCAACAGAGTGGCAGAAAGAAAATGAATATCCGCTGCCTGATGGCGTTAAGAGACTGGATGTCGGACTGGGGGAAGAAGAAAGTAATCTTTCAAGGTCCGCCAGGATACGTAAGCGGATAATGCTTCTTCATGATGCGATAGTTGAAGAAAAGCCGGATGTGCTCTTTGCATTTTTGAGAAATAACAATTACAGAGCCGTAGCCGCCGCAAAGGGGACAGACACCACGGTCATAGTTTCCGAAAGAAGCGATCCCAGAGCCGAATATGCTTCCAAGTCTCAAAAGCTTCTTGCGGCATATTATTACGGCGCTGCTGCAGGATGTGTTTTTCAGACAAAGCAGGCACTGGATTTCTTTGGAAACAGTATAAGAAAAAAATCCTGCGTGATATTGAATCCGCTTGACAGAAAATATCTTGAAGCTGACATTGATGCGCCAAAGAGGAAAGCTATCGTATGCGCGGCTCGCATAGTATACGTGAAGGATCACATGACGCTTTTACGTGCGTATGAAAGAGTTATAAAAAAGCACCCCGACTATGTGCTTGAGCTGTATGGAGGAAGAGGAGAAGACAATGCCATCTTCCAGCTAAAAGAACAGATAAGGTCGCACAGTCTCGAAGATAAGGTTAAACTCTTCGGACCCTGTAACGATCTTGAAAAGAGACTGCCCGGTGCGGCAGTATCCGTACTGGCATCAAAGTTTGAGGGAATGCCTAATTCCATAATGGAAGCCATGGCTATGGGAATCCCCTGTGTTGCAAGTGACTGCCCGGGTGGAGTAAGGATGCTTGTAAAGGACGGCGAGACCGGACTCTTGTTCAGAACGGGAGATGATGCGGAGCTTGCGGCAGGCATCTGTAAGATGATAGAGAATCCGAAGGAGGCTGAGAGGATCGCGAAGACGGCGCGTGAATCGGTCCTTAAATGTACTCCGGAAATGATAGCGAACGAATGGCTTGAATATGCCAAAAAGGTACGCAGATGAGTGCTAAAAAGATACTTATCGCGGCGGAGACACCTGTTCTCCCCATAGACCGCGGGAACAGAAAAAGAATATGGAATCTGATGAAGCTCTTAGAGCAAAACGGATGTGATATAGATTTTCTCTATCTGGATACCTATGATGATGCTGATATAAAGGAGACAAGGGAATGGATAGGAGAAGATCATTTCTACAGCATAAAGAATAAGAAGAGATCATTTCCGGTATTCGTAAAGCGCAAGATAAGGAAGGTCATGGAGATCCTTCATTGTCAGATCGCTTTTAAATATTTCAGCCTTGATGAAAGAGTGTCGCCCGAGCTTGATGATGATCTGAAGAAATTTTTTTCGGAACACCATTATGATCAGGTATGGGTTGTATGTATATATAATTCCAGAGTCTTTATTTCTGTTCCGAAGGGGACGGTAAAGGTACTGGAAACCCAGAATGTGTCCTGCGTCAAGAGGCAGGAATATGAAGCTGTAGGTTATCGTAATTATGAATTTGCATTGAAAAAAGAAACCGAAGCCGAGGGTTTGTCCAGAGCCGATGCAGTGATAGCCATACAGAATGAAGAGGAAGAATTTTTCAAAAGTATTCTTCCTGACAGTGTAAAGACTCTTACCATCGGAGAGAACATGCCGGTTCATGAACCTCATGTGTCTCCTTCAAAGATGGTGCTTTTCCTTGGAAGTACGTATGTGATAAATAAGGACGGACTCATGAATTTTGTTGAGAATGTTCTTCCTATTCTTAAGGAAAAATGTCCGGAAGCGGAAGTGGTGATCGCGGGATCCATCTGTAAGACTATCCCCGACAGCCCGGACTACAGGAAAATGGGATGGGTGGATGATCTGGATGAGATCTACAGGGAAGCAAGAGTAGTGATCAATCCTGTCCGCCACGGTGCAGGTCTTAACATAAAGATGGTGGAGGCCTTGTCTCAGGCCAAGCCGATCGTGTCTGTTCAAAAAGGCATGAGAGGACTTAAAGGCTGTGGGGCTTCTGTAACCGATGATCCGGAGAAATTTGCGGAAGAGATAACTGCCGTTATAAGAGATGATGAAAAGGCAATGTACATGTCAAAACGCGCAGTGGAATTTATGAACGAATACGAAGAGTCCAACAGTCGAGCCTTGAAAGAACTGCTGGAAATGACTGTTTGAGAGATGATGATATGAATGATGAAAAAGCTTTGAAAAAAATAGCTGTAGTGGGTCCGGTCTATCCTTACGCCAGCGGGATATCTCATTATACCGGCCTCTTGATCAAGGCCCTCAGAAAAAAATATGAGGTTGATGCATTTTCCTATTCGCTTCAGTATCCGAAATTCATGTTCAAGCGTAAGCAGAAGGATTTCAGCAACAGGACCTTTGAGATAGAGGGCGCGCATTTTGTGATAAATACGGCGAATCCATTTAACTGGTTTGCTTCAGCATCGAAGATAAAAAAAGCGGACCCGGATCTGATCATAGTACAGTGGTGGCATCCTTACTTCGCGCCGTGCTATCAGATGATGCTTTCCGGGATGAAAAAGAAGATACCCATCATATTTGTATGTCACAACGTTCTTCCTCATGAGAGATTTCCAATGGACAGATTTCTTACTAAGGGAACATTGAAAAAAGGGAGCTTTTGCATACTTCATTCAAAGGGTGATGAAAAAGATCTGAAGGAGCTGCTTCCTTCCATGCCTTACAAAAGGACCGTTCTTGCTACATATAATGCTTTCAAGCTTACCGATATGAGCAGAGAAGCGGCCAGAGAAAAGCTGGGTATAGCAGAAGATGAAAAACTCATCCTTTTCTTCGGGCTGGTAAGGCCTTATAAGGGACTTAAATATCTTATACAGGCTTCGGGTGAGATCGTGGATAAGGTGCCGGGGGCTAAGATACTCATAGCCGGAGATTTCGGCAGCAGCAAGGATGAGTATATGAAGATGATAGAAGACAGCGGAGTGAAGGAACACTTCATGATACGTGACGGATATGTGCCGGATACGGAAGTTGAACCCTTCTTTGCTGCAGCGGATGTAAATGTGTGCCCGTATGTATCAGCCACTCAGTCGGCTATCGTCCAGATAGCATTCGGTTTCGAACTTCCGGTTATAGCTACAGATGTGGGAGGACTTCCGGAGGCTGTGACTGATGGCAGGACAGGTATGATAGTCCCGCCTGAAGACTCTTCCTCACTTGCAAAAGCTGTTGTAAAATACTTTGATGAAGGTAAGGCCGAAGAATTCAGAAGGAATGTTAAAGATGAAGCATACCGCTTCTCTTGGGAACACCTTACCGAGATATTTGAAGAAAGTTATGAAAGCATAAGGAGATGATCCGTATGGATATTTTGGAAAAACTTAAAAAAGGTGAAGCTAAGCTTTCTCTTGTTGGGTTGGGATATGTGGGAATGCCCATAGCCGTTGAATTCGCAAAGCGCGGTATCAAGGTTATAGGATATGATCTTAACAAAGATAAGATAGAACTCTACAAAAAAGGTATAGATCCTACAAAGGAAGCCGGAGATGATGTGATCAAAGATACAACGGTGGAATTTACATCGGATCCGGAAAAGCTCAAGGAAGCGTCATTCCATATAGTAGCTGTGCCGACTCCGGTAAACAGCGATCATACTCCGGATCTTCGCCCTGTTGAAGGGGCCGCAAGGATACTGGGACAGCATATCGCAAAAGGCTCCGTCATAGTATTTGAATCTACGGTATATCCCGGAGTAACGGAAGATGTATGCGTTCCCATCATAGAAAAAGAATCGGGACTTAAGTGCGGTGTTGATTTCAAGATCGGATATTCACCGGAGCGTATCAATCCCGGAGATAAGGTTCACAGATTAAGTACCATCAAGAAGATAGTATCAGGTATGGATGAAGAGACTCTGGAGACAGTGGCAGGTGTCTACAGCATAGTTGTGGATGCCGGAGTTCATAAGGCGGAGTCCATCAAGGTTGCGGAAGCAGCGAAAGTTATAGAGAACAGCCAGCGTGATATAAATATTGCCTTCATGAACGAGCTTTCTATCATTTTCGGCAAGATGGGGATAGATACACTTTCTGTTCTTGAGGCTGCGGGAACAAAGTGGAATTTTCTTCCTTTCAGACCCGGCCTTGTAGGAGGTCATTGCATAGGTGTTGATCCCTATTATCTTACATATAAGGCCGAAGAACTTGGATATCATTCTCAGGTCATCCTTTCGGGACGAAGGATAAATGATTCTATGGGAAAATATGTGGCTGAGAATTGTGTCAAAAATCTTATCGCCATTGAGAAGCCCGTTAAAAATGCGAAGGTTGCCATACTTGGATTCACTTTCAAAGAAAACTGTCCCGATACAAGAAACAGCAAAGTCTTCGATATAGTTGAAGAACTTCGGGAATACGGTATTGAGCCTGTCATAGCAGATCCTCAGGCAGATAAAGAGGAGGCAAAGAGGCTTTACGGAGTGACACTTTCCGATCTGTCTGATGTAAAGGATATGGATGCGGTCATTCTTGCGGTGGCACATAGTGATTTCGGATCACTGACAGTAAAAGATATGGACGGCCTCTTCGGAAAGGGAACCAGACTTCTTCTTGATATCAAGGGAATGATGGACAGAAAGGAATATGAAAAAGCAGGCTACCGTTACTGGAGGCTGTGAGGTAAAGAAAATGGGATATAAGGATTTAAAATTTCCTGAGAACTCTCTGTTCCTTGTAACGGGAGGAGCGGGATTTATAGGATCAAATCTGTGTGAAGCCATACTGGGACTGGGATACAGAGTCAGATGTCTTGATGATCTCTCTACAGGCAAACAGCGCAATGTGGATATGTTTGCGGATGATCCCCGATATGAATTCATCAAGGGTGATATCAAGGATCTTGAGACATGCATGAAAGCCTGCGAAGGCGTTGATTATGTTTTGAATGAAGCGGCCTGGGGATCCGTTCCCAGATCGATAGAGATGCCGCTCTTTTACTGCATGAATAATATCATGGGAACTCTCAATATGCTGGAAGCGGCAAGACAAAAGGGGGTTAAGAAATTTGTATATGCATCCAGTTCAAGTGTATACGGTGATGAGCCTGTATTGCCTAAGAAAGAAGGAAGAGAGGGAAATCTTTTATCTCCTTATGCGGTCAGCAAGCGTGCCGATGAAGAATGGGCAAAACAGTATACAAGACATTACGGATTGGACACCTACGGACTCAGATATTTCAATGTCTTTGGAAGAAGACAGGATCCGGACGGAGCATATGCGGCGGTCATCCCGAAATTCATAAGACAGCTTCTTCGCGGAGAGACTCCTGTCATTAACGGCGACGGAAAGCAGAGCAGGGACTTTACTTACATAGACAATGTTATCGAGGCCAATCTGAAAGCCTGTCTTGCAGATCATGATGCGGCAGGTGAAGCATATAATGTGGCATATGGCGGCAGAGAATATCTGATAGATATTTACTATGGTCTCACCAAAGCATTGGGGATAGATGTGGAGCCAAAGTTCGGCCCGGACCGTGCGGGCGATATCAAGCACAGCAATGCGGATATTTCCAAGGCAAGAGAAAAGCTGGGATACGATCCGGATTGGAGCTTTGAAAGAGGCATTAAAGAAGCCATAGACTGGTATAAAGCAGATCTGGGTTAAGAAGGCTGCGGAAGATCCCGGAAAAATACCGGATACGTTTTCGGATCAGGAAGCAACAGGTGATAATGTGACAGTTGCTATGAATGGCAGTGAAGTATAGAGAGCATAAGCATAGCGAAGTTCTCCGAAAACAGGTGTGGCAATAAGCAGTGTAAATATTATTGCCATGAGTGGAACACACATAGCGGGGATGATATTTCCGTTTCTGCGGGAGATAAAAGAGAAACCCGCACAGATGATGATCGCCCACGTTGCAAGACCTATAGAACAGAATATACTACTCTCAAGAACGTTTCCCATTATTTCCGCCAATGAAAGAAGGAAAGGAATAAGGGGAGCGTTTTTAATTTTCATATCATTGTCCATGGTGACGCCGGCAGCTGTGACCCAATGCGTATAACCGGCGTTCCAGTAACCTCTTGTCTGCAGAATCCATGCTTTCAGATATGTAAGAGGAGCCCTTTTTCCCACATCAAACCACAACTTAAGGTAAGCTGACGTGTTGGCTGAGATGGCTTCGTTTCCGTTATAGCTCCTGATAAGATTTTTGACAGGGTCCGAAACACCGGGGGTGTATACTTTACCTATCTCATCAAAATCAGCTGTTTCATTGATAAGTGATATTTCTTCTTCTGAAAAAGGAATACCGTCTGCTATACATGCAGCTATCTGTTGTTCGGGAATAGAGAATACTTCGGCACTATCGGGCGGAGTAACATGAAAAAAATTTCTTATGGCGGATTTCCAGGATAAACTCAATATAAGTGAGACGAAGCAGATCGCTACTATACGTCTTTCTTTTTTTATGAACATTAACAAAAATATGACAGACGTAAGAATGAGAGCGTAGGCTCCGTTGCTTCTGAATATTCCGAAACCAATACCGGAGAATAACAGCATGATAAGATTGGGCTTATCTTTTCCGATATGTCCGGAAATACGAAATATGCTGATGATAAAAAGGAGTACGGAGTCTGCAAAGAGTACATCCTTCCAGACTGTGACCGAGAACATGCAATAGATCGGGACCAGTGCATAGGCTGTGGTGATGGATCTGCATTTGAAGCCGGAGATACCTGCCTGTTTTAGGGTCATGATACCGAATGAGAAAACAGCAGCCTGAACGAGAAGCTGAAAAATACAATAAAGAGCAACACCGAAATTGATATCGTGAAAGATATTATTACCGATATTGATAAAAATGCCTACAAGCAAAGTGTGAGCAAAGGGGTGATGATCGGTATATACTCCCGATAATACCTGCCCTATCTGTGTGAAGCTGTCTCTTGATAAACTTCCGGGATATACAGCAAGAAACAGGTAGAGAAGACTTTCGCCGGAAAGGATAATAAACGGTTTGAAGAAGAAAGAAGTCATTTTATCCTGCTTTTCTTCTGAGGAAGGTTTTATCTTCAGAAAAACATCATACAGGTAATGAAGCGCTCCTGCCCACATAAAAAACGTGCTTATCGGGAAGAATAGTCTTCTGGAATATGCAATATAATCCGAATCAGGGTAAATGTAGAGTTCAAAATCAGCTAGCGAAGAGATAAAAGAAAAGAGGATCGTCATCAATAACAGAGAGTTTTTTTCCTGTCTGCTCCCGGAGATTGATATGCCGGATATCATATTCAGATAAAAAAGGAAAGAAAAAAAGGTGGGAAGAAGCGATGCATAACGGTTGGCATCTGCATCCGTCACTGTTCCCGCAAAATATAATGTAAAGATAATTCCTGCTCCGGCTATGAGACGGATTTTATGCTTATAAAGATGATCTTTCATAAAATCTTTCATACCCTGTGATTTATATAACTTTCTGTGGCGTTATCCCTGTGATGGATGACTGCGGGATTGCCGATGACCACGCTGTGTGAAGGAACATCTGTATTAACGAAGGCGCCCGGACAGATCATGACGTCGTCACCGATGGTGATCTTGCCGACTATGACAGCGTTGGTCCCTATCCAGACATCGTTCCCGATGACGGGAGTGCCTTTACGCTCTCCACGATTGGCCTGCCCGATGGTAACCCCTGTTGCGATATTGATATTATTTCCGAGGGTAACGTCGGGATGAATTATAAGGCGCCCAAAATGACCGATATAGATACCGGAACCGGCCTGAACTTCTCGTGGAAGGGTGATCTGTGTCCTGTCCATGGCACGGTCAAGCCAAAAACCGTACCATTTGCGTAAAAAACCGCCTTTTTTGCGGTAATATGCGGCTTTCCTCCAAAGGATAAGATATCTTACCTGGGGAGGCAGGCTATAAGTCCCAAAAAGAGGCAGGGATTTAATATCCAGTCTGGCCAGATCAGAAAGTATAAGGTTTTTGAGCTCTTTATCCATAGCACACAATATAACATATTTCCGCCCCTAATGCGACACTGTGAAAAGAGGAAAAAAGTGAGTCAAGGATGACGAGCACCGACTGATTATGGTATAACAAGGACGTTTTGCCGTAATCAGGAGGGAACCGCGAGTCAAGGATGACGAGCACCGACTGATTATGGTATAATTACCAAGTTAATGACTTGATTTTCGGAGATTTTTTATGAATGTATACCGCAGACTTAAAACTCTGCTGGATAAAAAACAAAAAAGACAGTTTTTCGGATTGCTTATCCTTATTTTTATAAGCGCCCTTCTTGAGACGGTGGGCGTCTCCGTTATCGTACCCATCGTATCGGCTGTAGTGACTCCGGAGACACTGCTTTCCAATGATATCGTCAGATCTGTGATGGGATATTGCGGTATAGCGGGAGATGATACCGAAGGCTTTGTTAAGCTGTTGCTCATACTTGCTATCGCGGTATACATATTTAAAAATCTGTTCATGCTTTTCCTGTACTATGTTCAGTCGGGATATGTTACAAAGCTGGAAAGCAGAACATCCCGGAGGCTGCTTGGAGATTATCTCAACAGACCGTATGAATTCTATCTTAATGCGGATGTTAATGCTATTTTTCAGACAATAAATAAGGATATTCCCCATGTGTTCATCCTGCTCCAGGAAGTAATGCTGCTACTTACTGAAGCAGCGGTTGCCGTATGTCTGTGCGCACTTCTTTTGGTAGTGGATTTTAAGATGACGATATTCATCGCCATTGTGATGCTGATACTCGTATGTATCATTATTTTTGTGATAAAGCCGAAGTTGGGAAATCTCGGACAAATGAGAGTGGCCCAGCAGGTAAGAACGATGAAGTGGATGCAGCAGGGCATCTTTGGAATCAAGGATGTGAAGGTTGCTGCAAAGGAAGGACATTTCTTAAGTGCCTTCAGTGATGCGTACGACAAGCTTGCTTATGCCAACAGGAGATTCACGGTTTTCAATAATGCACCAAGGCTTGCCATAGAAGCATTCTGTATGGTGGGAGCTCTCGGATATATGTATCTGTGCGTTATTCAGGGCAGGGATATGAAAGCGATGTTCCCAATGCTTTCTGCATTTGCGATGGCAGCAGCCAGACTGATGCCCAGTGTAAACCGTATATCCACGCATATGTCTTCCATCGCTTATTATGAGCCTTCACTCAATTATGTGTGCGATAACCTTGATATCACGGGACTCAGTGATGACATTAAGATAGAAGATAGGAACGAAGATACAGCTGCACTTAAGCTTGAGAAAGAGATAGAGATAAAAGATATCACCTACAGATATCCGGGAACAGAGAAGGCTATATTCGAAGAAGCTTCAATGAGCATACCCGTCGGGAAAAGTGTGGGTATTATCGGCCCGAGTGGGGCAGGCAAGACTACGGTGATAGATATACTTTTGGGACTGCTCGTTCCTGAAAAAGGAAAAGTCATGGCAGACGGAAGAGATATCCGCGATAACATGACAGGCTGGCTTAATAATACCGGATATATCGCTCAGAACATTTACATGCTTGATACTTCCATCCGCGATAATGTGGCCTTTGGAATTAAGGAAGCGGATGATGACAGGATATGGGAAGTGCTTAAAGAAGCACAGATGGATGAGTTTGTAAAGAGTCTTCCCGAGGGACTGGATACGGTGATCGGAGACAGAGGTGTCAGGATCTCCGGCGGACAGCGTCAGAGGATCGGAATAGCCAGAGCTCTGTATAACGATCCTGAGCTTCTTGTATTTGATGAAGCTACAAGTGCTCTTGATAATGATACCGAAGCTGCAATAATGGATGCGATCAATTCATTAAAAGGCAGGAAGACATTGGTGATCATTGCGCACAGATTAAAGACTGTGGAAAACTGCGATATCCTTTACAAGGTTGAGAACGGGAAGATAAGCATGACTTCTCTCTAATTTAGACAGGTGAGACGGGAATTGGATAAGACAGATAAGAAAAGAAAATTAAAGATAGCTTTTATACTTCCGCATTTTTATCCCTATGTGGGAGGTGCGGAGCAGCTTTTCTATGATATGGCAAAACGCCTTGCCGCTTCGGGACACAAGGTTCACGTTGTGGCAGAGCAGGTGGGTGATGAATACAGAGGAAAAAAGGAATTTGATGGTATCAAGGTGTGGTACTGTCCCTGGAAATCTCTTTTCGGTCATCCTTTTCCCAGAAGAAAAGATATCGAGAGACATATAAAATGGTGTGATGTGGTTCATACATCCATTTTTACCACAGCTCCGGTAACAAGTTTTCTCGCGAAAAAATATGATAAGCCGTCGGTCATGACGGTCCATGAAGTAAGAGGAAGCAAGTGGTTTTGGACGGATGCATGGTATAAGGCGGCAATATACTGGTCTGTTGAACAGTTTACCTGCAGGCAGAAGTTTGATGTATATCATGCCGTATCCGATTCCACCAAGAGAGATTTTTACCGCTATATCGGAAGGCGCAATGTCAAAAGAGTTTATAATGCCATCGATATAGGAAAGACACCGGAACTCCTTGAAAAGGGAAGTGATTTCTCCCTTCGGGATTATTTCGGCATAAAAGATGAGTTCGTATTCTTATACTACGGCCGTCCGGGAAGGACAAAGGGTGTGTTTGTATATGAGAATGCTTTAAAGAGGTTAAAGGATAAGGATTTCTTTTCGGATAAGAAAGTGAGATTCTGTTTTATTCTTGGAAAAGAACCTGCGGCACCCAGAAAAGAACTTGTCGATAAGATAGAGAAAGACGGCCTTGGAGATATTGTTACCATCAGAGATTCGGTGGGACGTGCCGAATTGTCATCCTGCATAAATGATGCGGACTGCATAGTGGTACCGTCTCTTACGGAAGGATTTGGCTTCAGCGCTTTGGAAGCATGTCAGTCGGGAACACCTCTTATCTGTTCTGACGGAGGGTCGCTGCCTGAAGTCGTATACGGGAAGTGCGTATTTTTCAGAAACCGTGATGCGGCTGATCTGGCAAAAGTGATCGAGAAAGCTCTTCTTCATGGTGAGGATGCATTTGCCATGATCCCCGAGAAGGATTTTTCTTATGACAAGATGCTCGGAGGGATAGAGAAGATTTATTATGATCTGATGGATAAGAGGGAACGGGATAAGTGATGATCATAGTCTGGTTTATATTGGGAATGGCTGCTGCGTGGTTTATGACTGCGCAGATATTCAGAAAAACAGATCTGGTAAAGATAGCGGCCCTGGGAGCAGGGTTTTATTTCAGTGCTTATACGGCTTTGTCGGGCTTGATGATATGGACAGATCATTTTTCTGTGACGGGCGCAACGATATGTACATTTGTTGTGGGTGTCATTACAGATGTGTTTCTTGTCATTACCAAGACAGGCAGGATCCACAGGATAAGATTTAACTGGAAGTCATATATTCCGCTTGCAATAATGCTTGCTCTTGCAGCATTCTTATCTTGCATGAATCATGCAGAGATGTATTACATGGGGCAGGATTCGGGACCTTATCAATCCCGTGCCATGTTTTATCTCGGAGGATACAATGCCAATGTGATCGACTTTCCCGAGATAGGTGACAGTTTAAACGAGTGGGAAAAGTGGCACTATATTGATGAATTAAAAGACCTTGACGGTTTTTATGCCGATTATCCTTCGGATGAGAATATCGCAGTTACCGCAAATGTGTCAGGTGTGACGCATGGTATCAATACTTTTCCTGCGGTACTGGCTTTGTGGGGAAAGATGTTCGGATTGGATAACATGCCGGGGATCCTGACGGTATTCTATCTGTTGCTTATTGCATATACCTGGTTTATATGCGTGAACCTTAAATTCAAAACTTCCGTGAGAACCATAATAACAGCGGTGATGGTACTTTGCCCTATCGTCTTATGGAATTCACAGAATACACTGCCGGAGATAATGCTTGCCGCATTCCTGGCAATGTCATTTGAGCTTATAAGCGAGGGAACAAAAAAGCGTGTGACATTTATGTCAGCGGTTCCGCTGGTAGCCTTTGCATTTGTGCATATCCAGATGACCATACTGATGCCTTTGTTTGTATGTGTATATCTGATCAATTATTTCTACACAAAGCACAGAGGATATCTCAATGCATTGCTTGTGGTACTTGCTTCCTACGTATGTGGATTCATTATGATGTTTACCACGGCAAGGGTATATGTAAATAAGAACTTTGACGCGATCTACAATAAGACCCACGGTCTTGTCGGTGATAAGAATATTGTGGTTGTAGTATGCATCACTTCAATAATCGCAGCTGCGCTTGTAGTTGTGATGAAGCTCGCCGGCAAGAGATTTTTTGCGATAAGACTTTCGCAGGTACTTAAGGTAAGTAAGACTGCGGGGAAGAATGCGCGGATAGTTATTGCAGTAGTACTGCTCATATTAACAGGCATCTATATTTATAAGGCATTTACATCTGTCATTCCCTCGGACATGCGTATAGCAAGGATGTCTGTTATGGGCCTGCTTCAGATGACGGGATTTGTGATCCTTCCTTTCGCTTTCATCGCTATGATCTATAAGGGAAGAGATTTCTTTAAGGACAGATTTTTTGCTTCTGTTGTTGTATCGGTGATATATGTTCTTATCCTGTATTGCAGGGTGGTGGTACCGCAGGTTTATTATTATTTTTATTTCGCGAGATACCTTACTCCGTTCATATTCCTGATCCCGGTTGCTGCAGGATTTATACTTAACAGGGTAAAGCCCAAGTATATGATCCCGTTACCTGTGATAGGGATACTTGTGATGATATGGCAGAGCAGGATACTTTATACGGATCAGGATCTTACATATTCGCAGTATGAGATAATGGAAAGTATCGCATCCTGCGTAACGGATAATGATGCAGTGCTCATCAATGAGCAGGGATACAGATGTCAGAGGATCTTCCTGCTTCCCATAAAGGCACTTACAGGGGCGGATATTTTCTTTGTGGATCAGGATAATATCGATACGCAGCTGGAATATTACAGGTCAAAATATGATGATGTATTCTGCTTTACTTATGACATCGGACATATAAATGAGGAGTCGGGGACATGGAGACCGGTATATAAGGGAACTGCTCACGGATCCATATACGAGACATATTATGAATATGTTCAGCCCTATCCGCTGAAAACCGATAAGCTGGAAACCCCCGTCGTGCTGTATATAGCTCAGTGAAGATGGTATGGAGAGATTTGAGAGGTAGATATGAAATTAATTATTCAGATACCGTGTTATAACGAGGCTGAGACGCTGGAGATCGCGCTCAATGATCTTCCGAAATCCGTCGAAGGTATCGATGAGATAGAATATATGATAATAGATGACGGAAGCACGGATAAAACCGTGGAAGTTGCCTTGAAATGGGGAGTTCATCATGTTGTAAGCTTTACCAGGAACAAGGGACTCGCCAAGGGATTCATGGCCGGTATAGAGGCTGCCCTTTCATACGGAGCCGATATAATAGTAAATACCGATGCCGACAATCAATATGCCGGTGCAGATATAGAAAAGCTGGTCAAGCCCATTCTTGACGGAGAGGCTGATATAGTTATCGGAGAGAGACCCATCGATGAGATAAAGCATTTTTCGTGGCTGAAGAAAAAGCTTCAGCACTTCGGAAGCTGGGTTGTAAGAAAGGCTTCCAAGACTGACATACCGGATGCACCTTCGGGTTTCCGCGCTTTCTCCAGAGAAGCGGCCATGCACATAAATGTTGTTAATGAGTATACATATACGCTGGAGACTATAGTTCAGGCGGGAAGAAACAAGATGGCTATCACATCCGTTCCAGTTCATACCAATCCGGAACTCAGAAAGTCAAGGCTCTTCCACAGCATGGGATCCTATGTAAAGAAATCCATGCTTACCATACTGAGAGCGCTGCTCATGTACAGACCTCTCATAGTACTGACCATCATAGGTGCAGTACCCTTTACAATGGGTTTTGCCATCGGATTCAGATTCCTGATCCTGTATTTTAACGGAAGAAATGCGGGACATATTCAATCGCTGATACTTGCATGTACTCTTATGATCATGGGTTTCATGACTTTTGTAATAGGAATGCTGGCTGATGTCATATCTGCGAATCGCAAGATACTTGAAGATGTGCAGTATCATGTGAGAAAACTTACTTACGACGAATCGAAGGCTAAGGTTTGGCAAGAGGCTGCAAGCAATAAGGTGGAGAAGGAAGTGGCCGCAGAGAATGCGGATTATTCCTCGGATGACTGATGAAAGAAAATAAGCCGTTAGTAAGTCTTTGGATATTGATGTACAATAACAGCTCGGATCTTAAGGAGACTGTTGATTCGGTCCTGATGCAGGACTATGAGGAGATAGAAGTGCTCTTCAGTGACGACGGATCCACGAAGATAGACAGAGATGCCGTGGAGAAGGAAGCTGAAAGAGTACGAAAAAAGTATCCTGAAGTTAGAGTATATTTTAATCCCGAGAATGTGGGGACGGTCGCTCATATCAATTCAGTGATAGAGAGGTCAAAGGGGAAGTATTTTGTAAGCTGCTGTCCCGGAGACAGATTCCATTCATCAGATACGGTGAGGTGTATAGCGGAGAGGATGGAAAAAAAGCATTCGCTTATGCTTACTACCAGAAGGAATGATATCTATCCTGACCGCATCAGCGTAAAGCCTCCTGTCATAACAGGAACGGCTCTCAGATTCGCACCGCGGCTGTTATGCGATTACATGCTCAGAAAGAGAAATCTGATAAGCGGGTGCTGTACTTTTACGGCGAGAGAGCTTTTTGAAAGATACGGAAAATATGATACGGATTACAGACTGTTAGAGGATTATCCCTATGTGATAGATCTGTTAAGGAACGGAGCAAGGATCGACTTTATGAACCTTGTTACCATCGATCATTCAATAGGGGGAGTTTCCACCGGAAAGATACATCCGTTGATCTGGAAGGACATAGTCTGCATGAGAAAGAAACTCCTTAAGGATCCTCACGGACTGATGAAGAGGACAGTGAGTTTTTTAGCTGAGACTCAAAAAGAGATATCAAAAGAAGCGGATTAAGCTATGGATATTAAGAGATACAGATTACAACAGCATGGCGACTGGAGAGGACATCTGGTGGCGCTTGAAGAGATGAAGGATATTCCTTTTGAAGTCAAGCGAGTTTATTATATGTATGATACAAAGCCCGGTATCATCCGCGGCATGCATGCTCATAAGTCCCTTGAGCAGCTGCTTGTATGCGTAAACGGATCTGTGGATGTGCTGCTTGATGACGGTACCGAAAGACAGCATGTGATACTGAACGACCCCTGTGAAGGAATCTACATCGCCAACAATATCTGGAGAGAGATGTCGGATTTTACCGAGAATGCGGTGTTGATGGTTTTTGCATCTAAGTATTACGATGAGAGCGATTATATCAGGGACTACGATGAGTTTCTGAAGTTTGTAGGGAAAAAATAAACGGAGAGCTGTTCTATATGGATCGGATAGCGGTATTGATCCCTTGTTACAACGAGGAGAAAACAATAAAAAAGGTTGTAGAAGATGCGAAGAGGGTTCTTCCGGAAGCTTCCGTATATGTCTATGACAATAATTCCACTGACAGGACTTATGAGATAGCATCGGCTGCAGGTGCTATTGTAAGAAAAGAGCCCAGGCAGGGAAAGGGATTTGTTCTCAGACGGATGTTCAGAGAGATAGATGCGCTCTGCTATATCTGTGTTGACGGAGATGATACATATCCCATGGAATTCGCCAGAGAGATGGCAGACAAGGTTCTTAACGAGAATGCGGATATGGTGGTTGGTGACAGATTATCATCCACATATTTTAAGGAGAACAAGAGACCATTCCATAACGCGGGCAATTCCATGGTCAGGAAGTTTATCAACAGTTTCTTTAAAAGCGATATCAAGGATATAATGACAGGCTTCAGGGCGCTGTCATATGAATTTGTAAAAAGTTATCCCGTACTCAGCAGAGGTTTTGAGATCGAGACGGAAATGACCATACATGCCGTATTTAACGAGATGGTCATCGAAAATGTTGTGGTGGAATACCGTGACAGACCGGAAGGAAGTGAGAGCAAGCTCAATACCTATTCCGACGGTGCAAAAGTGATCGGAACCATTATCAAGCTTTATAAGAATTATAAGCCTTTGAGTTTTTTCTCGGCTCTTGCGGTCGTGATGCTCATTGTTGCGGCAGTGATGTTTTTATGGGTGTTTGCCAAGTTCTTAAACACTCATCTTGTTGAAAATATGCCGACTCTTGTGGTAAGCGGATTTATTGCGCTTGCTGCCATTCAGGCATTTTTCTCGGGACTTATCCTTTCGGATATGGTCACTGAGAAAAGACGCGGTTTTGAGATGACTTTAAACAGGATACGCGACAGAAAAACAGATCTAATAACAGAATTGAATAAAGAAGATCTGAAATAAAAGATCAGGCAATATAAAGCTAAAGTCCAAAAAAAATAGATAGAGAGTTTGATAAAGAAATAAACAAATTCGCTCAATAAAGATGAAGAAGGAAACTGATAAAAATAATATGATATCCACACGCACGCGGATCATAGAGATTTCGGTCTGTGTGCTTTTTTATATGTTCTTCTGCGTTGCTTTCGGTGTATATATCGGTGCTGATTCCAAGGGATACATGGAGATGATAGCGGCCAGGGAACCGGTATATCCGCTTTTGCTTGCTTTATTCAGGATGTTATTCGGGAAAGACAGTTATCTGTTTCCTGTGATCATTTTTCAGAATCTTATCCAGGCGGGAGCTGTATTTTTCTGTGTGGATTATCTGCGTACAAGATTCAGACTGCCGGAATATATAACGATCATGATGTATGCCGTTAATTTCGGAGTTGCATTTCTCTGTCAGTTTGCATCCGAAAGAGGAGCCATTTTTTCCAGCAATATCATGACGGAAGGAATCACGGTATCCTTATGGCTTGTATTTATGACACTTGTCATAAAAGGGATCATAGACGATAACGGAAAGGCTCTTTTCCTTGCTCTCATACTTGAGACCGTTCTTATGGATACAAGAAAGCAGATGGCTGTCGGATATATCGTGATATTCTTTGCGGTGCTTATATGCCGTATCGGAAGAGATAAGCCGGGACGATATTTCGCAAAGCTTGGCTTAGTTACGGCGGGGATAATACTTAGCGTGGCAACGGCTGTGTGCGGGACAAGACTCTACAATCTTGTGCTCAGAGGAGAATTTGTTCAGAACGTCAGAGATATGAACCTTGTGCTTACGACTTCTCTTTATGTCGCGGATAAAGAAGATGACAGGCTGATAGAAGATGCCGATGCAAGAGAATTATTTCAGAGGACCTATGAGTTGCTTGAAGAGACTGAGAGCAATTACAGATTCGCAGAGGGTGGACTGGCAGGGCTGGAAGCACATTATGAAGAGCATTATGATGTGATAACCATAGAGATCACGAAGAATCTTTTTGAGGATTTTGCAAGAGAAAAAGGTTTTACCGATGAGTTGGACGCTGCTATTGAAGCCGACAGGTTAAGCGGTGTTATGGTTAAGAGTCTCTTAAAGGATAATCTCGGAACGTATGCAAAAGTTTATATATCATCTGTTATAAACGGCCTTGTGAATACTGTGGCTCACAGGAGCAGAATACTGGACCTGTTTGCATATTGCGCATACGGTATATATATCGTTCTGTTCATCATATGCAGATTTAAAAAGAAAAAAAGAGATGCTGCGGATGCGGCTTTAATAGTGTTGGGAGCTTTGGCGGTCAATGTGGGAGTGACTGCCGCTCTTATCTTCTGCCAGAGCAGGTATATGGTCTATAATATGGCTTTATTCTATATGGCCGGTATTATCATGTTTTACGAGATCTTTCTTCATCATAAAACCGCAGAGACCTCCGCGTTGTCCGCCCGTGAATCTGTGGGAGAATAGAAGATCCGGATTGCAGCAGGTGCAGATATCCGTAAGAAAGATCTTTTCAGAAGGGACTCCGGATCTCAGGATATTAATGTAGCAGGCATGATGCAGATCCAACAGATATTTCTCATCACTTCCGGGAATGGGAGTGACGACTTCAAATGAAAAAATATTATCCGATGAATATTTTTCGATAAACTCATCTGCAACATCTTTGCTTACTTCGTAATGATCACTGCAGATACCGGGGCCGATATAGGCACTGATATCTTTCGGATCGCATCCGAAGTCTTCGGTCATTTTTTTTATGGTTGCAGCTGCGATATTTCCGATGGTCCCACGCCAGCCGGAGTGGGCAAGGCCTATAGCCTGTTTAACGGGATCTGCGAAGAAGAGAGGTATGCAGTCTGCAAAACCTGCCACAAGGCAGACGCCCGGAGTATCTGTCACCAGCGCATCGATATTGTCAAAGTCGCGCTCTCTTGTGACACCCATTCCGCGGTGTTTTTCGGTTACATGAAGGACGTTGACGGTATGCGTCTGCTTTGCATAGACCATATCTTTTGCCGGGATGTCTCCCAGGGATACACCGATCCTTTTGAAATTCTCGAGAATATTATCAGGATCATCACCTCTGCCGGAAGCGAAGTTCAGGCTTTCGAATATACCTTCGGACACGCCGCCGAGTCTGGTAGAGAATCCGTGGGTCATAAAGGAAAACTCATTATTTTTAAATGGGGTAAAAGTAATAAAGGGAGGCAGATTACTGCCTCTCTTTATGATCTCGGTTGTTCTCGGACGATCCGGAAGATATTTTATCTGCGGGATTATGATTTCAGACAATGATCTTACTCCAGTGCATCATTATAAACTGCGCGAGCGCCGCCAACATACTTGGGCCTGCGTCTTGCAGCGATGATAGTTGCTTTCAGGATATTTCTCTTGTTGATCTTAAGAGGAACCACTACGGGCTTGATATGCATTCCTATGAGCACGCCGCCGATATCGATACCGGCATCGGCTTTCTGCTTAAGGCTCTCTGCAACTACAGGATCCTTGCAGTTTTTGTAGACTGTTGTTCCGAATGATCCGCCGGCCTTGGGCTGGGGGATGACATTGACTTCATCCAGATCCAGCTTTTCCAGGACTTCACGTTCCATTACTATAGCCCGGTTTAAGTGCTCACAGCACTGAGCTGTAAGGATTATCCCTTTGGGGGCAGTTACCTTTGTGATGCCTCTGTAAAGAGCTTTGGCAACATCCATGCTGGAGTGTGTACCGACACGCTCGCCGACAACTTCGCTGGATGAGCAGCCGATGACAAGCACCTGTCCTGCCTTTAAGCCCGCAAGGTCGCATACTTCTGACGCAACGGCAGCAGCCTCTTCTTCGATCTGTTTCAGATCAACTTCCGGATCGTTTTCATAAGTTTTCAATTCCATTATCTCTACCTCTATAATAATTTTACGCTGTTCTGGATGGGATCGATCTCGACTATATCGGAGAAGGACTCCATGAAAGAAGCGAATTTGCTGTATCCAAGCTGTTTTGCGGAAAACCTCGGATTCCAGGCTTTGAGCTCTTCGTTTATGACGGCCATATTGTTGATGGAGCCACCATGGGAATCCAGTATCCTGACAATCTGCTCTCTGATATCGTCTTTCGATATATCTTCTTTTTTGATGGTCACTATAGTAGAACCGTTCTTTTTCTGGAGAACAAAGTTCTTAAAGCTTCCGTCGATAAATGTGGTAAGCTTGGTGCAACCGTAGTTACGGACGTCAAAATCCGGATATTTGTTGCCGAGTCTCGAACCTATCTCACCGATGAAGGTTTCTTTTCCTTTGTTGGAATTCTCATCGATGATCTTGTATATGGAATCTTCCAGTTCCCCGAGTGGAGTGAAGGCTACCGTATCTTCGTCGCTGTTCTCTGGTGTACCGCTTTTCTTTGAGGTATCCGTTTTGTTTCCGGTGCCTGCCTTGGCGGAGTCTTTCTTTTTATTTTTGGGAAGGGGCTTTATGTCTTCACCGGAGAGGACTTCCAGTACTTTAAAAGCGTTGCAGGCTGTCCTCAGAGCCATCGGTGTCTTGGATTCTCCGACACCGACCACATATTTTCCGGCCTCACGGAGTCTTGCAGCCAGTCTTGTGAAATCACTGTCGCTTGTCACAAGATAGAATCCGTCAACATTTCCCGTATATAGGATATCCATGGCATCGATTATCATGGCGGAGTCGGTGGCGTTTTTTCCGAAGGTGTAGCTGTACTGCTGGATGGGCATTACGGAAAGCTCGAGCATGACCTGCTTCCATTTATCGCGCCCTTTGGCGGTCCAGTCGGAGTAAACGCGCTTGTATGTTGCAACACCGTTGTCTGCGACTTCGTCCAGGATGGTCTTGAGATATTTGGGTGATATATTGTCACCGTCTATCAGAACGGCAAATTTCATGTCGTTGTTCATTTATTCTTACTGTATTCCTTTCATCAGGTCATTTCATGAACATATCAATGGCTTTGTTCATTCTTTCAACGGATTCCTGATCGTTCTCTGCTACCGCTTCAACAATACAGTGTTCAAGATGTTCCTTGAGAAGAGCTTTTCCGGCACTGTTGATCTCGGAGCGTATCGCCGCAAGCTGTATCAGTACCTCGGCACAGTCCCTGCCTTCCTCAAGCATATGCTTGGTGGATTCAAGATGTCCCGCTGCCTTTGATATGCGGTTTATTATCTTTTTGATCTCCTGAGGGTCATGGGTATGGGAATGAGAATGTTCATGTCCGTGAGGATGTCCGTGACTGTGCTCATGAGAATGTCCGTGGTCGTGCTCATGAGGGTGATCGTGCCCGTGATCATGTTCATGACTGTGCCCATTGATCTGTTTTTTGTTTTTGTCGCTCATTCCGGTGTACCTCTCCCTATGGATCGATTACTGAAGTATAACACAAAACAGCGTCTGCATAAATTAAAACGGGTGTAAAGGGAAAGTAAAATATGTTAATATTAATCATGATTGGGTGGATTATAGGGATTGTTAAAGGGGGTACGGAATGGTTACGGGAACAATGAGCCTTAAGTTCGATACACTTCCGCAGAGCGTTGATGACATCAAAGCTTCTGCGTACGGATCACTCAGCGAGCCGGAATATACAGCAGGTCTTTTTGTTGCGGCGATGATGATGTACGAGAAGGATAAGGATCTGGCTTTTGAAATGGTGAATTTCCTTAAAGGCCCCGAACCTTTAAATAACTTTAAGATCTCCTTTATCAATGACAGGCTGGAGAAAGGCGCAAAGTTCTACAAGATACGCTCGTATTTTGAAGGATCCTCGCCGGATAATGACTATACTCCGGAGATGCCTTATACTACAGTGCCGATCATTCGAAGAGAGGATACCTTTGAAAATGAAGGCTGGGCGAGAGTATTCATGAAGTCGACAGGAGCCGATACAGAGCGTGAAGTCAGGCTCAGACTAAAGAAATCCACCGGACAGTGGTTTCTAAATGAGGAATATCTTCTTCCCGACATAAGAGTACCGAAATCAGCAGATCCCTGGGCTTAACAGGTTATATTTTTTTGAAAAACATTGAAGAAATATTTTAAAGAAAATTGGATGGATATCATAGTTATGGCGATAATTACGGTTATCGTTGTGGTTTTTTTGCTTTTGATACCCAATGACAATGTTTTCCTTGCTTTCAACGCTTCCAATCTGAAAAAGTTTGATGAAGGGTGGAAGATGTCAGACGGTGGAGATATCGCTCCTAATGATCTGAGCGATATTGCCAGAGAAAACGGCAGTTCGTCGGGGGTCACCATTGTCAATACACTTCCTGCTGACCTTGACCGGAATGATTCATTAAATTTCCGTTCACGTAATGTCGATTATAAGATCTATATTGACGGAGAACTGATCAAGGAGTTTGATCCCTATATTCCCAGGATCGCAGGAAAATCTTACGGAAGTGCGTTTCATCATATCACTCTTCCGGAGGATGCTGCGGGAAAAGAGATCAGGATCGAGACCGTTTTTTTGTATGAAGACGGTCATTGTTATCTTGATATGATATTTTTGGGGGATGGCGGAGATTACTACCACTGGCTCATTACAAGCAGACTGCCGTCATTTCTGTTAAGCATCATAATAATCATTTTCGGATTGATCATGTTTATTGCCTCTTTTCTTGTTAAAGAAAAGAGTTCCGAACGGAGTATGTTTTACCTGGGATTGCTGGGTATAGTTGTGGGATTCTTTACCATGAGTGATACTCTGTTTATGCAGCTTATGTGGGGTGGAACACTTTTCTGGCACTGCATAGCATATTTTGGACAGATGCTGTTGGTATATCCCGGCTTCTGCTATGTTAACAGCATTATGCTGAGACCCGAGAAAATGTATGACAGGATAGTATTTGTTATCACCATGCTGCAGACAGTGGTATGCTTCGCAGCGACGGCATTCGGGATTGCGGATTATCATTCGCTTCTTATATTGGTACATATCTATCAGGTAGTGATAGTTACTGCCATTGTAGTATTTCTGGTGAGAGATGCCATTACTTATAAACGGTTAAAGACCCGTAATCCAAACAGTCTGGTTTATATGGCCTTCGTAATATTTCTTGTAACTGCAGCCATAGATATGGTTTCTTACGATTTTTCCGTAGGCAGCCAGAGCGCTGACAATAACAGGATCATGAGAGTGGGTATAACGATATTTATCCTCAGTCTCTCTGTAAGGTCCATCAACACGTTCCTGATCAAGATGAAGCTTGCCAACGAGTCTGCCGTACTCAGTAAGATTGCTTATTCCGATCCGCTTACAGGTATCGGAAACCGTGCGGCTTTCATCAGGCAGGAAGAGGCTTATGAAGTTGATATCAAAGAAGGAGATATCAAGGGCGTGCTTGTGGGAATGTTTGACCTAAACGGATTAAAGCAGGTCAATGATAACCTGGGACATTCGGCCGGAGATGCATTTATTCAGGGCGCGGCAGAGGTTATAAAGAGCTCCTTCGGACCTGATTGCGGCTGGTACCGTACCGGCGGCGATGAGTTCATAGTTCTCATGGCCGGAACGATGGATGAAACGGAAGAAAAATATCAGAATGCCCTGAAAGCTATGGAAAGTGCCGAAGAGGCGTTCAATGCCACCTCCGGACTGGGAGTACCTCTGTATATTGCTCATGGTCATGCATATGCGGGAACGGAAAACGGCATGTCTGTTGTGGAAGCTGAACGTATAGCCGACAGCAGGATGTATGAAGATAAGAAAAGGTCAAAATCTGCGCGCAAATCTTAATCCTAAAGTCTTAAAGAACCCCTGTTGTGATGATGGATCTTATGACTTAAATATGGGACAGAGCATATGTCTTTTTTGACGCTCTGTCTGTCTTGATTTTATGGGAAAGTTTGCTTAAAATCATTATTGTCTTTGCGCCTAAGCGGCCAAAGGATAATAAGAGAAAGTTTTAATTTCAATAATATAAATATGAAAGAGGTGTAATGATGAACAGAGGTTTTGATGATCTGCTGGCAAAGGTTTCACAGGTTAGCAGAAAGAAAGTATCGGTTGCATGTGCTCACGATTCCGCAGTGCTTGAAGCGGTGGAGACTGCAAGAAAAAGAGGTATTGCGGATGCAGTTCTTGTAGGCGATGCTGCTAAGATGAAGGAGATCGCTGCTGCAGATGGTATTGATCTTTCTAACTTCGAGATCGTAGATGAGCCGGATAACATCGCAGCTGCTCATAAGGCTGTTGAACTTGTTCATGAAGGCAAGGCTGATATCTACATGAAGGGTCTCATCGATACAAAGTCTTTCTTAAAGAGCGTACTTGATAAAGAAGTAGGTCTCAGAACAGACAAAACACTTTCTCATGTGTGTGTATTCGATATCAAGGGCGTAGACAGACTTCTCTTCCTTTCAGATGTTGCTTTCATCCCTTATCCCACACTGGAGAATAAGGAAGCTATCATCAACAATACTGTTGAGATCGCTCACGCATGCGGTGTTGAGTGCCCTAAGGTTGCTCCTCTTGCCGCTGTAGAAGTTGTTAATCCCAAGATGCCTGCTACGGTTGAGGCTGACGAACTTACAAAGATGAATGCCGAGGGTAAGATCACAGGCTGCGTTATTGACGGACCTCTTTCTCTTGATATCGCTATCGACAAGGAAGCTGCTTCACATAAGGGAGCAAATGACAGAAAGATCGCCGGCGATGCAGATGTTCTTCTTTTCCCGGATATCCACGCCGGAAACCTTGTTTACAAGACACTCACACATCTTTGTGATTGCAGGAACGGTAATATCATGACAGGTACTTCTGCACCCGTTATCCTTACCAGCCGTTCCGATTCTACTGAAGTTAAGGTTAATTCACTTATCCTTGCCGCAATTGCTGCAGAACATGTAAAGTAATCTGTTTAAGATATCTGTTTAAGATAAAGAAAGGACGTAAAAATGGCTAAACTGCTTGTTATCAATCCCGGTTCAACATCAACCAAGATCGGTGTATTCGAAGATGAGACACTTCTCTTCGATGAGACATTACGTCATACTACTGAAGAGATCTCAAGATATGAGACTATAGTAGACCAGAAGGATTTCCGTCTTGGCATCATCATGGATTTCCTTAAGTCCAAAGGCCTTGAAGCAAAAGATTTTGACTGTGTTGTAGGAAGAGGAGGAATGCTCAAGCCCATTCCAGGTGGTACATATCCCGTAACCGATGATCTCCTCGAGGATCTTAAGGTAGGAAAGCAGGGACAGCATGCTTCCAATCTCGGCGGTATCCTTGCAAGAGAGATCGCTGATTCCGTAGGAAAGCCTTCATATATCGTTGATCCCGTTGTTGTTGACGAGATGGAGCCTCTTGCAAGATACTCAGGTGTTCCCGAACTTCCCAGAACCTCAGTATTCCACGCTCTTAACCAGAAGGCTGTTGCAAAGCGCTATGCTAAGGAAAAGGGAGTTAAGTACGAAGATCTCAATCTCATCGTTGTTCACATGGGCGGCGGTGTTTCCGTAGGACCTCACAAGAAGGGCAAAGTAGTGGACATCTTCAATGCTCTTGACGGTGACGGAGCATTTTCACCTGAGCGTGCAGGTGCGGTTCCTTCCGGAGCTCTTATCAAGATGTGTTTCTCCGGAAAGTATACCGAGAAGGAAGTATACAAGAAGATCTGCGGAAACGGCGGATTCAATGCATATCTTAAGACCAACGATGCAAGAGAAGTTGAGAAGATGATCGAAAACGGTGACAGAGAAGCAGAGAATGTTTACCGTGCATTCATCTATCAGGTTGCCAAGAATGTTGGTTCCATGGCAGCTGTTCTTGACGGTAAGGTTGATCAGATCATCCTTACAGGCGGAATAGCTTATTCCAAGTGGGTAGTTGCAGAACTTACCAGAAAAGTAAGCTGGATCGCACCTCTTACTGTTTATCCCGGTGAGGATGAGCTCCTTGCGCTTGCCCAGGGTGCACTTCGTGTAATGAACGGCGAAGAGGAACCCATGAAGTATTGATAAAACAGCTGTTTATCAACCCGTCTGCGACATCGATCGCAGGCGGGTTTTTTGTCGCCTTCTATTAGTTGCGATTAGAGGCTCATTCTGATAAAATAGCCCTTATGGTCTGTCTGCGAACAGCGCATATGGACGCAATGTTACAGGATAAGGAAAGGAAATGATATGTCTTTTATTGAAAAGATATTCGGAACTCATTCCGATCGCGAACTTAAGCGTATAGAGCCTATTGTTGATAAGATTGAAAGTTATCGTTCCTCAATGCACGAACTGTCCGATGAGGATCTGAAGGGCAAGACAGAAGAATTTAAGAAGAGACTTGCGGATGGAGAGACACTGGATGATCTTCTCCCCGAGGCGTTTGCAACAGTAAGAGAAGCTGCAAGACGTGTCCGTGACATGGAGCACTACAGAGTGCAGCTTATAGGTGGTATCGTTCTTCATCAGGGCAGGATCGCCGAGATGAGAACCGGTGAAGGTAAGACCCTTGTGGCAACGCTTCCTTCATATCTTAATGCTCTTGAAGGCAAGGGTGTATGTGTAGTAACGGTTAACGAATATCTGGCAAAGCGTGATGCGGAGTGGATGGGAGCTATTCATGAGTTCCTTGGCCTCAAAGTCGGATATGTTACTCACGACATGAAGAGTGAAGAACGTCGCGCTATGTACAACTGCGACATCACATATATAACCAATAACGAGCTCGGTTTCGATTATCTTAGAGACAACATGGTCATCTATAAGGAACAGCTCGTTCAGAGAGGCCTTAATTATGCAATCATCGATGAGGTTGACTCGATCCTTATCGATGAAGCAAGAACACCTCTTATCATTTCGGGACAGAGCGGCAAGGCTACCAAGCTTTATGAAGTATGTGACGTGCTGGCAAAGCAGATGAAGCGCGGCGCGGACGAAGAGATGGTATACAAGCTGGATGCCGTAATGGATACCATGATGGGAACCGACAGTAAGCCGGAAGAGACCGGAGACTTTGTCCTCAATGAGAAGGATAAGATAGTTAACCTTACGGCACAGGGTGTCACCAAGGTCGAGAAGTTCTTCCATATCGAGAACCTTGCGGATTCTGATAACAGTGAGATACAGCATGGTGTTATCCTCGCACTTCGTGCAAATTACCTGATGTTCAAGGATCAGGATTATATCGTTAAAGATGATCAGGTTGTTATCGTAGATGCTTTCACCGGACGTCTCATGCCCGGAAGAAGATTCTCTGACGGATTACATCAGGCTATCGAGGCAAAGGAACATGTTAAGGTTAAGCGTGAGTCTATGACTCTTGCTACCATTACTTTCCAGAACTTCTTTAATAAATTCGAGAAGAAGTCAGGTATGACCGGTACCGCAATGACCGAAGAACAGGAATTCCGTGATATCTACGGAATGGATGTTATTGCTATTCCTACCAATAAGCCTGTTCTCAGAATAGACCGTGATGACTGTGTATATCGTACAAGAAAAGAAAAGCTGCATGAGATAATCGAACGTGTTAAGGAAGCTCATGCTACCGGACAGCCTATACTTGTAGGTACCGTAAATATCGACGCATCCGAAGAGTTAAGCAAGCTCCTCAGCAAGGAAGGTATCAAGCATACCGTACTTAATGCGAAATTCCATGAGCAGGAAGCGGAGATAGTAGCTCAGGCCGGTACACACGGATCGGTTACCATCGCCACAAACATGGCAGGTCGTGGTACCGATATCAAGCTTGATGATGAAGCCAAGGAAGCCGGCGGACTTCTCATAATAGGTACAGAGAGACACGAATCCAGACGTATCGACAACCAGTTGCGCGGACGTTCCGGACGACAGGGAGATCCGGGTGAATCTGTATTCTATATCTCACTTGAAGATGATCTCATGAGACTCTTCGGTTCTGAACGTCTCATAGACATATTCAATTCTCTGGGGGTTCAGGAAAACCAGAGGATAGAGCACAAGATGCTTTCAGGCGCCATTGAAAAGGCTCAGAAGCGTATCGAGAATAATAACTTCGGAAGACGTAAGAACGTTCTTCAGTACGACCAGGTAATGAATGAACAGCGTGAAGTCATCTATGCCGAGCGTCGCAGAGTTCTTGACGGTGAGAGCATGCGTGATGTCATCTACAAGATGATCCAGGATATCATCGAGGGTGCGGTTGAGACCGTTGTCGGTGAAGAGACGGATGCTGAAAAGTGGAATCTCAACGAGCTTAATTCGCTGCTCATCCCTATTATTCCTCTTGAGCCTCTTACTCTCGACAGAGTAGAGCATAAGAAGAACGGACTTATGCAGCAGCTTAAGGAAGAGGCCGTTAAGATGTACGAGGCTAAGGAAGCGGAATTCCCTGAGCCTGAGCAGATAAGAGAAGTTGAGCGTGTGGTGCTTCTTAAGTCTATTGACCGCAAGTGGATGAACCATATCGACGATATGGATCAGCTTGAGCGTGCATCCGGACTTTCAAGTCTCGGACAGCAGGATCCTCTTTCCGAGTACAAGCGCAGTGCTTTTGAGATGTTCAATGCCATGGAGCAGTCCATCAAGGAAGAGACTGTCAGAGTGCTTTACAGGATAAGGATCGAGCAGAAGGTTGAACGTGAACAGGTTGCCAAGATCAGCGGAACCAACAAGGATGATTCCGCACAGAAACAGCCTGTTAAAAAGGCTGCAAAGAAGATATATCCCAACGATCCCTGCCCTTGCGGAAGCGGAAAGAAATGTAAGAACTGCCATCCGGAATATCTGCAGAGACAGTAATATCTTTGCTCCGGCAGCGGAAGTGTGTTTTAAGGAGAATATCCAATGGTCGAACTTGATCAGATGAAAATTGAACTGGGGCAGTATAAAGCACCCCTGGCAGAGGTGAAGGATGCGCTTCATCTTGAAGATAAGAAAAAGAGAATAGAAGAGCTTGATATGGATATGGCATCTCCGGATTTCTGGAATGATACCGACCGTGCCAATAAGCTTTCAAGGGAATCAAAGAATCTTAAGGATACCGTTGAAGAGTGTCATGCAATGGAGCAGGCATATGATGACATTGAAGTTATGATCGAGATGGGCAATGAAGAAAACGATCAGTCCATGATAGAGGAAGTCCGCAGAGAGCTTGATGATCTTGCTGACAGGATCGAGAAGGTAAGACTGAGAACTCTCCTTACCGGTGAGTATGACGCAAATAATGCCATTTTAAGTCTTAATGCCGGTGCCGGCGGAACAGAGAGCTGTGACTGGTGCGGAATGCTGTACCGTATGTACATGAGATGGGCAGAGAGAAAGGGCTTCACTTTCGAAGAGCTTTCCATGGTTGAAGGAGATGAAGCGGGTGTTAAGTCTGCTGATTTCCAGATAAGCGGAGAGAATGCTTACGGATACTTAAAGAGTGAGCAGGGAGTACACCGCCTGGTACGAATCTCACCCTTTAATGCGCAGGGTAAGAGACAGACGTCTTTCGTTTCTCTGGATGTGCTTCCGGAGATCAAGGATGATACAGTGATCGAGATCAAGCCGGATGATATAAGGATAGATACTTACCGAAGCAGTGGTGCCGGCGGACAGCATATCAACAAGACATCTTCCGCTATACGTATTACTCACTTCCCGACCGGAATAGTCGTTACTTGTCAGAATGAGCGTTCACAGTTCCAGAATAAAGACAAAGCAATGGAGATGCTTCGCGGTAAGCTTCTTCAGGTTAAGCAGAGAGAAGATGATGCAAAGCTTAAGGGCATTCAGGGCGACCTGAAGGCTATCGGCTGGGGAAGCCAGATCCGCTCCTATGTCCTTCAGCCCTATCAGATGGTAAAGGATCATCGTACCGGAGAAGAGACCGGTAATCCCGATGCAGTACTTGATGGAGATATCGATCGTTTCATAAATGCTTATCTTAAGAATTTAAGTCAGGGTACACTTAAGACCGGAGATACCGGAGAAGATATGTAAAAACAAAAACCTCCTTTTATCGCATGTGATAAAAGGAGGTTTTTTATTTGTATTTAATCTTTAAACCAGAGGTTCATATCCACTTTGCCGTTGATACCGGGAACCTGTGCTTCTGTGCTGTACTGCCAGATGCTCATTTCATAGGGATAATAGATGTAATTATTGTAGAAAGCATACCATACGTCGTATTCGCTGATGCCTCGGGGATCGAGCATAGCCGCAAACGTGTAGGTATTTCCGTAGATCATAGGCTCGTAGCCGGCTTCGACTATCCTGTCACAGAACGCTTTGACAGCGGCTGTACGCACTTCTTTTGAGATTAGATTACCTCTGGCGGAGCTGTCATCGGGATGCTCCACATCAATGACAACAGGAAGAGCCACATTATAGGGAGCTATGTTTTCAAGAACAAACTCTGCCTCCTCGATGGCCTCCTCTTCGTTAATGGCCTGCGTATAGAAATACACTCCGACTTTGAGTCCTGCTTTAAGAGCGTTTTGGATATTGGATTCAAATGTATCATCCAAGAGAACATCACCGCTTCCGTAGCCGCGGAAACCTACTCGTATGATCGCATATCTGATACCGGAGTCGTATACCTGTTCCCAGTCGATCTCACCCTGATGTTTGGAAACATCGATAAGAGCCTCTGCTGAAACTCCGGATGCGGAGGAATATGTGATCGATCCGTTATCCGAAACAGATAAACGTGAATTATCGATGCTGTTTTTGGGCAGATCGGCTTCAACCGGCACAAAATGATATCCGGACCCGTCCTGATAGAGCAGGTATTCGGGGTAAAGATTCCTTATGACATCATTCACACTTGTTTTTTTCCCTGAATCAGAAAGTTTTATCCTGATCTCATCTCGCAGCTCATCCGCACCTTTATCTTCGCCCTCTTCTCTGGCTGCTTCAATAAGGTTTTCAACAGTATCCTGGGTGTAGAATTGCACTGCATTCCGGGACGTAGAAGGAGCCGGAGGATTATTATCCGATTTCAGATAAAGATGGAGCGTTACTCCGAGGGATATAACGGTTGATGCGGCAAGTATTGCACAGACCGGCGCGAGAGGATTGCGCCTGCTCTTTTTTTTCTTTCCGCTTTTTGTTTTTCCCGAAGGCTTCTCACTCCCGGGAGCAGTAATATTATCTTTTTTGTTTTTCTCGTTATAGTATTCCATATCACGGTAAAGTTAACATAAATAGGAGCATTACACAAGGAAAAAGTATTCTTTAATAAAATATAAACTAATGATATAATTAAACCAAATACTTTTAAGGAAAATGAGATGGATAACGGCAGCAATTTTAATAATGCAAACGGACAGATGCCGGGTGGAAACAATTTTAATAACACGAACGGGCAGATGCCCGGCGGCAATAATTATAACAATATGAACGGGCAGATACCCGGCGGCGCAAGGGTCATAAGACTTAATATGTTTTCCGTAATGGCTGTGATATTTACCATGCTTGCGGTGCTGACAGTACTCATAGGTTTTTTGCCTTTGTTTTTCGGAAGTATGGCAATCATATTTGCGGTGCTCTCCAAGGGCGGAGACCTCAGGATGAATTCACTTGCGAAATCATCTGTGATAGGTTCGATACTTGCGATGATAGCCGGAGCGGCAATATTGGTATCAGCTTATAATTCATTAAAGAATGATCCTATGGTAAGAGAAGCTGCGGATAAGATGATGATGGAATCTTACGGTGTGACTTTTGATGAATACTGGAAAGGAATTGAACAGTATCAAAAGACAGGTGAGGTCCCGGAGTTCATCAAACAGCAGGGAGGTGGTCTCTGATGGAAATAGGAAGACTTAACGGACCGGGTTACGGATATAATATGCCCTGGATGTATCAGGCGGGGGCTTCGTTGGGAATAGGCACAGGCGATGCAGGCAGGATATCAGGCTCGGATGAAACGGAAAAAGCCGGTGAGGTATCCGGAGAGAATGATGTCCAGAAGGGTATCGATGATCCTGTTGCCAAGTCGACCGGTAAGAAGGAGTGCCAAACCTGCAAGGAGCGTAAGTATGTTGACGGATCTGATGAGCAGGTTTCGTTCAAGTCGGCTGCAAGGATCAATCCCAATGCGGTCTATGCACGTGTTCGTGCCCATGAGCAGGAGCATGTTACAAATGCTTACGATAAAGCTATGGAGAATGGAGGCAGAGTAAAACAGGCCAGTGTTTCCATTCATTATGCGATATGCCCCGAGTGTGGCCGCAGGTATGTGTCCGGCGGCACTACGCATACCAGCATTTCATATCCGAAGGACAATGCTTACGGTTCAAATAAGAAAGCATTTGAAGCTGAAGCTACTCGCGGAAATAATATAGATATGGCGGTTTAAAAATGAAGATCAAAAATAATGCGGAAATCAAAGCGGCCGCCAGAGAACGCCTGCTGGGTCAGTACGGCAGGGTGATATTTATACAGTTATTCTACATTTTTCTTGTATTAGCGATAATGATGGCATCGGGCAGTGATACCGGTAACGGTATCGGTGCGATAGTTTTGTATTATGCCCTCAGCTTTATCGCCTATATCATTCTTCAGGTCTTTATGTTCGGACTTTGCAAGACCTATCTGAATGCATGCTGCAGAATGCCCTACGGAGTCGGAAGTCTTTTCTCCGGTTTTGGAGATAACAGAGTTGTAGTGAGCGCTATAATGTTTGCGGCGCTTCAGTTTATCTTTTCTGTGCCGGGACTTGTGATGGCAGAACGATACATAAGCAGTGGTGATCGTATCTTTGAAGAATATGCGCTGATTGCTTCTTCGGCAGCAACTATCGTATATTACATTGTCTGGCTGTCGTTTTCGCAGCTTTATTATGTGCTTCTTGATTTTCCTGAGAAGAGTCTTGGTGATTGTATAAAGATGTCTGTATGGCTTATGAAGGGACAGAAGCTTAAGTTCGTGGGAATGCAGATAAGTTTCTTCCCGTTGATGTTACTTTCCATTCCTACGCTGGGCCTTGGGCTGCTGTGGGTTATGCCTTATATGCAGGCTTCGGAGGCAAGCTTTTATCTGAGCCTTACAAGCGGTAAGGCGGCAGGAACGGATTGATATTGATATTCTTCCTGATAAAAAGTGAGTAAAACTCCTTGACATAAAAAGAGATAATGCGTAAAGTTACTTTTGTAACTTGAATAAGGATCTTCGGGGCAGGGTGAAATTCCCTACCGGCGGTGATTTAAGTCCGCGAACCTGCGATCAACGTTGCAGGCCGATCCGGTGAGATTCCGGAACCGACAGTAAAGTCTGGATGGAAGAAGATGTAATGACAGGATGATTGCCTGATCTGTGTCCCCGTGTACTTTTGTGCATCGGGGTTTTTGTTTTTGGAGATCCTTTAGACAACGCGGGTATCCGCAACAAAAAACAAATGAAAGAGAGGATCTTCAAAATGAACAAAGAAATCGGAAAAAGTGCGATGGTTAAAGAAGGAACTTCTGAAAAGAAGCTGACAGGTTCGGGAGTATCGAGAACAAGGTATATCGCAGTGGTGGGAATGCTTTCTGCGATCTCATATGTGCTTATGTTCCTTGAATTCCCGCTTCCCATGCTTATACCTGAATTTGTGAAGATGGATTTTTCGGATCTCCCGGCGCTTATTGCAGCATTTTCACTCGGACCTGTTGCGGGTGTTTTGGTAGGACTGATCAAGAATCTGCTTCATCTTTTCAATACTCATTCCGGTGGTGTGGGTGAGCTTGCAAACTTTATGTTATGTGCATCTTTTGTATGGACAGCAGGCATGATCTACAAGTTTAAGAAAAACAGAAAGACCGCAATTGCTGCAGTATTTTTCAGTGCGGCGGTTATGGCGCTCATTTCTGTTCCCATCAATTACTTTATCACTTATCCCGTATACCAGAACTTTATGCCTATCGAAGCGATCATAGCAATGTATCAGAAGATCAATCCTTCGGTAAATGGACTCCTTGAGTGTCTTGTAGTATTCAATATGCCGTTTACTTTAGGCAAGGCACTTGCATCGGCGATCATCACGATATTCGTATACAAACCTCTTTCACCTGTGATCAAGGGATTCGATAGAAATTAATAAATAAGATTAAAAAAGATTTAATAGTAATTTAATGTTTTTTGTGAGCCGTTTATGATATTATGACAACTTGTAAACGGTCGTTAGTTTGATCCTGTAACCGGAACGACTGAAAAGTTGTTCCGGTTTTTTAAACAGAATAAATAAGTGTAAATCAGGCAAAATACAGTGTAAACGGGACTGCAGGACATCCTGTCCCTTATATTACATAACATACGCAATAATTTTTTAGGGGGAAGTGATTTATCATGGCTTCAGAAAAGAAAAAGAAAAAGAAGAAATGGGTGAAATGGGTTGTTATCGCCGTTATAGTCCTTGTGTTAGTGATAGTGATAAGAGGATGTTCAGCGAATGCGGCACAGGCGTTATATACTCCCGAGACTGTTGAGAGCAGGGATATCCAGAATTTCCATACTTTTACGGGAATAGTTGAACCTGTGAAAGAGGAAAAGGTATGCCCGAAGATCGCAAATCTCAAGATCGAAGATATCGTTGTTGAGGAAGGCGATGAGGTTAAAGAGGGCGATGTCATAATGTATCTCGATACGGAATCCATTCAGGATCAGATCGATGAGCTTGAGCTGTCCATGTCTTTAAACGAGGCAACAGCGGATCTGAATATCAAGCTTGCAAGGAACAATTATTACGATTACAGGAATAATCTCAACGACGGTTATAATTCAAACATAGTTACGGCATCACAGAATCTTGCTTCTGCACAGAGCCAGATGGATACGGCCTTCAGAAAATTCGTTGATGCGACCGAGTCATATCAGCTCTCTGCAAGTCTTAATGCTGCCGGAAAAAATATCAATAAGATCAATGCACAGAACAAGATAGATTCGGCATATCAGTCAGTTCGTATCGCTCAGGATTCACTTGCCGCAGCAGATCATGCAAAGAGAAACGGCGAGACCGTGACAAAAGATAAGGAATTGCTTGAACTTGATTATGACACTGCGGAGCACAGACTTGAACAGGCGTGGCTTGATTACAACAATGCAGTTGCGGCACAGAAGGCTACAGAGATAAATGAAGGCGTAGCGCTGGATGATAAGTTCACGGCGGTTCTCGATGCACAGACGACGTATCTTAATTCCATAGATGCGTTTAATGCGGCACAATCCGCGTATGAGATTGCGCTTCGAGGTGCGGATTCACAGCTTTCAACATACAGGATCCAGTACGATCAGGCTATAAATAACGGAAATGCTTCGCTAAATGAACTGAAGCTTGCAGAATTATATGAGAAGCTTGATGACTGTACCATCAGGGCCTCTATGGATGGAGTCATCACTGAACTGCCCAAGAAGAAGGGCGATACAACAGAACTTACAGCACCTGTAGCTACAATAACAAGCTTTGACAAGATGAAAGTTGCCATCAAGATCAATGAGTATAACATGATGGGTACATCGGAAGGTGAGCAGGTTACAGTTACATTAAATGCGATTGAAAAGGATTACGAGGGTACGATCTCTAAGATCAGCCGTAATGCCGAATCCAAAAACGGAGTATCTTACTTCAGCTCGGAAGTTGATTTCCTTGCGGATGAAGATGTTCGTGTGGGAATGAGTGTTGAGATAAAGCTTATTACCAAAGAAGTTAAAGGCGTTCCCTCTGTAAAGACTGACTCGATCCAGACAAGAGATGACGGCAGCACATACGTTAATGTTTACGGAGAAGACGGAAAGACCATAGAGGAGAGAGATGTTGAGATCGGCATCTCGGATGAGATGTATACTGAAATAGTATCCGGTCTTTCTGAAGGTGATACGATCCTTGTTACACCTTTGTCCGGACTGGATATGGGAATGGGAATCGGGTAAGTTATGATGATGAATGAGAGTACGGCAGGAGAAGAGATTCTCCGAATGGAAGGCATAACAAAAGAATACCAGATGGGTGATGAGGTTTCGGTAGTATTAAAAGGCATCGACCTCACCGTATACAAAGGCGAGTTCCTTGCGATACTGGGACCTTCCGGCTCGGGAAAAAGTACGCTGATGAATATCATCGGATGCCTCGATGTACCTACATCCGGAAAATACTGGCTTAACAATCGCCTTATCGAAGACGAAGATCAGACAAGTCTTGCGCATATCAGAAGCAAGGAAGTGGGATTCATATTCCAGTCATTCTATCTTCTGCAGCGTCAGGATGCATGGCATAATGTTGAACTTCCTCTTATTTATGCGAATATGCATGAGAAGGAAAGAAAAGCTCGTGTTGAGGAGATGCTGACCAAGGTAGGACTGGCTGACAAGATGCATCATTTTCCGAATCAGCTCTCCGGCGGACAGCAGCAGAGAGTTGCCATAGCAAGAGCTATCGCAACCAATCCGACAATACTCCTTGCGGATGAGCCTACGGGAGCACTTGATCAGAAGACAGGCGCTGCAGTAATGGATCTTTTCCATGAACTGAATGATGAAGGACGTACGATAATCATGATCACCCATGATGCAAAGATCGCATCCCATGCCGGAAGGATCGTAAGGATACTGGATGGCGATATCAGCGAAGGAAATCTAGAGGATGCGTAAGCTTTTTAGAGGGGAAAAGAAATGCTCAGTTTAGCAGTGGTCAAGCAGAGCGTGGTAATGGCTCTGCAGAATATAAAATCAAATAAGATGAGATCGTTCCTGACGATGCTGGGAATAATGATAGGTGTTGCTGCGGTAATAGGTCTTATCACTATAGTTCAGATAGTATCGGATAATGTGATGAACCAGTTCTCAACTCTGGGCGCCGGCACCCTTAACATTATGACATGGTCAACGCCTCTTAAGGATGGTCTGACAGAAGGTGATCTAAGATCCATCAGTAATATCGAGGGTGTGGACGGTGTATCACCGACAGTATCTTTCACAACAACATCCGTAGTAGATAATGAAGTGTATGAAAAAACGGATATCGCGGGAAAGTCGTTTATTTATTTTGAAAGAAATAAAGATATCATCGCCTACGGAAGATCTTTTGTTGAATCGGATATGAGCGGAGACAGTTATGTCTGCATAGTCGATCCCGTATATGTTAAAAAAGTTCTCAGAGGAAAAGATATCATCGGCAGAAAGATCCTTGTGGGTGGATATACCTATACGATCATAGGCATCAGAAAAAAGGATGAAAGCATAAATTCTTATATGTCCGACAACAGTCAGAAGGACGGTACCATCATCATTCCTTATAAGAATGCTCTCGCGATGAGCGGAAAGAACAATGTTGAGAATGCTGAAGTCTATATCAGTTCCGGTGCTAAGATAAGTGAAGTGGAGAGTGCTTTAAGAAAAGCGCTTAACAGGATCTATAACGGAGATGACGATTTTTATGCAGTCATCAATATGGACTCTCTCATGGAGATGATGGATAAGGTCTACGGACTTCTCGGGACCATGCTCGGCGGTATTGCATCCATTGCTCTTGTGGTAGGCGGTATCGGTATCATGAACATGATGCTTACAAGCGTATCGGAGAGAACAAAAGAGATAGGCCTGAGAAAAGCACTTGGTGCCGAACCTTCCAGAATACAGGCTCAGTTCCTGATCGAATCTGTGGTACTTTCCGGCGTTGGCGGAGTGATAGGTATCGTTATAGGTCTCGTCATTGCACTTGTGGCAGCATCGCTTATGAAAGCTCAGTTTACGGTATCCTTCGGTGCCATTGCACTGGGTTTTGGATTTTCGGCTGCGGTGGGTATCATATTCGGATGGATGCCTGCGAAACGGGCAAGTAATCTGAATCCGATCGATGCGCTCAGATCGGAGTAAGGCAATGTCCGGGATGCTTATTAGAAACAGCTCTGAATTGAGTTCAGGGCTGTTTTTTGTTATAATAAACTGTTAGTATTGTGTGGTTTTTGCGCTTTTTGAAGAGATTAACGGAGTCGGTGTCATGGAAGAAAAAGAACCGGATATGCATTTTGAAGTTCAGATGAGTGACAAGATACTTTACGATTATCTTGTTTATCATAATTATTCCAAGTTTTCCGGGATACTTTCGGTATGCTTTGGCGTTTTGGGACTGCTGTTTTTTGCGAAGACAATGGAGGCGGTATATCTGGCTCTTGCCATCCTGCTGATCCTCTATCTTCCAATCAATCTTAAGTATCGTTCGAAAGTCCAGATGATGAACAGCGTGTTCAAGAAGCCGCTGGTATACGATATCGGAGAAAAGGGGATCACTGTTTCCCAGGATGATGTTGTTACCTGTGCCGAATGGGATAAGTGCACGAAGGCTGTATCCACCAGGCAGAGTATCGTGGTTTATACAGGAAAGAGAAATGCATGTATTTTTCCTCGTAAGCAGTTGGGAGAAAAACTTCCCGGACTGTTGGCTTTACTGGGAAAATATATGGATCCCAAAAAGATGAAAGTCAGATATTGATGGATATTGAAGATATAAAGACAATCGAAACAAAAAGTGCTGAAGAGACTTTTGCGCTTGGTGAGAAGATCGGAATGGAGGCATCTCCGGGACTTGTGATCACTTTGAAGGGAGACCTGGGAGTCGGAAAGACGGTGCTGGCACAGGGGCTTGCCAAGGGGCTTGGCATAGAGGAACCGGTCAATTCTCCCACCTTTACGATACTCCAGGTTTACGATGAAGGAAGACTTCCTTTTTACCATTTCGATGTATACCGGATAGAGGATCCGGATGAAATGTACGAAGTGGGCTTTGAGGATTATTTTTACGGAGAGGGTGTATGCATGATCGAATGGGCGGAACTGATCGAAGAACTTCTGCCTGAGAATGCGATGCATATAACCATAGAGAAGGACCCTGCGAAGGGTAATGATTACAGGAAGATAACCATAAGATGAATATAATCGCCATTGATTCCACCGGGATGACCGCAAGCGTTGCCATCTGCTGCGACGGGCGGATTACCGGAGTTTACAGTATCACTCATAAAAAGACACATTCGGAGACACTTCTTCCCATGCTGGACGAAGTGAAGAGGATGACGGAGTTCGACCTTGGCCTGGCTGATGCCATAGCAGTGGCGGCAGGACCGGGATCGTTTACGGGGCTGCGTATCGGAGCTGCTACAGCCAAGGGAATAGCGCAGGCTCTTGATATCCCGATCATACCTGTACCGACTCTTGATGCCATGGCATATCAGTTTTGCGGAACAGACAGAGTGGTATGTCCCATGATGGATGCAAGACATTCGCAGGTTTACAGCGGCATATATGCTTTTGATGAAACAGCGGCGCTTGAAGTATTGAGTGAGAACAGGGCTGTAGATGCAGCCGAACAGGTGGAAGCTGCGGCCGGATTTGCTAAGAATAGAGGCACCGGTATAGTTTTCCTGGGCGACGGCGCGGATGCTTATAAGGATCTGATCAAAGACCTTATGAAAGAAAAAACAGATGTGTCTTACATTTTTGCTCCCGCACACAGGAATACTCAGGATGCCGGCTGTGTGGCTGTGCTGGGAGAAATCTTATTCGGACAGGGTAAGGCGGTTACAGCTGATGCATTTGCTCCGGAATACTTAAGACCGTCCCAGGCAGAGCGGGTACGCAATGAAAAGTGTGATGAGAAAAAATGATGATACGCAGGCTTGAAGCAAAGGATCTTGATCAGACTGTCGCTCTTGAAAGTGCCTGTTTTTCCGTTCCGTGGAAAAGAAAAGATTTTGAAGATGCCCTGAAAAATGATTCGACTTATTTATTTTACGGAGCTTTTGAAGGAGAAAAGCTTGTAGGGCAGGCGGGACTTGTGATGACTCCGCCGGATGCTGATATAACAAATGTTGCCGTTGATCCAGGATACAGAAGACGAGGGATCGCGGTAAAGCTTCTTTCCGAACTCATGGATGCGGGGAGAGAGCTGGGAATAGAAGATTATACCCTCGAGGTAAGGGCGGGCAATGAACCTGCCATCGCGCTATATGAAGGGCTCGGTTTTTCGGAAGAGGGAAGAAGAAAGAATTTCTACAGTAATCCTGTTGAAGATGCGGTGATCATGTGGAAGAGAAGATAGGAATTTGAAGAATGCTTGATATTTGTCTGCTGGGCACCGGCGGGATGATGCCGCTGCCGCGACGCTATCTTACATCAATGATAGCAAGATATAACGGACTCAGTATATTGATAGACTGTGGAGAGGGAACGCAGATCGCGCTTCAGAAAAAAGGATGGAGTGCAAATCCCATAGGGGTGATCTGTTTTACCCATTATCACGCGGATCACATAAGCGGTCTTCCGGGTATGCTTTTGAACATGGCGAATTCCGAAAGAACGGAGCCGGTGCTGATGGTGGGGCCTAAGGGCCTTGAGAGAGTTGTGAATTCCCTCAGAGTGATAGCAAGGGATCTGCCCTTCGAGATCAAATTTCATGAGTTATCCTCTCCCGAGGAAAGGATAGAACTTGAAGGCGGATATATTCAGGCTTTCAAAGTCAATCACAATGTGATCTGTTACGGATATAGCATAGTGATCGAGAGAAAAGGCAGATTTGATGCTGAAGCTGCGAAAGAAAAGAACATTCCTTTAAAGTATTGGAACAGACTTCAGCATGGTCAGATCATAGATGAAGACGGTATGCATTTTACGCCGGATATGGTCATGGGGCCGGAACGCAAGGGACTTAAGGTGACCTATGCTACTGACACCAGACCTGTAGAGTCCATAGTTGAAAATGCGAAGGGGGCGGATCTTTTCATATGCGAAGGAATGTATGGCGAAGATGATAAGCTTGATAAAGCAAAGGCCAAAAAGCATATGACTTTCAGAGAAGCAGCAGAACTTGCGGTAAAAGCAGGACCGTGTGAAATGTGGCTTACGCATTACGGACCTGCCATGACAAGACCTGAACCTTTTATGCCGATGGTACGTTCTGTTTTTGAAAATGCAATCGCCGGAAAAGACGGTATGTCAAAGGAATTCGTATTTGAGGATGAACAGCAAGACTGCGGTTAAAACAATCATCATAATGATCTTTGTGGTGGGAGCGCTGATGGGCTTCTATTTCCATCTGACTTCGCGTAACAAGGCTGCGGTGTCCGCACAGCATCTGGAGGATACTGCCGTGAAAGAGATGACCAAGGTTCAAAAGATCCTTTCCGGAGCGCGATATAAGGAGTATCCTCCGACACCGGTGCAGGTGGTCAAATATTATAACGAGATAACGCAGTGCTTTTATAACGAAAGCTACAGCTCAGAGGAATTGATGAGCCTTGCGGTGCTGTCACGTTCTCTTTTTGACGATGAACTTAAAGCCCAGCAGACAGATGTTGATTACAGAGTTGCGCTGGAGGCTGATATAGATACATTTAAGGCCGGCAATATCACGATTCATGACAGTGTGGTATCACCTTCAACGGAAGTGGAATATTTCACTCATGACGGACACGAGTGCGCAAGACTGTACTGCACATACAGTCTGAAATCGGGAAATACATATACGGCAACCAAGGAAGTCTTCATCCTTCGCAAAGATGCGGAGAATCATTGGAAGATCTTTGGCTTTGATCTTGCCGAGGATAAGAATAAACAGGAATAAGAAAATGAAAGACACACTGATCCTAGCAATTGAATCTTCTTGTGATGAGACGGCAGCGGCCGTTGTAAAAAACGGAAGGACTGTTCTGTCGAACGTGATCTCATCACAGATAGACATACATACTCTTTATGGCGGCGTGGTGCCTGAGATCGCTTCAAGAAAGCATACGGAAAGAGTTAATCAGGTAGTGACGGAAGGGTTAAAACAGGCCGGGGTCGGACTGGAGGATGTTGACGCAATAGCGGTAACTTACGGACCGGGGCTTGTGGGGGCGCTTCTGGTGGGTGTTTCTTTTGCGAAGGGGCTTGCTTTTGCATCGGGAAAACCTTTGGTGGGAGTCCATCATATCGAAGGGCATATCTGTGCCAATTTTATAGATCATCCTGAACTGGAACCTCCTTTTCCGTGCCTGGTGGTGTCCGGCGGACATACTCATCTTGTGAGAGTGCAGGATTACGGAAAATACGAGATCCTCGGAAGGACCAGGGATGATGCGGCCGGAGAAGCTTTTGACAAAGTTGCGAGAGCTATAGGTCTTGGCTATCCCGGCGGGCCCAAGATAGATAAAGTTTCCGATGAAGGCGATCCGGATGCTATCGTTTTTCCCAGAGCAAAGGTTGGAGATTCGGTCTATGATTTTTCTTTCAGCGGTCTTAAGAGTGCTGTTTTGAATTATCTGAATTCATGCAAAATGCAGGGCATAGAAGTTAACCGTGCGGATGTGGCGGCTTCTTTTCAGAAAGCTGTTGTTGATGTACTGACGGATCATGCGATGACAGCCCTTGATGAAGGCGGAGAAAAAGTATTTGCCATTGCGGGTGGGGTGGCTTCCAACAGACACCTGCGTGCCGCATTTGAAGAGAAGTGCAATGCACGCGGAATAAAATTCTATCGTCCCGCGCCTATCCTCTGCACGGATAATGCCGCGATGATCGGAGCTGCGGGTTATTACGAATTTATGAGAGGCGTGCGAAGCGATTACAGTCTCAACGCAGTGCCTAATCTTAAACTGGGAGAGAGATGAACGCAGTGAAATATGAAAATAAGAAAGTGCGTACCGCTGCGATAATACTGGCAGGCGGTTCGGGAAAGAGGATGCATTCGGATATTCCGAAACAGTACATGGAAGTGTGCGGTCATCCTCTTATTTATTTTACATTGAAAGCTTTTGAAGAAAGCATCGTCGATGATATTGTTCTTGTGGTCAATGCCGGCGATGAAGATATGGTCAGGGCTGAATATGTATCAAAATACGGCTTTAAAAAAGTTGCGGCCATAACGGCAGGCGGAAAGGAAAGGTTTAATTCCTCAGCCAACGGGTTAAAAACAGTGGAAAAGATAGAGGAAGAACACCTGTCAGATGAAGATACGGAAGTAATCGTGCTCATACATGATGCGGCGCGGGCAATGATCACGGCAGATGTTATTGAGCGCACCGTCTGTGATGCGCTGGAGTATGGCGCCTGCGCAGCGGGTGTGCTTTCAAAGGATACCGTTAAGATCGCTGATGAAAACGGATTTGTATCAGAAACGCCTTCCCGTGATAAAGTCTGGATAGTGCAGACGCCGCAGTCTTTCAGATACGGACTCATCAGTAAAGCCTATGAGAAGATGTTCCGGGACGGTGATACATCCCATATTACGGATGATGCAATGGTGGCAGAGCAGTTCTCGGATACGAAAGTAAAGCTCACCGAAGGAAACTATGAAAACATAAAAGTGACCACCCCGGATGATCTGATAACCGCTGAAAAGATACTTTCCGCAAGGAAAGGACCAAAGCCCGGGAAGGGTTGAAAAATAGTATCTTCTATGTTAACATAACAAGCGGTTGATTTTGTCTGAGAAATAACAACAACATATAGCATAGCTAACAGCAGAGAGATCGCTTAACCGATCTTTCCGAATGGAGGTTAAAAATGAAATCAAAATTTGTATTACCCATGAACATGCTCATCGCGCTTGTATTTATTTCAGCATTACTCGGACCCATTCCTTTTGTTGGTGTCCTGATCTATGTATCACTTGTTGAGCATGATGAGACTCTTAAGTCAAAGGCTAAGTTTGCCGGCGGAATATATATCATCTACAAGATCATTGATGAGCTGCTCGGCCTCGGCGCAAGCGTATTCAGACTTCCTGTTACAAGAGATACAGACTATGACAGTTTCTGGTATTCGGCTGAGGCTGTAATGAATAAGATCGATTCGTTTGTAACGATCGTATTCGTAGTATTCTTCCTTGTGATGGCAGTGATATCACTTTTCGGTGTGGCTGTTAACACACCTGACATACCCGACCTCAGCAATATCGGTCAGGCACAGGCTAAGCCTCAGGCTGCACCTGTTCAGAATCCTGCGCCTCAGGCAGCTCAGGCACAGCCTGCTGCTGGTAAGACATGTCCTAAGTGCGGCGCTCCGGTTTCCGACGGAACTGCTTTCTGCACAAAGTGTGGAAATAAGATCGGCTGACAGGATGTGACAAAATGATCAATATGGCGGGTGGCCGGGAGGCTGCCCGCTTTTTTGCAGGTTATCAAAATTCTCGTTGACACCGATATTTGAATTTGATAATATAAACGATGCGTGACGGAGTGAACTCCGAAATGCAAATGGAGAGGTATCGAAGCGGTCATAACGAGGCGGTCTTGAAAACCGTTTGGCTTCACGGCCACATGGGTTCGAATCCCATCCTCTCCGTTTTTCCTTTTATAGGAGAATCACATATAACCAAATTTGTTTGGACATAGGGTATATGCAAAGTGGAGAAGTACCCAAGCTGGCCGAAGGGACACCCCTGGAAAGGGTGCAGGTCGTTAATAGCGGCGCGAGGGTTCAAATCCCTCCTTCTCCGTAAACAGTTCCCTGAAGTATAGGGGAGCTGTTTTTCATTCAGAGGACTATATTTACATAAAACCTGCAAACGGTTGACGTAATGGTCCGGAAACAGCTTAAAA
>FMVK01000012.1 GCA_900102065.1 Lachnospiraceae bacterium XPB1003 | reverse complement strand
CAACGCTCCACGGATGGAGCGTGTGAACGGTTTCGTGAGCTGCCGTCTTCTAACGCATTTTCCGGCAGAACTGCAGGCGAGCATTCCACTGTAAGGCCACACAGTGGGAGTGAAATCTTTTGAAGGCGCAAAAAAATCCCCGCAGCAAACACTGCCGCGAGGATTTATAACATCTAAAAGCAATATCGATCAGTTGTTGATGAGCTTGTCGTTCTCGTTGTTCCAGCTGTAGAGCTTTCTGATCTCTGCTCCGACTTCCTCTGAAGGATGAGAAGCTGCCTTCTTCTTCATAGCCTGGAAGTGGATCTGACCATTCTTCATATCCTGGATGAACTCGGAAGCGAATGTTCCGTCCTGGATATCGGAAAGAACCTTCTTCATAGCCTTCTTTGTCTCATCTGTGATGATCTTAGGTCCTGTTACATAATCACCGTACTCAGCTGTGTTGGATACGGAGTAACGCATTCCTGCGAAACCTGACTGGTAGATAAGATCAACGATGAGCTTCATCTCGTGGATGCACTCGAAGTATGCGTTTCTGGGATCGTAACCTGCTTCAACAAGTGTCTCGAAACCAGCCTGCATAAGAGCGCTTACACCACCGCAAAGAACTGCCTGCTCACCGAAAAGGTCTGTCTCGGTCTCAACCTTGAATGTTGTCTCAAGGATACCTGCACGTGATCCGCCGATACCTGCACCGTAAGCAAGAGCCTTCTCAAGAGCCTTGCCTGTAGCATCCTGCTGAACAGCTACGAGACAGGGAGTTCCCTTACCTGCCTGGTACTCGGAACGAACAGTATGTCCGGGAGCCTTGGGTGCGATCATTGTTACGTCAACATCAGCGGGGGGCTTGATAAGGCTGTAGTTGATGTTGAAACCGTGTGCGAACATAAGCATATCGCCGGCCTTAAGATTAGGAGCGATAGACTCATTATACATATCAGCCTGCTTCTCATCAGGAGTAAGGATCATGATAACGTCAGCCAGCTTTGCAGCCTCAGCTGTCTCATAAACCTTAAGTCCCTGCTCCTCGGCTTTGGCCCATGACTTGGAATCCTTGCGGAGTCCTACGAATACATCCAATCCTGACTCTTTAAGATTGAGAGCGTGTGCGTGTCCCTGGCTGCCGTAACCAATAATGGCAATTTTCTTGCCTTTCAGTGCGTCGAGATTGCAGTCTTCCTGGTAATAAATCTTGTTTGCCATTGTTACATTTTCCTCCTTGTGGAATTTGAATTATATTATAACAGCCTGTTCAGGGATCGTTAGTTGCGGTTCCTTACCTGCTATTATTCACATTATCAATTATCAAGCCATACTACGTCCTTGTCGCCTCTGGTAAGTCCGGTGATACCGGTCCTTGCGAGCTCCAAGATCGTATATCCTTCGAGAAGTCCGAGGAATGCCTGGATCTTGTTCTGATTTCCGGTGATCTCAATGATCATCGAAGTAGTGCTGACGTCGATTATATTTGCACGGAATACGTTAGCGACTGCGATAAGTCCCTCACGGGATTTGTCGGTAACTTCAACTTTAATAAGACAAAGCTCTCTGTAAACGGACTCATAGGTTTCAAGCACCTTGATATTCCTTACATCTACAAGCTTTGCCACCTGCTTCTCGATCTGCTCGAGTATATCATCATCACCGCTTGTTACAATGGTGATACGGGTATAACGCGGATCTGCAGTCACACCTGCAGTGATGCTTTCGATATTATATCCTCTCCTGGAGAAAAGACCCGAGATCCTGCTGAGAACACCTGATGTGTTATCAACAAGAAGCTGAAATACTTTTTTATTGGTTTCCACAGCCATAGTCCGTGACGCCTCACTTAATAGTTTTTGAAAATATAAGAGCTAGTATAGCAGAAAATATCCATGTTGCAAAGAAAAAATACTAGTCCTCAAGACACTTCTGCAATGCAAGGGTCCCTGTTCGCGCTACTTCCACTATCCTTACCTGTGCAAGCATGCTTATAAGAAGCTGGATCTTCTCCGGTGAATCACAGATCTGGATCATCATAAGAGATTCGGACATATCCACTATCTCCGCTCCCATGACCTCACAGGTCTCCATGATCTCACGGCGGTTTGCCTTGGTATATTTTACCTTTATGAGCATAAGCTCTCTTGTAACAGCCTTGTTCTCATCAAAGGTACGCACCTTGATTACATCCAGCTTTTTATTGAGCTGCTTCTCTATCTGCTCCAGAGTACGGGGTGAACCGTCACTGAGTATCGTCATCATGGATGTCTCGTGATTGTCCGTCTCACCCACTGCAAGAGAATTTATATTGAAGCCTCTTCTCGAAAAAAGGCCTGCCACTTTCCAGAGTACACCTGTCCTGTTTTCAACAAGAACCGAAAAAATCCTTTTCATATCCGCACCCTTTCTTAAACAAGATCCATAGGATCGATATTGCATTCAACCAGATAGGACTCGTCTTCCTTAAGGAAGGTCTCGATCTTATCATCAACACCCTTCATGTCCTTTATCAGCATATATTTCATTCCATAAGCCTTGGCGATTTGATCCAGGGCAGGAGTCGTACCTATATCTACCATAGAGTATCTGTCCTTAAGGGAGAAGTGCTGATACTGTCTTACCATTCCCAGATAGCTGTTACGCATTACGATGATCTTAACGTGAATATCGTACTGACACAGTGTTGCAAGTTCCATCATGGACATCTGGAAAGCTCCGTCACCGCATACGGCAACCACCTGTCTTGAAGGTACCGCAAGCTTTGCCCCCATAGCTGCGGGAATGGAATAACCCATGGTCCCCATTCCGCCGCTGGTAAGGAATCTTCCGTTCCTTACTATATGATTCCTGCATGACCAGATCTGATTCTGTCCTACATCCGCAACATATACCGCATCATCTTTCATCTTCTCGGAAAGTTTTCTGACGAAGATCGCCGGATCCACGAAACCCGGGTGCTCGGGGCGGATCACCTTAAGATCCTTGCGATATCCCTCAAGCTCTTTTATCCATGCGGCATATGAACCGTCTATCTCATATTCGGTCATATCCTGAAGGATATGTTTTGCATCACCTACGATGGGGATGGCCGCGCCGGCATTCTTGCCGATCTCCGCAGGATCCACATCTATATGAACGAGCACCGTATTTTCCGTAAGCACTTCCGGCTGGTTGACAGCACGGTCTGCCACTCTTGCTCCCAGCATGATTATCATGTCAGCTTCACGCATGGCACGGTTTGCTGCCGGTGCACCGTTATTTCCGACCATTCCGAAATAAAGAGGATGCTCGGTGGGAAGTACGCCTATACCCATCATGGTAGATACTACGGGAATGCTGTATTCCTCCGCGAATTCACGAAGCTCCTTTACGGCATTGCAGAGGTGGACTCCTCCGCCCGCACAGATAAGCGGTTTACGGGCTTTCTCAAGCTCTTTGATCACCTTCTTGATCTGAAGAGCGTTTCCCTTGATGGTAGGCTTGTAAGTACGAAGCTTAACCTCCTTGGGATATTCGAAATTCCTGATCTCAGCCTGCTGAACATCAATGGGGAAATCGATAAGTACAGGTCCGCGTCTGCCTGAATTGGCAATATAAAATGCTTCCTTAACTATCTCGGGAATCTCCTTGGGGTCTTTTACCAGATAAGAATATTTAACAAAGCTTTCAACCGCACCCGTGATATCTGCTTCCTGGAAAACATCGGAACCGATAAGTTCGGAATTGACCTGACCCGTTATGCAGATCATTGGAATGGAATCTGCAAAAGCAGTAGCGATACCGGTGATCAGATTGGTGGCGCCCGGGCCTGATGTTACCGCACATACGGCAGCCTCCCCCGTCATCCTGGCCATACCGCTGGCAGCATGAGCCGCACTCTGTTCCGTTCTGATAAGGACGGACTTTATATCTGACTGATAAATGGCATCATAAAAAGGGCAGATAGCCACCCCCGGATAGCCGAATACATATTTTACATTTTCCTGTTCAAGGCATTTGATCATCGCCTCTGCGCCGTTCATACTTACACCTCCGCGTGCCTCAGACTTGCATCGATAAAGCACTTATGTTAAATTTAGCCTGTTTCCAAACCAATATAAAAGGACGATTAAAATGAATAAAAGATCACTCTTGATATTACTTGTTATATGCTGCATTTCACTTGCTGCCTGCTCCGGTAAGAGCGATAAGGTAACGGATGAATATGTTAAGAATATGCAGACTTTTTCGTCGAATGTAGAGATACTGTCGGTATCCATCAATTCCATTGATGCCTCATCCGAAACCGCATCCGCAGATCTGCTCACATATCTTGATTATATGGATCAGACCTTTACTCAGATGGCTTCACTGGAAGTCCCCGAGAATATCCCCGATGCATCCGTACTTGCATCCAATGCCGCAACAGCGATGCATGATTCCGTAACACTCTATCACGAGGTTTACGGTGCCGAGATCTTCGACGGTGATCTGGAGCTCAAAGCCAAAGCCAGATATGATCATGCTTTCTCATGCGTGGCAGAACTCGGTAAATTATTACGTAACGAAGAGTATATCATTCCCGTTGATACTGTCAGTGCGGATCTTACATCACCCGATCTTGCTGATCCCGAATAAATCATCAGACGGCTTTATCATCTGATGATATCTCGTCTTCATCCTCATCATCGGTGAGATCCTCTTCCGAGAATTCCACCAGATTAGCTTCATTCTTTCTGGTATGGCGCATCACCATTCTCATCTTCTCAATGATATCCGAATATTTTGTCGAATGGAAATCGGGAACAGCTTTTAAGTAATTGGTCTCCATCTCCACAAAGAGCTTGTTGACGCCCTTGATCTTAATGAGCATCTTCTCTCCCTGCTTGACTATACGGAACTTTTTAAAATAATCCTTTTTCTCGTTTACCCTGTCGAACTGCTTATCCATATATTTATCTATGGAATCATACAGTTCTTTGCACTTCCTGTTGAGATTGCACATCCCTATGGTCGTGAACACCGCATCCGAAAGGAATACGCCCCATGCCGCGATGGCCGCATAATATCTTGTCTTGGGACTTAACGATAACAGCATATGCATCACAGCAGGGTGAAGGATCTTTATCAGGAAAAGGATCGCCAATCCGAAGAATATACCCGAGATAACGCTTATCCTGCCGTTGATATTAAGAGGATAATAGCTGTAATCCCAATATCTCGCATGAAACACTTTTTCAAGTGCCCAGCTGGTGACATATTCTATGGCACACACCGACAGACTTGATATGATTATTATCTTAAGCGGTGACTCTATGCCATGAAGCAGATAAAGGTTTACGACCGAGACAACTCCGTATATCGGACAATAGGGACCTATAAAGCATCCCCTGTTCATGAACTTACCCTGCTCTGCCAAAGAGAATACGGATGACTCGTAAGCCCATCCGATAAATCCGTATATCAGCAACACACAGGTAAGAGTAGAAAAATCCATGCCGCATATTACAAAAGGCGACCATGATACTTCAGCAAATCTCATCCCGACACCTCACTGTTTGAAATCATTGTTTACATAATTTATTTCCAAAGGATAAAACAAAACTGCATTTTAGTCAATCCGGGCTATGATCAGACTCTCCAGGGAAGCTTTCCTCGGATAGTCTCCCCCGTTGCGCAGAGCTTATCGGCTATACAGAGTATGGCACCTTCCTTAGTCTTGGGATGGTTAGGTGTTAATGGAAACATATGATGTATTATCATATCTGCTTCCACTCTGCTTAATACGAAATCCTCTTTAGCCTTGTTATAGGCTTTCCTCGGATGAGTAAAACCATGGATCATATTCGCTGCCGACTTCTCATGCCAGTCATAAAGGAAATAATCATGTAACAGCGCCCCTCTGATAAGAGCTTCCTCATCCACATCAATCCCAAACTTTATGGCGATGAAGTATGCTGTCTCCGCAACATGGATACAGTGTTCTCTCACTGTGGTATCACCGTGCTGTATGAAATTGGTCATACTGTCGAACCTTGAATCCAGCCTTATTTCCGACAGTATCCTGCGAAATATCTTTTCCTTATCGTGAGGCAGTCTTTTTATCCCGATATTATCTAAATTCATCCTCAATCATTCTTCCTTAATGCGATCTCGCCACACTTCTTGTAGATGGAACCCTCGGGGATCACACCTCTTACACAGGAAGTGGGATATATGCTCGTATGTCTTCCGATAACGGTTCCCGGATTGAGAACGGAGTTGCATCCTACCTCAACATAGTCACCGAGCATCGCTCCAAACTTTTTAAGACCTGTTGCGATCTGCTCATCTTCATCCTTAACAACCACAAGAGTCTTGTCACTCTTAACATTGGATGTGATGGAACCTGCGCCCATATGTGACTTGTATCCGAGAATGGAATCGCCCACGTAATTATAGTGAGGAACCTGAACATTATTAAAAAGGATGACGTTCTTAAGCTCGGTGGAATTACCTACAACGCAGTTCTTTCCGACGATGGCCTTGCCTCTTACGAAAGCGCAGTGTCTGATCTCTGCCTCTTCATCAACGATGAGAGGTCCGTTTAAACATGCTGTGGGCGCAACCTTTGCGCTCTTTGCAACCCAGATATCTTCTCCCCTTTTTTCAAACTTATCGGGATCAAGTGTATTCCCAAGCTCTTTGATGAAGTCTCCTATCATAGCCAGTGCTTCCCAGGGATATGTTACCTTCTGCAAAAGCGGTGCGGCGATGGTCTGTGTAAGATCATAAAGGTTTTCAATTTTTGCTCTTTCCATTTTTCAGTCTCCTTTAAGATTGACTTTTCCCTTTTCTATAATATGCGGATGCATAATCAAAACACTTTCTTAGCTGCGGTCCGTTGGATAAGACTTTTACCTTCTCGGTATATCTGGTAACAAAGTCATTAAGCTTTTTAGAATATTCTTCTTTGCTTATGGATCCGTCAGCCACTCCGGACAATCCCATCTCCCAGCTGGCAGTCAGCTTGGGATTGAGCATGGAACCGATAGAATATCTGACAACATCAAATACCATTTCGCCTTTTAGCGTGGGCGTTATGATCTGTGTCTTCTTGTTAAGTGACAGATAGTCTATACGGAAGAGCTTCTCCAGAATGCCTGCTCTGGTAGCACTGGTACCGATACCTGATCCCTTTATCATTGCGCGCATCTCTTCGTCCTCGATCAGCTGTCCCGCATTTTCCATCGCAAGTATCAGTGAACCCGAATTATAGCGCTTGGGCGGTGATGTCTCACCCTCTTTGATGCCAAGTCCGGTACACTCGACTTCCGCGCCTTTCTTAAGTGTCTCAAGAACTTTTAAGAACTCGGGACCGCAGACAAATTCTTCCTCCGAATCATTCTTTTTATCATTTTCGGGATCGTCGGCATTTTCGTTCTTACCCTTTTCGGATGTCACGGTCTTATCCTTGTCCTTATCTTTGAAGAAGCTGTACTTCATCACTTTCTGAAAACCTTCATCTTCAAGGACTTTGAAGCTTGTAAAAAATGTTTCGACCTTTTCTTTGCCCATTCCGATCTGAAGAGCCACCTTCTTCCATACTGCCGGAGGATAGAAGATCGCAAGGAATCTCCTTACTATGGTCTCGTAAACTTTAGCTGCCACGGGAGACAGAGACGCCAGATTCTGGAACCCCTGACCTGTGGGGATAATGGCATAGTGGTCGGTTATCTGCTTATCATTGACATATCTTGTCTTTGCTATATTTTTCCACGCATCACCCTTTAGCACGTCGGATGCGATATAAGCACATACGGGATAGTTTGTAAGTCCCTTTATATTCTGACTTATCACCTTTGAAACCGCTGTAGACAGAACTCTGGCATCGGTTCTGGGATAGGTTGTCAGTTTCTTTTCATATAATTCCTGAGCGATCTTAAGAGTGTCGTCCGGAGATATCTTGAAAAACTTGGAACATGTATTTTGAAGTTCCGCCAGATTAAACAAAAGCGGCGGATTCTTCTTTTCGGTTTTCTTCTCCGTCTTTATGATATGTCCCTTACTGCCGCCTGCAGTATCCGGATCGCTTTTGATCTTCTCTATAAGAGCATTGGCGCTCTCTTCCTTAAGGAATCCGTTCTCTTTGTATAAAAGCGGTGAGTCTGCATATTCGGAGCCTTCGACCGCTCTCCACTCTGCCTCGGCATTCTGACCGCCCAGATTAAAATTGCCGATAACGCGGTAAAACGGAGTCTTACTAAACTGCCTGATCTCTCTTTCTCTGAGCACCACCATTCCCAATACGCAGGTCATAACACGACCGACAGAGATCACGGCCTTATCTGCTTTGAGATAATTCTTAACATTGGGTCCGTATTTTATTGTTAAGGCACGTGAAAAATTGATACCCATCAGATAATCTTCCTGGGCACGAAGATAAGCCGCATCACTGAGCGCATCATAAGCCGATATATCCTTGGCTTCTCTGATACCTCTCAGTATCTCCTCTTCCGTCTGTGAATCGATCCAGACTCTCTTCTGCTCTTTTCCCTGTACGTGGGCTTCCTGAGCAACAAGTCTGTAGATATATTCTCCTTCACGTCCGGAGTCGGTGCAGACATATATGGTCTTTACATCGGGTCTGTTAAGAAGTGAGCTTACTATCTTGAACTGCTTTGCCGAAGCAGGGATGATCTCGTATTTGAATTCATCCGGGATAAAAGGAATAGTATCAAAGCTCCATCTCTTAAGCTCCGGTTTGTATACCTCGGGATAGCTCATTGTAACAAGGTGACCAACGCACCATGTCACAATGGCTTCATCACATTCGAGGTATCCGTCGCCTCGCTTCATATTGTATTTGAGAGCCTTGGCAAACTCCTGGGCAACAGAAGGCTTTTCGGCTATAAACAGGGATTTCTCAGCCATCTTAGAGATCCTCTGTTGCTATGAGCCTGATGTTACCTTCAAGGTCCGAAGATTTTTTCAGATCATCTGAAAATGTTCCCGCACTGAAAACGAAGATATGATCGGGGTGCAGTGAGGCACTCTTGATCAGCCTGTAGTATCCGTCCATATCGGACACCTGCATTTCACCTTTATCCCATCTGCAGAAGCCGATAAGAGAATCACCTTCATCATTCTGCATGATGATGTCTATATCTCCGTCCTTACCGGGCCACTCTCCGGATGATGTCACATCAATAGGAAGTGCATGACGTGAACTTAAGATATCAAGATATTCGGAGCAGACTCTCCTGAAATTACCCTTAAAGATCTCGGATAATCCGGGTGAAACTATATTCTCATAAAAATCCTCTGCATTCATCATCTCAAGAGCAGATGCATTGGAATATAAAAATCTGAAATAGAAGATGAGCAAACGCACGGGAATACGATATATTCCCTTCCTTGCGTTTATTGATGATGCACCGTCAAAGGGGAACACCTTGGTTGCAAGTCCCATCTCCATAAGGTTCTTAAGATATACACTTATCTTGGCTCTCGTATATCCCGTGTGCTTATGCAGATCATTCAACTTGCAGACATCCGCCGCAAGGCAGTTCAGTATGGTGCAGTAAACATTGGTCTCCCTCAGCTCATCCGACACCACGCGCATGCCCTCTTCCTTAAGAGGAGCTCCGTCTGCCAGAAATGTCGAAATGATATTGCTCTTCAGATCTTTTTCATCGGAAAAATATTTCCAGTAAGCAGGTATACCGCCAAGTATGCCATATACCTCCATACACTGCTTGGTAGAATATTTCGAAAAATAATTAACACAGTCAAGGAAGCACAACTCCGGGATCTTGAAGAATCCGTTTAAAGACATAGCGTACTTACCGATCCTGGGAACAAGATCATTCTCCACAAAACTGATGGAGGACGACAAAAGTACGCAGAAGATCTGCGTATCCGAAGCATTGATAAAATTCACAAGCTGTTCCATGAAATCGGGAGAATATCTTATTATGTTCTGGAATTCATCGATGGCAAGGATCTTCTTACCGCCGCCTGCGGAGATGAGTCTGCCTAATATATCAGTATATGAAGGCACTTCCTGCATCTCCGGATCAACAGCATCTCCTCCGCACTCTCTGTTCCAGATGAGTCTCTCTTCCTCATCGGAGCAGGGTCTTGCCAGAAAATACGTAAGATCCTTTTTTTCCGCAAATCGCTTAAGGAGCGTGGTTTTGCCCACGCCCCTGTAACCATACATAACTATTATTCTGCTTCCGTCCTGACTGTAGCTTTCCTCAAGATAGGAAAGTTCTTTTTTACGGCCTGCAAACACTTATAAAACCTCTCTTATTTTGCCTCAATGAATCCCTGTGCCTTAAGAAGCTCTGCGCAAAGAACAGCGCCGCCTGCAGCACCTCTGAGTGTGTTATGTGCAAGACCTACGAACTTCCAGTCATATACAGTATCTTCTCTGAGACGGCCAACGCTTACGCCCATACCTCTCTCATAGTTAACATCAAGTGTTACCTGAGGTCTGTTGTCCTCTTCAAGGTATTGGATGAACTGCTTGGGAGCGCTGGGAAGACCTAACTTCTGAGGCTCTCCGGAGAAGTTAACCATCTTCTCGATAAGCTGTTCCTTAGTAGCCTTATTCTTAAGCTTTACAAATACAGAAGCTGTATGCCCGTTAAGAACCGGTACTCTGATGCACTGGCTTGTGATAACGGGTCCTTCTGCGGGAACGATCACGCCGTTCTCGATCTTACCCCAGAGACGAAGGGGCTCCTTCTCAGACTTCTCTTCCTCACCGCTGATGAAAGGAATGATGTTGCCTTCCATCTCGGGCCACTCTCTGAAAGTCTTACCGGCACCGCTGATAGCCTGATATGTGGAAACAACTACCTCATAAGGCTCGAACTCCTTCCATGCTGTAAGAACGGGAGCGTATGCCTGAATAGAACAGTTGGGCTTAACAGCGATGAAACCGCGTGTTGTTCCAAGTCTCTTCTTCTGATACTGGATAACATCTGTATGAGCTGCATTGATCTCGGGAACGATCATGGGAACATCGGGTGTCCATCTGTGAGCACTGTTGTTGGAAACAACAGGTGTCTCTGTCTTTGCATAAGCTTCTTCGATTGCACGGATCTCATCCTTGGACATATCAACAGCTGAGAAGCAGAAATCAACCTTTGAAGCTACCGCCTCAACATCATTAACATTCATTACAACAAGCTTCTTAACAGCTTCAGGCATGGGAAGATCGATCTTCCATCTGTCACCTACTGCTTCTTCGTAGGTCTTTCCTGCGGAACGGGGGCTGGCTGCCACTACTGCCACCTCAAACCAGGGGTGATCCTCAAGGAGAGAGATGAATCTCTGTCCTACCATTCCTGTTGCACCGAGTATTGCTGCTTTTAACTTTGCCATAGTTTTTCTCCTTATTATCTCCTGAGCTTTCGCTCTGATTTACAACTGTTACATTTTTCTCCTACGCATCAAGATAAGTTCGATAAGCGGTAAGAGTCTTTTCCATTACTGCCTGTCCGGGCGCTCCGATGGTGAGTCTGCGTTCAACACAGGTCTCAAGTGAAACTGCCTCATATATATCTTCATCAAACATGGGACAGATATCTTTCAACTCCGCAAGCTCCATCTCGTCGATGCTCTTTCCCTTCTCGATACAGGAAAGGACCAGTCTGCCGATGACGCTGTGGGCATCTCTGAAAGGCATTCCCTTCTTTACAAGATAATCTGCCGCGTCAGTGGCATTGGTGAAGCCTTTCTTCGCACTCTCTTCCATGACATCCTTTCTGAATCTCATGGTATCTGCCATACCTGTAAACATCGCAAGACACTCCTTAACGGTATCGATGGCATCAAAAGTGCCTTCCTTATCTTCCTGTATGTCCTTGTTGTATGCGAGAGGTATTCCCTTCATCACGGTAAGCATTCCTATAAGCGCTCCGTATACTCTTCCGGTCTTACCTCTTACCAGCTCCGCGATATCGGGATTCTTCTTCTGGGGCATGATGGATGATCCTGTGGAAAATCCGTCATCTATCTCGACGAATCTGTATTCGTTTGAATTCCAGGTGATGATCTCTTCGCTGAATCTTGAAAGATGCATCATTATTATCGAAAGAGCATCAAGGAATTCTATAACATAATCCCTGTCGGAAACCGAATCCATCGAGTTGCCTGTAGGTGCATCGAAACCAAGAAGCTCTGCTGTGTACTCGCGGTCCAAAGGATATGTTGTTCCCGCTAGCGCTCCGGATCCCAGAGGGCAGGTATTCATCCTCTTCTTAATATCAGCAAGTCTGGAACGGTCTCTTATGAACATCTCAAAATATGCTCCGATGTGATGAGCCAGTGTAACAGGCTGTGCTTTCTGCATATGTGTGAATCCCGGCATAAAAGTATCGAGATTCTCACTCATGATACGATAGAGGACTTCCTGAAGTTCCTTAAGCAGTGCATCGGTCTCTGCGATCTCATCTCTGACATATAATTTCATATCAAGAGCTACCTGATCGTTTCTGCTCCTTCCGGTATGAAGCTTCTTACCTGCCTCACCGATCATCTCGGTAAGAGTAGCTTCAACAAAGCTGTGGATGTCTTCATATTTATCGCTGATCTCAAGGGATCCGTCTTCCACCATTGCCTTGATATTGCCAAGTCCCTTAATTATCTGATCCTTCTCGGACTCAGTGATGATACCCTGCTTTCCGAGCATAGTCGCATGCGCAATGCTTCCTTCTATATCCTGTTTGTAGAGTCTTTTGTCAAAATCTACGGATGCATTGAAAAGGTAAACATTCCTGTCCGTTTCTTTTGTAAATCGTCCGCCCCAAAGCTGTGCCATATCTTTCCTCTTAAATTTAATCTTAATTTATTTATTTTCAGTCTAAATTACCACAATCCGCAGAGATTGTAAACCTAAAGAAATTGAACATAATGATTAATTATTTTGATCAAACAAAAAATCCGGCGATAAGATTGACCGCAAATGCAGCCAGATATGCGACCACACACTGGAATATGACTATGATCACCGCAAACTTCATCCCCTGCTCTCTCCTGATAGCCGCAACAGCCGCCACGCATGGTGTATAAAGAAGACTGAATGTCAGAAACGCAAGTACCTGTGCCGGAGATAATGCTGCCGTAAGTGCAGCCGTCTCACCATAGAGAACGGAGATCATTGATACTATGCTCTCCTTGGCCATAAATCCGGAGATAAGTGATGTGACTATCCTCCAGTCTCCAAGTCCCACGGGTTTGAATACAGGTGCCAAAAGTCCCGCTATCCCCGCCAGCATGCTTGATTCAGGATCTTCCACAAGACTGAAAGTAAAATCAAAGCTCTGCAAAAACCATACAACGATAGTTGCAACAAAGATCACCGTAAAAGCTCTCTGCAAAAAATCCTTTGCCTTCTCCCACATGAGTCTTGAGACATTCTTCATTCCGGGCATCCTGTAATTCGGAAGTTCCATTACAAAAGGCACAGCCTCTCCCTTAAATGCCGTACGTTTCATCAAAAGTGCCACAAGTATGGCCGCCGCTATGCCTCCCAGGTAAAGCCCCAGAGTTATGAGAAACGCCTGCTTCGGAAAGAATGCTGCAGCAAAGAATGCATAAATAGGCATCTTGGCAGAACAGCTCATAAAGGGAACCAAGAGCGTGGTCATCCTTCTGTCTCGTCTTGAAGGAAGTGTCCTTACGGACATTACAGCAGGAACCGAGCATCCAAATCCTATTATCATCGGAACGGCACTTCGTCCCGAAAGTCCAAGTTTCCTCAAAAGCTTATCCATTACAAAAGCAACTCTTGCCATATAGCCGCTGTCTTCCAGTATCGACAGGAAGAAAAACAATACAACGATTATCGGCATGAAGCTAAGCACCGAACCCACTCCGCCGAATATACCGTCCGTAACAAGCGAATGGAGAGGTGCCGCTATACCGGCCTTTGTCATCATGGCGTCCGTTATCTCATCAAGTTTTCCTACGCCTGCTTCAAGTATTCCCTGTAAAAATGAACCAATTACATTAAATGTCAGGAAAAATACAAGAGACATTATAAGGATGAATATGGGGATGGCAGTCCACTTGCCGGTAAGTATACGGTCAAGCTTACGGCTGCGCTCATGTTCCTTACTCTCATGTGGCTTGACAACAGTCTCGTCACATACCTTCCTGATGAACGAAAAACGCATATCCGCCATAGCTGCAGCATGGTCAAGACCTCTCTCCTCTTCCATCTGTGAAATGATATGGCCTATCATATCCGTTTCGTTATCATCAAGCTTAAGGCCTTCTTTAACCAGAATGTCACCCTCGATGAGTTTTGATGCGGCAAATCTAACGGGGATCTCGGCGCGTTCCGCATGATCCTCCACCAGATTCATCACACCGTGGATCGCTCTGTGTACGGCGCCGCCGTGATCTTCCTTGCTACAGAAATCCGTGCGTTCCGGTTTTTCATTATATAAAGCCACATGCATCGCATGATTTATAAGTTCTTCTATCCCCTCGTTCTTTGCCGCAGCTATAGGCACAACAGGGATGCGTAAGAGTTCCTCCATCTCATTGATACGAACGGATCCTCCGTTTCCTCTTAGCTCATCCATCATATTTATGGCAAGCACCATGGGTATATCAAGCTCCATTAACTGAAGCGTGAGATAGAGATTCCTCTCGATATTTGTTGCATCCACGATATTGATGATCGCTGTAGGCTTCTCCTCAAGGATGAACTGTCTGGAAACAACTTCCTCGCTGGAATAAGGAGACAGTGAATATATCCCCGGAAGATCCACCACCTCTGCTTCCGGATGTCCTTTTATCTCACCGCTTTTCCTGTCTACGGTCACTCCGGGGAAATTACCCACATGTCTGTTGGAACCCGTAAGCGCATTGAAGAGTGTGGTCTTACCTGAATTCTGATTTCCCGCAAGCGCGAAGACTATCTTCTTTTGCGCAGTTTCTTTTTGGGAAGCGCCATCGTTTTTATCATTGCTTATCTCTTCCTGCACTTTTGCAGACGAGTCTTTATTTTTCTTTTTCTGTTTCTCATTAACATCATCTTCACCGATACGGGGATGAGGGCGTTCGAATCTGACATGCATTATGCGGGTGGAAGGCTCTGCCTCAGACTTTTCCCTTTCCACCGGCTTTATATCATCAAGCTCTATCTTTTTCGCATCTGAAAGTCTGAGGGTCAGCTCATACCCTCTTATCCTGAATTCTACGGGATCTCCCATGGGCGCAACCTTAACACAGGCCAGCGCCTCACCGGGTATAAGCCCCATGTCGAGAAAATGCTGCCTTAATGCACCTTCACCTCCGACCTTTGTGATAGTTCCAAGGAATCCGGGCTTTAGTTCATCCGCATTTACTTTCTTAGAATCCATTGACTGCAACTCCCTTTACCATCATCAGTTCCTCAGTATAAATGCAATGAGGAATAGTATTATTCTTTACCGCTTCTATGGCCGCATCGAGATCCATCCACATCACACCCGATACTTCTTCCTCCTGAAGAACAAATTCCTTTTCATCCTTATCGCACCATAGTGCAAAGACTCTGGAGTATTGTCTGTCATGGAAGGGCTTCCCGTAGAACTCCGTATCCCATGCTATATCCCTGTTACCGCAGAGGATCAGTTCCTCTCCGGATATCTCAAGTCCCAGTTCTTCCTTAAGTTCCCTAACCGCAGATGGGATAAAATCCACTCCCGCGGGAATATGTCCGGCACTTGAGATATCGTAACATCCCGGTGAAGAATCCTTATCATCCGAGCGCTTCTGCAACAGGATTTCTATATGTCCGTTACGCTTTCTGAGTAACCATACGTGAGACGTACGATGTCTTATACCTTCAGCATGTGCTTTTGTTCTCTCAACGATCTTACCTGTCGGCTGACCGTCTGCATCTACTATATCCAACCATTCCATGATAAAACTCTCTTAAATCTTTATTCCATAGGGTTTACGTGGATCATGATATGCTTGACTTCAGAGAAGTTCTTCTCGACTTCTTCATGAACACGTTCGGCGACATCATGCGCTTCCCTGAGTGTCTTGTTCCCGTCCACTGCGATCTCTATATCCACATATATCTTACTGCCGAAGGTTCTTGTCCTCAGCAGATCCACGCGTCCCACATCACTTTGCTTTAATACAAACTCCCTCAGGCTGTTTTCATATTCCTCACCGCTTGAAGTATCAAGCATCTTCGATATGGCATCCTTTAAGATATCGAAAGAAACTTTGAAAATAAATAAACAAATGACAACGCTGGCTACAGAATCCATTACAGGATAACCAAGCATCGCTCCGCCTATACCGATAAGAGAACCTACGGAAGAGAGTGCATCTGATCTGTGATGCCATGCATCCGCTTTGAAAGCAGGCGAATCGATAACTTCCGCATAATATCTGGTATACCAGAACATGGCTTCTTTGGTGGCAATGGAAACAATAGCTGCAACAAGAGCAATCATGCCGGGAACGGCAATATCCTCTTTGTTCCCGAAAAAGATATTGGTAAGTCCTGTCTTGCCTATCCCTAAGCCCGTTACCACAAGCACGATCCCCAGTATCAAAGCCGCAACGCATTCCAGCCTCTCATGACCATAAGGATGCTCTCTGTCGGCGGGTCTCATGGAGAGTCTGACCCCCAGATATGCGATAAAAGTCGCGATGACATCGGAAAATGAATGAACCGCATCAGATATCATAGCTCCTGATCTTCCGTATATACCGGCGAAAAGCTTAAATACCGAAAGAATGATATTTCCGAAGATCCCTGCGGCAGATACTTTTCTTATTATCTTTTCCTGTTCTTCTTTATCCGGCTTTTGCTTTGAAGGATTTTGCTTTGAATCGTTTTGTTCCATAATAATCTCCACGCCCCCGAAATAATAAAAAACATCCGGGGACAACCAGCTGTCCCACAGATGTGTAAACGGTCATTTATCTGTTGCCGAAGTGTTCCGACATTTATTATACGTTACCAACATATACATTATCAAGATATTTGGATGCTATTGCCTTAAGCGCAAAGAGCCTGCGCACATCGGTGGCATCTCTGTCTGTCATATGATATCTCGGAAAAAATCTCGTCAGATGATACGGTATGCTCCGCCCGTGCTCAAGTGACGCGATCCACTCCGCCGCATCTTCTATCTGACCATCATCATCATTAAGTCCCGGCACTATCAGTGTTGTGATCTCCATATGGACATGTCTTACTGCCGTATCTATAAACGACTTGGTCTGCTCAAGATCACCTCCCAGGATTTTTGAATAAATATCCGTATCAAATGCTTTCAGATCGATGTTCATGGCATCCATGAAAGGTAATATCTCTTCCAGTACCTGCAGCTCTGCCGTGCCGTTACTTACAAGGACGTTCTTCATCCCTTTCTCGTGAGAAAGTCTTGCGGCGTCCCTTACATATTCCCATGACATCAACGGCTCATTGTATGTAAATGCGAGCCCTATGTTTCCGTGACTCTTTAATCTGTATGCCGTATCCACAAGTTCTTCGGGAGATATATATTTAGAGTTCAGTGCTTCTGCATCCGCTTCTCCTGCATATGATATCTCATGATTCTGACAAAAGGGACAATGCAGATTGCACCCAAAGCTTCCTGCCGACAATATCATGCTCCCCGGACAGAACATGGCTAAAGGCTTCTTTTCAATGGGATCGAGAGCAAGAGACGTCAGCATACCGTAATTGATGCTTTGTATTGCTCCGTCTGTATTTTTTCTGGTGCGGCAAGCACCGGTCTCACCTTCCGCCAGTCTGCAATGTCTGAAGCAGACTCTGCATTCGATCTTATTATCATCCATGACGATCAGGGATTCTTCCTAAGTACTCCGGCTATATCTTCGTATTCGGGTTTAACTCTTTTCACGCCATAACCTTCGGATACTTTTGCTTTTATCCTTCCGTATTCTGTCATGATCTCATCGCCGTGACGCTCAAGGATAAAACGATCCTCACAGCTCATGCGTATACCGATGGTTGTCGTATTTGCAAAGATCAGTTCTGCGAACTCATTCGCACTCTCCTGTCTGCATAATACTGTGAGCAGTATTCCGGGACGGTTCTTTTTCATTCCAATGGCTGTAGTGAATACATCCAGGGCTCCCGCCTCCAAAAGAGTCTCTGTTGCAAAACCTATCTCTTCACCTGTCATATCATCTACGTTGCACTTAAGCTCTACAATACTGTCTCTTACTCCGATATGCTTATCGCTGGTCTCGCCCAACATGACTCTTACACAGTTGGCACGCTCGAAATCCCTTGTGCCCATTCCGTAACCGATCTTATTTACTGTCATGATGGGCATACTGCCGAAGCCTCCGGCAAAATATTTTAAAAGTGCTGCTCCGGTTGGTGTACAAAGTTCTCCCTCAATAGTCCCGGAATAAACAGGAGCCCCCTGAAGGATCTGTGCCGTGGCAGGTGCCGGAACAGGCAGCATGCCATGCGCACTCTTTACGCTGCCACTTCCTAAATGTATCGGTGATACTATGACCATATCGGGATCTATTTCTTCCATGAGGAGACATACTCCCGCCACATCAGCGATGGCATCCATCATTCCCACTTCATGGAAATGAACCTCTTCAACAGGAATACCGTGAACCTTACTCTCTGCTTCCGCAATGATGCCGTACACAGATAATACATTTCCTTTAACTTTATCGCTGAGTGAAAGGGAAAAGATTATATCCTTTATTTCATTTAAGCTCGTATGATGATGATGCTTGTCATGACCATGTTCGTCATGAATATTCTCATCTTCCACCGCACCATCCACAGACACCTTTGCATAAGTACCTATCACGCCGCATTTGCAGGCGGGCATAAGGTCATATCTTACTCCCGGTACTCCGATGGCATTAAGCTTATCCTGGATCTCCTCAATAGGTCCGGCTACTTCGGAAAGAGCAGCAATGAGCATATCTCCCGCCGCACCCATATCACATTCTATATACAACGATCTCATTTCTTATTCCTTTCTATCGATATGATTGATCATACTTGCGAGATATCCCGCTCCAAAACCGTTATCTATATTCACTACGCTGACTCCGCTGGCGCAGGAATTAAGCATTGAAAGAAGTGCTGACAATCCGCCAAACGAAGCTCCGTATCCCACGCTTGTGGGAACTGCTATAACAGGGCAATCCGCCATGCCTCCTATGACACTGGCCAGAGCACCTTCCATTCCGGCGATAGCTATAATAACATTTGCACTCATGATCTCATCAGTGTGAGAAAGCAGTCTGTGTATCCCGGCAACTCCAACATCATAAAGCCTGGTCACACAGTTACCGAGCAGCTCTGCCGTCACCGCAGCTTCTTCGGCCACCGGGATGTCACTGGTGCCGCCTGTGGCGATAACTATGCTTCCCTTCGTATCGATCCCGGGTATCTCTCCCGCAACACCGATACGCGCCTTTTCAAAATATGTAAAGCTCTCTATCTCGTGAGATACGATCTCCGCTTTCTCCGAAGAGAGTCTTGTGATCATGACGCTCTTTTGTCCGGCATCCAAAAGCTTACCTGCGATACCGGTTATCTGTTCCGATGTTTTTCCTTCACCGTAGATCACTTCGGGAACGCCCTGTCTGATCTTCCTGTGAAGATCCGGCTTGGCATATCCTATATCATCAAAAGGCTTCATCTTAAGTTCAAGCTCAGCCTGCTCCGGAGAAATCTTTCCCTCCGCAACAGACTTAAGTAATGCCTGTATTTCGGTCATACAGTTTCCCCCGAAGGATCTTTACGATCACTTAAAGTCTCATTCATGCTGCCCATGCGATATCCCTTCATATCAAGCGACACATAGGCAAATCCGTATTCTTTAAATCCCTGATATATCTTTTCTCTGACATCGTCACTTACGATACGCATTATATCTTCAGGCATGGTCTCTATCCTTGCCACCGTATTTTTTCCCATTCCATGCACACGGACTCTCACCTGTTTAAAACCAAGATCTATCAAAAGCTGCTCGGCTTTATCTATCATCTCCAGTCTCCTGCTGTCTATAGTCTCTCCATATACAAATCTAGACGCAAGGCACGCATAGGAAGGTTTATCCCATGATAAAAGTCCCTGCTCTTTTGAAAATCTCCTGATCTCATCCTTTGTGAGTCCGGAATCCATAAGCGGACTTTCTATTCCGAGCTCTTTTATCGCTCTGAATCCCGGTCGGTAATCACTGATATCATCAGCATTCGACCCTTCGAGTACATGGTCTATGCCATGTTCTTCTGCCAGTGCCTTTATCTTATCAAAGATTATCCGCTTGCAGTAATAGCACCTGTCCGCAGGATTGGAGACAAACAGGGGATCCTTTAATATCTCCGGATCAAAGCAGATCTGCCGGATCCCTTTTTCCTTACAGAATTCGTCAGCTTCTCTTCTTTCTCTCTCTGGAAAAGAAGAAGCAACACATGTAAAAGCCGTAACATTATCTTTACCGAGAACCTCCAGTGCCGTATTTAAAAGAAATGTGGAATCAACGCCGCTTGAAAAAGCAACGGCCACCCTCCCCATTTGCGCTATTTTATTTTTAAGGATCTCGTATTTTTCTTCAGCTGTACTCACCGACGCATCTCTACTTCTTCATTTTGTTCTTGTATTCCTTGGGTGTCAGATTGGTATAATTCTTAAATGCACGGCTGAATGTGGCAAGAGTCTTAAAGCCCGACTGATATGCAGCATCTGTTATCGGCATGTTATTGGATAACATAGACTGAGCCGATAAAATACGCCTGTTCATAAGATAGTTATGGAAGGATGTCTTGGTATAGCTTTTGAAGATCCTGGTAAAATAGAACTTCGAGAATCCTATCATTCTGGCGGCCTCATCAAGCGTGATATCTTCCGCATAATTTGTATCTATATAATTTAACAGGAAGGAAAGCTTCTTGTAGACTTCCTTATTCACATCATTAACCTGACTGTCATCATTACCCGGATTCTGAGAATAATCGATCCCTATCACAGAATAGAATTCCAATAACTTGGAAAAGATACGCATCTCCCAGAAATCATCGTTCTTAAAATATATATTTATAATATCGGAATATATATCATAAAGCTTCTGATATACCTCGTTGTGAGAAGTCTCCGAGCAAAGATAAGCCTCATTGAATAAAGGCCCCATCATGACATAATCCTGATAAGTCACAATGGATCCCAGATCAAACTGTCCGATAAAACGAAGACCGCCCTTCTCCATGTAACGGAGTTCATGGAGCATATAGGGAGGAATGATAAGTATATCCCCTTCTTTAAGATCATATTCCGTTCTGTCCACGATAGCCTTGTAACTGCCCTTGGCGACCATTATTATCTCGGCCGCATCGTGATAGTGAACGGCATAATCTTCTTCTTTGTTGTTATACCAGATCCTTAAATGAGAATTGGGGACATAATCCACTTTCTCAAGAGAGTTCTCTATATTACGACCTACAAAAGGACGTCCCGGCTGACGGTAATCTGCCGGAATACCTTCCTTTTCTTCGTTATACTTGTTGTCCATATCTTTAGTATTATCCATACAGAGATTATAACATATTTACGCTATTCTTACGCAGTTCTTCATGCTTCTTGCGTAAAACAAAAAAGACGTTCACCCGAAACACGCTCGGATGAACGCCTTTGTTATCAATTATTGATCGTGATCAGTGATACAGATTCTTAACCGCAGGATAGATCTCTGTATACTTTGCATACTTCTCATTGTACTTCTCAATGAGCGCCTTATCAGGCTCTGTGATAGCGCCTGTCTTGGTAACCGCAAGTGAAGCTTCGGCTACAGTCTTGAACTCGCCGTTTCCTACTGCTGCAAGAATAGCACCACCGTATGAAGGGCCTTCATCATTCTCAACGGTAACAAGCTTCATACCTGTTACGTTAGCGATGATCTGTCTCCAGAGAGGGCTCTTTGCACCGCCGCCGCAGATGCATGATTCAGCAGGATCATAACCGATATTTCTTGCTGCTGTGAGCATATCTCTTACACCGAAAGCGACACCTTCAAGCATGGCCTGAACCATATCAGCTCTTGTGGTATCAAGGCTCAGTCCTGTGAATGAACCTCTTACCTCGGGATCGTTATGAGGTGATCTCTCACCCATAAGGTAAGGAAGGAAGAATACATTATTCTCTCCAAGCTTACTGATGGGCTTCTGCTCTCCTGCATAATCCTTAGTCTGAAGGATCTCATCCATGAACCACTTGTTGCATGATGCTGCACTGAGCATGCATCCAAGAAGATGGAATCCGCCGTCTGCATGTCTGAATGAGTGAAGCGCACATGTCTTGTCCACTCTGTAGCTGTCGGATGTAAGGAATATCGTTCCTGAAGTACCTACGGAGATATTGCACTTTCCTGCTCCTGCGATACCCATACCTACTGCTGCTGCTGCATTGTCGCCGGCACCTGCGGAAACATTAACTGTTCCTGTAAGTGAAAGCTTATTCTTGATATCGTCAGTAAGCTCGCCTACGACCTCATATCCCTTGTAGATCTTAGGAAGCATATCTTCAGTGATACCGCAGACTTTAAGCATTTCTGCAGACCATGTTCCATGCTCTACATCGAAAAGGAGCATTCCGGAAGCATCAGACATATCAGTGCTGAAAGCGCCTGTAAGCTTGTAAACAAGATAGTCCTTGGGAAGCATGATCTTGCAAGCCTTTGCAAAATTCTCGGGCTCATTCTTCTTAACCCAAAGGATCTTGGGAGCGGTGAAGCCTGCAAATGCAACATTACCTGTGTACTGCATAAGCTTGTCACGGCCGAATTCGTCGTTAAGATAATCTGTCTCTTCAACGGTTCTTCCGTCATTCCAAAGGATCGCAGGTCTGATAACATTGTCATCCTTATCAAGCATTACAAGGCCGTGCATCTGTCCGCCTATACCGATTCCCTTTACAGCGCCGTGATCTCTGCCTTCAAGCAGCTCTTTGATTCCATCCAGAGTCTGAACGTACCAGTCCTCAGGATTCTGCTCTGACCAGCCGGTGTGAGGGAATGAAAGCCCATACTCTCTGACTGCCTTTGCAAGTATTGTTCCGTCATTCTCCATGAGAAGGAGCTTAACGGAAGATGTTCCAAGATCAATACCGATATACATGTTTTTTGTTTCTCCTTATAGTAAATTACTTAAATTACTTCTTGATCCATTTTGTGACGCTTCCGCAGATACCTTCAGCATCAAGACCGTACTTGGATACCAGCTCTGTTGCAGGGCCGGACTCACCGAATACATCATTTACACCGATCCTGAGAAGAGGTGCGCATGCATTCTCGGAAAGAACTTCCGCAACTGCTCCGCCGAGACCTCCGAGAACGGAATGCTCTTCAACGGTAACAATACGCTTTGTGCGTGCTGCTTCGGCAAGTACAAGTTCCTTATCAAGAGGCTTGATGGTATGCATATTAACGACTGCAGCGCTGATTCCCTGAGCTGCAAGCATCTCTGCAGCATCAAGTGCATAAGCTACCTCAAGACCTGTTGCGATGATGGTAACATCACTTCCGTCAAGAAGCTTAACGCCCTTGCCGATCTCGAACTTGTAATCACTGTTGTCATTAACAATAGGCACTGCAAGACGTCCGAATCTGAGATATACAGGTCCCTCAAGTTCGTAAGCAGCCTTAACTGCAGCCTTTGCTTCGATATCATCTGCAGGGCAGATAACGGTCATTCCGGGGATCATACGCATGAGAGCAAGATCCTCGTTGCACTGATGAGAAGCACCGTCCTCACCAACCGAGATACCGGCATGAGTAGCACCGATCTTAACATTAAGCTTAGGATATCCGATGGAGTTCCTTACCTGCTCGTAAGCTCTGCCTGCAGCGAACATTGCGAAGGTGCTTGCGAACGGTACGTATCCGCAGGTTGAAAGACCTGCTGCGATTCCCATCATATTGCTCTCTGCGATACCGCAGTCAATATGTCTGTCGGGGAATGCTTTCTTGAATGTGGATGTCTTGGTTGCTGCTGCAAGGTCAGCATCCAGAACAATAACATTATCATGCTCTTTTCCGAGCTCTGCCAGTGCGTTTCCGTAACTTTCTCTTGTAGCTATCTTCTTTGTCTTATCCAATTTCTTCTCCCAACCTTTCAAGATCCTTCATTGCAGTTTCAAACTCTTCGTCATTAGGTGCCTTGCCATGCCATCCTGCCTGGTTCTCCATGAATGACACGCCCTTGCCTTTTACAGTATTAGCTATGATAGCAGTGGGCTTATCCTTAACAGCCTTTGCAGCTTCAAAAGCCTTTGCCACTTCCGCCATATCATTTCCGTTGATGGTGATCACATTGAAATTGAATGCCTTGAATTTTTCATCAATAGGATCAGGTGAGCATACCTCATTTAAATGACCGTCGATCTGAAGGTCATTATTGTCAACGATCAGAACAAGATTATCAAGCTTTCTGAAGCCTGCGAACATAGCAGCTTCCCAAACCTGACCTTCTTCGATCTCACCGTCTCCGAGAAGACAGTATACTCTGTTGTTCGCCCCCTTAAGTTTTGCACCGAGAGCCATTCCTACAGCGGCTGAGATGCCCTGTCCGAGCGAGCCCGATGACATGTCTACACCGGGGATATGCTTCATATCAGGATGGCCCTGAAGATATGAACCGGTGTGTCTTAAGGTCTTAAGATCTTCAACAGGGAAAAATCCTCTGTTTGCAAGCACGGAATAATATCCCGGTGCTGAGTGCCCCTTAGAGAGAACAAATCTGTCTCTGTCCTCCTTTTTAGGGTTTGCGGGATCGATATTCATCTCCTGGAAGAAGAGATATGTGAGAATATCAGCCGATGAAAGAGCTCCGCCCGGATGACCGCACTTCGCGCTATGAACGGCTGTCACAATACCGATTCTGACTTTGTTCGCTGTTCTTTCAAGTCCTTTGATGTCCATTTTTTGCCCTCTTTACCCTTCTTTCTTTATAGTATTTCTATTTCCGCACTGATACATTGTGTGCCGGTCAAAGCTCTGCTCCTTTCATCAGGCTGATGTCCACCGGCATATATTGTGTAACGGCCTCTGAGAACTACCCTTGAGCCGTCTTCAAGTACAGTAACAAAAGCACTCTCCGGGATACTTAAGCCTATCTTCTTTGAAGTACCCGCACAAAGCGCTGTCCTGACAAAACCGCAAAGACTCCACTTCGGCTGATTGTCGGGATCAAGTAAAGACTTGTATGGATTATTTCTTCCGTTGGATAACATCTCTTCTGCATTATTGCAGATATAGAGCTCGGTAACTTCCTCGCCGTCGGTATCTCCGGTATTTCTGACTTCAACCTCCGCTCTGAACGTTCCGTCAGTTCCGTCGCTGAATACCTCAAGATCCGAATATTCAAAAGAACTGTAACCCAGACCGTATCCGAAAGGATAAAGAACATCTCCCTTGAAATACCTGTAGGTACGGTTCTTCATGGAATAATCCTCAAACGGAGGCAGGTCACCCTCTTTGTAGAAGGTTACCGGGAGCCTTCCCGAAGGATTGTTGCTTCCGAAAAGTGTCCTTGCAAGAGCAAGACCGCCGAACTGTCCGCTATACCAGCACTGAAGAACCGCAGCACAGTTCTCATCGGCGTAGCTTACATCCTGTGCGCTTCCGCTGTTTATCACAAGTATGACCGGAGTGCCTGTGGAAACCACTTCACGCATGAGCTTCTCCTGAGGCTCCGGGAATAAAAGGTTCTTCTTGTCACCGGCTGCAAAGCTGTTACCGGCATCACCCTCTTCACCCTCTATCGTAGAATCAAGGCCCAGACACAGTATAACTACATCTGCCATGGAAGCCACTGCCTTTGCTTCGGCAATACGGTCATCAGCTTCGGCCAGGGGCTGAACCCTGTCATTATAGAGATGGCAACCTTCGGAGAATACAAGCCTTGTAGAAGGACTCATCTCCTTGCGGATACCTTCGATGTTGGTGATATATTCATCAGCGGTTCCATTATAATTGCCTTCAAGAACCACCTTGGAATCGGCATTGGGTCCGATGACCGCAATAGTCTTAAGAGCTTCCTTGTTAAGCGGCAGTATGCCGTTATTCTTAAGCAGTACGATGGATCTGTATGCTGCTTCAAGTGACTTCTGCTTATGCTCACTGCAGGAAACTTTTTCATAACCTATTTTATCATATTCACAGTCGTCTGAAAGTACCCCAAGCTTAAATCTTGATGTAAATACTTTCACAGCCGCCTTTCTGATATCCTCTTCGGTTATCATACCCTTTTCATAGCAGCTCATCAGATGCTCGTAAACAACACCGCAGTTGATATCACATCCGTTCTTAAGAGCAAGGGCAGCAGATTCCTCTGCATCGGCCGTGACTTTATGATTGAGATGGAAATCCTGTATAGCAAGACAGTCGCTCACAACATGTCCCCTGAATCCCCACTCGTCGATAAGTATGTCCTTGAGCAGAGTCTTGCTTCCGCAGCAGGGCTCACCGTTGGTACGGTTATAAGCTCCCATTACTTCTTCGACACCTGCCTCTGTTACAGCTGCACGGAAAGCCGGAAGATACGTCTCCACCATATCCTTTTTGGATACTATGGCATTAAAGCTGTGGCGACCTTCCTCAGGGCCCGAATGAACAGCAAAATGCTTTGCGCATGCGGATACTCTCAGATATTTCCCGTCGCCCTGAAGCCCCTTGATAAAAGCTACACCCAGGCGTGAAGTAAGATAAGGATCTTCTCCGTAGCATTCCTGTCCACGGCCCCATCTCGGATCTCTGAAAAGATTGATATTGGGTGACCACATGCTGACACCCTTGTAGATATCCCTGTCACCGGCCGCCGACTGCATATTGTACTTTGCTCTTGCCTCGGTGGAGATCACCTCCGCAATTTCCTTCAGGGAATCAGCGTCAAACATTGCCGCAAGGCCTATGGCCTGAGGGAATACAGTAGCAGTACCTGCCCTGGCAACTCCGTGCAGGCCTTCGTTCCACCAGTTATATGCCGGGATCCCCAGTCTGTCGATAGCTGGAGACTTGGTAAGAAGCTGTGATGCTGCCTCCTCTATGGTCATTTGTCCAACAAGTGCTTCCGCTTTTTCTCTGAATTCGTTTTCCATTGTATGCCCAATAACCCTTTCCGTATGTGCTGACAGTCATATCTGTCACATATGTAAGTTCATGCCCTCCGGCTGTTATTCAGCGATATATTCAAAAGTCCTGAATGCTGCATAATCGGATGTTTCACTGCCGCCGGCATTTGCATATAATCCGACAGTACATCCAACGAATCCTCCCGCTACCTCGGTTGAAAGATTCTTTACATTAGCCTCACCTAACTTCTTATCTCCGGCATAAAGCTCAGCCTTAAGCCCTCTGATCCTGATCTCAAGCTTAACGGTATCTGCACCTGCCACTTCCTTAAGCGTTGCGCTTCCCTTGACTTCATCCTTACCATCCTGGCAAAGAACAGCCGATACATTGCCGCCCTTTACTTCCACGCGAAGGTTGTAAAGGTTGTTCTGAAGTACAGTGATACCTGCCGCATACTCATCCTTAAGAGAATCAAGCGCGATCTCGGTTGTAAGATCAAAACTGTGATGCTGCTGTCTGATGCAGAGGAAAGACATCTCATCTTCAGCTGTCAGATCACACTTATCATAATTAAGCTCAAGTCCCTTATCGGAAAGCTTATACATTGTATCCTTGGGATTTCTGAATGCCATGAACTCACATCCGAGCTTTGTCATCTTTGTGAAATCATACTTCTTGCTTCCAAAAGGAGGTCTTGTAAGACTCTCTGTTCTTGAAGTGAATGAGGATGCGTCTTTCTCGGGGATCCACTCATTAAGATCGATCTCAACTGTATCCGTGAGCATACCTACTCCGGGATTGACTACGGGCCATCCGTCTTCCCACTCAACCTTTGCAATGAAGGTCTCGCGTCCCATTGTGGTATATGTCTCAAGCGGTCTTACAGCCAGCATGATCATAAAGAATTCACCCTTGGAAGTCTCGATCATATCTGCATGTCCGACATACTGGATAGGATAGTTCTTGCCAAGATGTCTGTGTGTGATGATCGGGTTCTTGGGGAATCCGACGAAAGGACCGTAAACATTCTCACTGCGACAGATTGATTCGCAGTGATCCGGGCCTGTACCGCCTTCCGCATGCATTATGTAATAATATCCGTCCTTCTTGAAAAGATGAGGACCCTCGGGCCAGATAACATTTCTCATGGCACCGTTCCATACATTATGGGGTTCACCGATAAGCTGGAAAGTCTCTCTGTCCATCTCCTGAACATATATATACCAGTCACCGTTGTGCTTCTCCCCTTCAGGATTGGGATGTGTTCCGGTGTAATACATTTTTCCGTCATCATCAAAGAAGATGCTGGGATCGATACCGTCCGCATCCTTGATATAAACGGGCTCTGACCAGGGACCTTCGGGATTCTCGGCCGTAACGATGAAGTTACCTCCGAAGGATACGTTGGTACAGATGCAATAGAACTTTCCGTCATGGAATCTGAGAGTCGGTGCAAAAAGGCCTCTGCTCACGCCACTGTTCTTAAGAGGCAGCTGGCTTGCTCTGTCCAAAACATTTCCTATCTGTTCCCAGTGTGCCAGATCCTTGCTGTGAAGGATCGGAAGTCCGGGAAAATATGAAAATGATGAATTGACGATATAGTAATCATCTCCTACCGCACAAAATGTAGGATCCGGATAAAATCCGGGAAGAATAGGATTCTTAGCGGTTACGCTCATATAAACCTCCGTATTTTAAAATATGATCATTTTAATGATTTTACTATCTCAGCGATTCTGTCACCGATTGGTTTCTTGCGCTGTGGATGAAGATCATTGATCTCACCTGTTCCTGCGGTTTCCACGAGATAAACCCCGGGAATTGCGGTGCAGGCTTCCTGAACCTTCTGCATATCGGACCAGTCTGTCCTGATATTGTCAGTTCCGTCCGGTTCATAAGTCACATCATCGAACTCAGGAAGCTTAACCGTGATAACCGGAAGCGAATCATCTTTCCAGAGCTTTCTGTATCCCTCTGTCATAGATTTCAGTTGGTCGAAATACATACTGCTCCTTCCGGCATTGGATTCGCCCTGATACCAGATAACAGCTTTTACGGGATAGTTGGTGCAGGGATTTAACATACCGTTGAAAAGAGCTGTGGGCTTCCAGTTGAAGAAATCCGTAGGAGCAACCTTCTCCATGCTGCATCCCTTCTTATATTTCCATGTACCTGAAACATCCAATACATCATCAAAGCCTTCCACGGTCTCGTTAAATCCGTCACAGATACGTTTTCCGCTTCCCGTAAGGATCGCCAGAAGCTTGCCGGGTGTTACGCGGCCTCTTCCCGTCTCGATTCCCAGTCTGATGCATATATGATTCTTACCTTCCTTGAGCAGGCCCTTTCGGATCGCATATCTGCGGGGAGGATACAAATACTCTGTTCTTCCTATCTCCTCACCGTTTAAATAAGTGATATCATAGTCAACCATGGTGCCGAACCATAAAACAGCTTCCTTGCCGGCAAGCGAAGCAGGAACATCGATTTCTTTCCAAAGCCATACACTGCCGATATATCCTTTAAGATCCGGGATCTCTTTAAAGATCGAAGGTATCTCTATATCCTTCCAGCCGTTTACTTCATCGACTCCGTCAGTTAATTCATACCACTTTTCAGAAAGGCCCTTATCCTTATTGGCCGCCTCTTCTCTCCAACTGCTTCCGTTATGCTCATTGGTACGCTTAACTTCAGCCAGAAAAGCATCATCGGCATACTTCTCTGCAAGCTTGATATCATCGGGCCATGCTGCAAGCATATCCTTGCTCATCCAGGATTCGATGGTAGAGCCGCCGAGTGTGGTATTGACAAGGCCCACCGGAACATCTTCTGATGCTCTTAAAGCCTTAGCCATGAAAAATCCGATGGCTGAATAATCCGGAAGCGACGCCTCGTTTACATCAACCCATGAGCCGCTCTGAACCTCTTTTAAGGGGCCGTGAAAATTGCCGTTCTCAACGACTTTAAACGTTCTTATAAGATTGTCCTTTGGAGCCTCAAAATACTCAGGATAAGTATCTCTTACCCTGCTCATAGGAAATTCTATATTAGACTGTCCGGCTAACTGGAATACGTCACCGGAATAAACATCTGATACTTTGATAACTCCACCCTCAGCCCTGATCTCAAGCTCGTAGGGTCCACCTGCGGGAAGTTCATCAAAATACAGATCAAATCTGTATTCATTCTCATCTTTGATCGCATCAGCCGATGCTTTATTGTCCGAAATACAGCCTTCTACATGAACCGCACTGTCTGACCATCCCCAGACGTGTACCTTCTTGCCTCTTTGAACGATCATTCCGTTGCTGATAAGCGCCGAAAGTCTTATATTACTCACTGTACTGACACCTCCGTTCGGGTTATTCAGACGGGAAATCCCCCGCCTCGATATATTCTGTAAGCGCTTTCATTATATCATCAGAAAGGCTGTTATATGTAAAAATAATATAATTTGATGAAACTTTTATAGTCTTAGAATCATCAAATAAGTCTGTTTTCATGAAAAAATCGTAAGAAGTCTTGTCGGTATAAAGATAATCGATCTCTCCGGCGGCGATCTGAGTCTCAAGGATGCCAAGTTTCTCAGTATTAACCTGAGTCAACTCATCAAGCTTGGTAAAATCAATGAATTCACTGTCAGTTACCAAAGATAACCCTTCACTGCCGTATTTTATGTCTCTGCTTCCGTAATAGTATTCATCAAATCCGGCACAAAGATATACGATCTGAGCATCCGTCAATTCAAGATTGACAGGACAGCCTACTGTCAATGTGTCTTCCCCGCTTTTGTGGATATCTAAAAAGAATGAAATTAAAATAAGCAGTCCAATCACTACTCCGATTAAAGGAAGAAGATAGTAATCCGAGAAATATTTTTTCTTTTGCGCAGGCGTCATATCCCGCGTGATCTCTCTCAGACCGGCTATCTTCTCCTTAAGCTTCATAGTAAATGTACTGCCTCTTGATCAGGTGCCTACGATCAGCCCTTTACACCACCGAGTGTAAGACCTGTAACGAAGTATCTCTGAAGGAACGGATACAGCATGATGATAGGTGCCATTGTAGCGATAGTAGCTGCAGATCTGATGGTAATAGGTGTTACTGTATTACCTGTTGAAGACTGTCCGCCACCTGTAGCTGTACCTGACTGCTGCATTGCAGATGAAAGGAGCTTCATAAGCTCGTACTGGAGTGTTGTATACTCAACCTTGTTTCTGTTGTAAAGCATTGCATCAAACCATGAGTTCCAGTGACCTACTGCTACGAAAAGAGCAACTGTAGCATACACAGGTTTGCAAAGAGGTGAGATGATCTTTACGAAGATTGTGAAATATCCTGCGCCATCCATCTTAGCAGACTCCTCAAGCTCTTCGGGAATACCAAGCATGTAGGTTCTCATAACGAGCATATTGAAGGCACTTACAGCACCGGGAATGATATAAACCCAGAAAGTGCTCAGAAGGTGAAGGTTCTTGTAAAGAAGGAGGACAGGGATAAGTCCACCGTTAACATACATTGTGATAACCCAGAAAAGGGAAAGCTCGGACTTGAAAAGGAAATCCTTTCTGCTGACTATGTAAGCAAGAAGAGCATTTAAAATAAGTGCGAGCAATGTACCGATAACAGTTCTTCCGACAGTAACTATAGCTGCCTGAACCATGTTCTGTGAACGAAATACTACTGCAAAGTTATGTAAGGTGAACTTTCTGGGTAACAGATGGATACCACCACGAACCGCATCAGTACCGTCGTTAAATGAGATAGCAAGTGTATTAAGAACGGGATAAAGCGTTATAATTACGAATGCTATCATGAAAATTGCGTTAAAAATATAGAATACAGTATTAGCGTTAAATACCTTACTGCGTTTTTCCTGTGTCTGATTTACATTTATCATATCTGTGCGCCTCCTTAGAATAATCTCTCTTCGCCGGTGCGCTTAGCAAGCTCATTGGCTACTACGATAATACCGATTGATACAACGCTCTTGAAGATACCGGCAGCGGTACCGAGTGAGAAGTCATTCTGGCTGACACCCCATTTAAGAACGTAGATATCGATTGTTCTGGACCAGTCAACGATAGCACCGTTCTCTAAGAGGTACTGAAGCTCGAAACCTGCGTTAAGAACGTTACCTGCGTTCATAAGAAGCAGGATCATGATAGTTGACTTGATTCCGGGAAGCGTAATATTTTTAATCTTCTGCCATCTGCCTGCTCCATCGATCTCAGCTGCTTCATAAAGCTCGGGATCGATAGCTGTGATAGCTGCAAGGTAAATGATCGCATTCCAACCTGTTTCTTTCCAAAGGTTCGCAAATGCTACGATAGGCCAAAACAGCTTGGGCTGAAGGAAGAAGTTATATGCCTGTTTGAAAAGGCCGATCTTCATTAAGATCTCATTGATGATACCTGTTGATGAAAGAGCATCCTGAAGGATACCTGTAACAACAATCCATGAAAGGAAGTGAGGCAGATAAGAAATAGTCTGCACTACCTTCTTGGGACCTGTACTCTTAACTTCATTAAGAAGGATAGCGAATATGATCGCCATAAGGAATGATGTGATAAGGTTGATTATACCCATTCCTAAAGTATTACGAACTGTATTCCAAAAGGACTGATCTTCAAATAACCATTTGAATTTTGCAAGTCCTACGAATTCCGAATGTAAAAGTCCTGTCTTAGCTTTGTAATTCTGGAAAGCCATGATCCATCCGCCAAGAGGCAGGTAATAAAAGATAAAACCGTATATAATAAAGAGAATAGCCCAGATTATAAGTGTTTTCTGGTACTTGATCTCCTTCCATGTAATGGGTTTCCTCATGTTTTCTTGCTGTCTTTTCCGTCTTCTGTAACCAGAAGCACTTCCTAATCTACTCATTTTCTCCTCCTTATTTTTTATATAAACACTACCAAGGCAGCGGAATCTCTTCCGCCGCCTTTGGCAGGTCTAAAATCTAGTATTATTCAGCTGACTCAGCTGCCGCAGCTGCCTCGATACGTCTGTCGAGCTCCTGCTGCATCTCATCCAGGAAGTCCTGAGGCTTGCATTCCTCATAGGCTGTCATGTACTCACTCCAAGCAGATTCGAAGTCAGATGCCATTACGATCTGAGGAAGATACTTGTGCTTGCACTCGCCCATCTTCTGCCAAGCTGTACCACCCGGTGTGCTTGTATTCATGTTGTTGGAATATGAATACATCGGGAACCATACACCGACTTCCTTATCCTTTGTGGATCCGATCATGTCGGGATATGTTGTTGCGCCATAAGCTTCGAAACAATCAACTACAGGCTGAGCAAGATCTGCGAAGAAGTCAGATGTCTGCTCTTCGGGTCTCATAGCATTGATTCCGTCTCTGCTTGTTCCACCCCACTGAAGGAAGTAAGAATACTTGCAAAGATGCGAAGCCTTGTACTCTGAATCGGAAGCCTTGTTTCTCATATCATCGGTTCTGTAGAAGAGACCCTGATCATCGATCGAGTAGTCAACGCCCTCTTCACCCCAGAAACGAAGGTTGTGTATATCCTGATCAAGAAGGTTGTTGATGAAAGCGAAAGCTCTCTCAGGATCTTCACAAGCTGTTGTTACACCAAGACCGGAAGCAACGTTCTGTGTATCACCATAGGTGTGCCACATCTGATCCATACCCTTTTCGATGGTAAGACCAAGAGGAATGTAGTTGCATCCCTTCTTATCAAGGCCGGTCTGCTTGAATACATCATTTACAGTGAACGCGAAATCCCACCACTGATCGCACATACCAAGTACGTTACCGTTTGAAAGCTTAGCAATGTACTGATCGTATGTCTGAGTAGCGAACTCGGGATCAATGATACCCTTTCCGTACTCTTCGTTAAGCTTAGCGAAGTACTTCTTAGCTGTATCGGTTGTGTTGTAGTCTACGATAGTAGGTGTTCCCGATGAGCTGTCTACGATAACGGAACCATCATTGGGATATCCGTCAAGGAACTGAGGAGCGTTCTCGATACAGAAGTATCTCCAGTCCTCACAAAGCATTGTGTAAGGGATAAGATTTTCTTCGTTATCGGGATTAGCTGCTGCGTAATCCTCAAGAAGCTTGAAGTAATCATCCAGAGTCTCTACTGTGGGATAACCTGCCCACTCAAGAACTCTTGCCTGCACCCAGAATGCCTCGTCGTTGTGTGTTGTCTGTTTGCTCTCACCATAAGTATTGGTGAACTGGTTGCACCAGTAAATGTGTCCGTCGGACTGACGGAATTTGTCCCACTCTGCAGGAGTGTAGAATTCCTTGATGTTAGGATATCTCTCGATATACTCATCCCAAGGGATAAGAGCATCTGCCTCGTAAAGCATCTGCATACCGTCACCACCATCAATGAAAGTAGGATAATCCTCACTTGCGATGATAGCTCCGACAGCTTCTTCAACTGTCTGTCCTGTAAGCCAGGTCTCCTTAACTCTAACACCTGTCTTGTGTGCGATGATCTCCTGGATCTCATTGCCATCGTTGATCTCAGCGCCGGGCATACCGCCGAAGAATGTCCAGTCAACGATCTCATCGTCAGCATAATCTCTGATCACGAGATCATCTCTGTCTGAAGGCTCTGCTCCGCCTCCAACGCCGGCACCTGCGCCGTTTCCTTTCGGTGTACATCCGCTGACAGCAGCTGCCACCATGGTTGCAGCGCAAAGCACTGATACCACTCTTTTGAAGTTCATTGTGAAACCTCCCTTCCTTTTGAAAGAAAATAAATCTGGATCGGGGTCCCTCCCCAATCCGGGTATATCCTTCTCGAAAATACCATTTTAGATTTTATGTCATTCAAAGAACATATAACAGGGGAAAATTCTGACAAAAAACATGACAAATTATAGTTAATGATTTGTCCGGTTTTTTCGGAATTTTGACGGGGTACAGCCCTTGATCTCAATGAATTTCTTCAGGAAATAGTCATTGTCCATATATCCTATCATCCCGCCTATCTCACTGATCTTCCGGTCTGTATGCAAAAGCAGGTCCGCAGCCTTCGATATCCTGTATTCCGTGAGATACTCCTTGAAGGATTTTCCGTATTTTTTCTTAAAGATCTGCCCGAGATAAGAGCTGTTGATGTAATATCTGCTGCTCATCTCCCGGAGGCTTAAGTTGTGTGCATAATTTTCCTTGATCTCGTTCTCAACCTTGAGCAGGACACCACCTGACATATTTCCGCGTAACTGTCCCAGATAATCTGCATATTCCCGGGCAAAACGCTTAAGATGAACACTTCCGCCTCTGAGGACACCTTCTTCGAAGGAACTTTCACTGATATATCTGAGGATCTCCTCCTGATCCACCTCGTTATCCTGTTCGCTGGCAAGATGTACAAGCCTGAATAGCAGATAGTTGATATTTAAGCTTACCGTATCCGCAGATACCCCCATATTTTTCATCTCGTCATAGAGGATATCCACATCTTTGTCTATGCCTTCCGTGTCATTTTCGCTTATATCCTTAAGCAGGGCGTCCAGCGAATTCTTGCAAAGGACCACACCTCCGCTGGAAACCCTGAGTTCCTCTTCATAGAAGTAGACGTCCTTCTTTTCTCTAAAAGATATTACGGACCTGAGAATACAGGCCGTTCCGTACGATTTGGAGATATCTTCGATATCCTCCACATTTCTGCCGGCTATAAGCACTAGAGGTGCTCCTACGGAGGCCTCAAGCTTGGATTTCAGCTCAGAGAGCCACCCCTTCACCCCTCTTCCCAGGTCATCTGCCATGAAGCCCGAAAAGATCAGGCCTATCCCGAAATTATCACCATCCGCGGATATACCGGGTATAACATGATCGGCATTATCCTTAAGAAGAGCACAGCAGGCTTCATAGAGCTTTTTTTGCTTGGTCTGCTGGGTATTCTCAGCCTCATCAGCCTGACTCCCCTCATATTCTATGTTGATATATCTCACATTTTCGGAGAGCTTCATATGCTCCTTAACATAATCAAAGCCGAAGCTGTCTTTTTTTCCTACAAGAAGCGATACAAGTGTATTGTTCAAATATGACACCTCATATTCGATGCGGCGTTCCTTTGCCTCTCTGTCAGCCTCGCTCTCATTGGTGACCTTTCTCAGTATGGCAAGAAGTTCGTTCTTTGCAACAGGTTTGACCATGTAGTCCATACACTTATAACGCATAGCTTCCCTGCAATATGAAAAATCATTATATCCGCTGAGTATCACGTAATAGGCATCAGAAACATTCTCCTCACGTATGGTGCGCAGTAGTTCAAGGCCGTTCATCCCCGGCATCCTTATATCCGCTATGATGAGATCCACCGATTCATTTCGAAGATAATCAAGCGCTTCAAGGCCGTCATAAGCGATCTTAACGATCTCACAGCCTTCGCTTTCCCAGTCGATCAAAACAGAGAGTCCCTTGGCTATAACTTTTTCATCATCAACAAGCATTACCCTGAGCATCTCTTATTCTCCCTTCCTAAGATGTTCTATGGGGATCCTGATGGTAACCGTGGTTCCTATGGATTCCTCACTCTCAAGCTCAAATGCAGCACTGTCTTCGCTGAGCATCTTGATCCTGAGGCATGCATTAACTATTCCTACCGATTTATTCTCCTGAAGCATCCTGATATCAGCTTTGTGCATACGCTTTCTGATATCCGCTGCCTCCGTCAGGCTAAGCCCCGTACCGGTATCCTCGATCTCGATCACCAGCTCATCATCCTGTTGGCTTACTCTTACGAATATCCAGCCACCGTCAGACTTCTTCTCTATCCCGTGAACGCAGGCATTCTCAACAAATGTTACTATGGACAGCTTGGGAATTATATATTTCTCGCAATCTTCATCGCATTCAACCTCGTATGACAATCTGTCACCGAATCTGTATTTTTGCAGTTCCAGATAAGCTTTGGTCAGCTCTATCTCCCTGGATGTCTCCACTTTATCCTGAGACCAGTCAACATACTGTCTCTCCATGATAGCCAACTTACCGATCATATCCGCAGTCACATCCTCATGCTTTAATATGCTCTGCATTCTGATATTTTCAAGTGCATTGAAAAGAAAATGAGGATTGATCTGGCTGTAAAGCGCTAACAGTTCTGCACGCTGTTGCGCAAGGCCGGCTTCCTGCGCCTTGAGTCGTCCGGTATATGCACGTTCTATAAGCGCATTCTGACGGTCTACCATGATATTGTAGTTGTTCATGAGAACGCCGATCTCGTCTTTTCCCTTTACATCATTTACGGTTCTGAACTGATTATAGCCACGGCTCTCAAAAGCATTTCCAAGTCGCTTTAAACGTCTTGTTATGGAAGTCTCTATCACATTCATGAAGATGAATGGCATAACAAAGTTGAAAAACAGCAATCCTATGACCATGGGTGTATTTTCGCTCATCCTTGAAAGAATGCTGCTGTAGTTTCGCATCACATATATCGTAAGCTCTTCACCGTAAAGGTTATATTCCTTACTGTACTCTATCGCACCTTTTTCCTGGATCTTGGAAAAACGTCTGGCTACATCATTGCCTTCAATATTTGAAAGAATGATATCATCACCCTTGCAGACATATACTCTGTCCTCAAGCTTAAGATCCATTACACCCTTTGCGATCTGAGTATATTCCATATCGATCTTGATTATCTTTTCGCATCCGGACGAAAGAAGCTTGCTGAATCTCCTGATAAGAGATACGCGTCTTGCAGGCGAAACGGCAGGTGCCTGCCAGGTATCATAATAGAAAAGCAGTCTCTCGTCTTTTTCTTCCGTATTGATGATATAGTACCAATAGGAATCCTTCGCGGTTGAAAGTCTTGAGAACACACCGCCGTTCAACATGGTATCGTTGTCGGAATACAGTGTGAGATGAAACATTCCGCTTCCGTATGCCGAAGAAAAAAGTGTGCTCGTTTTAAAATCATCGTAGCACACAAAATAATCAAGAGGTCCTTTATACTGCTTATCCAGATATTCCCTGATGGATTTGTTGGCAGCTATATTTGCCGCCATGATGGATGAGATCTCAACCTGTCTGACAAGCTCATAATAAACCGCATCTGCGGTATTCTCAGTCTCCCTCAAACGATCGGCCGCATCAGATCTGGATACTGCCATGAACATGGCACCATCCGTTATGATGATCGGCAGCAAAACACAGACCAGGTAAATAATGCGCATTTTTACGCGCAGTGATCTGTCATTTAACCACTCTTCTACTTTTTCCCGAAACTTACCCATTCAGAATCTCAATCATTCTTATCTTCGGAACTCTTCTTGTCATCAGAGTCTGCTTCCTCTTCGGGATCATGCTTTGCTTCAACAGGATCCTTTTCTTCCGAGTCGGAATCTTCCTCCTCACTGTTTTCTTTTGCATCAGTATCTTCCGACTTATTTAAGGTACCTTTTTCGACTTTGGCAAAGGTACTTACCAGAACCTTGCCGCTAAAAAGCACTTCAACCAGCTTCATGACCACCCAGATAATGGGAAGATATTTGAAATACCATACACCTACGAAATAAGGGGAGATCATGAAAATAAGCATCAATACCAGCGCCGGAAACTTTAAGAAAGCCATGAGGAAGCCCGCTCTGATGGCCATCATGTTTGTCGCCGAGAATCTTGCGATAAATGCATACATGCATAAAAAGCCGACTATTACGAACAGCGTAAATACTGCAAAAAGAGCCTTGCCTACAGTTAATGAAAAATCTTTTCTCAGTATGATGATCCAATCGGCCGTCAGGAAGATCAAAAATAAAAGATTGATTATCCATATGACAGTGGACTGCTTGAAATTCTCTTTAAATGATTTCCAGAAGTCTTTTATGACCGAAGGATCTTCACCACGGGCCATCTTCATTATGACATAATACTGCGCCGTAAAAGCAGCACCTACAGTGATAATCGGAATGCTGAATATGATAAACAGGATCTTAACGATCAGACAGTCTGTCGCCCTGGAAATCTCCTGCATTACTTTACTGTTGGGATTTAATATTCCGCCCATACCGTGACCTCACTTCCAAAAAATCTTAAAAAAGCGTCTCCAAAGACCAAATTTTCGCATAATAGACTGTATTTTAACATATTTTTAAGTTCAAGTGTAATCATAATATTCCCGATAAACTCTATGTCCTCCCCCCTCCAAAAACATATATTTCATCCCCTTGACGGTATTTATCAGTATCTTTATCCTATCCTTGCGGGAAGGAAACCGCTTTCGGCATATGGCCCTTTATCACTTTTAAACACAGAAAGGATTGACCCCTATGAAGATTTACGAAGACAAGACCAGATCCGCCAAGGAGCGGGCATCTGCACTCGTAGCCGAGATGACTTTTGAGGAAAAGATAACACAGCTGCAGAATCACGCTGCCCCCATCCCCCGTCTTAATGTCCCGCATTACGAATACTGGAACGAAGCTTCCCATGGATATTTCGGACCTTTTAAATACGATAAGATGGATGTCACCAGCTTCCCGGTCTGCCTTGCCATGAGCCAGTCCTGGGATCCGGATAAGATAAAGGAAGTAGCTTCTGCCATCTCCGATGAAATAAGAGCATATCACAATATCTACGGATATGAATTAAATGACTGGTGTCCCACCATCAATCTGGCAAGGGATCCCAGAAACGGAAGATCCGATGAGAATTTCGGAGAGGACCCCTTCCTCACCGGAAAGCTTGCCATCAAATATGTACAGGGTATGCAGGGTGACGATCCCAATGTCCTTAAGACCTGCGCCACCCCCAAGCACTATGCACTCAACAGTTCCGAGAACAACAGACACAACGGAAGCTCCAACGTGGATGAAGCAACACTCCGTGAATATTACACGAGACAGTTCAGGGATGCTGTCCTCTACGGTCATGCACAGAGCATAATGACCAGCTACAACCGTGTAAACGGCGTCCCCGCTTCTGCCAATGAAAAACTGCTCACTCACCTTCTCCGCGAGGAATGGGGCTTTGACGGATTCGTTGTTTCCGACTGCGGTGCGGTATCCGATGTTTACGAGAATATTGTTTTCAATGACATCATGAACATTCAGTCCGATGAAAAAACCACCGGTCACTATTACGCAAAGAATCTCGATGAAGCTGCTGCCATTTCTCTTTCCGCCGGCACCGATCTCAGCTGTGGCGAAGAATATCAGAGTCCATTAGTGAGAGCGGTAAAAAACGGCCTCATCTCCGAAGATGTGATAAACAGAGCACTTACCAGGATCTTCACCGTAAGATTCAGACTTGGACTCTTCGATGAAGAAGGTGACTACGCTTACAGGAATATCGGTTGGGATGATGTCTGCACAGCAGAAAAACAGAAACTCTGCCTCGATATCGCAGACGATTCCATCGTATTGCTTAAAAACGATGATGCACTTCTCCCTCTTTCAAAGGATGATCTTAAAGGAAAGAAAGTGCTGGTCATCGGACCCAATGCAATCTACCGTGAGCTCGGCGGATATTCATGCGGTAGCAACCGTATCGATACTACAGTCAATGTCCTTGCTTTGGACGGCATAAAGAATGCGCTTAAGGATAACGATACGGAAGTCCTCTACGAAAAGGGTTGGTGCTGCGGAAAGGAATTCCGTGAAGGCGTGGACGGAAGACTGCCCGGAGCAGACAACGAATCTCCCGATGCCATCAAACGTTCAAAGGAAGCAGATGCTGAAGAAGCAGCAGAAGCGAAAGAACTGGGACTCTCCATAAAACAGTTAAGCTTCGCAAAGAATTTCTGCCTCAAGTTCATGGCCCCCGGATACGATTATCACAATATCACCGATGCTATCAGATCTCCGAAGAAATTTGTCACGGAAGATCCCGATGTCAGAGCGGATGACGACATGCTCTTTGAACGTGCTCTTACTGCTGCCAAAGATGCCGATATCGTGATCATCATCGCAGGAACCGATGCATCCAATGCATCCGAAGAAAATGACCGCACGGAGCTCGATCTCCCCTACGGTCAGAACGAGAAGATCGAAAAGATGATCGAAGCAAATCCCAATACCATTGTGGTTATCAATGCGCTGGGTGCAGTAACGGGCTCCTTCTTCGACAAGGCACATACAATTATCAATGAGCATTTCGCAGGACAGGAACAGGGAACGGCACTGGCAGATGTACTCTTTGGAAAAGTGAATCCCAATGCAAAGCTTACAGCCACATGGTACAGGAATATGGATGATCTACCTCCCGTTAATGATTACGGTATCTATCGCTTCGATACGGTAAACCGCAAAGGACGTACATACCAATACTTTAAAGGCAGTACACTTTTCCCCTTCGGATACGGTCTCTCATATACAAGCTATGATTATGCCGATATGAAGATAACAAAGGATGGGAGCTCAGAGAAGTCTTCCGCCTTCGATGCAAATGATACCATGGTGATCTCAGCTGATATCAGCAATACAGGAAAGTATGACGGCAAAGAGATCGTAGAGCTCTATGTAAGCAAAGTCATCCCCGAAGATATGCATGACAAGAAGCCTGCAAGACAGCTTAAGGGCTTCACCAAAATATTTATAAAAGCGGGAACCTCAGAAAAAGCTGTAATAAAACTTCCAGTTTCCGAACTGGCTTTCTGGAGTAATCTGAAAAATAAGATGGTAGTTGAACCCGGTGATTATGTCATCGAGCTTGCAAAGAGCAGCAGTGATATCGTTCTTACCAAGACCGTACATATCGACGGAGTTTGGGATGCTCCTCTCGCAGCCGTAACCACTGAGATCGACAGGACTATCATCAAGACCGGTGAAACAGCCTGTGTCAATACGGTGGCAGTAGCACTTGATACTTCAAGAATATTAAATGCCGCCCTTCGTCCTGTTTATTCCGTCTCCGATACATCGGTCGCAACCATTGACGCAAACGGTCTTGTAACCGCCATCGCTCCCGGCACAGCACTCATAAGTGCAGACGTGACCTACAACGGCAAGACAATGACAGGAACAGTTCCCGTAACGGTAAGATAAATGGAACAGAAAAAAACTGACCTCAATGAAACGGCAATTTTTACAGATCCTGAAGGCCGCCTTTTCATTCAGGGGCAGTTTTTTGATTTCAATTCAAAATATAAAGATTCATATCCCGAGATCTATTTCACCTGCGGGATACGTATCGGCGAAGGCTATGCAGCCGCAGGCAGGGCCGCAGACGGACACCCTGTTCTTTTCAGATCTGTACTGGGTAACGAATGGACAGAAACTCCACTTATCTCCGGAGAAGAGGACGGATACAAAAAAGCCGAAGGCACCATCATAGCCATTGACTATGAAAGCGCCTCCGAGCGTCTGTTCCTTATCAGTGATCATAATGAACTGATCATAATCCCCAATTGCAGGAGATGCATTCGCATCATCGATCTGTGATCATCTAAAATACGTTTCTGACGGTTCAAGGTATGAATAAACAGGCTTTGAATCTTCTTTTCTGATAACTATCTTTTCAAGGACTATGGCTGCGGATCCGCCACATACAGTAAGCCTGTTCCTTCCGGGCTTAAGAGAACATTTCACTTCGCTGAATCTTATCTGATCCAGTACCCCCTGCTCCCATTCATCGCATCCGTCGGTAACCTTAAAATCATCGGCGACAAAAGCTGCTTTACAGATCTCGCCGTCGTTGACCCTGTAGTTCATATCAAGCCTGTTATCCCTGTAAGGAGGATTTACCGGAGCTATAAGGAATTTGATGATATAGCTTCCCTCATCCTTAACATCAAAATCGTAACTAAGCTCAGGTACTTCCGAGTTCTTCTCGCAATCACCGAAGGCCGGAAGTATCTTCATGCCGCTTTCAGTCTTGCCGAAGCGCTCAAGGCATCTGTATCCTCTCTCCCCTGCTGCTTTCATGTCATTGAAGTGACAGGCTTCCATGGAGATATGATCATCTCCGAATACAAATACATGTGAGTTTCCTTCACCCGACTGCTTATACATCACGGGATCAACAGGCACTTCAATCTTTATATCCGCATATTCTCCGAGGATCTTTATAACCCCCGTTAATGCTTCATCACCTTTAAGCTTATCCTTATCTATACCGATCTTAAGAACTGTCAATCCGCAACCGGGGATCTCATATTTTTCATCATCGTCTACGGAAATAAGACCTTCTTTGGATATATTTATAAAGTCGCTTTCAGTCTCAGCTTTAAACCATGCTGTACCTGCGCCCGTATTATACAGATAGATCTCAGCGCTTTCTTTTCCGTATCTGATAAGATCCGGAAGCACCAGTGTCTTACCTGTCCATACACTGCCTTCCGTATATTCACCGGTCTCGGGGATCACAGCGATCACTCTGTTCTTATTTGCAGGATGCAGTCTGTATGTTATGGGATTCCTGCACTCTTCCTCATTCCATCTCCTGAAGCCTATATGCTCTGACAGTCCCATACCGTACCACCATCCGTCATGTATGGTATGAAGCTCATCCACGATCTTCTTATCCGCATCATAATAAGCATCGACTTTATCCGCACTTGCATTTGCGGCAGCCGCACCAATACCCGCGAGATAATGATTATAGCCGGTCTCAAGCCACATCCTCTGGAGATTTAAATTAGCCATTACAGGATAATAGACAAATTCATAAAAGGGGAATTTCATCTCTTCCGATGCTTTATCGTAGATGTCCTGAGCCTCTTCCATCAGCTGTCTGCACTTATCATCAAGCGCCTGTCTCTCGCCGTAAGCAAGAGGTGCATAGATCGTGTCATTCATAGCTTCGGGGCGTCTGTTGTGTGCGATGCGAGAATATCCCTCAAGGAGTGCAGAGATCCTGCTGCAGGTATCCTTATCGGTATATTTCGAGAACATCCTGTCTGCAAAAAGCTCCGTATATTCGATATAACTCTTCTCATTGCCAAGTCCCCAGGTATCATAGTCATATGCCATTTCAAGGAAATAAGAAAGCGGGAATTCATTGGAATAGATATCACCCACATTGACTATCCAGAGTTCCCTGATACCCGATTCATAAGCATTGGTCATCTGATCCCATGTACGTGAGATCGCAGAAGAATTGGTCCACTCATACGAAACCGGCGAGCCGTGATAATCATAATGATAATACATTCCGAATCCACCTTTTCTGCCTCGCATGGATTCATCGGGAACGGTCCTGAGATTACCGTGATTGTCATCGCAGAGCATGAGAGTCACGCCATCAAGCTCCGGATCTCCTGCCAGGCCTTCCGTATCCTTATCTCCGTAGAAGAAGGGTTCAACCTCCTTGTACAACGCAAGCATTCTTGGAACCTTATCCAGATCGGCATTTACATATTCACCGATAAGCCTATTCTGAGTTTTCAATACATCTCTCAAGAGATCGATATTATCCTTAAGTGTTGCATTCTTTCCGAGTATGGTTGAGTCTGCTTCTCCGCGCATTCCCACGGTTATGACAGTCTCGAACTTACCGGATCTCTTAAGGCCGTCTTCCCAGAATCTGGTTATGCCTTCCCTGTTCTTTCTGAAATCCCATGCATCGCCGTATATTGAATCCTTACCGCGAACATATTTATATTCTTCACCATTTCTGATACAGGGCTCGTGGTGGGATGCACCCATTACCACGCCCATTTCATCCGCAAGTTCTGCGTTGGCAAGCCCCGGTCCGTCCAGATAAAACTGAGCTGACCACATAGCCGGCCACAGATAGTTTCCTTTTAATCTCAAAAGCAGCTCGAAGATCCTTTCGTATGCCCTGCTGTTGAATCCGCCAAAGCGTTCTGTCACAAAGTTTCCGAAAGCCGGCCATTCATCATTAATAAAGAAACCTCTGAATCTAACGGAAGGTTCACGTGATACAAAAGATACCGGAACATCTATCACTAACTCCTCACTCTTCACAGGACGGACATCTCCCCAGTTGATAAACGGCGAAATGCCGCAGAGCTCCGAAAGCTTAAAGAGACCGTAAACCGTACCTCTCTTGTCGCTTCCTGTGATATACAGATCAACTGTGCCCTCCATGCTTCCGGCAGCAAGTTCCATCCTGTAGCTTTCCCTGCGTCCTGTCAGTCCTGCCTCGCCATCCTTTTCGGTCATATAATAAACAGTACCGAGTTCACAGGTCTTCGTTGCACCTTCGGCAGGCAGACTATTTTCAGGCAGTGTAAACTCCGCAGTCTCGTCTTCGGGAAGCACTGAAAAAATCGCTTCCAGATCTTTACAAACATATCCGGCCGCACGCTTTACTCCCGGCATTGCATCTTCCTTATGAACAAATCTCAGCTTTTTATTCCTGATACTTTCCGCAGTGATCCTGATATTCATATAGGTTTCCTTTCTCAAAAATTGCTATTTTCGCAAAAAGCAACTAATATGCCCTACATATACGATTGTAACCGCTTTCATTTTTTATTTGTTGCCTTTTTTATCACAATTATTGCTTTGTTTTTCTCCTGTAATTTAAAATCTTCTCCTTAACATGTAAAATCTTTTTAGTTTATGTAAATAATTTATATAATCTGCATGATATTTATTCCCTGTTTATATTTTTTTGTAGCACAGCGCGAATGTGGTATAATTTTATTGGTTATACTTTCTTTTGTATTAAGCGCTAAGGGGTTATGAAATGGCACATAAAAAGAAAATAGCTGTCTTTGCCAACGGTTGGAATACCGGCGCATTGAATGATGCGCTTAATGGCATGTCCGACATCGCAAAGAAAGAAGATTTTGATACATATATCTTTGTCAGCCATTGCTCATATAACGGTTTTGACTATCTTAACCGTGGAGAGCTGAATATATATGAGTTGCCTGATATTGAAGATTATGACGGAGCCATAGTCTTCTCTACTCTTCTCAATTCGGACAAAACTGCGGAGAAACTCTGTCTCCATGCAACAGACCATGATGTTCCAATCGTCAGTATCGGTCTGCAGATCCCTGACATCCCTTACGTCAGCGTTAACAACGAAACCGGCATGTTTGATCTTGTCACACACCTTATCGAAGTACATGATATCAAGCGTGCAGTTTTTATCGGTGGGAGTCAGGATCATATAGAGAATCAGATAAGACTGCGTGTCACCAAAGATGTAATGACTTCTCACGGTCTTGAATTAAAGGATGAAGATATTTACTACGCCGACTGGAATAATGTCGTTGCATCAGATATCGCAAGACACTGTTCCTCATCACCCGAAGGGCTGCCTGATGCGTTCATATGCGCAAATGATATCATGGCACTGGCTGTAGCCGCCACTCTCGTGGATCTCGGATACAACCTGCCCGAAGATGTGATAATCACCGGTTTTGACAATATAGAAGCCGGCAAAGGATATTATCCGACCATTACTACCGTATCTCCCAACTATGACAAGGTTGGAGAAAAAGCGGTTTCACTTTTATTTGATATCATCAATGGCGTTCCGACAGAAAAAGAAGTCTACGTGGATTCCGATTTTGTCTGCTGTGAAAGCTGCGGATGTACCGAAGCTTCAAAATATGAGAATATCAGGCGTACCTACTGTCAAAAGTCATATACCTACTCTTCCGATCTTCACTGGCTTGACAGCGAGGAAAGACAACTTTTTATGCGCATAACAAACTCCACCGATCCGGATTCCTTCAAAGAGACTTTAACGGATTTCTTTGTAGAACATCATCATTTCTCAGGCAATGATTTCCTGATGATGTTCCATTTTGATTATCTGAAGAAGATCAATGTCGATGAATCCGAAATGTTTAGCGAAGCATATAATCAAAAGCTGGATCCCATTGTCGCTTTAATGGACGGAAAACCCGTGGATGTTAAAAGAAGGAATTCCCATGATCTGATCCCCGGATATAAAAAACAGGCAAAAGAACAGCACCGATTCTTCTTCTATCCGCTCCACATGAATCAGTACAATTATGGATATGTTGTTTATAACGAGAAATCCAAGCTTACTTCCGGCGTCTTTTCCATGTTCGATTATCTGGAAAAGATACAGCAGGCCATTCAGTTCCTGCGTGTCAGCATCCGTATGTCATATCTCAACAACGAGCTTTCGGTACTCTATGACAAGGATCCAATGACCGGACTGTTCAACAGATTCTGCTATGAAAAGAAAGCCATTCCTCTTTTCGAAGAATGCAACCAAAAAGGTATATCAATGGCTATCATGTTCGTTGATATAAATTACATGAAACTGATAAATGATAAATACGGACATCTCCACGGAGACAAGGCCATTCTCGCAGTCACAAAAGCGATAACAGGAAGTATATCCGATGACTGGCTTGCGATCCGTTACGGCGGAGATGAATTCCTGATAGTCGGCCCCGACTGTGATACCCAAAAAGCCGATTCCATCAAGCAGTCGATCATGGATCATCTGGAAAAAGGCAATACCAACGGTTCCAGGCCCTACAATATTACCGCCAGCTGCGGCTTCGTAATAACAGATCCGGAGAAGCAAAAGTCGCTTCAGGATTATATCAGATCCGCCGACCGTATCATGTACGGATTAAAAAGAGAGATACATCGTCACGATAATGACAATAATTAAAAAAGGTATCGCGAACTTTCGCGATACCTTTTTGGTTCATAAGATCATCAATCCCAATTAGCTCTGTAACTTCCGCTGAGAGCGAGGAAAGCAAAGAAGTAGAGACAGTTATCGTAATATCTTCTCTCGCCTGTTCTAAGGGGTGTATCCCAGAATCTCTTTATACAGTACTCAGCATCTTCACCTTCAAGATTAAGAGCGGCCTGAGCATTGGTTGCTACAATAGCTACAGGGTGAAGAGCCTTACCTTCAAGAACAGTTCCGTCCACTGCAAATATACCGTCCCAGTTATCCTTGCCGATGGTATTGCAGAAGAAATCGATCTGACGCTTTGACTGCTCCTTCTCTCTCTCATCTGCTTCAAACCATGAATAATCAAGAGCGATATTAGCACCCGTTCTGTAAGCATCAGAGAAATAATCGCCGTGAGACTGTCCGTCCCAGGGAGTGATTATCTTGGTGCCTTCGTAAGAACTGTACTCGGGATTAAGTCCTGTTACAGGATGGCAGGCAATAGCAAGGAAATCTCTGCTGGCAGTTACAGCCTCACGCATAAATGCTGCATTCTCCTTGTTGGATGTCTGATCTGCGATAAATGTATAGAAATGAGGCAGATGATATGAAGGATCCGTGAAATCCACACCTGCAACAAAGCGGATAAGCTTGTTGTCAGGATCCCACATGCTCCTTCCTTCGCCTCTTTTTTCTTTATTGATACAGTCATCAAGGAGTTTTTCGGCCTCTGCCCTGTAATTCAGGATCCCTTCTCCGTCGCCCCATCTGTTGGAAGCCATGAAGAGAGCCGTGATAAAGAATTCCTCTCCGTCAGGTGCAGCACCATCCGCATTCTTTACTCCTTCGGGAGAAACAGACCATGCGAAATATCCGGCTTCTCTTCCCTCAGTAAGGTACATATATTTTTTTGCCCATCTCCAGAGTCTGTTGAACTCATCCTGCTTATTCATCTGGACACACATCATCATGCCGTAGGACATACCTTCCGTACGTGCATCGATATTTCCCGTATCCTCCATGAATGCCATATCATCTCCGAATTCGAAGTAGAATTTTTCTCCTTCGGGTCCGTGGAAAATGGTCTCAAAGATCTCATTCTTACGCTTTTCTATTTCCTCTTCGGGGATGCCGATCTCCGCAAAGCGGTTCCTGTATTTTCCTGTGTAATATGCTCCGTTCATTGTAATACTCCTTTATATATATATATTTCATTTAAGGAAAAATCTGGTGAATTCCTTTTCTCCCGCTTCGGGTACCGCTCCCTCAGATGTAAATTCCATTCCTTCTTCCTTTTCTTTCGTATACGGATTCCACCTGGGAAGCTCTTTCCCGTCACTGCCTATTCCGTTTGGATCACCGGTCTTAACAAAATTACACCAGTAATCACACATCTGTCTTGCCAGATCATAGTGTCTTCCCACGTAAGGTCTGGAACACTTTGCAAGGGTCTCAAAGAAAAACCAGAGTTCACATGAATGGAAGGTTCCGGGATCATCTTCTCCGGGGATATCGGGCTTAAATCTGTAATAATATACCGGATCCTCGCCCCTTTCTTCAGCACTGAGAGCAAGCTTCTTTACAGAGCTCTCGATGCTGCTGACAAAAGCATAGAGGTTGTCACCTGTCTTACGGTGAGCCTCATCAAAAGCCAGGAATTCGTCTGCTCTGTCGCCAAATCTGGCTCTGGCTTTTTCCTCCAGCTCCGCCTCTGAATCAGCGATCATATATGCGGGAAATTCATCTTCGGTATTACCGGTAAGAAGCCTTGCCTTAACATGTCTTCCGGCAAGATATTCGTCGTAAGGATTACCGAAGCAGAATTTATCATCTATCACAGGGAACATTCTGTGTGGCTTATCCAAAGCACAGAACATCTCAAGTCCGGGAACAAATTCATCATATTTTTCAAGCAATACCTTTGCAGGTATCTGTCTTGCTTCATCTATGGAGCTGACACCAAGAGACTGAATGAATCTCACACCGTTCTGCTCGGCAAGTTCCATGGGAACAGAGCAAAATCCGGAATGATCATAAGGGTTTTCTATAATACCGCTTTGAACTATGGCATTCTTAAAATATCCTTCATTGGCAGGATTAGTAAGCTGTGCCATGACACTTCCGCCGCCGGCTGACTGACCCGCTATAGTGATATTATCAGGGTCTCCGCCAAAGGCTGCGATATTTCTCTTAACCCATCTGAGACCTGCCTGCTGGTCAAGAAGTCCAAAGTTCGTGGGTGCATCGGGTTGGGCAGCTGTAAGCTCGGGATGAGCCAGAAAGCCGAACAGATTAAGTCTGTAATTGACAGTTACTACTACGATGCCTCTTCTTGCAATCCTCTCTCCGTCGAATTCCATCTCTGCGGGATATCCCCACTGAAACGCTCCTCCGAAGATCCATACCACAACCGGAAGCTTCTCATCGGGACTCTTGGCGCCTGTCCAGACATTAAGATACAGACAGTCCTCGTCCATATCAATATCAGGATCCACATGCCATTCTCTGCAGTAAATATCGGTTCCTACTCCGGGCGTATTCTGGATGGATATGGGTGCAAAGCGATAACATTCCCTTACGCCATCCCAGTTCTCACAGGGTTGCGGAGCTCTCCATCTGTTCTTTCCCACAGGTGGTGCCGCAAAAGGTATCCCTTTAAATGCCGTATATCTGGGATCAGCAGCCTCAATACCTCTTACTATCCCGTTTTCAGTCTTAACTTCCCTGATCATAAACTCTCCTATTAAAACGGCGGCGTGTCATAAAGTCACGCCGCCATTGATCATACTATTTCCCGATCAGAGATTAACCCCAGGGATTCTCTGTAGGATATCTTACGCCTTCAGGCTGGTTGTAACCGATCTCGTCTACAGGTACACCGATGTACTTGAATACCTCGTACAGAGCCTTACCGAACTTACCGAAAGCAACAGCGCCGTGATGAGGATAATTCTTCTCGATGAGAACGTGTCTGTAGAAACGACCCATCTCCTTGATAGCGAATACACCGATTGAACCGAATGACTTGGTAGCAACGGGAAGTACTTCACCTTCAGCGATGTATGCTCTGATCTTTCCGTCAGCTGTGCTCTGAAGTCTGTAGAATGTGATCTCGCCGGGAGCGATATCTCCTTCAAGAGTTCCGTTAGTCACTTCTCTCGGAAGGTTACGAGCCATGATCTTCTGGTACTTCATCTCATGGAATGAAAGCTTTCTTGAGCATGTATTTCCGCAGTGGAAGCCCATGAATGTATCTGTGTGCTTGTAATCGAACTTGCCCTTGATGCTCTCTTCGTACATATCCTTGGGAACAGAGTTGTTGATGTCGAGAAGTGTAACAACGTCATCACTTACTGCCTGTCCAATGAACTCGGAAAGTACGCCGTAGATATCAACCTCACATGATACAGGCATACCCTGTCCGGCAAGACGGCTGTTTACGAAGCAGGGAACGAATCCAAACTGTGTCTGGAAAGCAGGCCAGCACTTTGTTGTAAGTGCAACATACTTTCTGTATCCCTTATGTGCCTCTACCCAATCCTTAAGAGTAAGCTCGTACTGAGCAAGCTTTGGAAGAGCTTCGGGAATCTTGTTGCCTGCGCCAAGTTCTTCAGCCATTTCCTTAGCAACAGCTTCGATCCTGGGATCTCCTTCATGCTTCTTGAAGGACTCGAACAGATCAAGCTCTGAGTTCTCTTCGATCTCAACACCAAGGTTGTAAAGCTGCTTGATAGGAGCGTTGCATGCAAGGAAGTTCATAGGTCTGGGACCGAAAGAAATGATCTTGAGGTTCTGAAGAGCGTAGATTGCCTTTGCTACAGGAACGAAATCGTTGATCATCTTTGCGCAGTCCTCAGCATCACCTACAGGATACTCAGGGATGTAAGCGCGTGTATTGCGGAGTGCAAGGTTGTAGCTTGCGTTGAGCATACCGCAGTAAGCATCTCCTCTTCCGTCCATAAGGTCTGACTGGCTTTCCTCAGCTGCAGCACAGAACATCTTAGGTCCGTCGAAGTGCTTAGCAAGAAGTGTCTCGGAAATCTCAGGTCCGAAGTTTCCAAGGAATACGCAAAGTGCGTTACATCCTGCCTTCTTGATATCCTCAAGAGCGTTAACCATATCGATCTCGCTCTCGATGATAGTGATGGGACACTCATAGATATCCTTAGCATCATACTTAGCCTTGTAAGCTTCTACGAGAGCCTTTCTTCTGTTCTCTGCAAGTGAAGCAGGGAAACAGTCACGGCTTACTGCAACGATACCGATCTTCATTTCAGGTAAATTGTTCATGTTCTTGTTCTCCTTTGTGTTTCTTTGTTTTTGATAATTGAGAATCAGTGATTCAGATGCTGTCTGCTATATCGATATTCTCACCCGTGATCCCCACATAAGCTCCGGCCTTGACTTCCGAAGCATCAGGATGAGCGATAAGCCACTTGTCAGCTGCAAATAAAAGTCCGTCTTCCCATGAATCTGTAGGAAGCTCAGGCTTAGGTCCGTTTGTTCCGTCAGGAAGAACAACCAGGACTCTGAATCCTTTATTCTTATCAGTATGGCAGGGTGCATAGTGAAGAGTGGTGGCAAATACTTCTACAAGGACTCCCTTGGGAACGCGGAATGCCTTCACCTTGGAAGCATCAAGCTTGCCGTCAACGATCTCCGCTCTTCTTGCAAGAAGGAGAATGAAATCCTCTGTTCCGAGATTGAACTCGCTTGCTCTGTGATACTCGACACAGTTAAGCTTTGTATTGTGTCCATTGCACCATCCGAACTGAGCAGGTCTTCCACCGTAAAGCCCCGTTGCAATCTTCTTGGCAGCTGCAAGTTCCTGGATCTTGGGATCCTTTGCAACATACTCAACGCCATCCGGGCAGGGAGTGAATTTCTCAAGTCCCTCTACGATCTCCGCAGTGTCATAACCGTCTGCAATTCTTCCGTATTCACAGAATTCCGGATCTGTAACTGAATAAATCTTCACCTTTTTCTCCTCTCGCACATGCCTGAAAAACAGGTTTTATTTGATAAATAAAGCAGTTTTATAATATCATTTGGTAAAAGTCGGGTCAATGATAATTTAAGCGTTTTTTGGACTTATACCGATTCAATAAACTGCTGTATGAAAAATGTTGCAGCCCCCGTCATTCCTGTCTTGTCACCGTTCTTTTCTATGATGATATAGTCAGCATCACTGTCGAAAATACTCCTCGATCTGACAAGCTCTTTTAACTCGGAAAGATACTTTTCCACGTACCCCGAAAGGAATCCTCCGATTATCACCGGACAGTCAAATGCCATCCTGAGATTGTCGATGGCAACCGCCAGTTTTGCCAGCACATCTTCCCATATCTGTTTGTATTTCGGATTGCCCTCTTCGAGGCCTGAGAAGAATTCTTCCGTGCTGATGCCAAGCTCCGTACTGATACGCATTGCGCTGCAATATGCTTCCAGGCACCCCTTCTTGCCGCAGTTGCAGGGCTTCCCGTCAGGAACGATGCACATATGTCCGAATTCTCCGCTCCTGCCGTTATCTCCCATATAAGGCTTGCCGTCATGGAATATCGAACCTCCCACTCCGTTCTCCAAAAAGAGATATACGTAGTTCCCGGCCCTCAGGTCCATTGACATGGATAACATCTCGGCGATACCGCCGCAGGTGCTGTCATTTCCGAAATATACGGGATACTTAATATTTTTCTTAAGTTCATCAAGACTTAATCTGTTGGTCCTGAGTGTCGGCGAATGAAGAACGGATCCGCTTGTGGAATCCACAACGCCCGGGATGACTATACCGACGCCGAGAAGCTTTGCACGATCAAGTGAATTGTCGTCAATGAAAGATTCCAGCTCGGCACTCATAAGCTTGGATGCATCCTTGTCCTTTATGTCGGTGCGGATCTTCCTGTAAGCCAGCTCTTTATATTTGATATTCACCGCAAGGAATCTCAGATGATTTGCCGAGATGGAAATTCCGATAGCAAAGAAACAATCGGCATTTACCCGATAACCTATCGCAGGTCTTCCGCCTCTGGGGTCAAAAGTCTCCGCCTCCTCGATATAGCCTAAGTTAAGGAGCTCTCCCATATTCTTATACAGAGTCGGCATTGAACACCTTATCTTATTGGCCGCCTGCTGTTTGCTAAGCGGAACCTTTGACTCGTAAAAAAGACGGAAGATCCTGTTCTTGGTATCATTCCGTCTTTCATCAGTCATATTATTCTGTCTGCTCATCAGGCACTCTCCCCGAAAATATAAACTTTAATTCACTAAAACAGTTTTATAAATCTAATTTAGATTACGTCTTCTGATGAGATTTGTCAATTTATATATCGTTCTTATACCCGTGCAAAATCCGCTGTCAGTATCTCCACGTCAGTCTTAACATCGCCCGAAAAAACAGCCGATCCCGCAACGATCACGTTGGCACCTGCTGCCAGTATGCTCTCGAGATTCTCGCGGCGTACGCCTCCGTCAACTTCTATATCGACATTGTCATGTCCGTTATCATCAAGATACTTCCTGAGAGTCCTTATGCGATCATATGAAGCTTCTATGAACTTCTGCCCGCCGAACCCGGGTTCAACCGTCATGATAAGTATCATGTCGCAGACATCCGCATAAGGAAAAACATCTTCAACCGGAGTGCCGGGTCTGATGGATATACCGCATTTCTTACCTGCATTATGAATGGCATCTGCCACTGCCCGCGGATCTTCGGCCGCTTCCAAATGAAAAGTTATGATATCCGCTCCGCACCTTGTGAATTCGTCGATATAGCGTAACGGGTCAACTATCATAAGATGTACATCGAATATCAGGTCCGTTGCCGGACGAATAGATTTGATAACAGGCATCCCGAAAGATATCTGAGGAACGAACACACCGTCCATCACATCAATATGGAGATACTCAGCTCCGCCGTCCTTACACGCTTTGATCTGCTGTCCAAGATTCTTAAAATCCGCCGCAAGAATCGACGGTGCCATAATCCTCCTCATACCTTCAGTTGCTGCCTTTCTGACCGTAGTAAGCATTTGCGCCGTGTTTTCTGTAATAATGTTTATCCTGTAATTCCTGGGGAGCCGGTTTCACATCCGGATTGATCAGCTCACATCTCAGTGCCATCTTGGCAACCTCTTCGGTAACAACCGAATTGTGAACCGCATCCATCGAATCCTTCCCCCATGCGAACACTCCATGATTCTTACAGAGTACCGCAGGTACCGCCACCGGATCCTTTGACATTGCTGCAAATTCATTAACTATAAGATGTCCGGTATTCTCTTCATATGCATCTTCTATCTCATCCTTTGTCAGGCATCTGACACAGGGGATCTCGCCATAGAAATAATCGGCATGTGTCGTTCCGTAACAGGGTATCCCTCTTCCTGCCTGAGCAAAGCTTGTTGCATAGGATGAATGTGTATGTACAACGCCCTTAACCTTATCGCCCCAGGCCTTGTAGATCTCAAGGTGAGTGGGAGTATCCGATGAAGGATTAAGCTCACCTTCAACTCTGTTTCCTTCCAGATCCATGACAACCATATCTTCAGGCTTCATGGTCTCATAAGAAACTCCGCTGGGCTTGATGACAAAGAGCTTTGTCTCCGGATCGTACTCGGAAACATTTCCCCATGTAAACGTAACGAGGCCATATTTCGGAAGCAGTATATTTGCTTCAAACACTTTTTTCTTGAGAGATTCCAGCATTTTCAGATTCCTTTCAGATTAGCAAGACTTAACTAAAATCATTTTAAATAAGTCATACAAAATACGCAAGTTAAACTTTGAAAAAAATCACTTTTTAGTATCATAGACAGGGGATAAGAGTCTTGTCCTGAACTCTTCTTTCTCAAGGGGTTTATCAAAATAATATCCCTGAACGTTCAGACAGCCGTATCTCTTAAGAACCTCGATCTGTTCGATACTTTCAACACCTTCCGCTATACACATCATATTCATATCATGAGCCATATTGATGATGTTACGGATCATTATGGTATTGTTTGACTTCTCATCAGTGATCTTATCAACAAAGAACTTATCTATCTTAAGCTCCTTAAATGGAACCTGCGCGATGAGACTGAGAGACGAATAACCTATGCCGAAGTCATCCACAACGGCTTCGATATTATTGTCCTTAAGCTCAAAGATCACTTTCTTAAGTTTCTGATAATCCTCCTCCGAAGAGGTCTCCGTAAACTCTACGGAAATAAGCTCATGAGGAACCGAATGCTTATCAAGTACGGAGATGATACGTTCCACAAAATGCTCATCGTTTAAGTGCTTTCGCGAGAAATTCACCGAAACCTTTACCGGTTCTATGCCTTCTTTTATCCATCCCGCTATATCACTGCAAACATGATCAAGCATATAGAAATCCAGCTGACAAATTCTTATGGATTTCTCAAGCATAGGAATGAATTCAAACGGCTGTATTTCCTTATCCCCATGCTTCCACCTGCAGAGAGCCTCTGCACCTATAAGCCTGTTTCCATCGAGAGACACCTTAGGCTGATATCTTGCATAATACTCATGATTTCTGACAGTCTTATCAAAACCCGACTCTATCCTTCTTGTATGTTCAAGTTCTTTGCCGAGCCCTTCGTCAAAGACAACATATCTTACATGACGATCGTATTTTGCGGATGCCATTGCGGCCATTGCGGAATCGATCACCTGACTACGGTTGTCAGTATTCTCGGTGATAAGATATATTCCCGCAGTTGCCGAGATCAGCAGTTTCTCACCCGTACCCCTTCCGTAACGGATACTTTTTCCCTGTATCAATTCAAGGAATGAATCAAGGTGCTCTTTCCTGAAGAGTGCGCCGAAATTGTCTCCGCCCACTCGCCATAAGATCTCAGGCTCGGTAAAGAGCTTTTGGAACTCTCTGGCATAGGCACGCATAGCTTCATCTGCGCGATGACGCCCTAATAATTCATTAACATTTGAAAATCTGAACAGATTAAAAAATGCAACCGCATACTTGGATGATTCACTGGTCTGGAGCACCTGGCTTATCATCTTCTCACCGTATGCGAAACTGTAGATCCCCAGCTGATGATCATAGAAAACAGCTCTGACCAGCTTAGTTGTAAGTCTTATCCTGCTCTTGACTATATAAAGATTTGTACAGAATATCTCCAGGATCTCACGTTCGAAATCCGAAAGAACAATATCTTTTTTGGGAAATGCTTTTATGATAACAACCGAATTGTCCTGCAGCAGTTCTCTGTGTATGACCGGTTCGGACCATTCCTTACCGCTATCAAATGTCTCCGAAACCGCAGAAGGATTATCAAGCTTCTCATCCGAAACCGAAGCGTACTCGACTACAGTTATCTTAGCAAGATTTAAATGCTCTGCTAATTTTGTAACGATCTCGGTATCCTCCGGACAATCAACCTCCGAAACCCGACTCTCATTCTTAATGCACTGAACCAATTCGTAAAGAACACTCGCTTGATGCTCATCGATTTGATCAAGACTCATTGTAACACCCCAATTCCCCTTAGAATCCTTTTAGTCTTTTTCACGTATGACTTCGGATATCTTCCTTACCGTAGCAAGCGTTATCTCCAACTCGTCATGCGGGATCACGCGCTTGATCTTGTTAAAGACCTCACGCATATCTTCCTGTTCCTTCTCTATCTTACGATTTGCACGCGATGTAAGCTGCACGTAAGTTCTCGTCTTATCTTCACTCGTCTTCCACAATACATATCCCTTATCCTGAATGGAATTGATCATTCGTGAAAGTTCCGGCATCGTAACTCCCATCGCCGTTCCGAGTTCTTTTAAGTAGACACGTCCGTCTTCCGACTCTTCACTGAGTTTCTTAATGCAGCGTAAAAATACGAAATCCGCACGTTCAAGTGATCTGAATACTCTTTCTCCATCGAGTTCATCAACAAAGAATTCCTCGATCATACCTATAGTTATTCTCTTTCCTGCCATCCGTTATCCTCTCTTAAATTCCAAATATCCGGCACCAATACGAAGAGAAAAAGCAATACTCTTCGCGGGAAATTCGCGGGTGACAAACCCAATATCCATTGTACCATAAATCATGGCATAAATGGAAAAAACTATTGCGGTATCATGATTCCGCCAAAATAATCCGGATCACCCTTCATTTACATCCGACATCATGACATGTCAGCTTTTTTTGTCTGCCTCCATGTGGAATGTGCTTACCGTATCGAGCAGTTTGTCTGTACGATCTTCTATCATCTGAACTTCCTTGGCCGCATCTTCGGAATTGGAAGTAACATTCTGTACATTCGCATTAATACTCTGTATCGTTGCATTTAACTCCTGCTGTGAAGCATTCAGGTTCTCAAGCAGGCTGTTTATGTTCGTTATTGACGCTGAGAGTTCCTCACTGCTTGCTCCTATGGTGCTTGATTCATTTGCATAAAATGCAGCATCATCCTGATAGTTCTTTGCAAGGCTGGAAAGCACTTCATAATCAGGCATGACATTTTTCTCAAGAAACTCGATCACCTTCGAACTTTCTTCGGATAGTTTCTTCGTGGATTCCATAACACGGCTTGTAAGGTCATTGATCTTCTCAACCTCTGTATTGGTTGTAGCAGAGAGACTATTTATCTCGGAAGCAACAACCGCGAAGCCTCTTCCTGCATCTCCTGCACGTGCAGCCTCTATCGATGCATTAAGTGCAAGAAGGCTCGTCTGGTCTGCTATTCCCATGATCGTATTTGATACGTTAACGATCTCTTCAATGACCTTTGCATCTTCGATAGCCGCAGAAAGATTAGCCTTGGATTCTTCGGTTATCCTCACTGCACGTTCCTTATTTGATATGATCTCAGGAAGTGTTTTATCTATGGAACTGATTATCTCATCGGCTTTGCTTGCCATATCCTGTGTTTCTAAGGCAAGAGCATCAACAGCTCTGGAAACTTCTCCGGACAATACGGATATGCTTTCAACGCTTTTCGACTGTTCTTCCGTATTGCAGCTGACCTGACCAACAGACTCGCTGATGTTCTCTATGCTCCTTGTCATCGAAGACACATTAGCGCCGGTATTCTTGATAGCCTCACCTATCCTGGTAGATTCTTCTGAAGTTTCTCTGATAGTTGAAAGAAATCTGTTTTCAAGCTCGTCTATAAGATATCCGATCTCTTCTGATTCGGAGGGCATGAGTTTTACATTTTCTCTGCCGATGACCTTATCCTTAATGAAGACCCTAAGACCATTTAACTGACCGAGCTGGCTGTTGATCAGTCTGCTCAGAACGAATATTGAAACGGCGATTATTATAAGCGCCATAACCAGACTTTCAAGTATCGCCTTATTGATTACACTCTTAACTACCGATACCGGCTGCGTAACACCGAGTTTCCAGCCCGTTGCAGGAATGTTGGCAACTACAGCATATTTTGAAGCACCGTCATAATCCTTTATCTTCTGTACATCTGTCGAATCTGTATTGATGGATACAACATCAGAAAGAACCGTGAAAGAATTTTCTGTGGGATTGAACTCAGCGTTGGGATGAGCGACCACAGTGCCGTCAGCGGAAAGCAGAAAGCTTTCTGTAGAAGCATCCGTAGAGATTCCGTCCATTATTGAAAGAAGAGAATCAAGAGAAATATCAGCAAGGACCGCGCAGGTATGTCCTTCACATTTATAGGGAACACATGCAGAAACTATCATCTGACCGGTAGCAAAGTCCTGATAGGGATCGGTATAAATAAGCTTCCCTGCAGCCTGTGCATCTTTCCACCAGCCTCTTGTTGTCGGATCAAGATCCACCTTTGAACGATCCGCCGCGAATACACCGCCATTGTAGTCATAACATACGTAATACATGAGAGCCGCCGAGTTATCAGCCATACAGGAAGCAATATAATCCTGGATCGCTCCCGTGTTCTCATAATCCATAACGGAAAGAGTCTTGGTCATCAGTGACACGTTATTTCCCTGTATGGTGAGCCAGTCATCGATGGCTTTGGCACTGCCGGTCGCATCCTTCACAACAACAGTCTGCCCGTACTTTTGGAGATTACCGGATATGCTTCCGGCATTTAGCGCAACCAAAAGTGCCGATGCGATGACGAATAAAGCAACGACAACAATGATTATCCTGCTTCTGATGTGCCAAGTTACGTTTTTCATAAATAACCCCTGCCTTTCGTTGAAAAAATTGCTCCCCCCAATTTGTTCAACCGCCTGACCAAGCACAATGATTTATATGATCATTATAGATTATTTTATACTTTTCTAAGCATAATTATAAGCAGAAAATTACACTTCTTTTCGATATTTCCGTATATATTCTTTCCTCCAGGTAGCGCGCATATGCTCCAGATATTTGAGATTTTCCTCCGTATGTCCGACCCTGGCATAACTGCAGTTTATGCAGATCCTGTTGACCAGATCTTCAACTTTTTTCTCTTTGGCTCCCATTATATCGATCTGCATTGTACCTACCGCGGTTTCCACCTTGAGCAATTTTGAATTCGTAGTTCCATTTACTTTCTGCGTATATTCATATAACAGATAAACTTCATCCTTGTATGCCATCTGCAGTATTCTGTCTGCATTGCCTATTACACGCTCCGATAAAACGATGAACTTATCCTTATATATTTCATGCCCGAACAGTTCTTCAGCCTGTCTGAAGATCTCCGGATTTCTTTTTACCTCTTCCGCACTGAAAGGGTTCACTGACTGCACTATTCCCAAAACAAGCAACGTGATCCCCACAACGGGGAACAACCCTAATAATATGGTGAGTTTCAGCCCCTCCGGGAATTTTAATATCCTGAAATAAAAAGCGATCCCACTGGCGATACTGAGAATGATACCGCCAGCTATCATGAATTTAGCTCTTTGCAGAATGTAACGTCTGACTATTTGTTTTCCGACTGATTCCATATGATGAAATGAATTAAATATGCTTATACGATCCTGTCGTTTAATTTCCTTTGAAACATATAACAATTATACCAAAACTTCCTTCTCTTTAATCCACAATATTACAAATTCTTATGCGTGTGTTATAAGACAACAGTATGATCAATTTAATGTTGATGATCGTTGCAGAACATAAAGACAGAAAAGAAAAAAGACATCCTGTTTACGGATGTCTTTTACCAGCTCGTAGCGGAATCGAACCGCTGATTCTGCCGTGAGAGGGCAGCGTCTTAACCGCTTGACCAACGAGCCATACTTAACTCAGCTCGTTTATCTTACTACAGCTTATTATAAAATGCAAGGACTTTTTTTATTTTTTTTGAATTATATCAAAACCCGTCATTTACTGTAAAATGCCGTATCATATGTCACAGGCACATGATACGGCATCCGGATTAAACTTATCTGTATAACAATTATCAGTAATAGAGTTCCAGCATATCCGAAACCTCACCCACAGCATCTGTCACTTCATCGGGAAGGCCGCAGTCCTCAAGCTCATCAGCCCATCCGTCAAAATCGCAATCCATAAGATACTCTATAAAATCATCTTCATCCTCTATCTGGACCGACTTCTTACCGGAAGGGATCTCGATGGAATCACCGGAGCTAAGAGCAACAGAATAACCCGCAGAAATATACTCATCCTTATCTCTGTTGAGGGAGTATTTGATCTCCGAACTCTTTCCTGTGGATGATATAAACATCTTTAATTCATAATCCGCGAGCTTTCTGATAACACCATTTGCATCAGCTTCCTTGTCTGCCTCCTTAAGTTCCTTGGAAAACTGTCCAAGATCAAGAGAAAGCGTTCCGTTCACCTTGCCTGCTGCCATCTGTGCCAGATTAAATCCTTCGGCTCCCACGGTGAACTTTACATCCTCCTCCGGCATTTCAATATCAAACGTGCCTGTTATCGTTCCGAATGATACCTTGCCGTTTCCGACTACCGTCATCACTTCATCTTTTTCATCCACAACTCTTAATTCGGAACCGAACTTGCCAAACTTTTCCGTATAAAGGCTGTAGAATTCATTGTCATCAAATGCAAATCTTACGCCCTGTATCTTTCCTCCGTTTGAAACATAAAGTTCTAGTGTTGCCTCATCCTTGAATTTGATTTTCTTGGCTGACTTGTATGCATCATCAAGCCAGTCGTCAAGCTCATCCTCAAAGTCATCGCTGCTGCCGCCATAGCGGTACATCCTTGAAGCAAGTAAGGGTTCATATGACTTGGCCGCTCTCTTCATGATGTCCTTGAATTCATCGTCGTCCTTAAGCTCTCCGAGCACTTCAACCGCAATATTCTTTGAAAGCTTATCATCGATCTTGATCTCAAGAACCGTCATCTTCTGGGTAACATCACCTGCCGTCATCTTCTCTCTTGATTCTTCAACATCGTCGATCTGATCGATGGCGATATCCGCATACTTATCCCAGATCTCAGACATTTCCTTGCCTGACGGAAGTCCCTCATTGGTCACGGTCATCATAGAAAGCATCTCCTGGATCTCTCTGTCGGTATAGCTGCTCGGACTTCCGGAAAAAGCATAATAAGCATAGTCTTCATTAAGTTCCTTGCTTCTGAAGTAAACCTCTTCACTGTCGGTATCATAAATGACATCTGCCGTAAAAGCGCTCTTTCCACCCAGTGTGATATCGGAGGCAAGCTTGAATCTGCCGTCATCGGCAGTGGTATCAACGGTTAAGGAAACTTCTTTTGCAAACTCGATCTCATCCCTGTCAACATCAACATCTTCCGCTTCCAGGATACTGTAGAAATCATCCAGCGCTTCATCCGATGCATTGAGATAATACCTGGATGTAGACTGCGAGAATCCCTTACCGGAACGCGCGGAATCATAAGCTTCCACCAAAGCCTTATTTCCGACAAGATTATTCCTTAAGACATATTTTGTATAATCCTCGGGAGACTTTATCAGTCTCATGATGGATTCCTTGGCAAATACTGCTACCGCGATCAAAACGATCACAAAAACAGCAGCCACAAGTACGGCAATAAGTCCGCCTTTCTTCTTTTTCTTCACAGGTGCTTCAGGCTTCTTCTCAGGTTCCCTTGGCGGAGTATAACTGAATCCCGTTCCGGATGAACCAGAAGGTATATAAGCGCCGGAAGCATCGGGTGCTCCCTGCGTGGTATATAAAGGATCTGCTGCCCCGTTCAGGATAGCGGATGCATCCGAAGGCGCCGAAGCTTTAGGCGCTTCCTCTGCAGTCACCGCTTCTTTAACCGGTTCTCCGATAACCACATTTTCAGCCGGCATTATTGTTCCCGCAGCCGTTTCAGGTTCCGTCTTCTGCTCTTCCACGTTCCCGCCTACAATGGCCCCGCATCCTCCGCAGAACTTTTCATCAGGAGCGAGTTCTCTTCCACATTTTGAACACTTCATTTTAGCCCTCCATCATTTTATATTTCTTAACCTTTTCCCAAAAGGTCAAATATCGAGATCTGATTTGAATCGGGAAGTCCTTCAAGTATGTGAAGCTCTGTCATCTTGTCGATAGTAGTCTGTGATGTCTTGGTACGCTGTCTGAAGTCTTCCTTACTGGTGAATACTCCTCTTCTGGCCGCATCTTCTATCTGTATCGCATTGGTATCACCGAGACCGTCTATGGCAACAAAGGCAGGCATTATCCTGCCGTCTTCCGTCACCTGGAATGCCGTTGCCTTGGATTTATATAAGTCTATCTTAGTAAATTCTATACCACGGGCATACATTTCTTCAACCAGTCTCATATCACGCAGACTGTCCTTATCCTTCGGAGAAGCCTCCTTGGAGTCAAGACGCTTCGTCACTTCCTGCATGCAGTATTCAAGATGCTGTTTACCCTGGCACATCTGCTCGTAATCAAATGCTTTCGATCTGATGGAGAAAAAAGCCGCATAGTACTGTGCAGGATAATTGATCTTATAATATGCCACACGCCATGCCATCATAACGTATGCCGCAGCATGAGCCTTGGGGAACATATACTGGATCTTCTCGCATGACCATACATACCAGTCCGGTACATCATGAGCGATCATATCCGCTTTCCACTCCGGCCACTTATCAGCCTTACCCTTGGCGACCTTACCCTTACGGACATTCTCCATGATCTTGAATGACTCCTCAGGCTCCAGGCCCTTGCCGATCAGATAAGTCATTATATCATCTCTGGTACAGATAGCCGTAGATATGGTCGCAGTTCCGTTCTTGATAAGTGTCTCCGCATTTCCAAGCCATACATCGGTTCCGTGGGACAGACCTGCGATACGTACCAGATCCGAGAAAGCCTGCGGATTGGTATCGATAAGCATCTGCATGGCGAAGTCCGTTCCGAATTCCGGTATCCCCAGTGTTCCCAGCTTCGTACCGCCTATATCCTCCGGCGTGATGCCAAGAGGCTTCGTACTCTTAAAGAGTTCCATTACTTCCGGATCATCCAACGGTATGGTTAAAGGATCCCTGTCCGTCAGATCCTGCAGCATCCTGATCATGGTTGGATCATCGTGTCCCAGTATATCCAGTTTCAAAAGGTTCTGCTCGATCTTATGATAATCGAAATGGGTCGTAATGATAGGCGATGTCATATCATCGGCAGGATGCTGAGTCGGTGTGAAAGAATTGATATCCTCTCCCACCGGAAGTACTACGATTCCTCCCGGATGCTGGCCCGTACTGTTTCTTACACCCATTACTCCCTTTGAAAGCCTGTCAAGCTCGGCACTTCTCTTGGTTATACCCTTGTCATCAAAAAAGTGCTTAACATATCCGTAAGCTGTCTTGTCCGCAAGAGTACCAACCGTACCTGCACGATAAGTCTGACCGTAACCGAAGATTACCTCCGTATACTTATGAGCCTTGGACTGATATTCACTGGAGAAATTAAGATCGATATCCGGTTCCTTGTCTCCCTTAAATCCCAGGAATGTCTCGAAAGGAATATCAAAGCCGTCCTTGATCAGCTTCTCACCGCAGACAGGACATATCTTATCCGGCATATCAAAACCGGAACGTCCCGCATATTCCTTAAGTTCCGGAGAATCAAAATCAGAATATCTGCACTTACCGCAATAGTAATGGGGTGCGAGAGGATTAACCTCGGTTATACCTGCCATGGTGGCAACAAAGGAAGAACCTACCGATCCTCTGGAACCAACCAGATATCCGTCTTCAACAGATTTCCAAACAAGCTTCTGAGCGATGATATACATAACGGCATAACCGTTACCTATGATAGACTTAAGCTCTCTTTCAAGTCTCTCGGATACTACGGGAGGAAGTTCTTCTCCATACATGGAGTGAGCCTTATCATAGCAGATACGTCTAAGCGTCTTATCCGAATCCTCAATGACGGGAGGACATTTATCGGGTCTGACCGGTGCGATGGGATCACACATATCCGCGATCTTGTTTGTATTCAGTATTACAGTCTCCATCGCTTTGTCCGAACCGAGATATGAGAATTCATCCAGCATCTCCTGTGTAGTATGAAAATACATGGTATCAGACAGATCCCTGATCCTCATATTCTTCTTGCCCGCGGCAACTATAGTACGATAGATTGAATCTTCTTCATTCAGGTAATGTACATCTCCTGCGGCACAGACGATCTTGCCGTGTTCATCTCCCAGATCCACTATCCTCTTCATGAAATCTCTTACATCCTGAAGAGAATTCACAGACGGCATCTTGTCATCATTGATAAGATACTGTGCGTTTCCCGCGGGAAAGATCTCAAGATAATCATAATAATCTGCAATACGCGATATCTCTACGTTCGGCCTCTCGTTGATAAGAGCCTGGAAGAGTTCTCCGTCCGTGCTGCCGCTGCCCACGATAAGACCTTCTCTTAAGCTGTCCAGCATACTCTTGGGAATCTTAGGCACAGCTTTCCCAAGAAATCTTAGATGTGACATGGATACCAGTCTGTAAAGATTTCTTCTTCCCACTTCATTCTTGGCAAGGATCACGGCACGTGAAGCATGCATATCCGCAAGCTTATCATCCGTAAGTCCTCCGAGATTGTTCAGCTCATCAAGTGTGTAAACCTGTTTTTCCGCAAGCAGTCCTATCTCTTTGATAAAAATACCTGCCGTCATCTCGGCATCATCCACCGCTCTGTGATGATGGAGCGTCTGAACCTTCAGCGCTTCCGCCAGCTTATGCAGCTGGTACGTCTTCTGCCTCGGCATCACAAGTCGTGCGATCTCGATTGTATCCGTATGTGTAAAATCATATTCAAGTCCGAGCTTCTCCGCATTGTAACGGATAAATGAAGTATCGAACTTAGCGTTATGCGCTACCAATACACTGTCCTTACAGAACTCAAGAAATCTCGGAAGAATATCCTCGATGGTATCGGCATCCATTACGTCGCTGTCCTTGATACTGGTAAGCTCGGTAATCTCCATGGGGATGGGGATCTCGGGATTAACGAATTCGGAGAATCTGTCAACGATCTCACCTGCCGTTACTTTGACGGCACCGATCTCTATTATCTTATTCTTGGTGGGCACAAAACCGGTGGTCTCAATATCGAAGACCACAAAAGTATCCTGAAGAGTCTGCCCTCTTTCGTTTACAACAACAGCGACCGTATCATCCACAAGATACGCTTCCAGACCGTATATGACTTTCAGCTTATCATCAGCCTTAACGTCTTCACCGTATTTTATCTTACTCTGTTCAATAGCGGCATCAGGGAAAGCCTGCACGGTTCCGGTATCCGTAACAGCTACAGCTCTGTGACCAAAGGTCGCAGCGGTCTTTATGAGACTTGAAATATCAAGGCAACCGTCTTCGCTCATCTTAGAGTGTGCATGAAGCTCAACTCGCTTGAACTCATTGAAATCCGCACGCTTTGTCCTGAAATCACTGCTCTTCTTAATACCCGTGATATTTCCGACCTCAACTTCCTTGTCGAAATTATCATACTGGGCAAGGCCCTTAACGGTAACAAAGATTCCTTCCTTCAGCGTCTGAAGCAGTTCGTTGCCAAGCTCCACCGGAAGGATTATCTTAAACCGCATTGTATCCGTATAGTCTGTTGCGGTACATTTGGTGATCTTGTATCCGTTCTTGGAATCAAAGCTTTCTATTGCAATGACCTGACCACGTATTATGGCATCGGGGGTCTCGCCTACGATGGATTCCATGGTCATGGTCTCGCCTTCAAAATCCCTTCCGTAGATGACATCGGGATTATCGCTCATCTTAAGGCTTCTGCCTCTTCCGCCTGAACCTTCACGTCTTCCTGCTCTTCCTTCCTTCGAAGAACCTGAGAAATCCTGTTTTTTACCGAAAGATTTATCCGCCTTATTGTCTGATTTTTTATCATTGGCTTTGTCTGCAGATCCTTTGTCTGCGGATCCATTATCAGCAGGCTTCTCTCCGGATGCCGCAGCTCCCGAAGCTTCATTTTTCTTTTGATCATCGGAAGAAGCGTCTGCTTTCACAGCATTATTCTTTCCGTCCGAAACGGTAAGAAAAGGATTGGCTGCATCTTCATTTTCTCCGCTCTTCTCCTCTTCCGCCTCAAGTGACTTCTGAAGCTCCGCATCCATTACTCGGCTTGCTATAGCAGCCACTTCGTTTTGAACACGCTTCTCATTTTCTATGTGATAGAGGCTTTCCTTCGCCTCAACAAATCTGATCTCCGGTTCAAGCGGCAGATGGAATCTGTTCTGGAACACATCGCTGAATATACTGCAGATTTCTTCCTCTCTTTTGTGCGCAACAAAAGTATCCGGAAGTGAGACGATAAGCCTGCCGTCTATCACTTCCGGTTTGCAGTTGCGCAAAACCGTATGTATCATCTTGTCATGACGGTCTATCTCCATAAGTACCGACGGATAATAGTTATCAACCACGTATTGGGTACTGTATTGAGAAGAGAGATGATAATCCTCACAGACCTGCACCTGCCAATTACTGTCACCGCATAAAACGCGTGCCAGTTCCGCCTCCAGAGCAATGATGCGGTCCTTCATTATCATCCTGTCATATGTGATATATACCCTAAGAAGTCTCCTTGCAGTGACCTTAGAGACCTTGGAAACCGTGACATCGGAAAAGAATTCCGCTATATCTTTTCTAAGCCCCAGCTCCCCGAATACTTCAGAGAATTTCCTGTCCATTACTATACTTACTCTCCCCAGTGCTCAAGCTCATATCTGAGTGCCGATAAAAGCTCTGCCTCCGGAAGTTTCTTTATTATCTCGCCATGCTTGATGAGAAGCCCTACACCGACTCCGCCCGCAACTCCAAGATCTGCCTCTTTCGCTTCGCCGGGTCCGTTTACAACGCATCCCATAACAGCCACCTTGATATCGTCAAGCTTCTTAGTCTTTGTAACTTCTCTTACCATATCTTCTACCTGTCCCGCGAGACCGATCAGATCGATCTTTGTCCTGCCGCATGTGGGACAGCTGACTACCTCTACTCCGCCTCTGCGAAGTCCGAGACACTTGAGTATCTCTTTTGCCGAACGCACTTCCTCTATGGGAGCACCGGTAAGAGAAACTCTTATAGTATCACCTATACCCTGATTTAAAATGATGCCAAGTCCCACAGAACTCTTGATATTTCCTCTTGTAAGGGTACCTGCTTCGGTTATACCTACATGAAGGGGGTAAGGTGTCTTATCCGCAATGAGCTCATGCGCCTTTACACACATCATTACGTCCGATGATTTGATGCTGATGACCATATTGTCATATCCCGCATCTTCGATCATATGAACTTTATCAAGAGCGCTCTCTACGATTCCTTCCGCGGTAACGCCATGGTATTTGTCTACCAGATTTGTCTCCAGCGAACCGGAATTAACACCCACTCTGATGGGTATATTTCTTTCCTTTGCCGCAGCAACCACGGTGCGAAGTTTCTCCGGGCCTCCGATATTTCCGGGATTGATCCTTATCTTGTCGGCACCCTTTTCTATGGCTGCAAGAGCCATCTTATGATCGAAATGGATATCCGCAACAAGAGGGATATGTATCTGCTTCTTGATCTCAGGTATCGCATCTGCCGCCGCCTGAGTCGGAACGGTACAGCGGATGATCTCGCATCCCTCAGATTCAAGTTCAAGTATCTGTGCAACGGTAGCCGCCACGTCTTCCGTAGGTGTATTGGTCATTGACTGGATAAGGATGGGATTCCCCCCTCCTATCACGCGGTCACCGATATGAATAACTTTTGTCTTATCTCTGAACATATTTATCCTCCATACAAAAGTTCTTTCTGCTTTCGCTCAGGATACATTATACCTTTCGAAACATCCTGCAGGAAGTACGCATTATGATGAAAAATCATTGAAAAAAAATGCCTTAATTTGACTTGACAATAATTGTATACAATCTCAGAGTCCACGCCCCTGCTTTGACGTATAATGGACTGCCCAGTCCCTGCTTACCACATAATGCTCTCTTCGCCTGATGATATGAGCAACAGCCCCGTACAAGGGGATCAGGATCAATGTCGTGATGATAAGCCCCATATGCAGCGGGATAAATGCAGGTGAAAAAATATTTTTAAGGATCATCTCGAATACCGTCGGATAATCATAAATGATCTCTGCCCAATCTCTGAATAAAAGTGTATCAAACAAAACCACATCCAGACAGGACACCACAACAGCAAACCTGTAACACGTGATCAGCATTTTTCCGGGCAGCGACTTTTCACCCTTTCCCGAGAGCTCACTCCTTACTCTCTTTATCTTATCAAGCATCTCTCCCGCATTCTGATATCTGACAAAAGGTGACGGCGAGAGACTGTGACGGATTAAATCCAAAGATCCTTCGGATACGGTAAATCGACATTCCTCCGCGCCTGCCGCTTTAAAAGGCGGTATCACGGGATCTATGCCTGTTACCATATATGAAAATAATGCTCCCAGGGCATAAATATCCGCTGCCGGAGTAACAGACTTTCCCGCAAGCTGCTCAGGTGCCGCATATCCAATAGTTCCGTATGAAACTTCATCCTTAACCTGACCATAACCGCTGAGCGCACACCCCAGATCTATGAGCCTCAGCTCTCCTTCGCTTGTCATCATGAAATTATCCGGCTTAATATCTCTGTAGATCACTGCCGGCTGTCTAGAGTGAAGCCATGCCACTACCGATGCCGCATCCTCCATGATCTCAAGTGCCCTCGCCTCCGTAACCGGCGCATGTGTCCTTAAGAAAGTGGTTAATGTAGTGCCCTCAACATATTCCATCACAAGCGCTGATGCAGTATCAGTTTCAATAAAATCTGCCAGGTATGGTATCCTCCTGTCTGAAAGGGACGAGAGCATCTTAGCTTCCGTTTTGAGATTATTTCTCTCCTTCTCCCCTTTGGCTCCATATGCTATCTTTACCGCATATCTTTGCCTAATGACTTTGCCTTTGGCAAGGAAGACTGTTCCCTGTCCGCCGGAAGCAATCTCTTCCGTGAGTATATATCTGCCTATCCGGTCTCCCGGTGAATACTTTTTTTGTCTGCTGTTCATGCCCCCACCCCATCTAGAAATGCAAATAAACCGCAGAGATATTATCCGTCTCTCCGCGTCTTATTGCCGCATCCGCAAGTGTCCTTAATCCCCTCGATGCCGCATCCGCATCCTTGATCTTTCTTGGTGAGAGTGCTCCGCAATAATCGGTTTCCCCAAGAGTATGACACATTCCGTCGCTTACCAGGAGAAAGGCGCTTCCTTCTTTTACATGCCCGAGAGTCATGGAAGGCGCATTATACTTTCCACTCCCCATGCATCTTGTAAGCCTCCCTCCTTCCGCATGTCTTGCAGTCAGGCATTTTGATCCGGCAGCAATGGAATATGCCGCCGAATCTCCGCTTTGAAGTATCAGATATTTATCTTTTACTGACAGAAATACAGTAAGCGTCGTCCCCAGCATCTTCCCGATTCCCGCACCATATCTTCTTAACTCTTCATGGGCTTTGAATATCCTGTTCTTCAGATCACGGGCTATCCCCCGCCGTCCGGTACCGCTTCTTACACGATCCGGCAACTCTAAATAAAACCAGTCTTCTATACATTCTGTCATATATCCGCTGGCGCATTCCCCCATATCCATCCCTCCGCAACCGTCACAGACCAAAGCCATGATCACTTCACCGTCAAGCGTAGTGAACTTATGGATCGCAACCGTATCCTCATTTTTATCTCTTTTTCCTTTTTCATAAAGGATTGAATAAAAAGCCATTCGAATCCTGATCTCCCTTCATGAGCACGCAAACACACAGACCGATGTCGGTCTGTTGTCTGTCATTTAATTTTTTATTACGGGAATATGCTGCGACTATGCCGCAGCTTAAGCGACGGAAGAATACCGTCAGCGGAAAAATCTTGTTATATCGTTATAGAGCACGAATACCATCAGTATCATAAGAAGAACGATACCGATCATATGCACAAAGCCTTCTTTCTCCGGAGGTACTCTCCTGCCGGATACGGCTTCGAAGAATAAGAAGATGAGTCTGCCGCCATCCAGTGCGGGAAGCGGCAACAGGTTCATGACGCCGAGATTTACAGTCAATAAAAGTGCGATATTGACAATATTGAGCAATACGGTAAATGTACCGTACTCTTTGGTATCCTCAATCGTATCATCTATGACATTGGCGATACCCACAGGGCCTGCCAGATCATCGGCCTTTGCATGACCTGTGATCATATATTTAAGACTTTGTATCGTAGCATCAAGCCAGTAGCGTACTTCTATGGCACTGTATTTAAAAACCTTAATATTATCACATCTTACGAGTTCCGCTCCGCCGGAAAAGCCGATATAGAACCTGCCGTCTTGTTCCGACCATACCGGAACGAGAGTGGTCTCATGTCTCTCGCCGTCACGTTCATATACGATCTGCATCTCTTTGCCGGTACTCATGATGGACCTGATCATTATCTCTCGCCAAAGATATGTATGGTGACCGTCAATGCTTATTATCTCATCACCTGCCTGAAAACCGGCTGCGGCCGCAGGCATGCCTTCACTGACATTCGCTACAACAGGGAGGTCCGCTCCGCAGAACCAAACAATGAAAAGCCCTATGAGATATGCAAGGATGATATTGAATAAAGGTCCCGCAAATACAGTAGCTATACGTCCCCATACAGGTGCCGCATTGAAATCCCCGGGTTTGAAAGATAAGTCAGTTTTTTCGGCATCCGACGCATCAACGTCATCATCTTCTTCGTCTTCGTCATCAGACATTTCCATGCCGGTCATGCCTTCAAATATGCATGCACCGCCAAAAGGAAGCAGACGGATCACAAATTCCGTATTCTTCCCCTTTTTTCTGAATAGTGCAGGCCCCATTCCAATAGAGAATTCATTGACTTTGATGCCGTTTAATCTGGCTATCAGAAAGTGTCCGAATTCGTGGCTGATCACAACCACGGAAAAGATTATTAGAAATGAAATGATTGTAAGTACAGGTGAATTCATTTTTACAGCTTATCTTTCAGAAAATCGATAAATTCATAGGTCTCACGCTCAGCATCAAGGATCTGATCCACATCAGGATCCTCTATCACCTTGTGCGCATCCATACATTTTCCTATAATCTCTGGAATACCTGTAAAGGTGATCTTGTTATGAAGGAAAAGACCTACGGCACGCTCATTGGCCGCATTGAAAACAGTAGGCATACTTCCGCCTGTCGATGCTGCTTTCATCGCAAGCGCAAATCCTTCGAAGGTCTCGGGATCAGGCTTCTCAAAAGTTAACTGTCCTATCTCATAAAAATCAGCCTTGGGCGTATTCATGGGAAGTCTGTCCGGATAGAAAAGCGCATACTGTATGGGCAGTTTCATATCGGGTAGTCCCAACTCACCAATTACGGCACCGTCACTGAATTCGACCATGGAATGGATGATAGACTGTGGATGAACAAGTACATTTATCCTGTCATAATCAACGCCAAAGAGCCACTTGGCCTCCATTACTTCAAGTCCCTTATTTACCAGTGTTGCGGAATCAATTGTTATCTTATTTCCCATTGACCAGTTGGGATGCTTTAAAGCGTCCTCAGGTCTGATACCAAGGAGTTCCTCTTTCTTCCTGCCTCTGAAGGGGCCGCCTGAGCATGTGAGCCAGATCTTTGAAAGGCTCTTTCTCGGTGATCCCTGAAGCGACTGGAATATTGCACTATGCTCCGAATCAACGGGAAGTATGCTTACTCCCTCTGCCTCTGCCATGGGCATGATTATATGTCCTGCAGTAACAAGCGTTTCCTTGTTGGCAAGAGCGATGGTCTTATGATTCTTTATACCTGCGATAGTGGGCTTGATACCGATCATACCAACTATAGCCGTAACAAGTATGTCATATGCTTCCATTGATGCTATCGCGATCAGTCCATCCATTCCGGATAAGATCTCAACATCAAGATCAGCCACCTTTTCCTTCAGGTCACGGGCAGCATTCTCATCATACATTACCGCGACACGGGGCTTAAATTCCCTGATCTGAGCTTCAATCTTCTCTACGCTTTTATATGCCGCAAGTCCAACAACCTCAAGTCTGTCACTATATGCTCTTACTACGTCCAGTGTCTGAGTTCCTATGGATCCTGTGGAACCAAGCACTACAAGTCTTTTTTTATTTTCCGATACAGCTTCCAAATTAAACCTCCATCGATCAAAGGAATGTGATCGTAAGCAGATATATCATAGGACAGGTAAAGATGATACTGTCATAACGATCAAGTATCCCTCCATGTCCAGGTATGCATTTACCGTAATCTTTGATACCGTGATCTCTCTTGATGGCAGATGCAGCCAGATCACCGATCTGTCCGAGTATGCTTCCCGCAACGCCAAGTAGCGGATAGATAAGCCAGCCTCCCGGAATATCATGCCCCGCAAATCTCAGTACATAAGCGTAAAGCAATCCAAAGAAGCCTGCTCCCAGCACACCTCCGATGCATCCTTCCACGGATTTCTTCGGAGAAAGATTGGGGAATGCTTTATGGCGTCCGAGAAAAACACCCGTAAAATAAGCACAGGTATCTGATCCCCATGCAGATATGAAAGTCATCCATACCGCATAAAAGCCTTTGGTATAAAAGCCTTCCTCTTCTCCCGTAACAAGTCTTGTCATGAGAACAAAAGAAAGCATTACCGCAACATATACAAATGAAAAATACCCACTGATCGCCTGCTTTGAATTGTTCCTGGGGAACGTAAAAACAGTGATCATCATGAAGAGTGGCAGAATAAGCATCACATACAGCATTAAATAGCCATATGATGCTCTAAGATAGATCAATGCATAATAAAAAACATTGGCGATAACGCCTATTATTTCCAGAATATGAATCTTGTCTGATTTATCACGTATGCCCAGAGCCTTCGTCATTTCGAGAAATCCGATAGACGATATCAGGCAAAGTCCGGCAGTCAGAACCGCTCCGCCTGCCCAGACCAATGCAAGCATGATTACAACGACCATGATCCCGCTGATGATCCTTGTCTTCAAGCCATTTCCTCCCAGTAATATTATTTAGATCTTTCCATATCTGCGATCCCTGTTGGAATAAGCTTCAATGGCTTTAACAAGCTCTGCCTCATTAAACGCAGGCCAGGGAACTTCTGTGAAATAGAACTCGCTGTAAGCACACTGCCACAGCAGATAATTGGATATACGCTGTTCTCCGCTGGTACGAAGGAGCAGATCAGGATCCGGGTAACCGGCCGTATCAAGTTTTGACGCGATCAGTTCTTCCGTGACATCTTCGGGCTTGATCTTCCCCGCTGCAGTCTCTTCCGCTATCTGTTTTACAGCTCTTCTTATCTCATCTCTGCTGCCATAGTTGATGGCGATGGTAAACTTGAGTCCTGTATTGTCATTAGTCTCGGCTTCCAGCTTCTCTATGCTCTCTACGATATCCGGAGCAAGCTTTGTTCTGTCGCCGATAACGCGTACCTTCATGTTATTCTTCATGGCACGCTTTATACTGTTCTTCATATACTCGCGAAGGAGCTTCATCAATGCCGAAACTTCTTCTTCAGGTCTTGACCAGTTCTCCGTCGAGAAAGCATAAACGGTAAAATACTCTATGTTATACTTCCAGACGAGCTCGCACATCTCCTCGACCACTTTGGCGCCCTGGATATGTCCGGCATTTCTCGGCAACCCTTTTGACTTGGCCCATCTCCCGTTTCCGTCCAGGATGACTGCCAGATGTCTGAGTGTATTCATGTCTCAGGCTCCTTTAGACTGTCATGATCTCTTTGTTCTTCTCTTCGATAACAGCATCGATCTCTTTGATGAACTTATCTGTCATCTTCTGAAGCTCTTCCGTAAGATCCTTGATCTCATCCTCTGAAATCTCAGTCTTGGCTAACTTCTTGAATTCTTCATTGCCGTCTCTTCTGATATTGCGGACTGCAACTTTGGCATCCTCGCCCTTCTTCCTAACGTCCTTTGCCAGTTCTTTACGACGCTCTTCGGTAAGCTCGGGGAACACGAGACGGATAACCGATCCGTCATTGGTAGGTGTGATACCCACATCAGATGCAAGGATAGCCTTTTCGATATCCTTAAGCAGTGTTTTCTCCCAGGGCGCTATCTGAATGATACGTGCCTCGGGAACAGTGATATTTCCCACCTGTGCAAGGGGGGTGGGTGTTCCGTAATAATCTACTTTGATCTTATCAAGAACATGAGGATTTGCTCTTCCTGCTCTGATAGTAGCAAGCTCCGACTTCAAATAATCCTGAGCCTTTGTCATCTTCTCCTGCATTGCGCTGAGTCTGCTGTCCATAAGTGTTATCCTCTCTTTATTCTGGTTTCAATTTTTTTGTGAATGATCAGACGGTAACCGCTGTTCCGTTGAACTTACCGCATACGGCATTAAGGATGCTGTTCTCTTCGGTAAGATCAAATACGTACATGGGCATCTTGTTGTCTCTTGCGAGGATCGATGCTGTCATGTCAACTACCTGAAGATTTCCTGCGATCACATCGTCAATGGATATTGTATCATACTTCTTGGCATTAGGATTTTTTTTCGGATCCGAATCATATACCCCATCTATTGCCTTTGCAAGATAGATCGCATCCGACTCGGTCTCAACCGCTCTGAGAACCACTCCTGTATCGGTCGAAAAGTAAGGATGGCCTGTACCGCCGGCAAAGAACGTTACTTTGCCTTCCTTCATGCTCTTAACAACTTCGTCTTTGGAAAAAAGCTCTGTGAATGAAGAACACATAAAAGGAGTAAATATCCTTGTTTGTATCCCTGTGGAACGGAATAATTCCGATACATAGATACAGTTCATGACAGTTGCAAGCATGCCTATCTGGTCTGCCTTGGTACGATCGATATTCTCGCTTGTACGTCCTCTCCAGTAGTTACCTCCACCGATAACTATTCCTATCTCGTATTTCTTTTCAAGAAGAGTCTTAACCTGCTCGGCGATACCGAGTATCACCGCATCATCATAATGTCTTGCGCTGTCCGCAAGTGCCTCACCGCTTAATTTTAAAAGTATTCTGGACATTATCTTATCTCCTGTATTCAATCATTCTCGTAGTAATTTATAGGATAGACCGTTTATTTTTTTGCCTTATCGAAATCCGCAAAGAATACTCCGGGATTAACTTCCGCATAAACCTGAGAGCACATACCCTCGATCGCCGCTCCGTTGCTTATCTGAACGGAAGCCGATCTGATATCGCCCATCACTATAGCAGTATCTGCAAGTATCACAGGTCCCTTAACATCGATATTTCCCTTAACGGCACCTGCAATAACAGCTGACGCACCGTTTAAGTCACCTATGATAACAGCACCCTGACCGATCTTAACGGAGCCTTCACAAGTGATCGATCCGTTGATCTCGGCACCTTCAGCATATATCTCTCCGGCTTTGATATTACCGCATACTGCTCCGGATACGTTGATCTTTCCGAGGATATCAATATCACCCTCAACTTCTCCGCCAAGTTCCAGATTTCCGTCAGAAACAATATTACCTGTTATCTTCACTCCGGCAAGAAGCTGTGCAGTCTCATCTGAAAGAACGCGATCATCGGGTACTTTGATAGCAGGCTTTGTCTGTGCAGCCGCATTGCTCGCCGCTGCAGCTTTCTTCCTGCGCGTAGTCTTTCTGGCAGGCTTCTTCTCTTCCTTTACTTCAGGTTCAGCTTTTTCCGCAACAGGAGGCGTTACTGTTTCAGTTACTGTCTCTGCGATTGCCTCCGCAGCGGTCTCGACATTCGCATTCTCCGAAACCTGCTCTGTTACAGAAGGTTCTGTTGCAGATTCTGTTGCTGCTTCAGGTAATACTGCAGGTATTCCGGAAAACATCTCTTCAAGAGACATCTGTCCCTCTATATTGTCCTCATCCGCTGAAGCTGCATTATCTTCAGCCTCTTCCTTAACGGAATTCTCAACGATAGAGGAAAGCTCTTCTTCTGTTGTATCCGCTGAAATCGTCTCGACCTCAGGAGTCTCAGCTGCAGTCTCCTGTGCCCCAGCTTCCATCGAATCCTTCTGAGCATTAAGTTCGCTCTGAATGGATTCAAGCATGCTGTTAAGGTCTATATCACCCAAAAGCGAAGGCTGCTTCATGACACTGTCAGGAGCTTCCTCAGCAGGCTTATCACTGCCTACAGGGTGCGCAACTATGTCAACGACCTCGGTAACAACCTCAGGCGCTTCCTCTACCTGAGCTTTTATCGGAGCTTCTTTTATCGTAGCTTCTTCTATCGGAGCTTCGATCGGAGCTTCTTCTATCCGAGTTTCTTCTATCCGAGTTTCTTCTATCGGCTCTTCGATCTGAGCTTCTTCTATCCGAGTTTCTTCTATCCGAGTTTCCTCGATTGGAGCTTCTTCGATCTCTTCCGCCTGTGCTGTCTCTTCGATGGCAGCACTCTCCTCATGCTCTATCCCGGCAGTTGCCGTTTCTAATCCGGCAATTGCATCTTCTACGCCGCCTGCATTTTCAAGCGCAGCTATCTCTTCAGGAGAAAATAACAGATCTGCTTCAGCTAACAGGTCTCCAGTCTGTGTATCCCCTTCTTCTGTTTCTTCGTCTATCACGCTGTCGTCATCAGCGGGATCTTCAAAAACTTCTTCTTTCAGCTCTTCCTCTTCATTTTCGTTGATCATAAGCTCGTTAACGGCTTCGGAAAGATCATCTTTAAGATCCTGGAAAAAACTCATGCTTTACCTCTCCCTTGTAGTATTTTTATTGCTCCTCAACGTGCCTTACAGGCTTAACCTTATCGGTTATAGGCACAATAACCGTGTTATCCATAGCCTGTATTCCCTCTATTATTTCAGGCAGTGCATCGACTGTTGTCTGTCTGCCAGGAGCATCATGCATCAGCACCACGATCGTATCCGTATCTCTGCTCTCTATCTGCGAGAGTACTTCCTTAACGATCTGGTCGGAACTCTTTGTTCCCTTAACCGCATCCTCTGCGGATGCATTCCAGTCAAAATATGAATAACCGCCATCATCAAGATAGTCGATATAATAGGTGATAGGTACCTTGCTTACTCTGTTGCTGCTGCCACCGGGGAATCTGAAAAATCTGCTGTCCACTCCGGTCACATCATAAAGATATGAGTGAAGCTTCTCAAAGTCTTCTGCGAAAGCATCAACATCTGCATATAACTCCGTATAATCGTGAGACCAGGAATGCATACCGAGAGTATGTCCCTCGCAGGCTATACGTCTGTATCTGTCCTCCATTCCTTCGTGACCTGTCACAAAGAATGTAGCCTTAACATCATATTCCGCAAGGATATCAAGTATCTCATCTGTATGCTCGCTGGGACCGTCATCGAATGTAAGACAAACCTTCTTTATGCTCTCATCATAATAAACAGAATCATCTATCACATTCTCATCCGCATTCAGAGTTCCATAAGCGGGGCCGCCGGATAAAAGCATATCCTGAGACACAGTTACTTCCTCTTCTTCAGAATCTGCTTCAAGCATGTCTTCCGATTCTGCGGCCTGAGGTGCCGATACCGTTTCCAGACGTCCTGCGATCTCTATAAGAACGCTCTGAGTCTCACCAAGCCTTCTGTCTATGGTACGGATCTGCATAAGCGCAATAAGAGATAAAACGGTAGGCATGATAACAAGTACCGAACCTATCGCTACAATAAGCATCTTAAGACGACGTATCCTCTTGCGTCTTGCAACCGGATCACGTCTGTTTACTGTTGTTCCCCTCTCTGTTTTTACTTCGGAGTTAACTTCCATTTCCAATTCTATAGCCTTTCAAAAACACCAAAATTATACGCGCGCAATAAAAGGCGCAAACCCTATTGTCTGCTTTAGTTCCGGCTCTGTCAAGGTTACGTAACATCGCTCATGGTCAACCTCAATATGGTGCGGTTGACATCAATTTAGAACGACTATGTGGTACTTTACAAAATGAGAAAAATATGACTTACAGCTTTCGATATCCTGCAATCACCGAGCACGAACTATTTCATACAGGAATGATATTGCGGAATCAGATCGTTATCGCATAAAAAATGCCGCAGAAGAAAACTCCTCCGCGGCATTATTATATTTTTTGTAGTACAGATTACTGCATCTGCTTTGCAACTTCTTCTGCAAAGTTCTCATGCTTCTTCTCGATACCTTCGCCGGTCTCGAAACGAACCATAGTCTTGATAACAAGATCCTTGGATACGGAAGCGAGGTAAGCCTTAACGCTCTGCTTTCCATCCTCAGCCTTAACATATGTCTGTTCAAGAAGAGTTGTCTCCTTGATCTGCTTGGATACACGACCGTCAACAGCACCTGCGAACATCTTCTCACCGGAGATGGCAGCCTTGTCAGCTACTGCAAGGTTAGCAAGCTGCTGCTTACCTTCTGCGGAAATGAAGTTAGGAAGGAACTTATTATTCTTCTGCTCTTCGTATGCAGCAATATCCTCTGCACTCCATACCTTATCGTTAACAGCCTTATCAAGAAGCTTGTTAAGGATGGGCTTGGGAAGTGAGAATGCATCATTAAGAGAGCTCTCGATAACAGTGTTCTTGATCTTCTCCTGCTCCTCAGCTGAGATATCTTCTCTGCTGATGTACTGAGGATTCATGGAAGCAACCTGAAGAGCTACATTCTTAAGAGCCTCGTTAACAGCATCGCCTTCAGCACCTGTTCCCTCAACGAGAACTGCGATCTTACCGCCGCCGTGTACGTATGAAACGATAGTACCTTCTGTTGTAAGCTTCTTGAATCTTCTGATATCAAGCTTCTCACCGATAACTGCTACCATATCTGTAAGCTCTTCCTTAACAGTCTTGGACGCATCATCGATATCCTTCTCCTCAAGGAAAGCCTCAAGATCAGCTGCGCTTGTTGCAAGAGCCTGATTAGCTACCTTCTTAACGTAGGTCTGGAACTTCTCGTTCTTAGCAACGAAGTCAGTCTCGGAGTTAACCTCAACTACTGCTGCAGTCTTACCGTCAGCAGAAACTGCTACTGCGCAAAGACCTTCAGCTGCGATACGGCTTGCCTTCTTCTCTGCCTTAACAGCGCCGTGCTCCTTGAGCCACTGGATAGCGCCTTCCATATCTCCGTCTTTTTCATTAAGCGCCTTCTTGCATTCCATCATGCCTGCGCCTGTTGTCTCACGTAACTCTTTAACCATTGCTGCTGTAATAGCTGCCATAATTATGATCTTCCTTTCTTATATTTTATTCTGATATACGTTTCTTTAAAAATATGCCGCTTGAATATCAGGCGGCATATCTGATGTTCTTATGAATGAACGGTTAATTAAACCTCTCCGTTCTTAGCTTCCTCAGCTTCTGCTGCAGCGCTCTCAGCTTCCTCAGGTGAGATTTCCTCGCCCTGTCTGCCTTCGATAACAGCGTCTGCCATCTTAGCTACGATAAGCTTAACGGCACGGATAGCATCATCGTTACCGGGGATCACGTAATCAAGCTCGCCGGGATCGCAGTTTGTATCGCAGATACCTACGAGAGTGATTCCGAGTGAATGAGCCTCCTGAATACAGATGTGCTCCTTCTTGGGATCTACAACGAAGATTGCATCAGGGATGCGATCCATTGTCTTGATACCGCCGATGTTCTTCTCAAGCTTATCCCATTCCTTCTTAAGCTCGATAACTTCCTTCTTGGGAAGCACATCAAATGTTCCGTCTTCGCTCATCTTAACGATCTCGTTAAGTCTCTTGATACGGGACTTGATGGTCTTGAAGTTGGTCAGCATACCGCCGAGCCATCTCTCATTTACATAGTACATTCCGCAACGAGCCGCCTCAGACTTGATAGCTTCCTGAGCCTGCTTCTTTGTTCCTACGAAAAGAACTGTACCGCCCTGTGCCGCAATATCTGATATTACGTTGTAAGCGTTGTCGATCATGCCTACTGTCTTCTGCAGATCGATGATGTGGATCCCGTTTCTCTCGGTGAAGATATAAGGCTTCATCTTAGGGTTCCATCTTCTGGTCTGATGTCCGAAGTGAACACCGGCCTCCAGCAGCTGCTTCATTGAAATAACACTCATTTTGTTACCTCCGTGGTTTGTCTACTGCGCGGTCTAACCCGTTTTCCCGGGCACCTTACGGTACGGGGCACTCCCGTCCGCGCATGATTTTTACGCAACGTTCGTATTTTATCATTACCCTTTTCGTGATGCAAGGGGTAATTTACTTCTTCTTTCTGAGGCGTTCCGGCACCCAGCCCGGCATGGGCGGTGCAAAGAAATAATCTCCCTTGGATTCCTTTCTCAGTGTAATGAACAGAAATACATATATTCCTACGATAAGCAAGAACAGAGCTCCCAAAAGGATGATCATCAATCCTGCTGAAGCAAGGATCTCTCCCGTACTTTCCGCACTCTCCGCCATCAGTGCCAACGGAACTCCCGCAAAACAGAGCGTATCATATAACCCGTGGATCGCTGCGGGGACAATGAGTGCGATCCACATATTCTTCTTCCTGCCGGCCACATCACCCTTTACATCAGCGATCTTGGCACGGCTGTAGAATATGCCCATACAAACACCGAACATGAAATGCCCCGGTACAGACATAAACGCTCTGAATATGGCAGTAACAAATGACTGTGACGTGGCGACATACAGAATGTTTTCGATTATGGCAAAGCACATGGCAGAAGTAGTGCAGTAAATGATACCGTCATACTTGCAGTTAAACTGAGGACTCTTCCATGTAGGGATCTTCGCTCCCATCATTTTGCAGAATTCCTCCGCCGGCCCGATGATAAGGAAACATCTGATTATGATCCCTATAAGATTCGCTTCATCAAATCCAAGAAGCTCTCCCATGATAAAGTCATCAAAAATACCTTCCAGGAGCGCCGCCGCAATTATAAAAGGTATCTCCATCAGAAGTATGGATACGATGATCCCCGGAGATTCCTTGTCTACCCTGTCCATTTTTCCGGAGATAAGCAACAATACCACACCGGGGATTATCGCCAGAATCACCAATATAATAAGCAATATCATAGATCTTCTTCCTTTCCGTATATCATGTTTTCTCTTCAGAATAAAACACAGACATTCTGATTATATCATCAACCTATGCTTTCCGGATAATAAAACAATAAAAGCACCGTTCATTAACGGTGCCTTTGTTGTTTGTATCATCACGCTTCTTCGCTTGAACGTCCCACACCTACTATAAGCTGCGGTCCGTCTTTTTCCTGAACCATTCCGGCTCTTAGTGTTATCTTCACGGGTTCTTTGTTTAACATTAAGCGGTAATGCAACTTGAAAACTTCTCCATTCTGCGTCCTGTTAAGTATCTTTTCCTTAGTAAGATTTTTCTTAAGATAATCCAGATCCTCCGGGTGGATAACACCAATACTGTCCCTGATAGAATCCGCAAAGAAATCCATTCCTACTTTGGACGTATTCAGATCCGAGAATTCCTTCGTTGCACTGTACTGCATATAATTGCCGTTTTCGGGATCCACGGTATATATCGCGATAAAATTGCCCATCAGTGCCGATATCCTGGAATAAGTAATCTGTTCTTCCTTCAGACGTTCCAGTATCTCCTGCTGGCGCATCTGGCTGTCAACGTTGTTGATACCTATGACAATATGCTTATCATCACCATTCATTCTTGCAAGCTTCATATTCACGTAGGTTGGTACCCCTTTAATCATCAGACGGTATGTAAAATTGAACGATCCCTGCTCATTAAGAGCCTGAACTATATTTTCCCTGGTAAAGGCCTCCAGCATCGACTCCCTGTCCGCTTCATATATCACCTTCTCTATATCCCTGTGGCTTTCCGCGAAGAAATCATTGCCACGGCGTTCCTGTGTAAGTCCTCTTCCGCTTCCGTCTGCCGTATATTCCACGAACTCTTCTGTATCCATATCAACATGATACAGATAAATGTAGTCTGAAGACAGCGCCTCTGCTACACTTGCGAAGCTGAGAGTCTCCTCATGCTCAGCCGTTATATCAAGCACAGCAACAACATAGGCGGATACAGCATTGATCGGATTATCCGCAACTCTTCGGATCATGGTCTTTATCACTGTACCGTCTTTCAGCCTCTCTTCCAGGAGTACGCGTCCCCCTTCGTTATCGCAGCGTTCTATTGCAGCCGCAAACTCGCCTCCTCCTGTTTTGTTGATATACTCCAGTGCGTCTTCCTCTCCTAATCTGTCAATACCGAAAAAGCGCATGATAAATTTCTGATAGGCTTTATTACATCTGACAACCCTGATCATTTTTTTATCATATTCAATTGCAGCCATCGGCATGGTGTCGAAGTATTGTTCTTCTCTTTCGTTAATATCGCCTGATATCGAACTCAGATCATACATGTTGATGGCGCCGACTATTTTCTGATAATCAGCTTCATCGGGATCCTCAAATCCCCTTCCGCTTCCGGCTTCAAACCTGCTCCAAATCTCCTCAATAGGTATGGGCTTACAGAAATGATATCCCTGCAGCTTGGTGCATCCTATCTCTCTTAGGAATGCTGCCTGTTCCGCAGTTTCCACACCTTCGCAGACAGTCTCCATACCAAGACTCTGTGCCATGCGCATCAGTTCGCTGAGTATCACCCTGGACTTGGGTGTTGTATCAAACTGACGCATGAAACGCATATCGAACTTGATCAGATCAAACTGCATCTCCTGTAACAGATCCAGCGAAGAATAGCCGCTTCCGAAGTCATCCATCCATACCTTGAATCCCAGTTTCTGGAAACGCTCCACCTGTTCCTTCATGTAATTGAAATTCTCACCAACCACACTTTCCGTTATCTCAACTGTGATCATATCTTTTGATACACCGGAAGCTAAGAAACGGTTGTTGATCTCTTCCACGATATCGCATGTTTCAAAATCGGTACGGGATAAATTGAGGGAAATCGGAACTGTAGGGATTCCCTTTTCCTGCTGCTTTTTGATACGTTCCAGAATAACGTCCAAAATATGCAGATCCACCTTGTAGATAAGCTTTGTATCCTCCAGGATCGGTATGAAATCCGCAGGTGATAACATTCCCTTCTCCGGATCGATCCATCTTGCAAGCGCTTCCTCATCACAGACTTTTCCATTGATGGCGCGTACTATGGGCTGGTAGAAAGGACGCACCCAGTTCTCCGCTATGGCGCGGTCAAGGTTATCCACGATGTACTGACGGTTGATCTCACGGGAGAGCATCCTGTCATCGTAGTAGTTGAAGGTGGAGTTTGAATCATCCTTTTTTATGTTACATGCGTATTTCGCGCGGTCACAGGCAAGAGACACTTCCACCAGTCCCATGGAATCCTTATATATACCTGCACGTACCGGAAGGGATCGACCGCTATTGATCCTTTTTGTTTCCTTGAACAGTTTTTTAAGCTTCTGTTCAACTCCGTTCTCTTCGGCATAGAGCGCAAAATGATCCTGACCGAAACGGCTGCAGTTCTCCTCACCGAATAGCGAACCCAAAAGTGTTGCAAATTCCTTTATCAGTGCGTCGCCTTCCGCAAAACCGTAACGCTTGTTGAAGTAACGAAGACCGCTAAGATTAATATATACCAGCACGGACGCTATCTGCCGCTCATGCATGCTCTTACGCCCTATCTCTGCCTGCCTAAAGAAGTAAGTCATACTCGGCAGTCCGGTAAGCCGGTCATAGTTCATCTCACGGAAATATGTGCGTTCACGGAATTTCTCATCCAGTTCCTCTTCCGTTTTGGCCCTATGCCTTTTTTCATTCATTTTTTCCGGATGCTTCTCGTAGTAAAGGCGTTTGTCCTCGTACATGTTCTCATCAGCCTTGCGCAATGCCATCCTGACATTCCTGCTGTCTTCCTCGATGGCACCTCCAATGGCAAATACTACGTTTCCGTATTTTTCACAAGCCTTTCGTATGGCTTCGATCTTCGTATCAAGTTCAGTCTGATCTATTCCGGTAAGAATAATGGAAAATTCATCTCCGCCTGCACGGAAGATATCTTTTTCATCAAACACTTCTCTAAGGGCATTGGCAGCATTCTTGAGCAGTCTGTCGCCTGCATTATGTCCTTCCATGTCATTTACTTCTTTCAAACCGTTAACATCCGAAAAAATTACGCCGACCGTTGTCTGCTCTTTTTCCTCAGCATGACAGAGTCTGTCAACATAGTTGTTCATCTCATTACGGTTCATGACTCCTGTGAGCAGGTCCTTGGAACTGAGCATCTTCAGCCTGTCTACAAGAAAATAATTTCCGATCTCCGAACCGATGATAAACGTAGTTACCTCAAGTGTTTCCTTTATCTTGGCAGATCTCTCGGAATTAAAATTCAGGGCCCACATATAACCCATCAGCTGATTTCGTGATTTTAAAGGGAAGAGAACGATGTTATAAGCACCTGCGGCTGTAAGTGATTCATACCATACGGGATTTCTTTCTTTAACCACTTCCATATCCTGTTCGTTCTTGGCGATCAGACAGTTACTGCCGGCAATGGTTCCTGCCCAGGATTCAGCGATATCATAGAAATCGTCATTGATATAGTGTTCCATCGGAAGCAACTTTGAATTATCGGCAAAAGCTTCGCCCAGAACAGAACAGCTGCGTTCCATATCGTTCATGATCAGAATACAACAGTGTTCGGCCTCGCAAAGGTCACGAATTCCTTTCAACACGTCCTTCATCGTCGCTTTGAAATCATTGGTTCCCCTGAGACGTATACAGGTATCCAGAACAGAAGTAGCAGTACCCGAAGAGATATTGGACATATTCTCGGTATCCTGCTCAAAATTGATCTCCATCATATACAGACAGTAATGCAGATCATCCCCCTCTGAATCCAGCGGTATGAACAGCATATTAAACCACACCGGCATCCTGTCCGGATGCGCATAGGAATGGAGACATTTCTTTTCAACTGCAGAACGATAACAGAAATCCTCGAAATTAAGATCCCTGGTAAGATAATTAGTATATTCGGAATTCGGAACAAAAACATCCGTGAGCATCTTTGTGCCCGGGGCAGGATTCTCAATAGAATCGATATACGCTCTGTTACCTGTTACGATACGGTATTTACCGGCCTTTCCGTCAGGAAGTACTTCTACCGAGACCACACAGGTCATGGCTGTCATGCTGTCTACAAGCTTTTGAAAATCCATTGTGTATCCCCCCATTTCCTATCATTCATCCCAAATGATCATCACAATGCTATTCTGCTTTTCCCATATCCGATATACTTTTTAGATGTGATCTTCCCCCTCTTACAGCAGGGTGAAAATAATATAAAGATATTATATCAAAAAAACACGTATTTTTCCGCAATTGTATGCATTCAACTACTTAAATGAAAAACCGGAGAAAATCTCTCCGGTTTTGACTGGCATACCTGACTCATATTTAAGGTTTTAGCCTACTCTGTTCACCAAGCTTCCTATTCCCTGTATCTCACACCTGATCTCGTCACCGCGCTTCAGATACTTGGGGGGCTTCATTCCCATTGCTACTCCGCCCGGTGTTCCGGTTGCAATGATCGTTCCCGCCTTCAGCATCATTCCCTGAGATAACTCGGATATGGCTTCCGTGGCAGTGGTTATCATGAACCTTGTATTACTCTCCTATCTTTTTTCGTTATTAACATAGCAGCGTATATCCAGATCGTTGGCATCCTCTATCTCATCGGTTGTAACGATGCAAGGCCCCATAGGAGTATATCCGTCAAGACTTTTTCCGCGATACCACTGCTGATGCTTGAACTGAAGGTTTCTTGCGCTTACATCGTTGATGATCGTATATCCGAGAATATAGTCTGCCGATTCTTCTACCGGAACATTTAATGCATCTTTTTTCAGGATCACTCCCAGTTCGACTTCATAATCCAGGCTGTCCACAAAATCATATGCGGGTATAATACCGTCCGGATCATTTGCTGTATTGACCCTTTTTGAAAAATAAACTGCATCAGTCTTCTTAGTAAAATCCAGTACATCAACAGTTTCTTCTATATGTGCTCTGTAATTTACTCCAAGGCATATGATGTCCTGAACCGGTATCGGTATCGGTGCCTTTATACTGTATTCGCACCCAATTTCTTTGGGATTATCATTTTCAAGTCGTTCTGCGATTAAAACTCTCAGTTCATCAAAGCGTCGGATAATCTCATTCATATCCGCCACATTGATCCCAAGTGAATCCAAAGTCACAAGTCTGCCGTCTTTTCCCTCTACCGCAACATACAGCTTGTTTTCAGATTCTATTGTATATAATCTCATGTCTTTATCTCCTCTCACAGCATCATTTCATAAATTCATTTATCTACTCTCACACCGGCATATGCATTAATTCATTCATCTTCTCTACACCGGCATTTGCATAAATTCATCTATTACCTTCAAAACCGGTTCTGTATATTTCTTTTCTCCCAAAAGCCATTGTTCATGCTGCATGTCAAACTCCCTGATATCGGGGTCATGGAAATATTTCTTATAGCGTTTCAGATATTTCTCGCCCATCTTTTTTGCGTATATGAAATGGACTTTTGTATGTTCCACGTTTATATCGTCTTCCAGATAAGTGAGCAGATCCGTATAGTACTCATTTTTGATGGATTTCGGATTGAATTTTGAAAAGCACTCTATAAATTTATCGGCCACCTTGTCATCCATCAAAAAAGTATTCATTAAGAATTTTTTTGTCTTTTCCTTTTTTCTTTCACCTTTGGGAGCGCTGGTAAGAAGCGGTATTACAAGCATGGACTGTAACTTTGCCGATATCTTACCGCACTGATCAAGATCGGGGCTGCCAAAGATTCCATGATCTATATGAACATTCCTTCTCTGTATCAGCTGACCCACGAAGCTTGATCCAAGAGATGACCCAAGAGCTGCATCTATCCTTCCTTCATGATTATCAATGATGTATTTCTCAATCTTTTCTGTAACCGTTATCATATCCGGAAATATATCATCACTCCCATCAAAGCCGTCATAATTAACACATATAAGATGGTATTTCCCGGCAAGACTATCAAAAACATTATAGAAATTGGTCTGCCAGTCACAGCATGTTCCCGGAAGCAGCATCATCTTTTTCTCATTTTCTTTTCCAAACTCTTCAAATGTCATCATTAATCCCCCCGCATCAGCTTTTCGATAAGCCTGATCGTTTCCTCACGCATGAATTTAAGTTCGTTCTTTTTAAACCTTTTATCCATATATGCATGACAGTAATTCTCCATGAGACCTATAGAAATATTCAGGCATTCCCACGAGTGCTTTTTTTCCCTGATCTCGTCAGGCAGTTTATTATAGAGTTCCAAGAGTGCCTTTCCTGCAAAATCAGCATAGAGCTTTTTCACATCTTCATCGCTGTGGCGCAGTCCTTCAAGTTCTTCATGAAAAGCCCTGTATTCTGTATGTATCCTTTCAAAAGCAGTAAGTATGCCCGATATATCATCTGCAATAAAGTCTTCTTCAGATACACCTGCAATATCTTTTATGCTTTCAAACGCAAAGTTAAGAGCAGCCAAAAGCAGTTCTTTTTTATTCTTAAAATATCTGTACGCAATACCTGTAGATAGTCCGGCACCTTTCGCAATCTCGTCAACGGTAGTGTTGTGATACCCCTTTTCCATATACAGTTGAAGAGCAGCCGCAAGAAGCTTCTCTCGGGTCCTTATAGCTCTTTCCTGTATTATTTCTTTATCTGTTCTGCGCTGTGTTATACCCATAGCCGCTCCTTATAGGTGAGATATCTCTCACTTTTGTGATTCTATTCTTTATTCCAATGATTGTCAATAATAAAAACGGCGCCGGTCTCTTTTTAGACCGATGCCGTTTTTATTTGCTATATTAGATTTGCTTAACGTATTTATAATTCTATAAAGACTTCCGGCCTAGGCGGTGTTCTTGATCATGCGAAGCCTTCTCTGTGTTCCTGCTTCTTAAGCCTCATATTTTTAAATATATTTCTTCCGAAGATGATCACCCACAGCAGTAGGCATCCTGTTACAGCCAGGATAAAAAAACAAGGAACTACATACAGCATGCCCCAGGCGATAGTATTTCCATCATTAAGAAGAATGTTGTCCAGCGCTGTTCTTAAATACCATTTCGGCATAAGAGCAGGTTTTATAAGGCCGACAGTATAGAAGCTACCCTCATCCGGAAGATATATTTCATAATAGACCACCCCCTTATCTCCGTATGTGATGTCACCATATGCTTTGTGAGTATAACCTGAAAGAAACGTTGTTTCATTTTGAAGGATATATCGCTTGGATGATTGCTTTATTACTCTATCATTCTCATTTAACAGAAAAGATAATTTCTCATAACCCGATAACGTTTCTAAGAATTCTCCACCTGTAGCCTGTTCATATATTTCCTTTTTCTTTTCAAAATCTGCCTTCAGGTTTGGTTCGGATATGATACCGGCTTCATACTTTTTCATCAAAGCGATATCTAACGTCCGATTACTGTAATGCCGCTTCTTCAGATCATAAACATCATCATTGAAATCCTGACAAGTGACATTACCGTAAAGATAATAGTCGGGGTTATCATCCGTTGGATAAATTACAAATTCGGCATCTATTGAACAGCTGTCAAAAAAATCCGTGAGTGCATCAATCAAGTTATCCTGTGCATTTTTTCCTTCGCCTTCATCGGCTTCAGAAGCATAAAGGGTTTCGAGTTCATGAAGCGGAGAAAAAAAGCTTTCGAAGCAGTATTGCCTGACATCATTACCATATCGAACAACAATGTCATATTGGGCGCTTCCGACTTTACTGCATTCAAATCTGCGCGGACTGATGGCGGCACAGTGGTAATACTCCGTCTTAGTAATCTCATATATGATCGGATCAATATCTTCGCTTCTCAGATTTTCATATGAAATAAAATACTTCCCGTTTCCCTTATAAGCTTTATAAATATAATGATTAGGAAACTCAATTATACTTCCGTGCGGAGGCTGAGTTTCAACAGATATTTCATCCGGCACAGGGTAGATCGGAAAAATATAATAAAAAACCCCCGCCAGCCAAACCAGGCATAGGATTATAAAAACCAATTTACGTTTCATTGTATTCATCTGTAAGTAAACACTCCTATCGTATAGAACATCATACACATATCGAGATGATAACAACTGGAATATGAAGTGTCAAAAAAAGAAAGACAAAATGGCGTTGTATGAGGTGTATTGAATAAAAAGCACCGTTATCTCTAACGGTGCTTTAATGCAATGGTAATAATATATTTAGTTATTAATACTTATCCCCTAAATTCCTTCACAATGCCTGCTGCTTCAGCAGTAAGTTTTTCTATTGCATCAAAATCACCGGCCTTGATCATATCTCCCTTAACCATCCAGCTTCCACCGCAGCAGAATATCTTTGAGCTTTGGAGATATTCTTTTACATTGTTCGCATTGATGCCGCCTGTGGGCATGAACTTTACATTAGGGAATGCTGCTCCTACGGCAGAGATCATCTTAAGGCCGCCTGCAGGTTCAGCCGGAAAAAATTTCACATGATCGAGGCCTAAAGAAACTGCCTTCGTGATCTCGCTCGGAGTCTGAACGCCGGGACATACGGGGATATCTTTTTTAAGACAATAATCAACTATATTCTCATCAAGTCCGGGAGATACGATGAACTTTGCACCTGCCGCTACAGCACGATCCACCTGATCTATGGTCAATACAGTTCCCGCGCCGACTAACATATTGGGGAAGTTCTCACTCATGATCTTAATAGACTCTTCCGCAGCATCAGTTCTGAAAGTAACTTCAGCAGCGGGAAGTCCGCCCTTCATAAGTGCATTTCCCAGGGGAAGTGCATCCTTTACATCATTTAATACAACAACAGGGATGATGCCAACCTCAGAAAACTGTTCCAATACTTTTGCAGTCTTTTCAGAATTCATAATGATCCTCCGTGCCAAAGCACTAATTACAAATTTATCTCTTTACTCTCGCGCCTGCGCCGCCCATGACAGCTTCCACTTCATTCCTTGAAGCCATGGTAGTATCACCGGGTGTTGTCATGGCAAGTGCTCCGTGTGCCGCACCGTAATTTACCGCCTGTTCCGGATCACCGGTCTCCATAAGGCCGAATACGAGCCCGCTTGCGAAGGAATCTCCGCCGCCTACTCTGTCCATGATCTCCAGATCATTGTAATCCTTAGCTTTGTATATCTCACCATCTGCCCAGCAGATAGCACTCCAGTCATTAACCGTAGCGGTCTTAACTGTGCGAAGTGTTGTAGCCACAACCTTGAAATTGGGATATGTCTCTGCCGCTTTGTTGATCATCTTCTTGTAGCCGTCAAGATTGAGAGTCTTAAGATCCTCATCATTTCCTTCTACTTCGAATCCCAGACAGGCAGTGAAGTCCTCTTCGTTACCGATCATGACATCCACATATTTAGCGATCTCTTTATTGACTTCCTGCGCCTTTTCCTTGCCGCCTATAGCGCTCCACATAGACGGTCTGTAGTTTAGATCGTAGGAAACAACTGTACCGTATTTCTTCGCTGTCTTTATGGCTTCTATGACAGTCTCTGATGACTGTTCTGAAAGAGCCGCATATATGCCGCCTGTATGGAGCCATCTGACACCGAGATCTCCGAAGATATGATCAAAATCAAAATCATCGGGGGTTGCTTTAGATATAGCGGTATTTGCTCTGTCGGAACATCCAACAGCACCGCGGATACCGAACCCTCTCTCCGTGAAATTCAATCCGTTCCTGCAGACACGGCCTATGCCGTCAGTCTTCATCCATTTGATGAGTGATGTATCTACGCCACCCTGAAGGATGAAATCTTCCATGAGCTTTCCGACTTCATTATCTGCAAATGCAGTGATGACTGCAGTCTTCATACCGAAGCATCTGCGGAGGCCTCTTACGACGTTATATTCTCCGCCGCCTTCCCACGCTCTGAAAGATCTGGCAGTACGTATCCTTCCCTCACCGGGATCAAGGCGGAGCATTACCTCCCCAAGGGATACAGCATCATATGTACACTCTTCCGGTTTCTTAAGTTTGAGATCCATAAAGAATAACCTCCTGTATATCACTTAATTTCAGATTCTATTGTAAGCGCTTACATCTGTCAAGGTACAATAAAAAAGATCCGTCTGTCATACGGATCTCTTTCACCTTTATAACCGGTTCTTTACGTTATGATCACTTTTTGATAAGTCTTACGATCGTTATCAGCAGACAAGAACCTGCAATACCGCAGATTATATATCCGATGAAACCTCCGAAGTGAATGCCTATCAATCCGAAGAGAGCCCCAGCAACAGCACCTCCAACTACGCCGATCAGGATATTAACCAGCATGCTGTGCTCACTCTTCATTATCCTGCCTGCGATCCAGCCGGAGATTCCTCCTATAACTATCGTTAATATAAATCCAAAAAGATCACCAAAAAAATTCATTGCTTTACCTCCCGTTTATTTCTTTACCACGCAATTATAGCATCAGTTCATTTATCGTACAAACCACGGAAAAACTTTATCTTATCATTTTAAAATCAGAGAATTCAGCACTGCCGCCTGTTTCCTTTGTAGAATAAACGAACAATCCGAAACGTGCTCCGGTAAAATGATCAAGCAAGAACTTAAGCTTTACGTCACCTCCAACATATGCCTTCTTTCCAGCTTCGTCCTTATAATAAAACCTTCCCGTATCTTTCATATCATCAAAGACAGCTTCACAGCCGAACGTGATCTTTGATCCGCTAAATGAAACCGCTCCCGTCTCATCTCCCGGTTCCTTATCATTTCGCTCTCCCCAGAAAGAACCGTTATCGATGAAGCGCTTCTTTGTCACGATAATGAGCTTACCTTCTCTTCTTGTAAGAGAGATAAAACCATACGAACTCTGAAGCAGACAGAGCCCGGCATAGTCGCCTTCACCAAGCTTCGTTCCGTCAACAGTGATCTCTGCGCAGCATTCAGGTGTATGTGTTCTCTGTGTAAGGACATTCTTAGCCTGTACGAGATTAGCTGCGATCTTACCTGTCGTGATCCTTACCGTTCCCTTGTCACTGTCGTGATCTACCAGTTCAGGATCCGGCTCATGTGAGAACTGCCATCTGCTAAGGAACCCATAGCTTCCTGACTTTTCCTCATCATTGATGTCATTTTTAAAATCATCACTTCCGGTAAGTGGTGTATATTCATAGCCAGGTCTAAGATCTTCCGTCTCGAAAGAATCCGGTATCTTTCCGTCATCCCCGAATACAGGCATGTCTCCCTTCCATGTAACAGGGATAAGTACCGGAAGCCTGCCTATAGCGCCGCTGTCCTGGAAAAGCATTGCATACCACTTTCCGGATGGCGTATCCACAATTCCGCCCTGAGCCGCGCCGCTGTTATGGAATCCCATATCGTCGTCACACACATCATATCCTGTATATTCTCCCATAGGAGCATCCGATACAAAACAGCTCTCTGTTCTTTTCCCCGTTGCTCTCGGCATATGTATAAAAAACAGATAATATCTTCCGTTTATCTTATAGAAATGAGAGCCTTCATAACCAAGCTGGGCATCATCACGATCTCTAACTACAAGCTTACCGTAAGAGCAGCTCTTATCATCCGGATCATACTTACTCTCATCATCAGCATCTACTGTAGCAGTCAGATCTTCATTTAATTCCGCAACATATATATTTCTGTTGCCGTATGCGATATATACTTTTCCGTCATCGTCAAAAAGCAGTGAGCAGTCATGGAAGAAGCCTTTGATATTGGATTTTTTCCAGGGACCTTTAAGATCATCCGAACGATAGAGATAGGTCTTACCCGTATCATTGCAGACAAAGCATACATAAAATGTACCCTTATTATATCTGAGACTTGCAGCCCACATTCCGCTGCCGTATACATTCTCTTCTCCCTCAAGACACTGTCCGGGCGTGGAATCAAGCCTGTCATATACATATGCCGCATGCTCCCAATGCATGAGATCGTAAGATCTCAGTATCTCCGCACCGGGCATGAAATACATGGTAGTGCTGATCATATAATAAGTATCATCAACTCTTATCACATCCACATCGGGATAGTCGCATTTGATTATGGGATTTAGTTTGTTCTTTCCAGCCATTTTATTTCTCCGTCTCGAATCACTTTCTGCAAAAACATATATATAAATGATTTGCACACAAGTATTATTTTACAGGCATATTCCGTGGAAATCCACGTAACTTAAGTTTTCTTTAACACGCAATGCTTCTTTAAGACGATCCAGCGAATCAGCGGATCCTGCCAGTATCTGTTCCAGTATGGATCCGGTTTTTTTCAAAAGTTCTGCATCCGTATATATATCAGCGATCTTGAAATATGGCAATCCCGATTGTCTCAGTCCGAAGAAATCCCCGGGGCCTCTTTGTTTCAGATCTTCTTCAGCGATCTTAAATCCGTCGTTTGTCTTCTTGAGAATGTCTAACCGCTCTTTAGTACGTTTCCCGACTTCCTTATCTTCACTCCCCGCCACGAATATACAATAGGACTGTTTATCGCCTCTTCCCACGCGGCCTCTTAACTGATGGAGCTGCGAGAGCCCGAAGCGCTCTGCATTTTCCACCACCATTACTGTGGCATTGGGAACATTCACGCCAACTTCCACTACAGTAGTGGAAACGAGCACATCTGTCTCATGTGCGGCAAACCGCTCCATTACTTCATTCTTCTCCTTAGGCTTCATCCGCCCATGAAGCGAATCGATGCGCACATCCGAAGGCAATATGCTCCTTATCTTCTCACTGTAATCCTTAACATTGGCAAGAGCCTGAGCTGCATCACTGTCGCCCTCATCTTCCGCTTCATCCAGGCCGAACTCTGCGGCATCCGCTCGTTCCACCATTGGACAGATGATATATACCTGTTCACCGTCACGGACATGCTTGACTATCATCTGATAGATCTTGTCCCGGTATCCGTTATCCACCACCGCGTTTTTCTTCTCAAGTCTCTTTGCAGGCACTTCATCGATAACGGAAACATCCATATCTCCGTAAAGTATGAGTCCAAGAGTTCTGGGTATCGGAGTTGCACTCATTACAACCGTATGAGGCACTTCACCCTTCCCAACTATGGTCATGCGCTGTCTCACGCCAAACCTGTGCTGCTCATCGGTGACAACCAATGCAAGATCATTAAATACCACATCGTCTTCAAGCAATGCATGTGTTCCAATTACAAGGTTGATCTCTCCGGAAGCGATCTTTTCTTTACAAGATTTCTTATCCGATACTTTAAGGGATCCCGACAATAATCCCGGGGTCCATTCCAGCCCGTATTTTTCCTTCATCTCCAGTGCATCTTTATAATGCTGGGATGCAAGTACTTCGGTCGGTGCCATTATAACAGCCTGATATCCGGACAGTGTGGCAAGGAGCGCCGATGCAAATGCCACTATGGTCTTTCCGCTTCCCACATCTCCCTGAACCAGTCTGTTGGCAGCATAACCGCTTCCCATATCTCTTATGATATCGGCTATTGCGCGCCTTTGCGCACCGGTCAATTCATACGGAAGCTTTGATAATAGCTTTTCTTCTACCACTCCGTTATCAGATATCACATAAGAACTCTTTATCTTTTCCGGCCCTTTTTTTAAAAGCTTCATCTTAGCCAAAAATAAAAAGAATTCATCAAACGCAAGTCTCTTTCTGGCTGCATAGACATCTTCCATGGATGAAGGAAAATGCATACGTCTTATAGCATCAGATATGGAAAGCAATTGTTCCCTCTCAACAACATCTTCCGGCAGATATTCCCTTATCTCATCTGCGTCGCCTATTACAGCACCCACAGCTTTTGATACCATACTTCCCGTAAGCTTACTGCCCACAGGATAAACAGGGATCATGGTCCCTCTAAGCTTCTCATATTCATCTTCCGACAGGATCTTCGGCTGACTCATCATGGTCTTCCCACCTTTATGTGTCACATTGCCGTAGAGAATAAGCTTCCTGCCCTGATAATAATTCTTTCTGAGATATGGCATTCCAAATACATATGCACGGATGCTCCCACTCGAATCCGCAACTTCAAATGACAGTATGGTCTTGCCATGATTAGAGAAGATGCTGCATCCTCCTCTGATAGTCCCCTTTATCACCATTCTTCCGTCATGTGACAGATCAGCTATAGGAGAAATATTCGGGACCGCTATATAATTCCTGGGAAAATAATGAAGAAGATCATTGACTGTCCTTATGCCTGCAGATTCGAAAGCCTCTGCAGTCTTAGGACCCACACCTTTTATTGACGTTATAAGATCTCTTAAAGCCATAGCGCTATTATATCAAAAAAACCTGCGGTATCTGTGACAAATACCGCAGGGATAATATTTTTCCGGCTCCGATCATTCGGCAGAAACGATATAGTAGTAAACGGGCTGTCCGCCGCATTCAAGCTCCACATCCACATCAGGGAACTGTTCCTCAACAGCTTTCTTCATCTCTTCGGCATCGGATTCCTTAACATCCTGACCGTAGTAGATGCTTATCACTTCACAGCTGTCATCGGTCATCTTACTCATCATTTCCTTCATGACTTCCTTGATGTCCTTACCTTCGGAAAGAATTCCCTTATCACCGATACCCATATAGTCTCCGGAATGAATCTCTATTCCATCGATGGAAGTATCTCTTACAGCATATGTGATCTGACCGGTCTTAACATTTGCGATATCCGCAAGCATGGTCTCTTCATTCTCTTCGGGTGTCGCACCGCTCACATAAGAGATCATGGCTGTGATACCCTGCGTAACAGTCTTGGTCGGAACAACTATTACCTTCTTGTCAGAAAGATCGCGTGCCTGATTAGCAGCCATGATGATATTCTTATTATTCGGGAATACGAATACCACCGGAGCATTAACACGTTCCACAGCCTTTAAGATATCATCTGTGCTGGGATTCATAGTCTGTCCGCCGGAAATGACCACATCCACCCCGAGATTCGTAAAGATACCTGCAAGTCCGTCTCCTGCAGAAACAGCAACAAACCCACAGTCCTTTGCCGGAAGTTCCTCTACAGCTTCTTCCTTAACAGGCGCAGCCTCAACAGGTTCTTCCTTAACCTTGGCAGATCCTTCAGTCTTTCCTGCTTCGGGATTCTTCCTGTTCTTAACAACTACATCAATAAGCTCACCGAATTTAATGGCTTTCTGAAGCACAAATCCGGGATCATTGGTATTAACAGTGATATTTACTATGCTGCCCTCGATAGTGATAGCGCCATCCTCACCGATCTCCGAAAGATACTTAAGGACTTCCTTTTCCTCCGGGTGACGCACTCCTTTTTCAAGCACAAGAGCTACCGATGTATGATAGAGATACTTGAACTGAGGCTCCTTTTTCTTCTCTTCTTCAGAGCTGCCCTCTTCGCTTGCCTCTTCCTCAACTGAAAAAGCAATCCCCTTGCCAAGCAGTCCGTCATAGAAACCTTCCAGGACAGCTACAAGTCCTGCTCCGCCGGAATCGACAACGCCCGCTTCCTTCAGAACCGGTAAAAGCTCGGGAGTATGATCAAGCGCTACTTTTGCATGCGCGATAACTTCCTTAAGAAGTACTTCTATATCCTGTTCACCGCGTTCAAAGACTTCATTGGTCTTCTCGGCGATGGCCTTTGCAACAGTAAGGATCGTACCTTCCTTGGGCTGCATGACAGCCTTATATGCTGATTCCACAGCCTTGTCACAGCCTGCGGAGATCACTGCGATATCTATCTCATCATATGTCTTGATAACCTTGGTGAAGCCTCTGAAGAGCTGGCTTAAGATAACACCCGAATTACCTCTTGCACCTCTAAGCGACCCTGATGAAACCGCCTTACAGAAGGTCTCCATCGTAGGATCTTCAAGTGCATTAACTTCCTTAGCCGCCGACATAACGGTAAGTGTCATATTTGTACCTGTATCACCATCGGGAACAGGAAATACGTTTAATTCATTGATATGGTCTTTTTTTGACTCAAGATTCTTTGCTCCCGCAAGAAACATCTGCGAGAGTATCTGGGGATTTAAACCGGTAACAGCCACTTAGCCAACTCCTCCTTAATCAATAACCCTGACGCCTTCAACAAAGATATTGATCTTCTCAACTTCAAGGCCGGTATATTCTTCGATCTTATACTTAACATTGCTGATCAGATTCTCCGTAACAGCGATGATGCTCACTCCGTAAGCAACTATCACATGGAAATCCAGTACCAGCTTTCCCCCATTCGTCTTAACACTGATCCCTCTGTCAACACTGTCCTTCTTAAGGATACGGACCAGACCTTCCTTCATATTCACACTTGCCATGCCCACTATGCCAAAGCATTCATTGGCAACAGTTCCTGCGTACTTGGCTATAACGTCATTATTGATCTGTATGCTGCCCAAATGTGTATCGATGGAACTATTCATGCAGTTTCCCTCCTTACCTAAAGGATATGATCACCCCACGGATGTTTTCCTTATTAACATTCGATAATTATATAGGATTTAAATGCCCTTTGCAACGACGTTAAAACTTCCTCTTGCAAATCGTTTTTCCTTCTGTTAGAATAGCTTTTGTTGCGGTTGTAACTATGCCGTTATACTAATATTTGTAGATAATCGTTATTAATGTAATTGATACTAAGGGAGGTGTTAGCCATGGCAAAGTGTGATGTTTGCGGAAAGGGACTTCATTTTGGAAACAATGTGAGCCATTCCCACAGAAGATCAAACCATATCTGGAAATCAAACATCAAGAATGTTAAGTGCATGGTAAACGGTACGCCTAAGCGTCTGCATGTTTGCACGACCTGCTTAAAGAGCGGTACTGTAGAGCGCGCCTGACTTTGAATTCTCAGATAAATTAAAAATCTCCGGTTTAACCGGAGATTTTTTTATGCCCTTTTTCCATTCATTCCGAATCTTCTGCAAAGATCCTCATACTCTTCCCTTATCTTGATGATGATGTCATGATCACCTGCGATATTATCGGGATGGTATATCTTCATCAGATCCTTGTAGCGCTTTTTTAACGCCACCTGATTATTCACTCCCCTGAAGAATATACCAGTAGCATATTCTTCCATCTCTTTGGATGATCGCTCAGTCAGGCGCTTTAGATTCTCCCGTTCTCTGTGGAGAGCATCATATTCCATATTCAGCCTGAGCCTATCTGAATCAAGGGATCTGTAAGCACGCTCGATTATCTTCTGCTTACCATCCAGGAGATTGGCTTCGCTCTTAAGCCTCTTCCTCTCATATTCCGCAGATTCCCTCATACTTCCTATCTTGGCCGAAAGCTGCTTAGTCTCTTTTTCCAGCTGCCTCCGCTCTCTCGCTATAGCCTTACGCTCACGATTAAGAGCTTCTCTTTCTTCGGCGATTTCGGCGCGTTCGGATGAAAGCATGACTTTCTCTGCGAAAAGCCTGCGCTTATAATCCTGTATATCTTCTTTGCTCACAAGAGCTGATATTTCCGCGTCGTTTTCTTTCATCAGCGATCAGAATCTATCTTAATCTTCACTATCTGCTTCTTCGGGGAATGCAGCCTTTGCTGCCTCGTCCTCATCAACGGTAACAGCTTTTCTTGCTTTGAACTTATCGATTACCTCCGGTACAAGATCGATTATCTTGCTTACGGAATCGGTATTCTTAACATTCAGGATACGTGCATGTCCGTCCTGGATCATGATAACAGCGGAAGGTGAAAGCTTTGCGCTAAGTCCGCCCGCTCCTGCGTTCTTCTTATCTCTGCTGGTAGCTCCCGCCGCCACTCCGAATGAAACATCAACAAGAGGAATGATCACCGCATCACCAACCTTTACGGATTCACCGATAACGGTCTTGGTACCTACGAGATGATCCATGTTCTTCATCATCGCATCCATTACATTAGTAATATTATTGTCAGCCATTTAACTTTCCTCCCGCTTAAGGCGTTTGATAAACGATTTAAATTTCTTATTGAGAACCAGCATGGCCGTGTGCCACAGTATCGGTCCCAGAAAAAAGTATCCTTTAACCGTCAAGTCAAGCTCTACATTCTTCTCACCCTGAACGGCATTCATATCAAAATACCCGGGGATCCCGTCTCTCAAAGGAATGGATAATGCGTAATACTGCCACATCTTCGCAACCTTCTCGGGATCGTCATCCGAATAGTCAAGACTGCACATTATCTTCTTCGGAACAAGGGGTTTCAGTACCTTTCCGACACGATACTTTGTCATCTTAATGACTTCGTCCGCGCCCTTGCTTCCCAGCAGTCTGTCATAATAATCTATCTTCTCAATGAACTCTTCGATCTTGCCCGTGATATTGTCCCAGAATGCTGCGACCTTATCCGGCAGGTCAATGATGAAATCAAATATCTTATCTTCAAGTCTGTCTAGAAATTGCCGGAAAGTTATCTTCTTTCTTCTTTTTCCGCGTTTTCCGGATTTACGATCATCTTTTGCGGCTTCCGACTTCTTTACCGTTTCTGCGGAAGTCTTCTCCGAAATTTCGTTTTCCGACTTTTCTTTAGTCTTTCCCTTTGATTTTTCTTCCGACTTTTCTTTTCTGAGCTCATCCGCTTCCTCGGATGTCAGAACTTCATCGGAATCATTACGGGATTTTTTTCCGGATTTCTTTTTGGAATTCTTTTCTTCTTTCTCTTTTTCTTTCTGCTCTTTTCTTTTCTTAAGATCGTAGATATCTATCCCGAACACTTTGATATACGTCTTAAGTTCCTTACGATAATCAACAGTGACCGATATAATATGCCACAGCCAGAACACTTTTGCTTTAGCTGCGAATTCCTCATGCTTGTTTGCGATGATCCTGTAATGAAACGGATAAAACAAAAGCAATAGGATCAAAAGCAGTATTAATCCAAGTAAACTTCCGAGGACAATTCCCGTTATCTTAAGAACGGTAAGAAAAACACTCATAAGCCGTACCGTTCCCTCGCCGCATTTGCCAGATAGTTAAGCGTTAATTCGTAACTCTCTGCAAGTCCCACTACGTGAGTACGATGCTCCTCATAATACTTCTGTCCGATCTGTAAAGACGGGATGGCTTCCGGGAGCCCGGTGCTGAGATTGAGGTAAATGATATAAATCCCAGTAACCGTTTCCCTGCACATCAGCTTTTCACAGATCTCGACCTTCTGATCTTTAAGTCCCGGACTGACATACAAAACCGGATCAAATTCTATCATCAGTTCCCCCAAAGTCTTGCACGATAAAGGCTCTGATAGTGATCATATGCCTTCTCAAGAATGGTTTTCTCATTAACAAACTTAAGCAGATGAATGGCCTCATGATATTTATAGAAGCCCGAATCATGGAAGTACTCTTCCCTCTGCGGCTTGCTGTAATAACTGACGCCCTTCATCAGATACCAATGAACTTCCTTCTCAACGGTATCTTCCGGAACATTAAACGAATATTGGCTTTTCCCAAGATAAGTCACAATGGAAGCTCTGGCTCCCGACTCTTCTCTAACTTCTCTAAGCGCAGTATAAGGATATTCCTCACCCGGTTCTACTGTACCCTTTGGCAGTACCCACCCCTCATACCGGTTTCGGTAATTTTTGTACAGTAACAAAACCTTACCTCTGAAAATAACCACACCGCCGCAACTGACTGCTTCAATCACTTTGCAGACTCCTTTCGACGTGCACACACATATGGAAATTATACTTTATACGCCCGCAATGTGCAAGAAACGGCCAAAAAAAGACCGACGGATTGCCGCCGGTCTGCTTACATACTTCATTTGGTTTTTAAATTGACATGAGCACTATATTTTCCCAAACTTTGCTTTATACTTTTCAAGTTCAGCCTCCGCAGCATCAGCTCTAGATTCTGCCGCATCAGCACGGCGGCGTTCTGCTTCGGTATTAGCACGCTCTTCCTCGCGCCCTTCTTCTCTTAGCTCACTTTCCAGTTCCCAGCTCTTCATATATTTTACCCCGATATCTTTCTTATGTTTGGTGGCCTTTACAAGCTCATCAAGGCGCCTGGTCGTTTCGTCGGTTACATTTTCCTCAGTACTCCGTCTTATATATTGTAATAGATTTTTCAGTTTTTTGTCATTATCATCGGCGTCTTTTTTCAATTTTCCTTCCGTGTAAAGATAAATACGTCTTATACCATCATCATATGGAATATCCGGATGAGTCTTCAGCATAGTCCCTGCCTCATA
>FMVK01000021.1:3598-16117 GCA_900102065.1 Lachnospiraceae bacterium XPB1003 | reverse complement strand
ATGACACCGGATTCCGGAAGGTATACGGCGGAACTGAACAACGTGGGAAGCTATACCATCAAGGATATAGTGGCTACTGACAATTGCGGTAATACCGGTAAGTATTCGGGTTTATTTGGCTATTCAGCCATAACTTATCCCGTTAAGGTTACGCCTTCCAATGGAATCGGTACATCAGAGAAGATAGATGATCGTCAGCTTTTTGCTGTAGGCGAAGGGAGTGAAATGGGTAATTATTTCATTTCCCACGCAGGAGTTGATGATCCATGGTATTTTGCAACAGCGTATGAAAATGATACGCTTACTTTGACAATGGCGGTAAAGAGTGATGATCTTTCACTTAAGAGTTCGGATTTTTATCTGAAGGCTCGTGAAGATGAATCGGAAGATGTGATCGCTTGCGATGATATCAAGTCAAAGCTGAACTATAACAACTGGTCCTACTTCTATCAATCGTGGCTGAATGATTCAAATACTTATACTTTAACATTCAATATTGATGCATCTGTTGAAGCATGTGATGAATACGATCTCTATCTTGATAAGTATGGAGTACAGACACGGGTGAATGCGGAAGATAAGCCTGTTTTGATCCGTATAGATAATGATTCGCCTGTTATAGATAACAATATCAAGGCTGCAGCCAAGGGAAGCAGTACAGTCAGCTATTACCTCGGCGTGAAATATGAAGATGGGATAATCTACTCTTCGAAAGATGTGGATCTTACTATTTCCGCTAATGATGCCTTGGCCGAGAAAAGCAATCATAACGGAAAATATTCTTCCGGAATACGCGGCATTTCATATAACGTCATTGATGATGACGGAGATATCATACTGAACGCAGGCGGTTTTTTCAGAAATTATTACGGAGAAACTCCGCGTCCGTTCACTGTAAAGCTTGGGGTGCCTTCAGGCGGAGAAGGCATGCTGTTTATCAAGAATGCGAGTGTATATGACTGGGCAGGGAATCGTACATATATCAATGGACGCGGCGGTGCTGATCCCACATGTTTTATTCTTGATAATAAAGCGCCGACGTTTGAATATAAGAGCGTTGACGGCAATCCAATACCGGAAAGTGCATATTCAGATTCGGAAGATAAGGCGCTCTATTTTAATCATGATGTTGAGGGATCTGTATTGATGAAGGAATCATATCCGGATCTTTCATCAATCGAAGTTACGGCTGTAAACGGATTCGATAAGCCGGCTATATCGTCTTTTCCTTCTTATTCACCGGATGACAAAAAGTCCGAGTACTCATTTAATTACACTGTTTCAAAAGAGGGAGATTATCTGTTCGACATAAGCGGAAAAGATATGTGCGCAAATCAGTCGTCTGCTGCGCGGAGTCCACATGTCATTGTAGATAAGACTGCACCTGATATAAGTGTTGAATATAGTACCGGCGGACATGAGGTAACACCTGAAGGTAAGGACAAGAGTTACTATGGAAATTCTGTAAAGGTAACTGTAAAGATCACTGACAAACATCTTGATCCGGCTAAGATAGAGGCTTCTGTAGAAGGTACAAAATACGACGGTACATCATTCTCTGAGGAGTTTTCTTCGGGCGATTTCAGTTATGATGCTTCCGCTGCAAAATGGACTGCCAGTAAGACTTTAGATGCCGATGGTGTATATTACGTATCTGCGAAGGCAACAGACAGGGCGGGAAATGAATCCGATAGATTTAAAGGCTCGGAATTTACTGTTGACAGAACTTCACCTGAGGTATCGATAAACTTTGATAATAACTCTCCGACTAACGAAAAGTATTATAAGTCAGCAAGAACTGCAACGATCAGGGTCAAAGATTATACTTTCTCGGAAAATCAGACTGAGCTTGTGATCAATTCTTCGGATGTGGCTCCTGCATTATCCGCATGGAGTAATGAAGGAATGAGCCACACTATGACGGTTACATTCGATCATGATGGTATATATGATCTGAGCTTTAAGACAACAGATAAAGCGGAGAATGGATCGGAAGAAATAAGAGTTGCATCATTTGTAATAGATACCACAGCCCCCAGGATCAGCGTTGTGTTTGATAATAAGGATGCAGTTAATGATTCTTATTATAATTCCTCGCGAAAGGCTACGATAGTTGTAGACGAGTTATCATTTGATAAAAATATGGTGGCGGTTACAACACAAGCTGCTACAGGAATGAAGATGAATGCATTGCCCGCTGTTTCTGCTTTTGCTTCCACACAGGGAGGCGAAACGCATACAGCTTCATTATCTTTTGAATCCGATGGTAATTATGGATTTTTGATCAACGCCAGTGATCTTGCAGGTAATACGGCGGAAACATATGTCAGTGATATCTTCACGATAGACAAGACAGCTCCAGAACTTAGTATAGAAGGCGTGATGAATTATTCTGCCAATAACGGGACTGTTGCACCTGTAATAAAATACAGTGATGATAATATCAGCGGATCCGGAGTGGAGATCTCATTAAAGGGTGCGAATAACGGAACTGTTGAACCGGAATTTTCGGATATATTTGATGCGGGTAAGCATGTTATTGCATTTGCTGATTTTAAACACATAAAGGAAAATGATGATCTGTATTCACTCATTGCGAGGGTTAAGGATAAAGCCGGTAATGAAGTGGAAAAAGAACTTGTATTTTCCGTTAATCGTTTTGGCTCGGTTTATGTGATCGATGAAGATACACAGGCGATCGTGGACGGGTACTATACCAATAAACCGATGGAAGTATCTGTAACAGAGATTAATGTAGACCGACTTACATTAAAAGAAGTATCGATTGACCGGAATGGAGATATTTCTGTTCTCAAAGAAGGTAAAGACTACAGCGTTGAGTCGGAAGGAACCGATAAATCATGGAAGTCGTTTACCTATAATATTTCTTCTGAGAATTTCAGGAAAGACGGAAGATATTCTGTCATGGTTTATTCTGAGGATAGAGCCGGTAATAAGCAGGATAACAGATCAGAAGGAAAACAGGTTGACTTCGCGGTTGATACGACAGCACCTTCCGTGGTTGTTTCCGGACTTAAGAATAACGGTAAATATGAAGAGGATGGCCATGAGATAACCATTGATGTCACGGACAACATGGAGCTTGTAGATCTTGCTGTCTACAGCGAAGAAGAGCTGCTTTCATCATATTCGAGTGAAGAGATTGACGATACGATCGTTATAAGGATACCGGCAGAAGATAAGCCTCAGGATATATATATTTCCGCCTCTGATGCAGCCGGTAATATTACCGAATTGAAGTATGACAATATTATCGTTTCAGCAGATGCGGGAAGAATAATTAGCATGGCTGATAGTGATAAGTCGATGCTTAGCGATGGCGTGGATAGTGGATTGCTTTCAAAGGGAATATCCATACGAAATGTCGCAATTATGATCGGATCGATATCGTTGATACTTGTCGGTATGGCAGTTGCGGTATTCTTCTTTATCAGAAAAAGGAAATAATAATATGAGAGTGTGGATCAAAGTGTTTAAGAACAAAATAAGATCTGTATTAATAGGATTGGTGACAGTTGTATCATTATCAACTGTTATTGATCCTTTTTTTGCCATGGCATCGGAAGCGGTCGGCCCGTTAACCAATAACAGTGAAGAAGCAAAAAACGGTATAGTTCAGGTTAACAGTATATACACTGATCCTGCCGGTGCAAAACATATTGTGCTTGGTTCTACCGGATTTATTATCGGCAATTCGGAATCCGGAGAGTATGTTATCACTCTGGCAGATACGATAGCACCGTCTAAAGAAGTAAGAGATGATGCCTTTATGAGCTTGGGTGTGGAGATAGATGAGGAGGATCCGGGTAATACCGAATGGGATAAGATCAATCTGTCATACCAGGTAGTTGTGGAAGGCGATGTGACCATTGGTGCACAGGTGGTTACCATGAGCCGGGAGCTTGGAATAGCTGTTCTTGAACTTGAACAGCCGATATTCAACCGAACACCCCTGACTATTCTTTCATCAGAGGATCTTAACAGTGAAAAGCCTTATAAGCTTACCGAAAGCGTGTGCTCACTGGGATTCCCCAAAGAGGTGAGATATAACAGTAATGTTGCGATGTATGACGAAGATGATGTTGCAATATTGCCGGGTAATATCACAAATATCAAGACGTACCATGATATCCACGTGATCGAACACGATTGCGTGATCGGAGGAAATAATAAAGGCGGCCCGCTTATTAATGATAAAGGATATGTTATCGGTGTTAATTGCGGGATCAAGGATGGCGAGTATTATTGTGCGGTTGATTCGGCTGAACTGATAAAGGTACTTGATGCACTGGGGATCGAATACAGTCGCATTACTACCGAAGAGATCAATGCAGCACAGGAACTTGAAAAAGCGGAAGATAAGATCGCAGAACCGGAAGAAACAGAGGTAGTACCTGTCGAGCCGGAAAAGCAATCCCTGCCTTTATGGATTTGGATAGTGCTGATAGTCCTGGGAACGGTAGTATCTGCGCTGCTCATAACTCTGATAATAGTATTGGCAAAAGTCGGAGATAAGAAACCGGACAAGGAAAAGAAAGTAAAAAAAGAAAAGAAAAAAGATGAAATACCTGATGGGGCCGGAAGATACGGCGATCAGGCCGAACGGAGAAAGGTAGTGACATTTTCTCCGGAATCAACGGATACTTCTATCCTGTCAGGCGGAAATGACGGAAGTACCACCGTGCTTGGAGGAGCAACGGCAGGAAGCAGCAATACTGCATATTACGGGAATCTTCTGAGACGTAAAAACGGAGAGAACCATATCATAGATAAACCTCATTATACGATAGGGAAGGACAGCCTGCATGTCGAGCTCTGCATCAAAGATAACAGTGCCATAAGCAGACAGCATGCGGTCATAGAAGCAAAAGAAGGACGTATGTATATCACTGACCTTGGATCAACCAATGGTACGTTCCTAAACGGAGTAAGAATTGCCGGCGGAGAGCCGAAAGAGATCAGCTATGGTGACACTATCACGATAGCTGACGAAGAGTTCAGTTACAGGAGATAAGTATTTCGATGCAATTCATAACATGCGCTGTTACAGATGTAGGACAAAAAAGTGTGAATCAGGATGCCGTTATGATCAAAGTGGCGGATACCGATGATTACGGGCGTATAGCGATGGGTGCAGTATGTGACGGCGTGGGAGGACTCACACATGGTGAAGTGGCGAGCAAAACGATAATAAGACGCTTCGAAAAATGGTTCCACAACGAACTGCCTGATCTGCTGGTGCCGGAAGACAGCACTTCAAAACTTGACGTGAAAGACGAAGAGCAAAGGGATATATTTCTTCTGATAAAGAATCAATGGGGAAGCATCGTTAACGAACTGAATGACAGCCTTGCATTGTACGGAAAAGAACGCTCGATAAATTTAGGGTCAACCGCTGTTGTAATGCTCTTAATGGGCGGCAGATATCTTGTAATGAATGTGGGAGATTCCCGTGCGTATATGATCACGGAAAAAGATGTAATTCAGATAACACACGATCAGTCATATATTCAGATGCAGATAGATAAAGGACTGATCACGGAGGAAGAAGCTAAGAATAACCCTTCCAGAGGGGTGCTCCTTCAGTGTATCGGCGCATCTGATGAAGTGGTACCGGATTATCATCAGGGAGAGTTTCAAGGTAATAGTTCGTTTTTATTATGCTGTGACGGGTTCTGGAAGCTGAGTACTGAGGATGATATCAGATCCGATGCGGCACCGACCGTCTCTGAAATTGAAAGCGTAATGGAAGACAGGTTAAAAAACAGGATCAGATTACTAAAGGATGCCGGAGAGACAGACAATATCTCAGTTGTTGTGATCGGGGCGCGTGAAAGATAATGCTTGAGATTGGTTCTGTAATAGCCGGTACATATAAGATATTGAGCGTGATCGGCCGTGGTGGAATGAGCACGGTCTATCTTGCGATGAATGAGCGTGCCAATAAGCCGTGGGCCGTCAAGGAAGTCCGCAAGGACGGGACAGGAGATTTTGAGGTAGTAAGGCAAAGCCTTATTGTAGAAACGGATATGCTTAAGCAGTTAAAGCATCCCTGTCTTCCCAGTATTGTTGATGTGATCGACAGTGAAGGCTGCTTTCTTATCGTAATGGATTATATCGAGGGCAATACGTTGCTTAAGACACTGCAGGAGAATGGTGCGCAGCCTCAGGAGCATGTGATCGAATGGGCAAAACAATTGTGTGATGTGCTTGGTTATCTGCATACAAGGAAACCTCCGATCATTTACAGAGACTTAAAGCCGGGCAACATTATGCTTAAGCCGGACGGAAATATTACTTTGATCGATTTCGGTACGGCAAGGACATACAAGAGAGAAAACATTGAAGATACGACATGCCTCGGAACAAGAGGATATGCCGCTCCGGAGCAATTCGGAGGCAGGGGCCAGACAGATGAAAGAACAGATATTTATTGCCTTGGAGCAACACTCTATCACCTGGTTACCGGACATAATCCCAGCTCGCCGCCCTATGAGATCTATCCGATAAGAAAGTGGGATCAGAATCTTTCGGCAGGACTGGAACAGATAATCTCTAAATGCACGCAGCAGGATCCTGACAAGCGTTATCAATCATGCTCTCAGGTTCTGTATGATCTTGAGCATTACGAGGAAATAGATAATTCCTTTAGAAGGAGCGCAACACTTAAACTGGTGGCATTTGGAGCATCGGCATTAATATCATGCGCTTGTATCGGTGGCTCCATCGCTTTGTCGGAGTCGGCCGGGAGCCTGGAGGATACCGGCTATAAGAATATCATCAATGATGCCGGCAGTCTCGACAGTACTGAACAGATAGAGAAATATGGTCAGGCTATAAGCCTTAAGCCATCGGAAGAGACGGGGTATCTGGAACTGCTGAATAAGGTATATCTTGCGGATGATAATTTCTCTGTGGAAGAGGATGAGGAGCTAAGAGAATTATTAATAACACATTATGACAAAGATCATACATATAAGGATATGCTGATGTCTAATGAAGAGGCATACGAAGACTTCGCATACAATCTGGGACTGGCATATTTTTATTACTATGACGAGGAAGGCGATAAAAAGAAATCTGCCTCATGGTTCAATATCGCGGCAGAATCTGACACGCTTCCATATAGCAAGGTGAAAAGGGCGGAAAGACTCGGGAAGATAGCCGATTACTATACCAATATAGGGAAACCGAATAAGAGCGGAGACTCCAAGGTCAGCTACGCTGATTATTGGAAAGATCTGAAAGCAATAACAGAGGGAGATATCGCTGCTGAGGACAACAGCACCACTGCGCTTATGGTCTATAAGGAAATGATAAGTCAGATATATAAGAACGCTCCTGCTTTCAAGGCGGATGGTATCAGTTACAAGGAAATGAAGGAACAGATCGACAATATCTCTTCCAGACTTGAAAGTGATATTGAGTGTGATACGGACAGTATAAAAAAGATGAAAGAGAATCTGGAAGAGAGCATAGTAAGTGCGGAACGAGCGCTCGAGAACGCATTCTCTTCTGATCAGCAGGATTAAAAAATGGATCGTTATCAAATCAATGTCTTGAGATATATGAATGATGGGAATCCTGTTACACAGATCAATTCCACGGCAGGAGAGTACAGGATCATAGCAACTACACTGCTTGTGGTTGGGATCATATTTGGAATTGCTGCTGTGGTGCTGTGGTTTAGATTCAGGATATTTCATTTGTTCCTGATGCTAAGCGGTATCGATGCAAGAGTGTCGACGGATCATACGAGAGACAGAGCAAAGAAACATAAGCAAGCAACGAAGCCTGTGACAGCCGCCCAAACTGTGCATAGTGAGACGAGTCCGGATATGGAGGCTACAACAGTGTTACCACGAAATGTGGTTAATACGGAAGCCGATGATGAGAAGACGACCGTGCTTGAGAGCAACAGCGGTATTGCAAAGAGTAAACCCGGATTCAGGATAGAGCAGGATAAGGTTATTTCAAATTGATATTTGTGTCTTCTTAAATTAAGGGACATCTAATATAAAACACAATCATACATTTACAAGGAGGAAAACAAAATGGCAGAAGTTGTCGGAATGAGTCTTGATGAAGTGCTGGATGCGGCTAAGAGATTAAGAGCCAATGCAGCGTCACTGGATGATCTTAATGTCAGCCTCAACAATCTGAGGGGACCTCTCGAAGAGGCATGGCAGGCAGAAGCAGGTGATGCGGCATCCGCACGCGTAGACAGACTTGCATTAAAGCTTAAGCAGATGTCAGAGAATCTTATCTCCATCGCTGAATGGGCTGAAAAAACAGAGGCAGTATTCGAGGATTACAATAACCGCGCTGCATCAGTATTCAACGGAAACTAATAACCGGTCATCAGATAGTGAAGATAATGAAAAGGAGAAAAAATGGGTACAATTGGTATAATTAAAGCTAATACGTCTCAGTTAACAGATGCAGGTGTTAAGCTTTGCGGATTCAGTGATGAATTGAACAATATCATTACTGATTCTAAGAGGATCGTAACGGATCTCTCCGGAAGCATGGAGGGTACGATAGCTCAGAAGTCAGAGGATGTATTTAATGAACTCTATCAGGAGCTCCTTAAATATGTAGAAGAGATCGCTGCATGCGGAGAAGCGGTAAAGACATCTTCTGCAGGTATGGAGAAGATCGATACAAGTGCTGCAGGCAGTCTGAATATAGTTTAAGAATATCAATTATTAATCACTGCACCGGTCATAAGTATCGGTGCAGGATTAAAAATAACAGGAGAAGAAATGAGCAGGAGCAGATCATCGATCGAAGCCGATATATCAAGGGTTAAGGCTAAGATAAGAGAATATGAAGGTATTAAAGAGGATCTCTACAGATATAGAGATACTTTGGAGGGCTATCGAGCGTATCTGAACGATAATATTATTACTCCTGTAGATAATCATGATTTTACGGGAAGTGGTGATTGGGCCGGACTAAATGAAAAAGCGGCAGAAATGCAGGGGAATACAGTAAGATCGCTGCTAGCTACATATGATGGTGAAGTCGTTACTCTGATCGGAGATATTAGAGAGGCTTTAACGGAGATACAAGATATGATAGAGGATCTCGAGGATGAACTGGATGATCTCGAAGATGAATTAGATGCTTTAGATGATGATGACGACGATGATGATGATGAAGAGCACTGGGGACCGCCTAAGGAAGATGATTAATGACGGGACACAGGTTGAATGTATATATTGAGGAAGCATATAAATGGGAAATAACAATCCTATAAAGATAGATCTGGATAAGTTTGATGGACATGTTAAAGCTATAAGAGGAGTGGGTGAAAGAGTCGTAGATGATAATTTAACTTGCCCTGAGCCTTCAGTATTCATGGCCGGAAATCCTATCATGCAGGAATACTATGAAATGCAGAAAGCAATCATCGAAATCCGAAAGATGAAGAAAGCCGCAACTCTGCTTTTGGCGGATAGACTTCAAGAAATATCCGATAACCATAGGGCAATCAATGAAAGTGCCACGCAAAGGATTTCTGCCGACAAGGTGGAGCATAACGCCATGCCTGTATCGTCAAAGACGCAGACCGGATCATCTCTTAATGCACCTGTGTCAACTATGCCTAAATTAGATAGTAGATTTCGTGTATCCTATAAGACCGGAGATGCAAAGGTTGATGAAGAAATTGTTGCGCTTTTTGAGGAGTATGGTGATGATCTGTCAGGATTGATGGGCTGTCCGCTCACTGTTTGGGATGAATTCAGTGAAACCCGAAAGAAGGCTCTTGCGCAGATCTATTATAAGGACATGAATCTTGTTACCACGCAGTATCCTGCCGACACAGTCAGGATAAATGCAATCTTAACTTTGTTACAGAATGGTAAAACAGAAATATATGAAAAAAGGGCCGAAAAAGCTTTTGATTGTGACAGGCTTAGAGAATTAGAGCGACTTGTTCCATGTGGAAAAAGTAATGCAAGACGTATGCTCAGTTTAATGATGGGGATGAAGCGGAGTCAAGTTGGCGGGTTTGCCGGATATAACCACATAAGTGTAAAACAAACAAAGGACGGGATTAGATTTCTGTTGTCCGATGGATTATATGAATCCGATACAAATGAAGAAATAGGAATATATATTTATCCGGCGGGAAGTTGTCACTATCTGTATATGGATTATCTGACGGAAAACGAAGCAGTCAATGATGCGATAGAAGCGTTATTCGATAAATATGGAGGAGATCTTTCGGGTTTAAAAGATTTGTCACTGTCAGAATGGGATAATTTTAGCGAAGAGGTTAAATGTGCTATTGCTTGTGTTTATACTGTCGATATGAATAATGCTGTTGACAATTATTCAGATCAATTGGATAGGTTAGAGAATATTCTGACTTTGTTTCAAAATGGAGGCGAGTCAGTTAATATGGCTTTTAATTCCGAGCGTTTGTGTGATTTGGAAAAATACATTTCTGACCAGGATTGTAGTGCGATGGATGTGCTTGCGAAAATGAGAACGATGCCGTTTGTAGATGAGACGGGAATAGACGCATTTGGACATATTAGAATTCGCCAAAATAGTAATTCGATTACATTTTCTAAAGTATACGATGAAATTCCCGAAAAAGATATTCGTGAAAAAGTTCAACCTTTGGGATTATATATGGATTATTCCAGGAGTTATGATTATCTTGTCAACATTGAAAAACAGGAACCGGGAGCATTTAACTACTTTAAAAAAGTGACAGGATTGGGAATGGAGGATATGGCCGGTTATGTACAGACTAGTGTTAATACACAAGATTTGAATCTTATTATGGGACTGCTTACATCGGAAAAGGGTTATAGCTTCCTTTCTGATGTGATTCCCTCAACTATATCCAGTGGGTGTGCATTAAAATTGGCTGATTACTCAAATTTATTGTTGGAGCTGTCGGTTGAGAATGATCAGGATGATGATCTGAAGAATGAATACCTGAATTTTGTAAATGCTGTTTTAAATAACAATAACAAGTATATTGATTACCAATCAGAAATAATTGGCGGTGCAACATTGTTAGACATGATGTGTACAAATACACTGATTGATTCTGATCTTATTAATAAAATGGGATGGGCAACTGCCTACTACGAATACCAAATTGAAACAGGGCAGATTCCTGGTGACGGAATCAACATAAATGAGGAAGAAATTGAAAAAGTTATGGGAGCTGCCAATATGAACGCCTCTGTTTGGGCTATGATCAGGAATGCATATAATGAAGAAATTGCAGATTCTGATAGGATGGACAATGAGAGTGTTCCTTATATTTCGTTTGATAGCAGTGATCCAAATAACAGCTGGGATTTTAGTGTCGTCATGCTTAAGTATAATGGATCATCAGGGATACAGGCTATGGATTGTATTAATGACGATGGAAGCATTGGAATGGCAGCGGCAGGAAACAATAATGTGAAAACAGCGCGGGAAAAAGTGCTTAAAGCTGAACGGGAATTTCCTTACAAACTTGCGGCAGATGCTATTATTTGTATAGTTCCGAAAGGAGTAGGAGTTCCGATACAGGCAATAACGGCAATTGCTTTTGGTGATTTAAAAAGCGGGATTAGTACGGTTGGAAAAATCCCGGGGACATATGATCCGTCTGCAGTCATAGCCGGAAAGGCAGGAAGTACTGCAGCTACATTAATAAATGATTTTATTGGATACAGTAAAATTGATGATGATTATTATGCGGATATAGGCTCGAGTTTGGATTACTCAGCACTTCAGCTGGGGTCTTCTTATACGCCAAATGGTATTCAGGTAACTGAGTACAGAAATATGCTTGAATTAACCAGACTAAACTATGAAGGGTGTAAAAATTTATATCAGATCGAATTTAATTGGAAAACCAGACAGGATTTGAAATTGAAAGTGCAAAGCGATTTTGTTAAGGACAAATATACGGATGAAGAAGTGGAGAATGCCATAAACTTGATCTATTTCGGTGAAACAGAAGCCAGAGAATCACATTGGGAAGAAGGATTTGAATATGATAATTTCTTTCAAATTCCCGATGATTTGAGGATGGTTTGTATAAACCAAATGTGTGTTTCATCCCGTACTCAGAATACATCATTGATTGATGAATTTAGAGAGGCGGTGAACCCTGAGCCTAATGAAGAGGATAATTGAAATGAAGAAGAAAACTACTAAAAGAATGATATTCGTTATAGTCTGTATTATTGTTGTCTTGTTACTGATCTATATAAGATTATTATCGCATCCTATCAAAAGTCGGGTTGGAGACTTTACGGTGATTTTTTACAGTAACAGAGTAGGTTTAAGAAAATATCATGGCAATGAAGAAAACATAATATTACCAAACACGATTGGTATAATGCCGGTCACACAGATTGGAGGTAATTGTTTTGCGGGAAATAGCAAGATAAAGAGCGTTACAATCCCTAAGAATATAAAAATCATTTATGATGGTGCTTTTATGGATTGTAAAAATTTAGAGACTGTAAAGGC
>FMVK01000021.1:0-2153 GCA_900102065.1 Lachnospiraceae bacterium XPB1003 | reverse complement strand
AGGAAATTAAGTATGCGGATGTGAGTGGCTGTAAGATCATTACAGTTTCCGGTTCATGTGCCGAGCAGTATGCAATAGATAATGGGTTCGACTACGAAATTGTCGATGGTTGGGAAGTGCCGGAAGAAGAATAGTAAATAAAAATATTGCGATAGATTCAACAATAGCAGAGGCTGACAGATGTCAAATTCGGGTAGTAAGACAGGTTCATCAATAATGATAAATAAAGATTATACATGGGATCAGGCAGATATTGCCGGTAGTTTTGAAGAATTCAGAAAGATTAATGAGGAGTTTCTTAGCTTATCGGATGAGTATAATACGATATTCAGAGACTATGTTAATGATGAATCACATACCGGAAACGAGGCTGACAGTACAAAGAAATATATTACAGGAAAAGAAATACAGAGCAACAATGATTACAGCTATTTGCTTCAACTGTTTGACAGCAACCAGAGAGACTTGCTGGATTCGTTTAAAAACGAGTTGAACGAGGATGAAACAGCTCATTATAAGCTCTCATGTCTTGATAAGATGATAGAGGATTTTAAGTCTTATAATAAGAAGTTTAGAGCTATCAGCGAAGATATAGAGAGACTCTATAAGAATGTCTGCGCAAGAGCTGCTGTTACAGGAGTTGATTTTACTGAACCTCATGCTTTTAATGTTGTAAAAAATCTTGATGCGATCACGGATGAGTCCGGAAAAGGCGGCATGATCCCTAAAGTAAGAGAAAATTATGAAGCTTTTATCTCAGACCATACGGGAGAGTTGAGCGGCTCTCAGACTGAAGCACTTCAAATGGAGCTTGATTCCAGACTGAAGAAGATGCGTGATCAGATGTCTGTTAAGATAGGAACTGCTAAGTTAGATACAACAAAGATCGAACTTGAAAGTAAAGGCTTTGAAAGATACGGGAATGGCAGAAGTTCGGGCGCGGGTGTTGGAAAGAACATGATGTTCTCAATGGTTCGCCCCAATATAGCGAATCCGGTCTTGGCCGGTATGACCGGGAAAGCGCGTGAATCCTATCTGTCGAGATTATCCACTTCTGCACGATTTGCAGCCGGAGCAAAGCCCGGATTTATTGCATATGCATCAGACCCTGTAAATATGTCCACAGGTAATTATGTAAGTGAAGAAACGGATATTAAAATTGGAGGATCGTACCCTTTAGTCTTCAGACGTTTCTATAATTCTATATTCGAACAGAATGATGGAGGAATACTTGGCGCCGGATGGAGTACGGACTTTAGTGAGCGTATGTTAAGAGACGGTGATGATATTACCATTTCTTATTCGGATGGAAGTAAGGGGACATATAAACAGATCACGATACGCGGAAAGAAAGTCTGGGAAGAGATCCATGGTGAACCGGGAGTATTAAGCGAGGAAGCTGATGGTTTCATCGTTCGGATGGATAGCGGAAGCTATGTGAGATTTGATAAGTCCGGCCTTGTTACGGAGAGAGGAGATCATAACGGGAAAACATCCGAGATGATCTATGAAAGTGTGGATGGGATCAAGCGCCTGGCGGCTGTAAAGACTCCGGGACAGGGTGCTTTTTTGCTTAATTATGGAACAAACGGAAGGCTTGAAAGTCTTAAGGATCATACAGGCAGAACAGTAAGATACATTTATGAGGGAGAGTGCCTCACGGGCGTTGTATATCCTGACGGCACAGGTAAAACATATAAGTATTCTGATGACGGACGTATAAGCGCTGTTGTTAATCGCAGGGGTATAACATCGATACAGAATTCTTATGATGATGCAGGAAGGATAACCAGACAGGTCTTTGCTGACGGCGGGTGCAATGTATGTGAGTATGACGACGGATCACAGACTGTCACTCTGAGAGAAGCTAATGGCAATGTTCTTGTATATGAGCATGATGAATTCCTGCGCCATACTGCTACTAAGTACTATGACGGAGAGGAAAGATTTACTTATAACAGGAAAAATCAAAAGATCTCATATACAGATAAACTCGGATTCACAACCAGGTACAGCTATGACAACAAAGGACATCTTACATCTGTAAAGGATCCGGAAGGAAATAAGACATCTATTACCTATAATGCGAATGGAAAAGTGTCTACAGTCAAGCTTCCTGATGGGAACTCATATAAGTATTCATATGATGTGTT
>FMVK01000036.1 GCA_900102065.1 Lachnospiraceae bacterium XPB1003 | reverse complement strand
TGAAGCGGTATATCCTCTCCATTTTCGATCATGGTCGTAACTGCATCTTCTCCATATATTGTTGCGGCAATGTCCGCAATTATCTGTTCATTCGTCATAAAACCACCTTTCTGCCCGTATAGCCGATAGCGCAGCTTTTATATGTTAGATAGAAAGGAGACCGTCTTCTACGGTGTATCTGTACGGATGGTCGCTTAATCTTTCTTCAGGAGCAACCTGTCCGGCATTGACTTCCTGTATCATTGCCGTAAGCTGCGATGTATCCATATCTGCATCAGCAGATACGATGATACATTCGTGAACACTTGACGGCAGGATATAGAAGTCTTCTCCGAATTTCTCAACAATCTTCTGCATGATATCCTTATCCAGTAATGCCGCAGCGCCATTTACTTTCTGTTTGTTCGACAGAACAAACATCAAATCATCCTGCGGTACCATATCCGCAAGGAGCCTTTCTGCATCTTCATCATCCATATCCTTGTAAAGCATTTCGCTTAATACAGAACTCATAGACTGGAATGTACTCGGAAGCAGAACAGGCATATTGCGGAGTGCTAACTCATGCAACGTATCTACATCGACTCCCCATCCCTGCATCAATGAATATGTGATCGGAGCGCTTGCGGTTCCGTCAATATCCTGTTTCAGCATGATATGATAGGTAACTGCAAGATCAGCAACGATCTTATGCGGTCTCTGCTCAAGCAGGGATGTATTCCATTCCTTGCCGACAAGGCGAGGAACAATCATATCCTTTACCCTTTCAAAGTCCGTAATCTGCTCAACATCGAAGCCGTTTTTTACTTCGTTACGGACTCTTACATCAGCGATATTCGACAGGATCTTTCCCATATCCTCTCCGGACTGGTACTTGTCGTAGAACTGCTCCAGGTAGATCGTAGGGCAGATATTATTATCTGCGCAGCGGATCGTAAGCCCTGTGAGCTTCAGGTCATTGTTCTTCGTGACCGTCTGAAGCTCCACGCTTGCATTAGCGAAGCTCTCCGGTAAAAATTCTCTTATCTTATTCACTACTTCCTCTGTAAACTGCTCAAATCTCATCTTCATATTGGTTATCTCCTTTTCTATAAACTTACGAAAATCTTTAATCTACCTATTTACTTTTTTTATTTATTTGGACTTCTGATATATTGCATATAAGCACCTCCTTTGTGCGGCTTTTGCCGTTGCTTTGCCAGAGCGTCAACGCCCGGATGCAGGTTCTGACAAGGGGTCCGGAACGGACAGCGCTTGCCCCTTGTCGGGTTCTGCAAACGGGCGTAGTGTCGGTAAAAAGCGACGGCACGCACAAGAGGGGCTTATATATATCAGAAGTCCGAATATATAACATCTCTTCTTTATTCCTTTTCTCTATTTCCCTGTCTTTTCTAAAAAGCGGGGAGGTGTCTGCGGAACCGGGCACGGCGCACGCTTTATGCGCCGGGGTGCTTGGGGGGTTCCGCAGAAAAAGCC